>NZ_KQ058845.1 GCF_000982955.1 Micromonospora sp. HK10 | reverse complement strand
CGAGCCGCCCACCGCAAGGTGCTCCCCGCCGCCAAGCGGTCCACCGCAAGGTGCGCGCCGACGCCAAGCGCCCCGCCGAGCGGCCCTCTCGTCCTTGCCTACCACTCCCCGAAGGTGATCGCGCCCGCCACGGCGCCCGCGGCCCACCCGCCGGGGCGCCGCCCCGTTCCACCGACCGGAAGCCGGCGGGCTGACGGGTCGTGGGTGGCCACGGTATGCCCGCAGTCCGGGCTGACGGCTCGGGCGGTGACCACGGGATAGCGCAATCCGCCCCAACCGCTCGCGCGATGACCACGGGATAGCGCAATCCGCGCCGACCGCTCGCGCGCTATGACCGCAGGACGGCGCGATCCGCGCCAACCACTCGGGCGATGACCACAGGACGGCGCAATCTGGGCCGACCGCTCAATCCGCGCCGACCGCTCGGGCAGTGGCCACAGGACGGCGCAATCTGGGCCGACCGCTCGGGCGATGACCACGGGACGCGCAACCCGCCCCAACGGCTCGGACGGTGACCACGGGACGGCGCAATCCGCGCCGACCGCTCGGGCAATGACCACGGGATAGCGCAGTCCGGGCTGACGGCTCGGGCGGTGGCCACGGCATGGCGCAGTCCGGGCTGACGGCTCGGGCGGTGGCCACCGCATGGCGCAGCCCGGGCTGACAGGTCGGGCGGCGGCCACGGTATGCCCGCAGTCTGGGCTGACACATCGGGTGGCGGCCCGGTATGCCGTAAACCGGGCCTATGGGTCGGGCGATGACCACGGGATGGCGCAATCCGGGCCAACCGCTCGGGCACTGACCACGGGATAGCGCAAACCGCCCCAACCGCTCGCGCGCGATGACCACGGGGCGGCGCAATCCGGGCCGACCGCTCGCGCGATGACCACGGGGCGGCGCAATCCGGGCCAACCGCTCGCGCGATGACCACGGGACGGCGCAATCCGGGCCAACCGCTCGGGCGATGACCACGGGACGGCGCAATCCGGGCTCACAGGTCGGGCGATGACCACGGGATGGCGCGATCCGGGCCCGGCGGGTCGGGCGGTGGCAGCGACGGGTCGACTGCATCGAGTTACATCGATTGACACTTTGTGGGCCGGGAGGAACACTATTTGCCATACGTCGCCATCCGGAGCCGGGCAGGGCGAGCCACCCCGAACGCGGGCAGGGCGCGATCACCGCGGGGAACCGGGCGTTCCCGCGACCGCACCGCGCGTGCCCGACCTCCGCCTGTACAGGTGATAGAAGGAGTCGTCCCCGTGACTATCAGAAGAAGACTGCTGCTCGTGCTGGCCGCGTCGTTGGCGGCCGCCGGCCTGGTGCTACCCACCCTGCGTCCGGCGTACGCGGCGTCGCTGGTCGAGGTGACCAGCTTCGGCGACAACCCCGGCGGGATGCGCATGCACGTCTACGTTCCCGACTCCCGCCCGGCCCGACCGGCGACCGTGGTGGCCATGCACGGCTGCGGCGGATCTGGCCCCGGCTTCTACTCCGGCAGCGAGTTCGCCAGCCTCGCCGACCGGTACGGCTTCATCGTGATCTACCCGACCGCGACCCAGCAGGCCGGCTTCGGCAACTGCTTCGACACCTGGTCGGACGCCGCCAAGCGGCGCGGCGGCGGCAGCGACCCGGTGTCGATCATCTCCATGATCCGGTACGTGCAGCAGCGGTACAGCGCCGACCCCGACCGGGTCTACGCCACCGGCAGCTCGTCCGGCGGCATGATGACCAACCACATGCTGGCCCTCTACCCCGACGTGTTCAAGGCCGGGGCCGCCTTCATGGGCGTGCCCTTCAACTGCTTCGCCAACGCGGCGGACTACCCGCCCGGTTCCAGCCAGTGCACCGGCGGCAACATGAACCGGACGCCACAGCAGTGGGGCGACGCGGTCCGCCAGGCCTACCCCGGCTACACCGGCCCCCGCCCGCGGGTGCAGCTGTGGCACGGCACCAGTGACACGCTCGTGCCGTACCAGCTGCTGCAGGAGACCATCGAGCAGTGGACCAACGTGTTCGGGCTCAGCCAGACGCCGACCTCCACCGACACGCCGCAGACCAACTGGAACCGCCGCCGGTACGCCGACGCGGGCGGCACCGTCCAGGTCGAGGCGTACAGCATCCAGGGCGCCGGGCACAGCCTGCCGTCCAGCGGCATGGCCGCCGTCGCGATCGGCTTCTTCGGCCTGACCGCCCCGCCCAGCCCGACCGTCTCGACGAGCCCGACGTTCTCCCCGAGCCCGACGACCTCGCCGAGCCCGACGTTCTCCCCCAGCCCGACGACCTCGCCGAGCCCGACGTTCTCCCCCAGCCCGACGGCGTCGCCGGGCGGGGCCTGCCGGGTGGCCGTGGCCGTCAACGCCTGGAACAACGGCCTGACCGAGAACATCACCGTCACCAACACCGGCACGAGCACCGTCAACGGCTGGTCGCTCGGCTTCACCCTGCCCGGAGGACAGACCATCACCTCGGGCTGGAACGCCACCTACTCCCCGGCCTCCGGCCAGGTGACGGCCCGGAACGTCGCCTACAACCCCACCATCCCGGCCAACGGATCCGTCACCATCGGCTTCCAGGCCACGCACACCGGCAACCCGGCCGCGCCGACCTCGTTCACTCTCAACGGCGCGCCCTGCACGACCGCCTGACACCCGGCCGCGCCGGGGATGCCCAGCCGTGGGCATCCCCGGCGCGCCGGCGGGTACCGGTCAGCGCAGCCCGGCGAACAGGTCGTCCTCGGGCGTCGGCGCACCGGTGGTGTCCCGGACCCGGACGAAGGTCTCCATGCCCATCAGCTCGGTGAACCGCTCCTCGCCCAGTTGCAGGAAGAAGATGTTCTCGGCCTGGCTGGCGTGGGCGGCCAGCGACTCGAACTTCTGCCCGCCGTACGCGCTGGTGTCCACCCAGGTGGTGATCTCGTCGTCCGGCAGGCCCAGCTCCGGCTGCCCGTCCGGCTCGGGGAACTCGACGCCGATCTCCTTCATGACCCGCCCGAACTGCTGGAACGCGCTACGCGGCACGGTGGTCCAGTACACCTTCGCGGGGATGCCCGTCTGCTCGACGGCGGCCATCGTGACCCGGTGGGCCTGGATGTGGTCCGGGTGGCCGTAGAAGCCGTTCTCGTCGTAGGTCACCACCACGTCGGGCCGGTAACGCCGGATCAGCTCGGCCAGCCGGTCGGCCGCCGCCGCCACCGGGGTGGTCCAGAAGGCGCCGGGGGCGTCGTTGGCGGACCACCCCATCATCCCGGAGTCGGCATAGCCGAGCGTCTCCAGGTGGGTGACCTTCAACGCCGCGCAACTGGCGGCCAGCTCGGCCTGGCGCATCGCCACCACCGCGCCCGGGTCGTGTCCGGGCTCACCCGGCTTGGTCCCGCCGGGCCCGTCGCCGCACCGACCGTCCGTGCAGGTCACCAGGACCGTCGTCACGCCCTCCGCCGCGTAACGGGCGAGGATCCCGCCGGTGCTCGTTGCCTCGTCGTCGGGGTGCGCGTGCACCGCCATCAGGGTCAATGGTCGTTCAGCCATCCCACCACCCTAGGCGGACCGCCACACCCCGACGGCCGACCCGGACCGCGACGTACCGGCGGGGACCGTTCAGTTGCCCGCCGGCACCTGGTCCCGGACGTCGGCGTAACCGACCTTCCCCGGCGCCTCGGCCGGCGCGTAGATCACCCGGAGCACGCCGGTCGGGAACACCTCGGTCGCCGTCACCCGCAGGTGGTACGGCGTGTCGCCGTCGTCGAACAGCTTGCGCCCCTTGCGTGCCGCGACCGGGTGCACCAGCAGGCGCAGCTCGTCGACCAGCCCGGCGGCGAGCAGCTGCTGCACCACGGAGATGGACCCGGGGATGAGGATGCCCTTGCTGCCGGCGTCGGCCTTGAGCGCGCGGACGGCCTCGACGAGATCGCCGTCGACCAGCTCCGAGTTGCGCCAGGTGAAGGTCAGCGGCTGCCGCGAGACGACCACCTTGCGCATGTCGCCGAGCTGCTTGGCGAAGCCGGCGTCCTCCCCGCCCGCGGCCTCCCGCTCCGGCCAGGCCCCGGCGAAACTGTCGTACGTCACCCGGCCGATGAGCAGCACGTCGGCGGTGTCGTAGTCCTCGGTGACGGCCCGGCCCATGTTCTCGTCGAAGTACGGGAAGTGCCAGTCCGGGTCGATCTCGGCGACACCGTCGGCGGAGATGAACAGCGTGGAGATGACCTTTGCCATCGGAGGTTCCTTTCCGTTCGCGTTCGGTTGACGGGTAGACCCGCGCAGCCTGCCAAACTCATCGGCCGGCCACCGGCCCGTTTCGACGCGGACCCCCGCCCGGCGGTCACCACCGGCGCAGCGCGGCGGCCAGCTGGGCCAGGGCGAGGTGGGCGGCGTCGAAAAGGGCGAGCTTGCGCGGGAAGTTGTGGATCAGCCCCTGGTAGCGGGTGGCGGTGACCGGCACGCCGGCCGCCAGCAGCGCGGCGGCGTACCGTTCCCCCTCGGCGGCGAGCAGGTCGAGCTCGGCCGTGACGACCACGGCCGGGGGCAGGTCGGTGAGGTCCGCGCGCAGCGGGTCCAGGTCCGGGTGGGTGCGGTCCACCCCGGCGGGCGCGTACGCGTCCCAGAAGAACCGCATCTCCTCCCGGTCCAGGCCGTACTCGTCCAGCGGCGGATAGTCCGCAGCGGGGTCGATGACCGGGCAGCTGAGCAGTTGGCCGGCCAGGCGGATTCCCGCGTCCCGGGCCCGCCGGGCGGTCACCGCCGCCAGGTGCCCGCCCACCGAGTCACCGGCCACCACGATCCGGCCCGGGTCGAGGCCGTACGCCACCGCCCCGGGCCCGCGCAGCCAGCCGAGCGCGCCCGCCATGTCGTTGACCGCGGCCGGGTACGGATGCTCGGGGGCGAGCCGGTAGTCGACGGAGAGCACGGCCCAGCCGGACGCGGCCGCGAGGTGCCGGCACCACCCGTCGTGGGTCTCGACCCCGCCCATCACCCAGCCGCCGCCGTGGGCGTGCAGGACCACCGGCAGCGGGTCGTCGCCGGCGTCGCGGTAGAGGCGGGCGGGCACGCCGCCCGCGTCGACGCTCACCACCGAGCGGATCGCCGGCCCGCTGCCCACCTCGTCGGGCGTGGCCCGGACCATGCTCAGCCGCGCCGCCGGCAGCGTCGCCCGGGTGAGCGGGACCCGCTGCTGGACCCGCATCGCGGTCCGTGCCTGCGGGTGCAGCCGGCTGGGGTCCATCCGCCCAGTATCGCTGCCCGGACGAGGTACGGGTCGGCGACACGGCGGTGCCGGATCGGCGCGCCGGCGGCTACGGTGGGCAGCGTGGAGGAGTTGCTGCCGGCACTGCCGGAGGACTGGGACCGCTGTCTCGCGGTGGCCGCGCACCCCGACGACATCGAGTACGGCACGGCCTCGGCGATCGCCCGCTGGACCGCGCAGGGCAAGCAGGTCAGCTACCTGCTGGCCACGCGGGGCGAGGCGGGCATCGACGCGGTGCACCCCGACGAGGCCGGGCCGTTGCGCGAGCGGGAGCAGCGCGCCGCCGCCCGGGAGGTCGGCGTGGACGTCGTGGAGTTCCTCGAGCACCGCGACGGCGTCGTGGAGTACGGGCCGGCCCTGCGGCGGGACATCGTCCGGGCGATCCGCCGGCACCGGCCGGACGTCATCGTCTCCGGCGCGTTCGACATCCGCATGGCGGGCGGCATGACCAACCAGGCCGACCACCGGGCGGTGGGGCTGGCCGCGTTGGACGCGGCGCGCGACGCCGGCAACCGGTGGATCTTCACCGAGCTGGCGGACGAGGGGCTGTCGCCCTGGGACGGGGTGCGTTACGTCTGCTTCGCCGGCGCCGAGCGCCCCACGCACGGTGTCGACGTCACGGGTGAGCCGTTGCGGCGCGGCATCGCCTCGCTGGCCGCGCACGCCGAGTACACCAAGGGCCTGGGCGTGGCGGGCCCCGACCCGGGGCCGTTCCTCACCTGGGCGGCCCGGCTCGGCGGGCCGGCGCTGGGCGTGACCGAGGCCGTCCTCTTCGACGTGCACGCCCTCCGGTTCGAGGGCCCACCGCCCTGGCAGTGAGCCGGGCTGGCGGGAGCCCTCGACGGCGCCAGATCGGACGTGCGGGACAGGAGAACGCGGTGACGGGGACGACACCCACCGGGGCGGCACCGAGCGGGACGTCGGTGACCGAGGTGCTGGCCGAGCTCGCCGCGCTCGCGGACCCGAAGACCCGCGCGGTGAACGGCAGGCACGGTGACGATCACGGGGTGAACCTCGGCCGCCTGCGCGCGCTCGCCAAGCGGCTGGGTACGCAGCCGGAGCTGGCGCGCCGGCTGTGGGACACCGGGGACAGCGCGGCGCGGCTGCTGGCGATTCTGGTCTGCCGGCCGAAGGCGTTCGAGCCGGACGAGTTGGACGGGATGCTTCGCGAGGCGCGCACCCCCAAGGTGCACGACTGGCTGGTCAACTACGTGGTGAAGAAGAGCCCGCACGCCGAGCGGCTGCGCCTGGCCTGGTCCGCGGACGCGGATCCGGTGGTGGCCAGTGCGGGCTGGGCACTGACCACCGAGCGCGTGGCGCGCAGGCCCGCGGGCCTCGATCTCGCGGGTCTGCTCGACGTCATCGAGGCCGAGCTGAAGCAGGCGCCGGAGCGCCTGCAGTGGGCGATGAACCACTGTCTGGCGCAGATCGGCATCGACCATCCCGAGCACCGGGCGCGGGCGATCGCCATCGGCGAGCGGCTGGCGGTGCTCAAGGACTACCCGACCGCGCCGGGCTGCACCTCCCCGTACGCGCCCGCCTGGATCGCCGAGATGGTACGTCGCCGGCACGGCGGGTAGGTGGCCCCGGCGCTACACCTTGCCCTGCAGGACCTTGCCCAGGCGGAGCGCGGCGTCCTTGCGCTTGTCCGGATCGCTGATGCTCACCTTGATCCCGCAGAAGTCGCCGCTGCGGCACGGGAACCACAGCTCACCGTGGGTGTCGTTGTAGGTGGCATCGTCGGCGGATCCGCTCACCGGGTTGCCGACATCGGCCACCGCCTCGTACTGATCCTTGGGCAACACGGTCGCGGAGACCGCCTCCACGATGCCGTCCTTGGGCCCGGAGGACGCCGTCCAGATGCACCCGCCGAGCGCGTAGTCGTGCTGCCCGCCGTCGTTCGGGCCGATCACGTCGGTAACCTCGTTCGCGGGCAGGCGCCCGCACTCGTCGCCCTTGGCCTCGGCCACGTCGTCGGCGGCCTCGTTCCCGGCGCCCGGCGCGTCCGCCCGGCCGGACGGCGGCGCGCCGCCGTCGCTGCCGCAGGCCACGACGAGGGTGAGCGTGCCGACGACGAGTGTCACGTGGGCCAGCTTCCGGAACATCCCCATGGGTCATCCCTTCCTGATCGGTTCGCCTGCCGGCCCGGTCACGACCGCGCCGGGCCGGCTGGTTCGGTCGCCGTCAGTCCCGGCACAGGGGCACGTCCGGTTCGACGACGGTGCGGTTCACGATGTCCTTCTTGAAGAAGTCGGCTTCCTTCGGCACGGTGACCTTCAGGACGTGCTCGATGGCCTTCGCCAACGGTTCGGACATGCTGATGCCCTCCCCGGCGCGGACGGTGGCGACGAGCGTGGACCCGCGGCACTTCACCGCCGGTCCGGCCAGCGGCAGTCCCACCCGGCCGGCCGCCGAACCGTTGGTCAGGCCCACCGACGCCACGATCGCGACGAACGGCCCGGCCCCCGCCACCGGCAGGCCGATCAGGAACCCGAAGCGGAACTCGACCGCGAGGACGATCGCCTCGACGCCGATGGACACGCCGCGCAGGGACTGCATGATGCTCTCCCGCACGGAGAAGGTGGGCGTCAGCACGGACGAGCCGGCGTAGCCGATCGGCCCGGCGAGTCCCCACTGGCCGGTCGCGGAGATGTTGCCGTTCTTCGCCGTGAACGCCGTCTCGACGAGGAACTTGAAGGTCTGTTTCAAGGTCGCCGGGAAGCCGCCGATGATGATCGGCTGCTTCACCTCGATCGGAAACTCGATCTTCGCCTTCTTGTTGTCGCTGAGCCCACCCTGTGCGCCGGCGGCGATCGTCACGGCGAGTCCCTCGACCCCGTCGATGCGGAACGAGGGGTGCGGGATGACGCCGTTGGTCACCCGCACGTCACCGCGGACGCGCAGGTTGCGGACCAGCAACTGGATGTCGAAGTCGACCCGCAGGCCGGCCGCGGCGGTCGAGTGCTCGGCGCTGAGCCCCAGCTTCGTGTGGTCCTTGTAGGCCGTCACGTCCCAGGCGCCGACCTTCCGTTTGGCGCTACCGGCCGCACCCGCTCCCGGCGCGCGGGCCGGCCCGAGCGCGAGCGGCGGCACGGCGAGCCGCAGACCGCCCACCCCGATGGCGTTCACGCCCAGCCCGGTGGCCTCCTCGGGGTCCGGCAGGACCGGCCTGGCGGGCGCCTCGGCGGCGACCTCCCCCAGCAGGTCGGGCAGCGGACCGAAGGCCTGCGCCTCGAGATCCAGCGCCTGGTCGATGGTGAAGTGGCCGTCACGGACCACGTCGGTCAGCTCGACGGGGGCCAGGGTGACCGCCAGATCGCCGCGGACCCGTTCGACCCGCACCACCCGGCCGAGCGCCTCGCTCGTGGCGAACATGATCTTTCCGGGCGCGAGGTCGCCCGCGCCGGCGGCGTCACCGTCGAGCAGGTACGTGAACCCGTCCGCGCTCACCGAGCGGATCGCGTCGCCACCGCCGGAGACGAGCACCACGTCCGGCTGGTACACCACCGAGCGGTCCGGCCTGGGTGCGTACCCGTACCGCCGGTCGGCCGCGTCGGCGGGACCGGAACGGGCGGGGCCGAGCATCCCGCACCCGGCGGTCAGCGCGACGAGACAGACCAGTGCGGCCGCGCCGGCGAGCCGGTGACGGAGCACGCCGCGGCCGGCGGGGCCGTCGCGCTCGGGTCGGGACGCTGGGGTGCTCATGCCTGCCGACGCTAGGCGCGGGGCCCCGACGCCGAATCGGGTGATTCCCTATGCAGAGCCGGCCCCGGCCGATGGAGAGGGAAACCCCCGATTCCTCCCGGCCCGTCGGGTCCTACCGTTCGACGCACCACCTGGCGCCGCTCGCTGAGCCGGTCGGCGGGTCTGTTCGACGGCCGGTCCGACGATAGGGAGATCCGCAGCGATGAACGACACCCGCCCGTACCGCCGGCTCGCCGTGCTGGCCCTGGCCACGCTCCCGCTGCTCGCCGGGGCCGGCTGCGACGGCTCCGGGAGCGCACCCCGATCCGCGCCCCCCGCCACCGAGCAGCCGGCCGGCGCCGGCACGCCCGCCGCCGCTACCGAGGAGGCCGCCCCCAGCCCGGCCGCCGCCGTCGACGCCTGTGCCCTGGTGTCCAAGGCGGAGGCCGAGCGGCTCGCCGGCACCGCCCTGGAGGACGCGAAGCCGGTCCAGGACAGCTGCACCTACTCCGGGCCGGTCACCGGTCCGACCGCGCAGGTGGAGGTCTACGTCGGCGACGGGGCGAAGAAGTACCTCGACATCGAACGCGACCTCGGGCACGAGCTGCGGCCGCTGTCGGGCGTCGGCGACGAGGCGTACGCCACCGGCGAGGCGGTCTTCGTCAACAAGTCCGGCCGCTGGGTGACCGTCCGGCTGGTACGCCTCAACGACCCGGCCGAGAACCGCAAGCCACTGGAGACGGTCGCCCGTACGGTCGCCGGCCGGCTCTGAGCGCACCGGATTCATCCGGATCGGCAGTCCGGGCCCACCGGAGCGGTCCTGGTTCGGCGTCCGGGCCCGTGCCAGTATTGATCACGTGCTGGGCGAGACCGTCGGCCGCGACGCGGTGATCGACCAGGCGTGGCGCTGTCTCGACGAGACCGGCGTGGTGCTGCTGGACGGGCCCGCCGGCATCGGGAAGACGACCCTGTGGCGGGCGCTGGTGGCCCAGGCGGAGCGGGCGGGGTGGCTGGTCCTCGCCTGCGCGCCGACCGAGTCCGAGCTGGACCTGCCGTTCGCGGCGCTGGCCGACGTGCTCCGGCCCCTCGCCGCCCAGGTGGCCGGGCTGCCCGGCCCGCAGCGCCGTGCCGCCGAGATGGTGCTGCTCTCCGCCGACAGCGACGAGCCGGTCGACGAGCGGGTCATCGGTGCCGCCACCCGCTCGCTGCTGGACGCGGCGGTGGACAGCGGGGTGCCGGTGCTGGTCGCCGTCGACGACGCGCCGTGGCTGGACCGGGCCAGCGAACGGGCCCTGCGGTTCGCGCTGCGCCGGGTGACGCCCCGGCTGGCCACGCTGGTCACCTGCCGCCGGGCCGAGGCGGGGCCGGAGGTCGTACCACTCGGGCTGGGTCAGGGCCCGGCCGGTGGCCGGCTCACCCGGATCGGCGTGGAGCCGCTGGGGGTGGGGGCGCTGCACCACATCCTGCGCAACCGGCTCGGCGCCGCGCTGGGCCGTCCGCTGCTGGCCCGGATAGCCCGGGACGCGGGCGGCAATCCCCTGCTCGCGATCGAGCTGGCCCGGGCCGTGCTGCGGCTGCCCCGGCCGCCGTCGCCGGGCGAGGACCTGCCGGTGGCCACCTCGATGCAGCAACTGCTCGGCGAGGTGCTGGCCGGACTGCCCGCCGAGACCCTGCACGCGGTGCGGTTGGCGGCGCTGCTCGCCGTCCCGACCCTGCGCGACCTCACCGCCGCCGGGGTGCGGCCGGCCGCGTTCGACCCGGCGGAGGAGGCCGGGCTGCTCGTCGTGACGCCGGTCGCGGTCGAGTTCACCCATCCCGTGTACGCGTCGACGGTCCGCTCGGCCAGTTCGCCGGGCATCCGCCGCCGGCTGCACCGGGCACTGGCCGACGTCGTCGCCGACCCGGATGAGCGGGCCCGGCACCTCGCGCTCTGCACGGTGGGCCCGGACCTCGCGGTCGCCGGCGTGATCGCCCGCGCCGCCGAGCGGCAGCAGGCCCGGGGCGCGCCGGAGGTCGCCGCGCAGCTCTTCGAGCGGGCCGCGGCGCTGGTACCGGCCCAGGATCCGGCCGGCCGGGGCCGGCTGCGGCTGTCCGCGGCGCGCTGCCGGTACGACAGCGGCGACTACGCGGCGGCGGGCGCGGCGGCCGAGACGATCGCCGACGAGTTCGCCGGTGAGCTGCGCGCCGAGTCGCTGCTGTTGCGGGCGATCGTGGCGTGGAGCGCCGACGAGCCGGGCGAGGTGGCCGTCGGGGCGGCCGAACGGGCGCTGGCGGCGGTGCCGCCGGAGTCGCCGCTGGCCGGACGGATCCACGCCCACCTGGCCGGGTTCCGCGACGCGCCGGGGCCCGCCCGCCGGCACGCGGAGGCGGCCGTCGCCCTGCTCGGCGATCGGGCGGACGACCGCGGGTTGGCCGCCGCGGCGCTGCTGCAGTTGTTCTTCCAGGAGGTGCGGGCCGGGCGTCCGGCGCGTACCGAGTTGATGGACCGGGCCCTGGCGATGGAGGGCGACGAGCCGTCCTGGCTGGCCGGCACGATACCCGCGGTCTGGTGGAAGTCCATCGACGACGCCGACCGGGCCCGGCGGCGGTTGCACTGGATGCTCGGCCGGGCCACGGCGCGCGGCGATCAGCCGTTGCAGCACGAGCTGCTCAGCCATCTCGGCGAGACCGAACTGCTGGCCGGCTGCTGGCCGGCCGCCGAGCGGCACATCGCCGCGGCCCGGGATCTCGGTGAGCAGCTCGGCACCGGGCTCAACGGTGAGCGGTGGCTGGCGGGGCTGCTCGACGCGCACCGGGGCAGGCTGGCCGAGGCCGGCGCGGCCGCCGAGGCGGGGCAGCGCCGCGCCGAGGACACCGGCGACGGCTGGGTCCGCCGGATCTACCAGCACCTGGCTGCCTTCGTGGCGCTCTGCGCGGGCCGCCCGGACGAGGCCGCCCGGGCGTACGGCAGTCTCGCCGCGGACGTCGACGAGCTGGGCCTGGTCGAGCCGCTCGCGCAGCGTTTCGAGCCGGACTGGATCGAGGCGTGCGTGCGCGCCGGTGACCTGGCGACGGCCCGCGCGGCGCTGGCCCGGCTCGCGGAGCGGCACGAGCGGCTGCCCCGGCCGTGGACGACGCTGGGTCTGGCCCGCAGCCGGGTGTTGCTGGACAGCGCGAGCGGGGTCGACCCGCTGGCCGCACTCGACGCACTCGCCGCGGCGCGGGCGAGTGTGCCGGCCGGGGTGCTGCCGCTGGACCGCGCCCGTTGCCTGCTCGTCGCCGGCGTGGTGCACCGGCGGGCCCGGCGCAAGCGGGCGGCGCAGGACGCGCTGCGGGCCGCCGCGGCGGAGTTCGACGCGCTCGGCGCGCGGGCGTTCGCGGAGCGGGCCCGCGCGGAGCAGGGCCGGATCGGCGGTCGTCCCCCGGCCCCGCTGGAGTTGACCGCGACGGAGGAGCGGGTGGCGCGGCTCGCCGCCCAGGGCCGGACCAACCGGCACATCGCCGACGAGCTGTTCATCAGCCCGAAGACGGTGGAGGCGAACCTGGCCCGCGTCTACCGGAAGCTGGGCATCGCCAGCCGGGCCGAACTGGGCGCCGCGATGGTCGGCCGGTCGGCGGACAATCGCTAGGGAAACGCCGGATTCCTCGGCGGCCGGCGCGCCGTACCGTTCCGGCATGACTCGTCGGCTGTTCGTCCTGGAACGCTACGACCGCTCCGGCGACGCCACGGCGCCCGACGCGGTGCCGATCGCGCCGACGGCGGACACCCGCCTGATCGCGGCGGTCCATCTGCCGGCCGACCAGGTGGTGCTCGCGTTCGTCGAGGGGCCCGACGCGGAGGCGGTGGCGGCCACCGCCGCGGCGGCCGACTGGCGGGTGGACCGGTTGACCCCGGCGACCTGGATCCACCCGCCGCCGGACCGGCGGTGACCGGGGCGGTCGGTCACGGGCCGGCCAGCTGGTCGCGGCGACGGGTGAGGTAGGCCCGCTCGGCGGAGTTGCCGGCCAGGTCGATGGCCCGCCCGTACGCCGCCCGCGACTCCCCGCTGCGGCCCAGCCGGCGCAGCAGCTCGGCCCGGGTCGCGTGGTAGGCGTGGTAGCCGTCCAGCGGCAGCGCGTCCACCTCCGCCAGCCCGAGCTGCGGACCGTCGAGTTCGGCGACCGCGACGGCCCGGTTGAGGCGCACGATCGGCGTGGGGTCGAGCCGCAGCAGCTGGTCGTAGAGCGCGACGATCTGCGACCAGTCGGTGTCCCGGGCGTCGGGGGCGTCGGTGTGGACGGCGTTGATCGCGGCGAGGATCTGGTAGCGGCCGGGTGGCTGACCGGTGGCCAGCCGCGCGCGGACCAGGGCGTGGCCCTCGGCGATCAGCTCGCGGTCCCAGGCGCCGCGGTCCTGGTCCCGCAGCGCGACGAGCTCACCGTCCGGCGACACCCGCGCGGCCCGGCGTGCCTCCGTCAGCAGCATCAGCGCCAGCAGCCCGGCGGCCTCGCCGTCGGCCGGCAGCAGGGCGACCACCAGCCGGGCCAGCCGGATCGCCTCGGCGGTCAGCTCGTGGCGCACCGGCTCCTGGCCCGGGTCGGAGGCCAGGTAGCCCTCGTTGAAGATCAGGTAGAGCACGGCGAGCACCCCGGACACCCGGGCCGGGAGGTCGTCCCGGAACGGCACTCCGTACGGGATCCGGGCGGCCTTGATCTTCGTCTTCGCGCGGGTGATCCGCCGGCCCATGGCGGTCTCGTGGACCAGGAACGCGCGGGCGATCTCGGGCACGGTGAGCCCACCGACCATCCGCAGGGTCAGCGCGATCCGTGCCGGCATGGCGAGTGCCGGGTGGCAGCAGGTGAAGATGAGCCGGAGCCGGTCGTCGTCGATGGCGCCGAGCGGCTCGGGGGTGTCGGCCAGCATGAGCGCCTCCCGGTGCCATTCCTCGCGCCTGACCTCGCGGCGGAGGCGGTCGATGGCCCTGCGGTGGGCGGTGGTGGTCAGCCACGCGCCGAGGTTCGGCGGGACCCCGTCGACCGGCCAGCGTTCGACCGCGGTGGCGAACGCCTCAGCGGCCATCTCCTCGGCGATGTCGAGGTCACCGAGCCGCCGGGCCAGGGTCGCGACCACCCGGGCCCACTCCTCGCGGTGCACCCGGCTGATCGCCTCGCCGATGTCGGTCATCAACCCAGGAACGGCCGCAGCTCGACCCGGCGGTTGCAGTGCCTCGACCCGAGCGCGGCGAGCCGGAGCGCCGCGTCGAGGTGCGGGGCCTCGATGATCCAGAAGCCGGCCACGTGCTCCTTCGACTCCAGGTAGGGCCCGTCGGTGAACACCGGCTCGCCGTCCCGGCCGTCGACGACAGTGGCGGTGCCGGGCGCGGCGAGGCCGCCGGCGAAGACCCAGTGCCCGCCGGACCGCAGCCGGTCGTTGAAGACGTCGATCGCGGCCTGCTCGGCCTCGGTGGCGAGGGCGGTGCTGTCGGCGAGAACGGACATCAGGTACTGCGCCATCGGGATCATCTCCTGTCGTCGGGCGGCCGTTCCCCGGCCGGGCACCCCTGCTACGAACGCCACCGCTCCGATCCGACGCGCCCGGCCCGCATTTCTCCGCCGATTCTCGTACGCCGGGTGACGCGGCCGGGGGTGCCCCGGGGCCGGCGGTCAGACGGTGATGACCACCTTCGCCCGCGCGTGTTCGTGCTCGAGATACCGGAGCGCCGCCGGCACCTCGGCCAGCGGGTAGGAGCGGTCGATGACCGGGGTGAGCCGGCCGGCCTCGGCGTAGCCGCGCAGCGTGTCGAGGTACGACCGCGCGGGTGCCGTCGCCGGCGCCACGATGCGGTGGCGGACGAACGGGGCGAGCAACCTGCCGCGGGTGATGAGGGCGACCGGGCCGAGGAGACTGCCGCCGCGGTACACGCCGCCGCCGCAGAGCACGAGCGTCCCGGCCGGCGTGAGCGCCCGGCGCAGCGCGGTCAGCGAGTGGTTGCCGACCAGGTCGAGAACCAGGTCGTACCGGCGGTCGCGGCGGGTGAAGTCGGCGCGGTGGTAGTCCAGCACGTGGTCGGCGCCGAGCGAGCGGACGAGATCGACGTTGCGGGTGCTGCACACCCCGGTGACCGTGGCACCGAGCGCCTTGGCGAGTTGGACCGCCAGGGTGCCGACACCGCCGGAGGCGCCGTTGATGAGCACCCGCTGGCCGGGGGACAGCCGACCGGCGTCGCGCAGTCCCAGCAGCGCGGTGCTGCCGGCCAGCGGGAGTGCGGCCGCCTGCGGTGAGGTCAGGTTGGCCGGTTTCGGCGCGACCATCGTCTCGGTCACGCAGACGTACTCGGCGAACGCGCCGTTGGCGTCGCCGAGATCGCCGAAGACGGCGTCGCCCGGGCGCAGGTGCCGGACCTGGGCGCCGACGGCGTGGACCCGGCCGGCGAAGTCGCGGCCCCGGATCCGCGCCCGCGGCCTCGACCGGCCCAGGGCCAACCGGGCGAGCAGCGGATCGCCGCGCATCACGTGCCAGTCGTACGCGTTGAGCGCGGCCGCCTCCACCCGCACGAGCACCTCGTCGGCGGCGGGCACGGGCGGGTCGACGTCCGCCAGCGCGAGCGTCTCGGGCGGACCGTACCGGTCCTGAACGATGGCCTTCATCCCTGCCTCCCTCGAGGTATACGGCGTACACCCTCTCCCGTCACGGTAGGTGTACGCCGTACACCTGTCAAGGGCGTTATGGTTCAACGGCCCGCCAGAGAAGACGAGGAACGAGATGGCCGAGCAGACCGGCACGCTGCGCCGCACCCCGCTGAGCAGGGACCGCATCTTCCGCGCCGCCGTCGCGCTGGCCGACGAGGCCGGCATCGAATCGCTCAGCATGCGCAACCTCGCCCAGGCGCTCGGCGTCGTGCCGATGGCCCTCTACAAGCACGTGGCCAACAAGGACGAACTGCTCGCCGGCATGATCGACGAGGTGGTCGGCGAGATCGACCCGCCCGTGCCCGGCCTCGACTGGAAGCCCGCGCTCCGCCAGCGCATCCTCTCCGCGCGGCAGGTGCTGCTCCGCCACCCCTGGGCCGCGCTCGCGGTCGAGTCGCGGACCACGGCGACCCCGGCCATCCTGGCCTACCTCGACTCGGTGATCGGCGCGCTGCGGGCCGGCGGGCTGTCGGTCGACCTCACCCACCACGTCATGCACGCCCTGGGCAGCCGCGCCCTGGGCTTCAGCCAGGAACTCTTCGACGACTCCCGGCGCGCCGGCCGGTCCGGTCCGGTCGAGTCGGAGCCGCCCACCGCCCCGCCGCCGGAGTTCGCGGCCCGGTTCCCGCACGTCGCCGAGATCGCCACGGCGGCCGCGCACGACGAAGCCTCCGTCGTCGGCGCCGGCTGCGACGACCAGTTCGAGTTCGAGTTCGCGCTGGACCTGCTGCTGGACGGGATCGAACGCCGGCACCAGCAGGGCTGGACCTCGCACCACCCACCCCGGTGACCCGCGCCGGGCCCCATGGGGCGCGGCCCGCCGGACCGGGTCGCGGGCTCGGCGCGGGACCGGGTCACGGGCTCGGCGCGCGGGCCCGGGTCGCGCGCTCAAGGCGCGGCGCGCGGAGCCGGTCGCGGGCTCAATGCGCGGCGCGCGGAGCCGGTCGCGGCCTCAGCGTGCCGAAAGCAGGCCGCGACCGGTCATGAAGGCCCGTAACGTCTCGTCGTCCTCGGCGGACATCAGGCGGCGCGGGATCACCGTCGCCGGCATCCGGCCGACGTAGACGATCCAGAAGTCCCCGGTCTCGGTCACCCGCGTGACGCCGTCCCAGGCGATGCCACCGGACTCCGAACCGCTGCGCATCATGATGTTGTCGTCGCTGATGTCGTAGCCGCCCTCGACGGCGTAGCGGTCGGAGCGGCGCCGGGCCCGCCACCGGACCCACGGCGAGTACAGCATCGACAGCAGGCCACCCACGAGCATCGCCAGCCAGAGCGACGAGAACCGGTCGCCGGACGTGGACGCCGACGAGACGGCGAGACCGATCACCCCGACCACCGCCAGCACCGCGCCGATGTAGCCGAACCTGCGCAGCCGGACCCGGCTGAGCGCGGCGGCCACCTGGCCCGGGTAGGCGGGATCTGCCGGAACGTCGAAACGGATGTGCACGCCGAAACGATAGTGCCCCCGGGCTTCGCGCGGCATCAGCCGCGGCGTAGCACCAGCGTCACGAAGCCCAGCACGTCGCGGTACCCGCGCAGCCACTGATCCCGGTGCTCCCGGGCGACCGCGAGCGCCTCGGGCGCATCCGGATGGCCGGGATTGTCCAGCGCCCACTCCGTGACCGACCCGATCCACGACCATTCGTAGTCGTCCCACTCGCCGGCGTCGCTGACGTGGGCGTACACCGGCGTCCAGCCGGCCCGCTCGGCGAGGTCGACCAGGCCGGCCAGGTCGGTGAACTCGTCGGGCTTCGCGTCCAGCGCGGCGAGCGCCTCGCGGGTCGGCGGTACCTGCCAGAATCCCTCCCCGACCAGGAGGATGCCGTCGGCGTTCACGTGCCGGCCGGCCAGCTCCAGCGTCCCGCCGAACCCGCCGAAGGCGTGCGTCGCCCCGACACAGAGCACCAGGTCGTAGTCGCCGTCCGGCACGTACGTCCGGGCGTCGCGCTCGTGCAGGGTGAGCCGATCGGCGAGGCCGCGCTCGGCCGCGGCCCCGGCGGCCCGTTCGAGGGCGTACGGGTTGACGTCCACGCCGTCGGCGTGCCCGTCCGGATAGTGGGCGAGGGCCTGCAGTGCCCACGACCCGGCTCCGCAGCCGAGGTCCAGGATGCGCGCCGCCGGTTGCCGGTCCGCCCGCCGCAGGAGCCGGTTGACGTTGACGCCGAAGATCGGCGCCGCGATCGGGTGCCGGGCGTGCGCGATGCTGCTGAGCCGTTGACGATCCACCGCCGAAGTCAACACCAGTGCCCGCTCCCCCGCACCCGGGTTGCCGCCGCCGGCCCGGCGGCGATCGCCCGCTCGCACGGCGGCCCGGCGGATGGGGAAGACTGGCGGGCATGGCTGACCTGAGCGACGCGAAGACCGCCCTGCACCACTACCTCCAGGGGGTCCGCGAGGACCTGATCTGGAAGCTCGACGGGCTGAGCGAGCGCGAAGCCAGGATGCCCCGCACCGCGACCGGCACCAACCTGCTGGGCATCCTGAAGCACTGCCTCAACGTCGAGGCCGGCTACTTCGGGCCCACCTTCGGGCGCGACTTCCCGTCGCCCGAGGAACTGGTCCCGATGTCGGCGTTCGACGACGACCCGCAGGCCGACTGGTACGCGCGTGCCGACGAGACGAAGGACGGGCTGATCGGCCTGTACCGCCGGGTCGCGACGTTCGCGGATCAGACGATCGAACAGCTACCGCTCGACGCGCCGGGGCAGGTGCCGTGGTGGCGACCGGGTGGCCAGGACGTCTCGCTGCACCGGATCATCATCCACGTGACCTGCGATCTCGCCCGGCACGCCGGTCACGCCGACATCCTGCGCGAGCAGCACGACGCCGCCGTCGGCCTGGCCCGGGGAAACACCAACATCCCGCCGGACTACGACTGGCCGGCGTACGTCAGCAGGCTCACCAAGCTGGCGGAGAGCTTCGGATAGCCGCTCGTCGGGTCGCCGGAACGCCTCCGCCGACCGTGCTACGCCGGGGTGGACAGCGCTTTCGTCGCGGTGTACCGCACCGTCGGATTCGAGTCGTCGGCCAGCCGGACCAGGAGCGGGCGTGCGGGCGGCCATCGCCGCAGCGCGACGGCGAGGACCTCCGCGAGGGTCTGTCGTATCCACCAGTCCGGATCCTCCACTCGGGACGTCAGCGCGTCGAGCGGCCCGCCCAGCAGGCCGAGGCCGCGGATCGCCCCGGCGCGCACCGACGGCGCCTCGTCGGCGAGCAGCTCGCGCAGGGCGGCAGCGGCGGCCGGGATTCGATCGGAGCCCGCGGCGCGGCGGCCGAGCGCCTCGCCCACCGCCGAACGGACGTACGAGACGGGGTCGGCGGCCAGCGGCATCAGGTGATCCACGACCGCCGGCGGGGCGGACCAGGCCAGCAGGAGCACGGCGTGGCGCCGGGCCTCGGCGTCCGGGTCGCGCAGGGCCGCGACGACCAGCTCGTACGCCAGCGGGTCGTGGTCCACCCGCGGCAGCGCGTGCAGGGCCGCCCGCCGCACCGCCGGATCGGGATCGGCCAGCGCCGCACGGAGCGTCTCCAGGTCGGGCGGCTCGAACACGCCGCGCAACGCCCAGAGCGCGGCCGTGCGCAGCGCCGGGTCCTCCCCTGCCAGCAGCGGGAGGATGACCGCCCGGCACCCGGCCCGGTCCACGCTCATCGCGATACCCAACGCGCGGCCCAGCCGCTCCCCGTCGTCGTCGCGATCTCCGCGCAGCGCGTCGGCGTAGGCCCGCAGGAGCAGCGGAAACCCGCCGGCCCCGGCCAGCCCGGCCAGGACGTGCGCCATCAGGTCCCGGCCGTACCAGTTGCGCTCGCGGGCGTAGCGGCGCAGCGCGGCCCGCACGGGCGCCTCCGCCGAGTGGTCACCGCTGCCGGCGACCTGCCGTACGAGCGGCCACGGGTCGTCGTCCAGCGTGCCGTCGGCGTGCCGGAACAGGTCGGCCAGCGCCGCCTGGGTCAGCTCTCCGCCGCCGGGACGGGCCGCGCCCTGGTCGGCGGGGCTCACGCCTCCTCCGGCAGCGGTTCGCCGGTCTCCAGCAGGGTCTTCAGGCTCGCCACCAGGTTCGGCCAGCCGTGCTGGACCATCTCGGCCAGGCTCGATCCGGGCGGGAAGCCGTCGTGCAGCACGGTGAGCTTCACGACCTGGCTGCCGGCCTCCTCGATGGTGAAGGTGACCTTCGAGCGGGCCTCGCCGGAGAGCCGGGCGAGCAGCTCGTCGTCCCAGCCGAAGCGCTTGGCCAGCTCGGGCGTGACGGCGTGCCAGGCGTAGGAGAGCCGACGGTAGGGTTCGGACTCCAGCACGACCTGCTCCGGGTCGCTGATCAGCACGCCGTGGTTGTTCCAGGTCATCGGTGCGCCGACGGACCAGTCGGTGGTGAACTCCGTGGCCCAGTACCGGCGGGTGAAGGCGGGCTCGGTCAGCGCCTGCCAGAGCTTCTGCGGCGTGGTGCGGATGTAGGTGGTGTAGACGAAGGTCGGCGTGTCCATCCGGGGCTCCTCCAGGGCGTGTTTCAGGTCCGCCAGGGCTTGCACCCTGGCCCGGTCGTAGCGGCTGATCCACCGGTGGGCGATCTCCTGCACGGGCGCGGCGTTGAGGTAGTGCAGCTTCTCCCGGCCGCGTCGCACGGTCGCGACGAGCCCCGCCTCCTCCAGCACCGCGAGGTGCTTGCTGACGGACTGCCGGGCCAGGTCGAGCCCGGCGCAGAGGTCGCGCAGCGTCTGCCCGTTGCGGGCGTTGAGCGAGTCGAGCAGCGCACGCCGGGTCGGATCGGCCAGTGCCTTGAACACCTCGTCCATGTCCGTCCTCGGGCCCGGGGTCATCGCCACCGTTCAACATGCAGCCTTCCGGCTGCCTGTTAACTTAGGCAGCCGGAAGGCTGCATGTCAAGGCGCACCCCGCGCCCGGAGCCCGACCGGTGGTAGGAATGCGGGGTCAGGGCGTCCAGCGCACGCCGGGATTCACCCGGCCGAACCAGTCGAAGACGGCCATGTTGTCCCACTGGTTCCCGGTGCCGTTGATATTGGCCGGGTCCCAGCCGTTGCCGCTGACGGCATACCAGGTCGGCTCCCAGTAGAAGACCCCGACGGCTCCCGCGTTGCGGGCGGTGTTCTGCACCCAGTCGAACTCCTGGGCCTGGCCGGACCAGGTCGCGCCGATGCCGTCACAGGTCGCGTCGCCGATGGCGTTCGGCTCACTGTCGGCGTTGTTCCGGGTGAAGGGGTACGCGGTCTCCACGATCACCACCGGCTTGCCGTAGCGACCGCGCAGGTCGACGATGTTGTTGTACAGGTTCGACAGGGTGCCGTGCCACATGCAGTAGTAGGACAGCGCCGTGATGTCCCACTGCACGCCCTGGGCGCGGATGCCGTCGTAGAACCACCGCGCGTTGGCGTTGCTGTCGGCATCGGCAGTGTGGATCATGACGGGGATGCCGCTGCCACACGCCTTGGTCGCGTTGTAGCCCTGCTTCAGCAGGCTGGCCAGCGGGGCGAAGTCGTTGTTGACCACCTTGCCCTCGTTCCACAGCATCCCGACGTTGATCTCGTTGCCGATCTGCACGCTGTCCGGCGGGGTGCCCTGCCCCCGCAGGCTCGCGCAGACGTCGTAGGTGAAGGTGTAGACGTCGGTGCGCAGCTGGCTCAGGCTGTGGCCGGCCCAGGCGGCCGGCTTGTACTGCTTGCCGGGGTCGGCCCAGGTGTCCGAGTAGTGGAAGTCGATGAGCACCTTGAGGCCCTTCGCCCGGGCCGCGCTCGCCTGGACCAGCACCTTGCTCTTGTTGTTGTAGCCGCTGACCGGGTTGTTCCAGACGCGCAGCCGGACGTAGTTGACGCCGACGGATTTCAGGATGTCCAGTGGATCGCGGGCGATGCCGTTGCCGTCGTAGTACCGCGCGCCCAGATCCAGGCTGCGCTGCAACGAGGAGACGTCGGCGCCGCGCATGCTGAGGGTGTTCGCGGCGGCGGCAGGCCCGGGCGTACCGCCGAGCGTGGTGGAGGCGGCGAGGACGACGGCCGTGACCGCCCCGATCAGGGCCCGGGGGCGACGGCAGGTGGCCGAGTGGGTGCTCACGAGATTCCTTCCCGGGCGAGGCTCAGCCCACGGCACAGGGCGCGCCGTTCACCGAGAACGCGGTCGGCGGCGCGTCGCTGGCGCCCCACCGCCCCTGGACGCCGAAGGTCGCCGAGCCGTTCGGCGCGAGGACGCGGTTCCAGTCGACGTTGCGGGCGGTCACGGTGGCGCCGGTCTGACCCACCGTGGCGTTCCACGACGAGGTGACCTGCTGGTCACCCGGATAGCCGAAGGTGACGATCCAGCCGTCGACCGGCGCCGTCCCGGTGTTCCGGACCGTCACCGTTGCCACGAAACCGCCCTGCCACTCGGACTGGTTCCGGTAGGTCACCTGGCAGGTCGAGGGCGGCGGGGGCGACGGAGAGGACGTGGTGGGCAGACTGACCGTGTTGGACGCGATCGACACATTGCCCACCGCGTCCCGGGCCCGTACGTAGTACAGGTTGCGCAGCGGCGTCTCCGCCGGCAGCGAGGTCGTGTACGTCGTACCCGGTACGGTGGCGATCAGCCGCGAGGTGAACCAGCCGTCGAACTGGTAGACGTTGTACCCGAGCACGCCGACGTTGTCCGTCGACGGCGACCAGGACAGCGTGCCGGTCGACGCGGTCACCTCGCCGACGGTCAGGGCCTGCGGGGCGCTCGGCGGCGTGGTGTCCGGGCCGGTGTCCGTCACCGGGGTGACCACGGTCAGCGTGTCCGTGGCGACCGAGCGGTGTCCGAGGCTGTCCCGGGCGCTCACCCGGAACGAGTACTGCCCGCCCGGCCGGAGGTAGGCGGTGATCGTGGTGGTGGTGACGACCCCGACGCTGGCGCTGTAGATGACGTCGTCGAACGCCTGGTAGTACGTGATGTCGTAGCCGGCGATGGCGCAACAGCCGGGCGTGGCGGCCGTCCAGGTCAGGGTGACCGCGGTGGACCGTACCTCGCTGGCGGTCAGGTTCGTGGGCGCGCTCGGCGGGAAGGGCGAGGTGCCCGGCGTGGTCGGCGTGCCCGGCGTGCCCGGCGTCGGCGACGCGGTCCCGCTCGGCTCGGCGACGGAGACCACGGCCGCACCTGGCGCCGGGGCGAGCCCGGGACGGCCGCCGGGCGCCGCCGCACCGGCGTCGGCCGCGGGCACCGCGACCAGCGCGGTGCCGAGCACCGCCGTCGAGAGCACGACGGCGGCCGGCAGACCCGGCCGCAGACGGCGGAACAGCGAGGACGGGGAAACGCCTGTCATACCTCGACGATGCACGCACACATCGATGAACGCCAACGCATCTCACGACTCGGGTCGACGGTCGGCCCGAGGCGTCACCGGCCTGTCACGTCCTTGGAGGGACCATGCCCGCGTACATCCTCACCGGCACGCCCGGATCGGGTAAGACGGCCGTCCTGCGCCAGCTGGAGATCGACGGCTACGCCGTCGTCGAGGAGGCCGCGACGGACGTCATCGCACTCCAGCAGGCGCTCGGCCGGCCGGAGCCATGGCAGGAACCCGGTTTCGTCGACCGGGTGCTGGACCTTCAGCGGAGCAGGCAGCACGCGACCGGGCAGCCCCACGGGGTGGTGTTCTTCGACCGTTCACCGGTCTGCACGTTGGCCCTGTGCCGGTACCTCGACCTGCCCGCACCGCGCCACCTGCTCGACGAGATCGAACGCCTGGTGGCCGAGCGTTGGTACGAGCGGACCGTCTTCTTCGTACGGCACCTGGGCTTCATCCAGACCACCGCCGCCCGCCGGATCAGCTTCGCGGACTCGCTCGCCTTCGAACGGATTCATGAACTGACCTACCGCGACGTCGGCTTCGACCTCCTCGACGTGCCGGCGGCCCCGGTTCCGGTTCGCGCGGCCACGATCCGGAAGCGGGTCGGCTGCGCTGCGAGCCGGAGGACCGGCTGATCACCGCCCACCGGCACCGGACCGTGGTGGCGGCGGTCCCGGGCGGCGCCCCCATGCCGAGATCAGCGGCGCGAGGGTGAGGTCCAGTTCGCCGGCATCGACGGCAGCCAGGTGCGCGTCGATCTCGGCGTCGTCGGCCAGCCCGGCGGCGAGCAACTCGGCGCGGACCATCCGTACCGTCGCCGCCTCCAGCCGGTCGCAGGCGACCCCGCCGACCGGGAAGCAGCCGGCCGCCGCGACGTCGACCAGCCCGGCCGCCCGCAACGCCCGCGGCAGCGTACGGCCGAAGCGCAGGTCGGCGCCGCGGCGGGTCAGCAACTCCCGGACCGCGCCCCGCAGCCGGTTGGCGCGCCGCTGGGCCGGGCCGACCTCGTCGAGGCAGGCCAGCGGCTGCAACTCGGTGTCCGCGTCCTCGACCAGCAGCCAGCCGCCCGGTCGCAGCGCCGCCACCATCGTGGCCAACGCCCGGGCCCGGTCCGGCAGGTGGACGAGCACGAGCCGGGCGTGCACCAGGTCGAACGTGCCCGGCTGCGGCGGCGGGTCCGCGACCACGTCGTGCCGGCGCACCTCGTACCCACCGTGCGGGTCCAACCAGGTCGGATCGATGTCCGTGGCCAGCACGTACCCGGTCGGTCCGACCGCCGCGGCGAGTGCCGCCGGGATGCTGGGGCCGCCGGCGCCCACCTCCCAGCAGCGCCCGCCGGCCCGCACGCCGAGCCGGTCGACGTGCCCCCGGGTGACCCCGTCGAACAGCTCGGCCAGCCAGGTGAACCGCTCACCCGCCTCCACCCGCGCGTTGTCGAGCAGGTAGCGGTGGTCCGGAGCAGACCCGGTGGCGCCCGGCGACGAGGGCTCGGACCGCGCGGGCCCGCCCGCGGCCGTGCCCGGCTCGGACCCGGGGTCGGAGAAGGAACTCATCCCGCCATCCTCCCGACCTACCGGGGCTGTGTCAGTACGACATGGGATGCGGTGACGGTGGAGCAGGTCTGGGACCGGCCACGCCCTGATGCTCACCCGAGGGACAACGCCCGCTGCTCCCGCCGCGGGCTGACCCGTCGGCCGCAGGCCAGCACCAAGGCGATCCCCCCGAGTACCGCCCCCACCAACACCGTGCTCGCCACGCCGAACCCGGTCACCGCCAGACCACCGGCGAAGGCCCCTACCGTGATGCCGACGTTGACCGCGGCCGAGAGGGTCGCGGCCGCCACGTCGGAACGACCGGGGGCCACCTGTAGCACCAGGCCGCCCAGCGCCGCGGTGAACGCGGCGAACGCCATGCCGGACAGGGCGATCATGCCGACGGCCGCCACCGGCTGCCGACCGGACACGTACAGGACGAGCAGCGCCACGGTCTGCAGCGCCACGGTCGTGATGAGGGCCAGCCACGGGTTGCGGTCGACGAACGCCGCTATCGCGAGCATGGCCAGCACGCTCGCCACGCCGCGCGCCAGCAGGACGACGCCGACGGACGCGGTGGCCAAGCCGGTGACCTCGGTGACGAACAGGGCGACATAGGTGTACGCGGCGATGGCGCCGGCCGTCGTCAGGATGGCGATCACCACGAGCAGCCAGAACCGTCGGGCGTCGGGCGTCGCGCCGCGGGTGGCGTGTCCCTCGCCGGGTGGCGTCGACGGCAGCAGGGTGGCCACCACGGCCAGGACCACCGCGCCGAGTCCGGCGACCGCCAGGAACGACGCCCTCCAGCCGGCCTTCTCGCCCAGCCAGGTGCCGACGGGTACGCCGACGAGCAGCGCGACGTTGCCGCCGGCGAACACCACCGCGACCACCCGCCCGCGCAGGCCGGGCCGAAACAGCTCGGCCGCGGCCGGCACCACCACCGCCCAGAACAGGGCGTGGGTCAGCCCGGTGGCCACCCGGGCCGCCACCGCCTGCGCGAACGTGGTGGCGAACACGGTGGCCGCATTGCTGACCACGAAGCCCGCCAGCAGCGCGGACAGGATCTTCCGGCGGGTGATGCGCCGGGCCAGCACGGTCAACGGAACCGAGGCGATCATCACGACCGCGCCGTAGGCGGTGACCAGCATGCCGATCTGGGATGGGGAGACGTCCAGGTCAGCGGCCATCGGGAGGAGCAGGCCAACGGGCAGGCCCTCAGCGGTGCCGTACAGGAACGTCCCACCGGCCAGGCCGAGCAGAGCACCGATTGCGCGTTTCATGCGCCAACCCCGTTTCCATCTAAACGAGCTTTCATGGAAACAGGGCACCGACGATCGCGCAACTGGTAAAGTGAGTTTTGATGGAAACAGTGACCCGGATGCGCCTGGTCGGCGGCAACCTCGCCCTCGACTTCGTCAACACGCGGGTCGGTCCACCCGGCGCCGCCCCGGACGACGACGTGCTCACCGGCTATCCCGAGCTGATCGCCTGGGGCGTGTACGCCTCCGACCTCACCGACGCCGACGCGACCGCCCTGCGCCGACGCGCCCGCGACGACGCAGCGGGCGCGGACGCCACCTTCCTGCGCGCCCTGGGCACCCGCGACTACCTGGACGGGATCTTCCAGTCGTTGGCCGCCCGCCGGAGGCCGGAATCGACCGCCCTGGACCGACTGCGGGACGACGAAGCGGACGCACTCGCCCACGCCCGACTCGACCAGGGCAGCGGATTCGCCTGGACCTGGCGGGACGACCATTCGCTCGCCCGGCCGCTACGGCCAGTGGTGCACGCGGCGGTCGGGCTGCTGACCACGGCCGCAATGGAACGCATCAAGCGCTGCGAGGCGTGCAGTTTCGTCTTCTACGACGAGAGCAAGAACCGGAGCCGCCGCTGGTGCAGCATGGAGGACTGCGGAACCGCCGAGAAGATGCGGCGCTACATCGCCGCCCGGCGCAGCCGGCTCGCCCGGAAGCGGCCCGGCGACCCGACGCCCGGCCCGCCGTCGGACGCACCGCCAGGTTCGAGCGCTGCCCCGGCGGGCGCGACGTAGCGCCACCAGCAGGTCGGGACGCATGTCCCCCACGGTGGCGGCCGGCGGGCCGGAGCGCCGAAGGAACGAGATTCGTCGATTCCTTGACACTCCCAGATGTGGTCGCCAACACTTGTCTGCGACGCGTACGCGGCAACCAGAAACATGTGCCGGCGTCGGCGCGACGCGCCGGAGCCGCTCGGGCGACACGTCAACCACACCAGGACCGCAGAGCCGCGGGCTGCGGTGACCAGTGATGTTAGCGCTAACAACGATGATCGTCTGGCAAGACTGATGGCCGTGGCACCACGGCGGGCGGCAGGCAGCGGCTTCGGCGAACAGTCCGATGTACGCATCCAGAAGGGCTGGATCAGGTGATTGACCACTTCCTGACGCGCAACACGCCGCAGCGGCGCCACCCGGCGGGACCATCGCGGAGCACCCGGCCGTCACGCCGGCTGCTGATCGGGCTGGTGGCCGCGATGACGGCGCTGGTCGGCGGCGTCGTCGTCATGGCGTCGCCGGCCAGTGCCGCCACCAGCCAGTTCCGAGGCATGAACTGGGCCGTGCTGGGCGACAACTTCAGCACCGGTCCCCTCGTCGTGCAGGGCCTGAGCTCCTCCGACAGCAACGCGACGGTGCGGGCCAAGGCCAATGCCCTCTACGACGACATGGCGTCCACCATGGGAGTCAACACCGTCCGGCTGCCCATCAACACCCACACGGTCGGGACGGCCTGGTGGGAGGCCTACCGAGGCGCCATCGACGCGGCCACCGCCCGCGGGTTCAAGGTCATCCTGGCCTACTGGGAGGACGGCGCCGCCTCCGGCGGCAGGATCACGAACCTCGCCGCGTGGAACACGATGTGGTCCACGGTGACCAACACGTACGGCTCGAACCCCAACGTCTACTTCGAGCCGATGAACGAGCCGCACGGCTACAGCTCCACCGAGTGGCGCGACGTCGCGGCCAACTGGCTCAGCTACCACTACTCGGCGGCGCCCAGCCGGGTGCTCATCGGGGGCACCGGGTTCAGCCAGGATCTGCGGGACATCTGCAACGACAGTCGCTTCAACTCGGCGTTGCTCTCGTTCCATTACTACGCCTTCTTCTACAGCGCGATGACCTACGACGCCTTCCGGAGCCACATCCAGGCCCGCCTCGGCACCTGCGCCAGCCGGGCCGTCGCCACCGAGTTCGGCGCGCCCATGAACGACGGCCGCAACTACGCCGACGCGAACAGCACCGACAACTTCGTGCGCTACATCCGCGCCATGGCCCAGGTCATGCGCGACAACCAGATGGGCGGCACCTACTGGCCCGCGCTCGGCGGCAAGCCCGGCACCATCGGCTACGACTGGTACTCGATGTACTCGCTCAGCGGCGGCGGCACCGACCTCAATCTGACCGTCCGCAACACCTCCGGCGCCGACCAGGTCCGCTATGCCTGGGGCGACACCATCGGCGGCGGCCCCACCACCCCGCCGCCGTCGACGGGTACGTTCTACCGGGTCACCGTGCGCCACAGCGGAAAGGCGATGGACGTCCAGGCGCCGAACACCGACAACGGCGCGCGCGTCGGCCAGTACACGTACAACGGCAATCCGTGGCAGCAGTGGCAGTTCCAGGACGCCGGCAGCGGCTACTGGCGCCTCATCAGCCGCAACAGCGGAAAGTGCCTCGACGTGGTGAGCGCGTCCACCGCCGACGGCGCCGAGCTGATCCAGTACACCTGCGGCAGCGGCGCCAATCAGCAGTTCCAGATGGTCGCCAACGGCGGCTACTTCCAGCTCCGGGCACGACACAGCGGGAAGTGCGTGGACGTACCGGCCGCGTCGACCGCGGACGGCGTGGTCCTCAAGCAGTACACGTGCAACACCGGCGCCAACCAGCAGTGGTCGCGTACGGCCGTGTGACCGGCCTCCGGCCGCTGCCGGAACACCTCCGGCCAGTACGGAGACCACCTGTGTCCACCCTCAGCCCGCGTCGGTCGCGGCCCGGACGGTGCTCGCCGCGGCCACGTATCCTCGTTCGGGGCGCGACGACGGCGCGACCGTCGAATCACCGCATTGAAGGTCAGCATGGTTCCACCCGCTCAGGCCCGCATCAACGAAGCGCTGGAAACCCACGCCACCTCACTGGACCTGGCCCTTCTCGGCCTGCGCGACGTGCCGGATTCGTTGGCCGACCTCACGGCACTCACCGAGCTGCGACTGGACGGCAATCTGCTCACCAGACTGCCGGACTGGCTCGGCAACCTCGCCACCCTCACAAAGCTCAGCCTGTCCAGCAACCGCCTCAGCGGGCTTCCGGACTCGTTGCGGAACCTCACCGCCCTCACCGAACTCCGGTTGGGCCACAACCGGCTTATCGATCTGCCGGACTGGCTGGGGGGCCTTCCGGCCCTCGCGGAGCTGCACCTCTCCGGCAACAAACTCACCAACCTGCCGGACTCCCTGGGCAATCTCGGTTCCCTCGCCGACCTGTACCTGCACGACAACGCGTTCACCACACTGCCGGTCACGTTGAGCAGGCTCACCACCCTCGGCTGTCTCTGTCTGTCCAACAATCGCCTCGCGATACTGCCGACCTGGCTGGGGAGCCTGACCTCCCTGACCCGCTTGGCGCTGGATCGCAACAGGCTGACCGCGCTGCCGGATTCGTTGCGCAGCCTCACCAATCTCACCACGCTCTGGCTGGAGGACAACGCCTTCACTGAGGTGCCCGATCCGGTACGGGACCTCACCCGCCTGACCGCCTTGTACCTGGAAGGCAACCCGCTCACCGGTCTGCCCGACTGGCTGGGGAACCTCACCGGCCTCGCTCACCTCGGCTTGTCCGACAGCGGCCTCACGACATTGCCGGACTCACTGGGCAATCTCACCGCGCTCACCACGCTCTGGCTGAGCAACAACCACCTCACCGAGCTGCCGGACTCGCTGCGGAATCTGACCGCGCTCACCGACCTGCACCTCGACGGAAATCCGCTCGCCGAGAGGCCCGACTGGCTGGAGAGCCGCGCACCCGATCCGGACCACTCCGACACAGACGTCAGCGGCGGAGAGCGCCCTGGCACCACCGCTTGATCATCTCAAGCCCACCTTTGCCGGGGGTCCCCGCCGGAGGCGCCGATTCCGCGGTCAAGGAGCGCTAACAGACGGCGCACCTGACCGCAGTGCGGCCCAATGCCACCCTCTATCGAATCTCTTCGTTCAGTAGTGGTTCAAGTTGCCGAAGCAGGGCCGCCCGGTCGACGTTGGGTGGCAGCTCGATCCGCAGGCTGATGTTCGCTCCTTCGACGGTGAGCACCGCCGGCTTCTCCCGGTTGCGGAGGCGCCAGTTGCGTATCGCGGTGACCAGCGCCTCGGCCTGTGGCTGCAGCGTTGCCAGGGTGGCCAGGTTCGCCAGCACGGCGACGCCCTCGACGGCCAGGGTGATCGCGCCGGTATCGCGAACTCCCTCGTAGGGCAGATCGAGTTCCTCGATCACTTCCGCCGGCAGTAGCAGCTTGACGCTGTTCACTTTTTCCCTCTCACGAGTGAGGCGATCCGCTCCTGGATCGCCGGCTCCAGTCCACACAGGGTGGGCGACGCGGTCGCGCCACTGAAGTAGCCCTGCACGTGATGGATGCCCAACCGGAAGATGTCGTAGAGACTGACGGGTGCGTCATCGTCGAAACCCTCGACGATGACCGTCCTGGGTTGGCCGGTCTGCCCCTGATCGCTGGCGTAGCGGGCGATTTGCGTCACGAGCGTCAGTTCCTCCAACGCCATGGGGTGGTGCAGAATCGCCCGGTCGACCTTGATCTGGGTGAGCGGGAGCTCCGCCATCCGCGCCAGCGACGCGTAGCCCACTCCGAAGTCGTCAACCGCGAAGCTGATCCGCAGCTCTCTGGCCAACGCCGTGAGCCGGTTGTGGAAGTAGACCAGCGGCTCCTGCGGCCATAGCTCTCCCGGCTCGGGTGTGATCGGGTCCTGCTCGGATATCTCCAGCGTCAGGGTCCGCGGATGCAGTCCCGCCTCGGCGAGCGCCTTGCTCACCTGCCCGAGGTACGCGTCGCTGAGCAGCGAGCGGACCGCGACGTTGACCGACAGCGGCTTGGTGCCCTGCCATTCGGAGGCAGCGTCTGCCTCGGCGTAGGAATGGATCGCCTTGGTCACCAGGATGGCATCGCGTTCGACGATGAAGCGGTCGCCCCAGTCATGGGCCATCCGCAGCGCCGACCAGGGTGCGCGCGGCTCGCCGTCGTTGCGGCGGGCGAGCGCTTCGAAGCTCTGGACGCTCACCCCGGTCGCGCGTTGGTCCAGCTCGACGACCGGCTGGAACACCATGATCATCGAGTTGATCAGCTGCTGGTAGAGGCTGAACGCGTCTTCGTACAGCTTGAGTGGCAATCGCCCGAAGGACCGGCGCAGGGCGGTCAGGACCGTCATCTCCGATTGCAGGGGATCGGCCGCTGGGTCGGAATCCCAGACGGCTCGAAGCATGACGGCCAGCGGTTCGCCGATGTCCAGCTGGGCAGCTGCCGGGTCGACCACGGCGAGAGTGAGCGTTCGGTCGCCGGCAAACGAAAGTGGCACGCAGAGCATGCGGCGGCTGACGCCGTGCGAGACGACGTATCCCGGTGTCGCAGTCGGATGCTTCGTCCGGTCGGTGGCGGCGGTCTCCAGCATTGGTGACAGCACGTCCTTGTCGAACAGTGCCGTTTGGTTCACCACGGCGAAACTGCGCCCGGTGAACTCCACCACCGCCGCCGATTCCGCGTCCAGCGCGTACCGGATGAGGTCCACGCGCCCGTCGCGTTTGCCCTGGGCGGAGTGGTGTGCCGAGCGCGTGTCGGCGCGGAACAGGCGGTCCAGCAGCTGTCGGATCGAGCTCGTCTGGTCCTCGAGTGGATTGAGGCAGGGGCGCGCGATCCCGGGGTTCGCCGGACTGTTGAGTACCTGCCGGTCGCGCCGGGACATAGGTCGGTGCGTCAGCACGGTGGTGGCCCCGTAGACGTGCGCCGTGTGCACCGGCGGCGGATCCAGTCCCTGCCTGGCCACGTACGTCGCCATCTGCGCGAACGACACCTGTCCCGCCTCGTCGCCGGCCTCACCCCGCAGCGCCCGCAGCACGTGGTACGTCAACGTGCCGTGCCCGTTCTCGACGCTCTCCCGGGTCACCGATCCGCTCGGGCAGGCAAGCAGCGCATTGTGCCTGGGCCGATCCACCGCTTCGGCGTACGACTGCAGGACCTTGGCGTTACGTCGGTCCGCGTCGGCGTAGATGCCCGCGTGGCAACAGTCGAGCACGAGGAACGATGCCCCGGCGAAGGCGTCGAAGATGTCTCGTTTGAGGAAAGACATCCGCAACCCGTTGTCTGGTTCGTGGGCAAGCACCGCCGGATCGAGATCCGCCGTGACCAGGTAGGCATCCAGTTGATCAGTCCATTGCGGGACCAGGGTGTGGCCGGCGAAGTAGACGAACAGGACATCCGACGGCTCAGACTGCAGAGCCAGGCCACGGAGGAAGACCTTTATCTCACGCCAGGTGGCCTCGGCACCGAGGAACATCTGCACCGTGCCGTCGAAGGAGCCGACCTCCTCGTCCAACAACACGTCCCGCAACGCGAGAGCATCGCTCTCGGCGAACCGGAGCGGCGGCAACTGGACGTCTCGGCCGCACTGGTCGACTCCGATCAGGACCGCCCAACGTTTACTCGGTGCCATCTACCCCCCAAAGCGACCCGCGGCGGCTACCGCTTGAGTTCAGACGGATGCCAACAGTCACCCTACCGACCATTTCGGAGGCCTGGCGCACTGAGCGGGAGGTCAGATTTCCGTCACGTCGCCACCACTTACACCGGCACCTGCGGTAGCGGTCGTCGGCCAGCACAGACTGCCTACGAGCGATCTCCCTTGAGTGCGCTGACTGACATCGAGATCGCGGCAGGTTCAGCCGAGCTGGAACCGCTGTAATCCAGGGCGGCCGAGAAGGGTGCCCGTCGCTTCGGCCATCGCCTGAGCGGCCGGACCGATGCGATAGCCAGTCAGCGGTCTGCCATTTTGATCTTTGATGCGAGCCGGCCCAGTAGTGGCTGTCAGCACCGACCGAACCTCCCGCGTCTGCCGCAGGAGGACCTCGTGTGCGCCGGAACCGACGTCGTCCTCGAACCAGCGAACGGCCAACCGGCCGGCATCAAAGTACGGACCGCCTACCGGGTGCTGGTAGCCGGCGTCGTGATCGCAGTACGTACCGTCGGGGTCATGTCGGCGCGTCGAGCGCAGGAGTTGAACAGTGGCTGCGATCGGTGGCCCGTCCGGCAGTGGGACGTCGTCGGCAAGCGTGACGGTTGATGGCAGGCTCGCGCCGATCGGCAGGTGCAGGAACGCCTGAATTCCCCGGCCGCCGCAGGCCATCGCGTTTGCCAGTGAGCCGTGGAGGTGGACTGGGTGAAGTCCCGGCGGCCCCGGTTGCGAGCATTGCCATGCGGCGCCAGGGGACGTGTCGCGCAAGGCCCGGTCGAAGGCGTCTTCGTCCTCGGGCAACAACCAGGTTCCGACATTCATGGTCCGGGAGCCCGCGTACGCCATCACCAGACGGTATGTCAGCCGACCGCCCATAACTTCGGTGCACCCTCAGGCCGTTGGCCGCCCGACGGAGCCGTCCGCAACTGCCGATGCGCGCACGTCACGATGCTGTCGTCCCGGACCGCGATGCGGGGGCTCCGAGCCGTGTGCGACCGCATCCCGGTACATCCTCCCCGATCGAGACCCGGTGGAACCGGTCCGTCCGGGCCGTGTCTCCTGGATCTTGGCGGGTGCGCTCGAAGGTGAGGTTGAGTAGTTCCAGGCCGGTGACGGGCTGGAAGCCGATGTCGGTGTAGAGCGTCAGCGCGGGGGTGTTGTCGGTCTCGGTCTGGAGAGAGACGCGATGCGCGCCAGCGGCACGGGCGTTGTGGATGACGTGCTGGAGCAGGGCGTTCGCGATACCGCTGCGGCGATGGCTCGGGGCCACGTAGAGGTCGCGGATCGACCATGAGGTGCCCAGCATGAGCGATGCCGGCATGATCATGACCGTGATGAAGCCGCAGACGCGATCAGCTCGGGTGGCGGCAGCGGCGGAGATCCGGTGTTGTGCGAGTTGATCATGCAGCCAGGAGCGGGTGGTCTCCGGGGTTGACGGTTGGCCGTAGTGCGCCCGGTAGTCGTCGAACAGAGCAGCTACCTGATCGAACGCCGGATGGGCGGAGGTAATCGGCACGATCGTCGTCGTCATGCCGCAAGTGTGGCCGACGGTCAGGCCAGTGTGCCTGTCCGTGCCCGATCGCATCAGCGGGCACGCGTCGCTACGGTCGATCGTGGCCCTGCACCTTCGAGCAGGCCGCTATTCTCGGCCGACCCAGGTGGCGACGCACGCCTCGTTGCCCTCGGCGTCGGCCAGGACCCACCACTTCGGTGCGTGCGCATCGGATACCAATTGGCCGCCCGCGGCCAGTGCGGCGGCGATGCGAGCCTCGGCCTGATCATGCGGGACGGCGACGTCAAGGTGCATACGGTTGCGGTGTCGAGGATAGTTCGCTGATGGCTCCCGCATTCGTATTTGTGCATAGCTTGCTGTTGGGTCCGCTGAGCTGGGCTCCGGTCGCGACCAGGTTGGCATCCCTCGGCATGGTGACGGCAATCCCGTCGCTGGTCGACGTGACGATTCCGGAGGAACCGCCGTTCTGGCCACGCGTCGTCAGCAAGGTCAAAGACGCCGTCGACCAGTTTCCGCACGGCGAGCCGATCCTGATCGTCGCGCACAGCAACGCCGGCCTGTTCGTTCCGGTCATTGCGCATGCGGTTCGGCCTCCGGTCGCCGGGTGCCTGTTCGTTGATGCGAGCCTGCCCGCCCGTACCGGTGCGTCGCCTGCGACGACGCCCGAGCGGCTGCACAAGCTGCGCACCATGGCGACCGAAGGTCGGTTGCCGCGGTGGACGACATGGTGGCCGGAGGACGAGGTCGCCCGGCTGTTCCCCGATCCACAAACAAGATCCGTCGTCGCGGCCGAGCAGCCCCGGCTTCCACTGAGCTATTACGAGCAGGAGGTTCCGGTGCCTGCCGGCTGGGATGACCGACCGTGCGGTTACCTCCTCTTCGGGCCGCCTTACCACCACATGGCGCAGGAGGCGCGAGAACGCGGCTGGGATGTCGAGCAGGTTCCCGGCGAGCACCTGCATCAACTCGTCGACCCGGATGCAGTGGCCGAACGAATCACCGTCATGGCACGTAGCTGGGCCGACCGAGCGCCTTGAGCCGGACGGCCGCTCAAGCGCCGGCCGCGCCTGCCGCCCGCGCCAAGCAGGCTCACGCGCTGTGACCGCTCATGGCCGGTAAGGGGGTTTCCACGTCGAATCCGTGCCACCCCGCGGGTGGCCGCCCGCCGGGCCGAGGCGGCAGCCCACGTTGTAGCGATGAATAGCGATTGGATCTTGGTTGTACTAGTCTTCGCGCCATGGCCTTGCGTCCGGACCAGTTCTATGACCACGCGACGGCCGTCGCGGACAGCGAGCGGCGGCTTCCGCTGGCGCGGATGACGGGATGGGACATCAGCCCGTTCGAACAGGATGGATTGCGCGTCGCGCCGCTGCGGCCGCCGGTGCTGCCCGAGCCCGCCCGGCACGGCGAGGATCCGGCGCAGTGCCGGAACTGCCGGGAACGCGACGAGGGTATCTGGTTCAACGATCACTGGCGGTTGGCCCGTGTCCCGGGAGTGGGCGTGCCGCTGGTACTGATGCTCTACCCGCGCGATCACCATGACATGGCGGATCTCCCCGACGATCTCGCCGCGGAGCTGGGACTGCTCACCACGCGGATCGTCCGCCACGTGCAGGCTCTGCCGCACATCTCGCGAGCCCACGTCTACCGCGTCGGCGACGGCGCCGCTCACCTGCACGTCTGGTTCTTCGCCCGTCCGGAGGGCCAGGCGCAGCTCTTCGGATCCTGGCTGCCCGTCTGGGATGACCTCCTGCCGGAGTATCCCGCCGACGTCGCCGAGGCGGACGCCGCGATCGTGGCTGATGCCCTGGTCGCCTCGCATGGTGGCCGCCGATCGGCCGCCTCCCCGCCGCGCGACTGACCGGCTGATCGCAGCAGCAACCGTACCGGTCACCGCCGCGCCGCCATCCTCAGCTGCCGCGGACCGCGCGGTCGTGCCGATGAGCGAGCGGAGATCGAATTTCTTCTGACGGCCGTCGGAGTTGAGGCACCGCAACCAGCTTGACCGGTGCGGTCCGCCCGCGATTGGGTGGCGCCGTGAGCAAGTTGTGGACCTCCCCCGAGGACGACCCCAGGACCTTCGGCCAGCCCGTCGGCGAAAAGGCAACCTACCGGGAGTACCTCGACAACTACCGCCTCACCATAGAGATGAAGTGCGAAGGACTGGACGCCGAGCAGCTCGGCCGACGCTCGGTACCGCCCAGCACCCTGAGCTTGCTCGGCCTGGTCCGCCACCTGGCCCAGATGGAGAACCACTGGTTTCAGCGGGTGCTGCAAGGGCGGACCGACGCACCCTGCCTTTACCAACACGAGGACGACCCGGATTGGGACTTCGGGGGCGCGGTCCCCGACCCAGCGGTGGTGGAGGACGCCTTCGCGACCTGGAAGGCCGAGACCGCCAAGGCGGACGAATGGCTCGACGCCCTTGAGGAGGCCGACCTGGGCCGCGAGGTGCTGGTCGACGGTGGCAGCCACGCCGCGCGTGACGTGCTTGTCCACGTGATCGAGGAGTATGCGCGGCACGCCGGCCACGCCGACCTCCTGCGCGAGTGCATCGACGGACGAACCGGCCTGTGAGCCACCGGGCGGTGGGTCAGCAGAAGGACCGCCGCCAGCCAAGGCTGCCGCCGCTGCGACAAGAAGCCAGAGAAGCCTCCTCGTCGCACGGCAGGAGGCGATCTACCTGCGATCAAGGAGCCCTGAATGCCGGTCAGTACCTCACGCCGAGTCGTCACGATTGCACTGACTGGTTTCTCCGGGTTGTCGGCGTTGGCGGCTGTTGGGGTACTGGAACAGTTGACCGACGCGTGGGGACAGTCCCTGCCGTACCCGCTCGACGAACTCATGCTGGCGTGGTTGTTGATTGTCGGTGTGCTAGCCATCTGGGCGACGGTCGCCTATGCGCACGGGCGGCACCTCATAGCCCAGCGGGTCCTTCTGGTCGTCGGCTTCATGGGACTCATTCCGGCCGTTCTGCCTGGAGTTTTCGCTCTCGCGGCGCGCACCCGCGTGCTACGAGAGCGGTGACTGTCGCCACGTTGCGGATCGCCTCGCCGGGCAGTCGTGGGCCGGGTCGCGGTTCGGACAGCGCCCCGAGGTCTTCGTGCCGGGCCTGCCGAAGGCGGTCGAACACCAGGTCCAGGATGTCATGGTGGACCCCGTAGCTGATGCGCCAGCCCGAACCGGGCCCCGACCCGTAATGGCTGGCGGGCAGCAGGTCGACGCGGGCCATCGACAGCAGGCGGGACAGGTGATCCGACTCGTCCTCGATCCATCCGATGAGGCCGGTCACGCCCGGGGCGAGCGCCACCCCGATGCCGAGTTCGGGCAGGAAGGACGCCAGGGCCGCGCGGTTTGCGTCCAGCTCGGCGCGCACCCGCGGCAGCCAACCGGCCCCGTGGTCCAGGAAGGCCAGCGATATGGCGGCACCGAACGTGTCCGGCGACGGGAAGGCCTCGTCGGGTAAACCGCCGATGCGCTCGGCGGCCGCGGCGTTGGCGTAGGCGAATCCGGTTTTCGTGCCGCTGGATCCGATCGACTTGGAGAGCGACGTGCACACGACCACCGGGGCGTCGTGACCGGCCGCCCGGGACATGAACGACGGGCGGCCCGAGAGCGGCAGGTGCACTTCGTCGACGACCACCGCGCACCGTGCACGCGCGGCAAGCTCCAGGAACCGGTCGATGCCGCCGGCCGACCACGCCGTCGCGAGCGGATTGTGCGGGTGGCACAGCAGGGCGCAGTCGGCGGCCTTCAGCGTCGTGGCGATCAGCTCCCAGTCGGCGGGCGCGCCGGGCACGGGCGGGGCCGGCACGGTCAGCAGCCGCCGGCGTGGATAGCGCGCCAGTCGCCGTAGGTCGGGGTAGAGCGGCTCCTCCACGACGACCGTGCCGTCGGTCGCTACGAGCGCGTCCACCACCGTCCGGCACGCCTGCAGGGTGTCCGAGCACGTTCGCGACCAGGCGAAGCCGGTGATCCCGAACACCCGCTCGCCGAACTCCGCGCACCGCTCGCGCAACGCCGCCGGGTCGTAGTAGCCGACGCCGGTTCCGGTCAGCCGGCCCATGACGGCGTCCAGGACGAAGGGCGGTGTGCGCACGTCGAGTTCCGCGATGGTCAGCGGGACCGCGTCCGGGGCGGACCGGCGTTGCCAGCGCAGGGAGCCGCGCTCCCACAGCCGGTCGAGACTGGGCTCGAACGCGCTCACTCGGCTGTCCCGGGCGTCATGAGGTAGACCACATACGCCGGGTCGGCACCGGCTGGACGCAGATCCCAGGTGCGGAACGTGTGCTCCACGACGAGACCCGCGTGCCGGGCGTCCTCTTCGAACTCCGGTCGTCCATAGCCCCGATCGAGGTCGAACCCCGTGACCAGCCGCCCGTCCGGCGTCAGCCGGCGGCGCAGGTGGGTCAGGACCGGCCGGCGGGTCGGCGGGCCCAGGAACACCATGACGTTACCGGCGGCGACGATCACGTCGAACGGCTCGGACGCCTCCGGCACGGTGTCGAGTTCCGCCAGGTCGGCACGGACCCAGGTCGGGCCGGGATGATCCGTTCGGGCGGCGTCGAGCAGTTGTGCGTCGGAGTCGACACCGACGACGGTGTGGCCCAGCCGGTGCAAGCGCGCGCCGACCCGCCCGGTGCCGCAGCCGGCGTCCAGGATCCGGGCGCCGCGCGGTGCCAGGGCGTCCACCAGGCGCGCCTCGCCGCCGAGGTCGACGCGATCATCGCGTTCCCAGGCGCGGAACCGTTCGACGTACGCGGGGGCATGACCCGGATCGCGGGCGGTGAGCTCCTGCCACAGTGACGGCTCAGGCATGCTGGGCCCGCCGGACCGCGATGCGACCGTGATAGGCATCGATGGCCTGGGCCGTGGCGGCCTCCTCGTCCAGGTCGGCGAAGCGAGCCGGCGCGAGCGCCTGGCTCGCCTCGGCCGCGACATCGGCACTCCCGCGGATCAGATCAGCGAGGATCCGTCCGGCGGCGAGCGCATGCGTCACCAGGATCCCGGCGGCGATCCACACGTCGCCCGTGAGGTGACCGACCATCGGCAGCGCGTCCGGCGTGGCGGGGAACACCCCGTCGAGCCTTTGCCGGGGAGCGAAGAGTCGCCAGTCCTTGAACTGCCGGCTGAGCAGCTGCATGGTCTCCTCGAACGTACCGTCCCACGGCAGGTCGGCGCGTTGTCTCCCGGCCATGTCGGCCAGGTGGTCGGGGTGCGCGCGGGTGCCGAAGCCCCACCGGTCACCGTGCCAGCGCCCGTACACGGCCTGCTCCAGGAAACGAACGAACGGCTGGCGCGGGGGCGCGGCGTGACCGGTCGGCCCGTAGACGAACGGGTGCCTGATCGAGACGATGGGCAGGCGCACGCCGAGCGGGCCGGTCAGGGCAGGCGTCCACATGCTGGTGGCGAGCACGACCCGGGCCGCCGTGAACGTCCCCGAGGGCGTGGTCACCTCGACGCGGCCGGTGTGCTGCGCGAGCTTGAGCGCCGGCTCGTGCCAATGGAAACGGGCGCCCGCCGCTTCGGCGTGGCCGCGCAGCAGCGCGGTGAGCCGCGGCGCGTCGACGACGGCGTCGTCCGGGAAGTGCAACGCGCCGAGTGCCGTACCCGCGTCGACGCACTGCGGTGCGAGAGCCTGTGCCTGCGCCGGCCGCAGCCGGCGGACGGTGACGCCGGACTCCGCGGCCAGCGCGCGGCGCGCCTCCTGGGCTTCGGCGCCCCGCGGCGTCGTCGCGACCTCGATGCTGCCGACACGGTCGAACACCCGCGTGTCGCCGCCCGTCAGACGCTCGCAGAGCGCGGTCGTCTCGACGGCCATCGCGGTCAGCACAGGGTGGTAGCCGAGTTGGCTGATGTAGCCCGGCGAGTGACCGGTGGCTCCCGCGAGTTCGGGCCCGGCGGCATCGATGACGCGGAGACCTTCGTGGCCGAGCGATAGCGCGACCGCGGTACCGACGATTCCCGCGCCGATGACGAGGGTTTCACAGGATTGCTGCATGTACGGCACCTTCCGCTGAACGCGAGTGGCTCGAGGCGGGCGCGGCGTCGCGCAGGCGCCGTCCGGCCCACTCGGCGTAGAGCCGCGCGCCGATGGGCAGGACGTCGTCGTCGAACAGGACCGTCGCGCTGTGGTTGGGTATCTGCCGGTCGACATCCGTGCCGCGCGGCCCCGCACCGAGCAGCGCCATTACTCCGGGCACCTGCTCGAGCACGTACGCGAAGTCTTCCGCCGTGGTCAGCGGCGCCGGAAGCTCCGCGTACCGCGCGCCGGGCAGGCCGGCGGCGACGTCGCGGAGCAGGCCGGCCTCGGCCGCGTCGCTGACGGTCGGCGGGTAGAACGGCTCGATCGTCACCTCGGCGGTGACGTCATGTGCCGCCGCGATACCGTGGATGACCTGCGGGAAAAGTTTCCGGACCGACTCCCGCCGGGCGTGACTGAACGTGCGGATCGTGGCCTCGAAGTACGCCGAGTCGGGGATCACGTTGCGTCGCGTTCCCGCCCGCATGATGCCGACCGTGCAGACGACCGGGTCGAGCGCGTCGATCCGGCGGGTCACAGCGGTCTGCAGCCCGAGGACCATCTCCGCGGCCGCGGTGATCGGATCGCGGGCGGTGTGCGGCATCGAGGCGTGTCCGCCCCGACCGCGGACGGTGACCCGCAGGGCATCCGAGGCCGCCATGATCGCGCCGGGCCGGGTCAGCACCGTGCCGAACGGGGCGACGCCGGCGAACACGTGCAGCGCCAGCGCCGCACATACCCGTTCGCCGGCCGCGTCCAGCACGCCCTCCTCGATCATGTGGCGTGCGCCGGCGTCACCCTCCTCGCCCGGCTGGAACATGAACACCACGTCGCCCGGCAGGCTCGCCGCTCGCTCGGCGAGCAGCCCCGCCGCGCCGATCAGCATCGCGGTGTGCAGGTCATGTCCGCAGGCGTGCATGGCGCCGGGTTGTGCCGACGCGTACGGCAGGCCGGTCTTCTCCTCGATCGGCAACGCGTCCATGTCCGCCCGCAGCAGGACCGCGCGCCGATCGCCGACGGCCGGCGCGCCGCCGCGCAGGACTGCCACGACCGACGACAGGCCTTCACCGGTGCGCGTTTCCAGCGGCAGCGGCGCCAGGGCGTCGAGAACCAGCCGTTGCGTCTGCGGCAGGTGCAGCCCGAGTTCGGGCACCTGGTGCAACGCACGCCGGATCGTCCTCAGCCGCTCGAGCGTGCCCACGGGGCGCGGCGTTGCGCTCATCGTGGCCCACCGTTGTCGGGCGGAGGGACCCGGTATGCGGCGCGCCGCGGGTCGCTGACTTCCCAGGGCTGAGCGGGGCGGTACCGGCGCAGCGGTTCGAGCGGCACGCCATTCACTTCCTTTCGACGGTCGGCGCAAAGTGGTTCGCGGGTTTCGGGCAGCCGCCACCGACGGACCGGGGTTCTCCCGGTCCGCGGCAGGTGGAGACGGTGGGCTCAGGCCCGGCGGATCAGCGGAACAGGTGCAGCATCGCGATGTAGACGCCGGTGCCGGCGACGATGCTCAGCAGGGCGTTGCGGCGCCACAGGTGCGCGCTCGCGGTCGCGGCGATGGCGATCAGAGTGGGCAGCCCGTACGGGCGCGTGGTGAACGAGACGGACGAGACGGAGTAGACGACCAGAATGATCATGATGCCGGGCGGCATGGCGACGCCGAGGTACCGCACGATCGGCGCGGCGGCGACCCTACGCAGCGCCAGAAACGGCGCCGCCCGCAGGGCGAAGGTCACTATCGCGATCACCGCCACCGCGGCGAGCAGATACGTCGTCGTCATCGGTCACCTCCTTACGACGGAGCAGGAACCTGGCAATAGTGAGGACGAGGAAGACACCCATCGCCACCGAAAGGAACTGCCCGCGGCCGACCAGCAGGCCCACCGCGCTGGCGGCCACGCCGTTGAGCACCGGGACCAGGTTCGCGGGCCGGGCGCAGTGCCCGAGCGCGAGCACCACGAACAGTGCCGTGAGCGCGAAGTCGATGCCGTCGATGCCGCGCGGCAGCGCCACCGAGGCGATTGCGCCGACCGTGCCACCGGCCACCCAGTATCCCTGGCTGAGCAGCTGGATCAGGTGGATCCGGTCGCCCGGCAACTCCTCCGCGGGCCGCCCGGCCAGCAGCGAGTAGGTCTCGTCGGTCAGGGCGAAGACGCCGTAGGCGCGCCGCCACCGGCTTTCCAGTCGCTGATAGGGAAACGACAACCCGTAGAACACGTGCCGGAAGTTGACCGCGAAGGTCGCGAACGCGATGGCCGGCAGCGGCGTGTGCGCGGCGAGCAGCCCGACCGACAGGAACTGCATCGCCCCGGCGAAGATCACAACACCCGACAGCGGGGCGAGCCACCACGGCAGTCCGGTCTGGACGAGCAACACGCCGTACGCCATGCCGAGCGGGATGTACCCCATCGCGACCGGGAACGTCTCGCGCAGGGCCGTACGCAGGGCGGTCGAAGACGTGGTGATCACGGGGTGGCCAGCTTCTTCACCTGCCGTCCGACCCGGGCCAGCCCCTCCTCGAGGAGCGCCGGTGGCCGTGCAAAGCTGATACGTAGGCCGGCGGTGGCGCCGAAGACCTCGGCGGGCATCACCAGTGTCCGTTCCTCGGCCAGAAGCCGCTCGACGACCTCGTCGGACCGCCCGGCGCGCAGGTGGCACCAGGCGAACGGGGTGCCCTGCGGTTCTACCAGCTCGAGCTGCTCGGCGTGGTCCCGGGCGAAGCTGTCGAGGATTCCCCGGCCGGCGTCGACGAGCCGCTGGTAGCGATCGATGTGCCGCTGCCGATCGGTCAGCACCCGAGTGCCGATTCGCTCGCAGAGCAGCGAGTTCGACACCGTCGTGTACCGCTTGTAGTTCACGATCTGCTCGGCGACCTCCGGCGTGCAGACGACCCAGCCGAAGCGCAGGGAGGGCAGGCCATACACCTTGGACAGACTGGAGACCGAGATGCCCCGCTCGTATTGCTGCGCCACCGAGGCGCCGAAGTCGAGCAGGTACTCCTCGTCGTTGACCAGCCAGATCCCGCGGCTGCGAGCGAAGTCGGTCAGCCGGCGCCACGCCTGCGGATCGATCAGCCTGCCGCCCGGGTTGTTCGGGCTGTTCAGGGTGATCATGGTGGTCGCCGGCGTGGTCGCGGCGATCAGCGCATCGACGTCGAACGGCGTACCGGGGCGCCAGGTGAACTTGCTGACCTGGCAGCCGATCGCGGCCGGCACCTCCCACGCCTGCTGCCAGCCCGGTGTAGTCGTCACGACGTGGTCGCCAGGTCGCAGGAGGGATCGGTAGAGCAGATACAACGCTTCTTGAGCGCCGTGCGAGACGACCACGCCATCGGCCGAGGTGCGGCCGTAGAGCGACGCAATCGCCTCACGGGTGGCCGCCTCACCGCGGTCCGGGCTGTAGTCCAGTTCCCAGCTGGGGTCGATCGTGATGTCGGCCACGCGCTGGAACTGAACCCCGCTCTCGGCGAGGTCGATGTCGTACCGCCCGTGTGCGGTGTCGAACAACCACTGCTGAATGGAGTAGACCTCGATCATCAGGCCGCGTTCTCCCGCGTGTAAGGCTCGCTCACCGCAAAGGTGATCACGATGACGTCGCGGGTCGCGGTGCCGGGCGCCTTCGGCGTGACCGGACTGACGTAGTGGCGCACCAGGCGATCGTCGATGAGCACGGTCTCACCCGGCGGGAGGGCCCGGTCCAGGATGATTTCGTCGTCCTCGGCCGAGTCCGCGACCGAGACGAGCGAGACGCCACCACTCACGTTGTCGTGAGCGATGCTGGTGACCGCCACGTAATCGAAACCGTCGTGGTGGAAGCCCTCGGGCGCCGGATATCCGTTGAACGAGTCGTCCGCGACGATCCGGATCTGGTGGCAGCCGATAAAGAATTCCTCCTGGCGCAGTACGCGGCGTATCCGCGGGTCGCGCACCAACTCCTCGGCGAATTGCTGGGCCGGCTGCGGAAGCGGCGCGAAGCTGCGCGTCATGCCGCCCGCATAGCCGTTGATTTCCGTCTCCTGAAAGAACGAGGTGCTCTCGGCCCAGTTGACCTCGTCGCCCTTGACCTCGGCCTGGCCGAAGGCGCGGAATCGGAATCTGTCCGTGCCCTGCAGGTAGTTGTCCGGAGGCAGGTCGGCGAAGCTCCGGATCAACTCGCGGCTTACCTTGTCCTGGTTCTGGAACAGGCGGTAATACATTGTCCCCCCCATATCACACGCCACCGGAGGGCGTGCCTACTTGAACAAGCTGAACCTCTTCGTCAGCGGGTCCAGAATCGCGCGTTCGCCGATGAAGGCGATTCCGTAATACTCCAGGTCGGCCGCCGCGGTGGCTGCCGTATCGAGCAGCTGCCGGGCCGTGCCGCCGTCGGCCATGGTGTTGACGAAGTCGACGCTGCGGACACCGGCTTCGCTCAGCTCGACACGCAGCCGGGCAATCCGGTTGGAGTTGTCGGCCTTCAGGATGATCACCGGATGGGCGCTGATGTCAGGATGCGTGTCGCCGTCGGCGTCGCGGTATGTCTGCAGGTCGAAGAGCCCATGATCAGGCGCTCCGGCCGCTAGACCGACGGCCAGATGCCCCGCCACGTTGAGGAGGCGTCCGACATCCAATTTGCGATTGAGCACGATAACCGTGCGAATGCCGGCTTCCTGCGAGTCGGCTGTGGGATTGCTGGATTCCGTTGAAGTCACGGGACGTAAATATACGTGGGCACCGGCGAACCGCCAGGCCGTCCCGACGGCGCTTCCCAGAAAGTGGGAGCAGGCGCCAGCTTAACCGGAGGTCAATCCCATCCCGTGTCCCCCCGCCGCGCGAATGCAGTCGGCCAGGAGTCGGCGCCGGCCCCGTTCGCCACGTCAAGACGCCGATACAATGAATGACACGTGATCAATGTGGCTCACTCCCCCCGTAAACCGTGTCGTCGGTCGACGACAGAACGGTCGCACGGGCGGACCTCGTACTCAACCCCCGCCCGCTGGCCTCATCCGGCCATGCCAATAGGAGAAGTCACGTTGAAGCTGATCACGGGGAAAGACGAGGAGTCGGAGCGCCCCGACGACTCCCTGCTCGCTGCGTACCGGTGCTGCCTGGACAGCGGCTCGTTCGAGGCCGCGACCGTGGCTTCTGTGCTTCAGATCACCGAAGCCGAGGCCGGCGACCTCGCCGGCCGAATGGAGTCGCTCGGTCTGCTGACGCGGGGCGAGGACGAGATCCGGGAACCGGTCGATCCCGACGTCGCCGACATGGCGCTCAACGGTCCGCTGGAACGCGAGATCCTCGAACGCCAGATGGTCGTCCAGCGGATCCGTGACGAGTTGAAGGCGCTCCGCCCGATCTACGACCAACTCCGGCGCGACACCACCGCGGCGGGGGCCGGTTTTCGCGAACTCACCAACACGGACGAGACGGTGAACGAGATCGCCGCGTCGTCACGGCGGTGCGTCCGCGAGGTGCTCAGTGCGCAGCCGGGTGGCGGGCGAGGAGCGTCCACCCTCGCCGATGCGCTGCCACGTGACCTGGCGGCGCTGGAGCGTGGCGTCGGGATGCGCGTCATCTATCAGCACACCGCGCGAACCAGCCTCGCGACCCGCGCCTACGTGAGCCGGATCCAGGACGCCGGCGGTGTCGTCCGCACCACCGACGACCCGGTCGAGCGCATGGTGATCTTCGATCGCTCGGTGGCCTTCGTCTCTCGCTACGACGACGAAGGCAATCGCCTGCCGGGAGGTCTCCGCATCTCGGTGCCGGCTTGCGTCTGCTTCCTGGCGGCCCAGTTCGATAAGGCGTGGCTCACCTCGGTCCCGTTCGACAGCGACACCGATGTGACGCCCGAGATGAACGACGTCCGTCTCGACGTCCTGCGGCTGATGGCGCTCGGCCTCAAGGACGAGGTGATCGCCCGTCGGCTCGGCATGGCGACCCGCACCTGCCGCCGGCACATCGCGCTCGTGATGCAGGATCTCGGCGTGGAAAGCCGCTTCCAGGCCGGCGTGAAAGCCGCCCTGCTGGGGTTGCTTCCGGACACCGTTGCGCCATCCGGTGCCACGCCGGAGCCCCGCCGGGCAGCGGACGACCCCAGCCCGGCGTAGCCGGCCGGCGAAAGTCGGTCAGTCTACTGAGTACTGCCGAGTCAGCTTTGCGACTCACGCACGGAAGGAGATGCGCATGCCGCAGCCCGGCACGTTCCCGTTCCCCTCTCCGCCCGAACGCGACGACGAGCCTCTGCACGCCGAGCTGCGCCGCACCTGCCCGGTCGCGCGGATGCCGCTCGCATCCGGCGGCGAGGCGTACGTCGTGAGCCGGTACCGCGACGTGCGCCAGGTGTTCCTGGACAGGGCGTTCAGCCGCGCGGCGGCCACCCGGCCCGGCGTGGCGACCCTGCGGCCGGCGCCGATGAGCCCGCACATCATGCTGAGCATGGATCCCCCCGACCACACCCGGATTCGCGGGCTGGTCAACCGCGCCTTCACGCCGCGGGCGGTGAACCGGCTCCGGCCGCGGCTGCGGGAGATAGCTGAGCAGCTGGTCGACGACATGGTGGCCGCCGGGCCGCCGGTCGATTTCGTGAGTGCGTTCGCCGCACCGCTGCCGGCCCTCTCGGTGTCCGAGATGCTCGGCGTCCCGGCCGAGGACCACCGGCAGCTGCAGGGCTGGATGGACGTCCTGATGTCGATCACCGCGCATAGCCGGGACGAGATGCGGCAGGCCAGCCGCGACATGCTCGACTACCTCGGCGCGGAGATCGAGCGGCGTCGCCGAGAGCCCGGCGACGACCTGCTCAGCGACCTGATCGCGGCCCGGGACGAGGGGGACCGCCTTTCCGAGGCCGAGCTCGCACACAACGTCTACATCATCCTGATCGGCGGCTACGAGACCACGGCGTCGCTGCTGGCCAACTCGCTGTTCACCCTCGACGCCCACCCCGACCAGCGTGAGCTGATGCGGACGCGTCCCGAGCTGATCCCGCAGGCCGTGGAGGAGATCCTGCGCTACGTCCGCATCTCGCAGGCCGGCCTGGAGCGGGTGGCGGTGCGCGACGTGGAGCTGGGCGGCGTGACCGTGCCGGCGGGCTCCACCGTCATCACGCTGAAGTATTCGGCGCATCGCGACGAGGAGCTGCTGCCCGAGCCCGACCGGTTCGACATCACCCGGCCGGAGATCCCGCACCTGGCGTTCGGGCTCGGCCCGCACCACTGCATCGGTGCGGCGCTGGCGCGGGCCGAGCTGACGATCGCCTACGAGACGCTGCTGCGGCGGCTGCCGGGCCTGCGGCCGGCACTGCCGCCCGAGCAGGTGGAGTGGAAGGCCGGCCTGATCACCCGGGGTCCCGAGCGGATGCCCGTGCAGTGGTAGGCCGGCCGCCCTTCACGCCCGGTTGGCCGCGCTCAGCACAGCCTTCAGCGAGGCGGTCGTGATGTTGGAATCCATGCCGACACCCCACCGGCGCCCGCCGCCGACGGCGCAGTGCACGTACGCCGCCGCGCGGGCCGTTTGGCCGCTGCCCATCGCGTGCTCGGCGAAGTCCAGGACGCTGACCTCCAGTACCGAGCCGGTGAGCGCGTTGACGAACGCCTCGATCGGTCCGTGCCCGACGCCGGTCACCGTGCCCGGTACGCCGTCCACCGTGATCTCGGCGGTCAGCTGCAGCTCGCCGGCCGTAGCCTCGACCGGCGCCAGCTGGTAGTCGCCCAGCGCGACCCGACCGGCGCCCAGGTAGGTCTGCGCGAACAGATCCCACAGCTCGGCGGGGCTGACCTCGCCGCCCTCGTCGTCGGTGTGCTGCTGCACCACGCCGGAGAACTCGATCTGCAGCGGGCGCGGCAGGTCCAGCTGGTGCTCGGTCTTCATCAGATAGGCCACGCCGCCCTTGCCGGACTGTGAGTTGACCCGGATGACCGCCTCGTAGCTGCGGCCCACGTCCTTGGGGTCGATCGGCAGGTAGGGCACCGCCCAGGTGAAGGCGTCCACCGGCACCCCGGCTGCGTCCGCGTCGGCGCGCAGCGCGTCGAAGCCCTTGTTGATGGCGTCCTGGTGGGAGCCGGAGAAGGCGGTGTAGACCAGCTCCCCCGCGTACGGGTGGCGCGGGTGCACCGGAAGCTGGTTGCAGTACTCCACAGCGCGCCGGATCGCATCGATGTCGGAGAAGTCGATCATCGGGTCGACGCCTTGGGAGAACAGGTTCATCCCGAGGGTGACGAGGTCCACGTTCCCGGTGCGCTCGCCGTTGCCGAACAGGCAGCCTTCGATCCGGTCAGCGCCGGCCAGCAGCCCGAGCTCGGCCGCGGCGACGGCGCAGCCGCGGTCGTTGTGCGGGTGCAGGCTGAGCACCAGGGAGTCGCGGCGGGGCAGCCGGCCGAGCATCCATTCGATCGTGTCGGCGTACACGTTCGGGGTGGCCGCCTCCACGGTGGCCGGCAGGTTGACGATGAGCGGGCGGGCCGGGGTGGGGTCGATCACGTCGATCACCGCGGAACAGATCTCCAGCGCGTAGTCCAGCTCGGTGCCCGTGTAGGACTCCGGGGAGTACTCGTAGAAGATCTCGGTGTCCGGCGTGATCGCCTCGGCGTACTTCTGGCACATCCGGGCGGCGCTGGTGGCGATGTCGGTGATGCCGTCCCGGTCCAGGCCGAAGACGACGCGCCGCTGCAGTACCGAGGTCGAGTTGTAGAAGTGCACGATGGCGCGCTTGGCGCCGCGCAGCGACTCGAACGTGCGCTCGATCAGGTGCTCCCGGCACTGCACACAGACCTGGATGGTCACGTCGTCCGGAATCAGGTCCTGCTCGATGAGCGTACGGACGAAGTCGAAGTCGGTCTGCGAGGCGGCCGGGAAGGCTACCTCGATCTCCTTGAAGCCCATCTGCACGAGCAGGTTGAACATGCGGCGCTTCCGCTCGACCGACATCGGGTCGACCAGTGCCTGGTTGCCGTCGCGCAGGTCCACGGCGCACCAGCGCGGCGCCTTGGTGAGGGTCTTGGCGGGCCACTGCCGGTCCGGGAGCGAGTAGGGGAACTGCTCGGCGAAGGACGTGTAGCGGTGCGTGGGCATGCCGCTGGGCTGCTGCGTGGTGAACGGATTCATGAGGAAGCTCCAGGTGGGTGTGCGGAAGTCGGATTTCCGGCCGACGCGCACCGCGCCACGACGCGGCCGAACCCCGCAGCGGAGTGTCAGCCGTGATCAGGCTCCGCTGCGGCACCCAAGGAGAAGAAACCGCCATGTCATGACCCGCCGACTGTACCCAATCCGGGAAGTCCCGGACAGACATTCCGGTTACCCGGGCGGGTGCATTGGGGCGCCTTCGGGTAAACGCGCAGCTCATTCCGGCGAGGCGCAGCGCGAATCGGTCATCGCCAAATAGGTGAATGATGATCACAAAGCCACATCGTGAGACCACCGATGACAGCATTGTTGACAGTGGATAGGTTGGCGATCGGGTTCAGGGCTCGTTCCTGACATTCGTGGCCATACATCGGGCGGGCCACGGAACACGATCCAAGACGGGGGAATCGTGGTCCATCACCCTTATACGGGCGCGCGCACATTTTCCGAGGTGCTGGCGGGCCTGGACGCGGACGACCGTGGCCTCACGTTCGTCGGCACGACCGGCGAACAGTACGTGCCGTTCACCCAACTCGCCGCGCGCACGGCCGAGCTGGCCGCTCGCTGCGCCGGTCTCGGGCTGCGGCACGGCGACCGGGTGATCCTGGTGCTCGACGACCCGGCCGAATTCGTGCCGGCCATTCTCGCTCTGTTGAGGGCCGGCATCGTGGCTGTGCCCTACCTGCCGCCGTTCGTGCTGTCCCAGCAGGAGACCTACGGGACCGGCCTGGGACGCGTATGCCGGGCCGCGGGCGCGCGGCTGGCGCTGCTCGGCGCCGCGGCGCGCCGGGTGGTCGGCGAGTCCGACGTGGACTGTCCGGTCATCGACTTCGCCGGCCTGACAGCTGCGCCGGTCGGCGCGGTCGGCGAGGTGGACCCGGCAGACCCGGCGTTGATCCAGTTCACCAGCGGGAGCACCGGCGCGCCCAAGGGCGTCGTGGTCAGCCACCGGGCGCTCGTCGGGCACGGCCGGGCGCTGGCCGCCGGTCTCGGCATCGACGGCACGGTGGACCGCGGCGTGAGCTGGCTGCCGCTCTTCCACGACATGGGCCTGATCGGTAAGGTGTTCGCCGCGGTGCAGACGCAGACCCCGGTCTGGTACGTCACGCCGCAGCGCTTCGTCCGTGACCCGATCGGCTTCCTGCGGCTGATCTCCCGGGTACGCGGCACCATCGTCTTCGCGCCGAACTTCGCGTTCGGGCTGCTCGCCCGGCGGGCCGCGGCCGAGCCACCGGAGGGCCTCGACCTGTCGTCCTGGCGGATCGCGGGCTGCGGCGCCGAGCCGATTCGGGCCCAGACGCTGCGCGCGTTCGCCGAGGCGTACGCCCCGGCCGGCTTTCGCGCCGCCCAGCTGGTGCCGTCGTACGGCCTGGCCGAGTGCACCCTCGCCGTGTGCGCGACCCGGCCGGGCGAGGGCATGCGCACCCTCAGGCTGGACGCCGACCGGTTCGCCACCGAGCACCGGGCGGTCGAGGGATCGACCATGGAGCTCGTCTCCTCCGGCCCCCCGCTGCCCGGCGTACAGGTGCGGATCGTCGGAAAGAACGGCGCCGGACTGCCCGACGGGCACGAGGGCGAGATCGCCGTCCGGTGTCCCTACCTCGCCGACGGCTACTTCGGCGACCGGGCGGCCACCGCCCGAACCTGGCACGACGGCTGGATGCACACCGGCGACACCGGCTTCCTGCACGAGGGCGAGCTCTACGTGACAGGACGGATCAAGGACGTCGTGATCATCAATGGCCGCAACTATCAGCCACACGACATCGAGCTGCTCGCCGAGCGGGTGGACGGCGTGCGGCCGGGCGGGGTGATCGCGTTCGGCACCAGCCGGGACGACACGGAGGCCGTCCACGTCCTCGTCGAGGCGGTGCGCTATCCGCCGGCCGCCGGCCTCACCGAGGCGATCGCGACGGCAGTCCGCAGCGGCCTGCGCATCCCGGTGGACGACGTCACCGTGGTCCGCCGCGGCGCGCTTCCCCGTACCAGCTCCGGCAAAGCCCGCCGGAGGCACGCCGCCCAGCTGCTGCGCGAGGGCCGGTTGGCCGTCGTGGCACCCGCCGCCACCCCACCAGGGAGGGATTCATGACCCGACCGGGTCCCGTCATCGGTCAGCCATACGTGGTTCAGCAGGGCGACACCATCACCGAGATCGCGTTCGTCGCGTACGGCGACGCGCGGCGCTACGTGGAGCTGGTGGCGCACAACCGGGACCTACCGGATTTCAATCCGGCCCGGCTGCGACCCGGGATGGAGTTGGACATCCCGGAACCCGACTACCTCCCGCTGCCGGGTGGGGTCGGCGGCTTCCGGGCCTCGGCCGGACGGTCGTTCCAGCTGCGTCCGTCCGCGGCGCAGCGACCGCCGACGCGTACGTCGCAGCCGGTGCCGCTCCCGCTGACGACGCGCAAGGAGGAGAAGGACCATGACTGACGTCTTCCATCGGGTACGGCGAGTCATCGCCACGGTCGCGAAGATCCCGGAGGCCGACATCAAACCGGAGAATCCGGTGACCGGCCTGGCCAACGTGGACTCCATCGTGCTGCTCGAGGTGGTGGCGCGCACCGAGCTGGAGCTCGGCATCGAGATCGACGAGGAAGCACTGTTCGGCATCGCCACCGTCGGCGAGTTCGTGACCGCCTGTGAACAACAACTGGCCGAGGACGAGAAGGGCGACAACGATGGCACGACGACGCAAGCTGCTCCTGATCGCGCCGCAGGCGACGTTCTTCGGGCGTAACCCCGAGCACCAGCGTTTCAAGCGGGAGTCCCGCGAGTTCCAGTTCTTCGACTACACCTGGACCGGCTTCGCCACCGGCCTCATGATCGTCGGCTCGCTCACCCCGCCCGAGTGGGAGGTGCACTACGTCGACGAGAACATCGAGCCGGTCGACTTCGACGAGGAGGCGGACCTGGTCGCCCTCACCGGGATGACCGCGCAGGCCGACCGGATGTACGCGATCGCCACCGAGTTCCGCGCCCGGGACGTGCCCGTGGTGGCCGGCGGCCTGCACGCCAACCTGCTCCCGCAGGAGGTCGCCCGGTACGTCGACGCGGTCTGCGTGGGCGAGGCGGAGGCGCTGTGGCCGCAGGTCCTGCGCGACTTCGAAGAGGGCGAGCTCCAGCCCATGTACCGGCAGACGGCCCGCGCCGACCTGACCCGCGCACCCCGGCCGCGCTACGAGCTGGCGCAGCAGCGCTACTACCCGAGCATCTGGATCGAGACGTCGCGCGGCTGCCCGCACACCTGCCGGTTCTGTGCGGCCACGATCCGCTACCGCGACAAGCTCGGCTACAAGGACCTCGACCAGGTGGTCCGGGAGATCGAGATGGTGCGGGACCGCTGGGACAGCCCGTACATCCTGTTCTCCGACGACAACTTCGTCGTGGACCGGCAGCGCACCCGGGAACTTCTCAAGCGCCTCATCCCGCTGGGCATCAAGTGGAGCGGCCAGTCCGACGTCTCGTTCTACAAGGACCCCGACATTCTCGATCTGATGCACGAGAGCGGCTGCATGACGATGCTCATCGGCTTCGAGAGCGTCTCCACCGACAGCCTGCACAACATCGACGAACGTAACTGGAAATACCGCGCGCTGAAGACGTACGTCGAGGCGACGAAGACGATCCAGGATCACGGCGTCGGCGTCTACGGCGCGTTCACGCTGGGCCTGGACACCGACACCAAGGATTCCTTCGAGGCGACGTCTCAATTCGTCAAGGACAACTATCTGGCCGGCATCCAATGCTCATGCGTGACGCCGTTCCCCGGCACGCCACTGCGCGACGACATGGAGCGGGAAAACCGAATCGATCTCTCGAAGCCCTGGTCGTACTACACCGTCTTCGACTGCGTCTACGAGCCGAAGAACATGACTCCGGCCGAGCTGGAGACCGGCACGCTCAGCGTCTACCGCGACTTCTACAACCGCGAATTCTCGCTCAAGAAGACCCGGCATTTCAAGGGCATCTACAAGAACCTCGTACGCAAGAAGGTCGAGCGGGAGCAGGCGCTCGCGACGACCGGCCGGAGCATGGTATGAGGGTGGTCGTCGTCGGCCCGGGCGGGATCGGCCGGGCCGTCGTGCGAACCCTGGCCGCCGAGGGCCACGAGGTGGTGGTCGGCTGGCATGGCACCAAGGAGGCGCTCGACGACCTGCCGGCTCGGCCCTTTCAGGTCGACGTGCTCGACCCGGCATCGTGCCGGGACTTCGTGGGCGCGGTGTGGCGTACGGCCGGGCCGTTCCGCGCCCTGGTCACCTGCTTCGGCGAGGTGACCGAAGGCCCCGTGCTGCGCAGCGACGATGCCGCCCTGCGCCGCTCGGTCGAGATCAACCTCGGTGGCGTGGCCAACCTGTGCCGGGCTGCCGCCTTCCGGCTCATGAAGGCCGGCGGCGGCACGATCGTGACGATCGGCTCGGCGGTGTCGCGCATGGGCATGCCCGGCCTGTCGGGCTACTCCGCCGCGAAGGCCGCGCTCTCCGCCTACGGGCGCAGCGTCGCCGCTGAGCTGGCGCCGTACGGCATCACCTGCAACACCATCCTGCCGGGCTTCGTCGACTCGGGGCCGACCGCCACGCGAGACGAGCGGTGGAAGGAGACCGTGGCCCGGCACGTGCCGCTCGGCCGGCTCGCCGATCCCGGCGACGTCGCCGCCATGGCGGCGTTCCTCGTGTCGCCGGGTGCTGCCTACATCACCGGACAGGAGTTCGTGGTCGACGGCGGCCTGTCGCTCGGCGCCGCCGCGCTCGCCCGCGACCTGGTGGAGGTGCACCGTGGTTGAGCAGCACAGCCCACGCCAGACGCTGTGCACGTTCTGCGGGGTGGTCGATCAGGTCACGATCACGCCGAACGACAAGGTCCGCGGCACCGGCTCGATGGGCGTATGCGTCAAAGGCGCGCACTACTTCCAGAAGCACCTCGGCTCCGATCCTCGCGAGGTGGCCCGCTTCACCAGTCCGATGCTGCGTTCACCGTACGGCTGGGAGAGGGTCTCCTGGGATTACGCCATCGACATGGCCGCCGACACCATCCTGGCCGACCGGCAGGAGTTCGGACGGGATTCGCTCGGGTTCTACGGCGTCGGCCAGATGACGCTCGAGTCGCTGTGGGTGGCCAAGAAGTTCTTCCAGGGCCACCTGGGTACCAACAACATCTGCTCGAACGCCGAGCAGTGTCTGGCGAACAACGCCGGCGGTCACGAGCTGGTCTTCGGCAACGAGGGCCCGTTCTCCAGCTACGACGACTACCGGCACGCCGAGGCGATCTTCTTCTACGGCCACAACCCGGCGATCAACCATCCGACCGTGTTCCAGCGTTACGTGCGCCAGAATCGCGCCGCCGTCAAGGTGGTGGTCGACCCGCGCCGCACCGACACCGTCGAGCAGCTGCTACGGGACAATCCAGAGAACATCCACCTGCCGGTACGCAGCGGCGGCGACGTGCTGCTCAACTGCGTCATCGCGCGTTACCTGGTGGACCACCGCGCATGGGATCGCGGGTACGTCGCCCGCCATGCCGACCCCGCCCTGGCGGACGAGTTCCTGAGGTTCATCGGCACCGGCCCGTTCGGGCTGGACGAGGCCGTGCCGCGGTTGACGCCGACCGGCATGCCGGTGGTCGAGATGCGCGAGCGCATCGTGCGTGCCGCCGAGCTTTGGCGCCGTGACCGCGTGGTGACCACCAGTTCGGTGGGCATCAATCAGACCGTGGGCAGCGCGGGCGTAGCGTCCATCCTCAACCTGCACCTGCTCACCGGGCACATCGGCGAGCCCGGCCGCGGCCACGTGCGCATGGCTGGGCAGTCGAACGCCTCCGCCGAGCTGGCCCTGGGCTATTCCGGGCGGTTGCTGCCCTTCCGCATGCGGATCGCCGAGGAGCGCGACCGAACCGAGATGGCGGCCATCTGGGAGCTGCCGCCCTGGAGAATCAACCCGGAGCCGGGGCTGCCGGTGGCGTCCTTCGCCACCTCGGACCGGCTGCGCACGCTCTTCGTCTTCGGCACCAACCCCGCCCGCAACTTTCCCAACCTGCGGCGGTGGCGGGAGAAGATGATGGATCTCTGCATCGTCTACGTCGACTCCTATTACAACCCGGAGATTCTCGAGTACGCGGACATCGTGCTGCCCTGCCGCACGAAGCACGAGACCGCCGGCATTTTCCTCAACGGCGAACGCCGCCTGCAGTTCATGGAGCCGGTCGAAGAGCCTGCGTTCGAGGCCTGGAGCGACGTGCGGATCGTCTGCGAGGTGGCGCGCCGGGTGGCCGCCCGGCTGGAGGAGGACGCGCGGCCCTCCGCCGGCGGTGACGCGCGGCTGACCGTGGCCGAGGTCGACGATCTGGTGGCGGACGGCAACCGCGACATCGATCCGGCGGCACTCGACAAGGCGTTCAGCTATCCCACCGACGACTTCGGTGAACCGCTCAGCGAATACGTCTGGAACGAGGTACAGGCGGCCTCCCGCGGGTTCTACAACGAGTTCGTCGACGGGACCGGCGCCCCGATCACCCTGGATCAGATCCGGGCCGGCGAGGGCGTGCAGTGGGCCGGCGAGCGGCGTTACCAGCCGTCCGGGGAGGGGCCGCTGTCCTCCGCCGTGCGCCGCGCCGAACGCCGCGCGGCCACGTTCTTCGTCCCGCCGCCGGAGCGACTGCTGCCCTTCCAGGAGCGCAACCGCGGCGGCTTCGTGCTGATCACCGGGCGGGGCGTGATGGGCGACAAGGCCAAGCGCCACAACGTGGCCATGTTCAACTCGTCCACCGCGACCGGCGCCGACGACTGGCCCGACGAGAACAGCGTCTACGTCAACGACGCCGACGCCGCCCGGCTCGGCGTGACCAGCGGGGCGCGGGTCGGCCTCCGCAACGAGATCGGGGCGATCGAGTGCCGTGCCGAGGTGAGCCCGGACGTGCCGGCCGGCCACCTCTACCTCACCTTTCACCCGGACAAGGCGGACACCCATCCCAACTTTCTGACCAGCTCCGACAACATCGACCCGCACACCTGGCAGCCGCTGCTCAAGGACACCCGGGTGGACCTGGTCGTAGGCGGAGGGCAGCCCTGACGATGCTCGCGTACCCGGTGCGGCAGTTTCTCCGCTTCGCCCGTCCCGAGCCGCGACCCGACTTCCTTTCGCCGGCCGACTTCGGGCTGGTGGCGTCGCCGTTCGAGATCGTCACGGTGGACCTCGTCCGCATCGCCGGCTGGGCATTCCGGCCGGAAAGCCCACGCGGGGTGGTGATCCTCTGCCATTCCCGCGGCACCGACAAGTCTCGCGTGCTCGGTCAGGCCGAACTGCTCTTCCGGCGGGGCTACCTGGTCGTGGCGTTCGACTTCCGCGGTTGCGGCAAGAGCGGGCCGCCGCCCCGGCGGCTGTGGGGCAGCCTCTGGGATCCACTCCACGATCTGGAGGCGGTGGTACAGCACACCGTCGACCGGCTGCTGGCTGACCTTCCTTCCCTGCGTACGCGGATCGCCCTGCTCGGCTGCTCGTTCGGCGGCAACATGGTGATCGCGCACGCCGGACACGGCCCCCGCCACTACCCCGCGGTGATCTTCGACTCGACGCCGCTGGTGCGCTGGCAGGACATGCTCGACACGCTGCTGCGCCGGGAACGGCGGGGAGCACGATGGCGGCGGGTCCGGGCGGCCGTCGACTGGTGCGTCGTGCGCGCCGTCGTACTGTGGACGCGGGCGACGCCGCTCTACAACCACGCCACCCGGTCGGTCAGCAAGCTGGCCGGCACCGTCGTCCTGCACATCGTCGGCGAGCGGGACAACCTCTTCGACGTGGCGGAAAGCATCCGCTTCCTCGAGGAGAACTGCGGTGGGGAGACCGAGGTGTGGCGGGTCCGCCGCGGGCGGCACCTCACCAACCACCTGGTCGACCCGCAGGGCTACACCGACCGAATCGACGCCGTCCTGACCCGAGCATTCGCCATCCCGACCGTCCGGAGCGAGGAAAATGCCTGAGATCAGCGCCCCCGAGCAGACCGACGAGCTGCGCCACAGCGAGCGGGTGAGCCTCACCATCGCCGACCTCGACCGCGGCTTCCGGCTGAAGTCCCGCACCGCGACCGCGCTCACCTTTCCCTTGTTGTACGGCCAGTTCGGCGCGAACGTGGACGTGACCGCCCTGCGCGCCGCCGGCAACGGTTCGGTGCTGACCTACGCGGAGCACGAGCGCACCGGCGGACCACTCGCGGTCGGCGCGCCGATGGACGTCGACTTGGCGATCCGGCACAGCGAGCTCTCCGGCGCGGGCCTCGGCGACCCGGCGGCCCGGCTCGGCTTCGAGTGCCGCTACGACCTTCGCTCGCCGATCGGGACCGGTGATCCGAAGCGCTATCGCGACATTGCCGACCCAACCCCGTCACCGTGCGGTCACGGCCGGCTCGTGCTCACGCTGATCCGCCCGTTCGGGCCGATCACCCGCCGTCTCGTACGGGAACCACTGCCGGAGACCGCCCACCTGCGGGTACATCCCCTCGACCCGCCGCACCCCACGGTCGAGGAGCTGAGCACGGTGCCCGGCGCCCTGACCGAGGCCACGCCCGCGAACGTCGAGTCCGCGGGCTGGTTCGGCCTCCAGCACACCGACACCAACCAATATGTGTTCTCCGCCGAGCTGCTACGCCTGCTGGAGGACCACGCCACCCTCCTGGTGGGCGACGCCGGCTTGGCGGTGGCCGGGCACACCTTCGAGAAGGTGGCGGCCCTGTTCAAGAAGCCGTTCGAGGCAGGCAGTCGCTACGTCGTACGCGGACGACTCTGGACCGACGAGCAGATCTCCCTGGCCATCGTCGGCATCCACCAGGTATCCGAGGACGGCGTCGCCCCACAGCCCGCCGTCTACGGCCGGCTGCAGGGACGCCTCGACAGCTGACGGGTTCGGCCGACCTCCCATCGCTCCATCGCGAAGTGCGATGACGGCGCAGGGTCCACCGCCCGATGCTGGTCAGTCAGAAGAGGCCAATTTCCATCTGCTCCAGAATCACCGACCAGTAGTTCTCGTCGTCGTCCAAGGCGCGTGGGTCGACCTTGCTGACCGCGGTGTGCAACGCGTCGTAATTGGCGGACACGTCGCCGGCGTGGTCCCGCCGGCCCCGCACCGCCGAACACAGCAACTCCACAAAGGCACTCACCGTGGTGTTGACGAACCGGGTGGGCAACTCGGGGGTGTCAACGCACGACCACAGCGCTTCCGTGGCCAGGTCCAGGCTGAAGTCGCCTCCTTCGTCCCGCCCGATCTGGCACCAGGTCCCTGTCCCGCTAGCCGGGGTGAACAGTCGGGGCGGCACCGGCTCGAAGCCGTAGTGGCCCACGTGAACCGGAAGTCCGACGTCCACGAGCACCCGCACCGCGTCGTCCGGCAGCCCGAGCCCGTCGACCGCCTCCCGGTCCAGCAGCCGCACGTGCGTCTCCGACCAGAGTGCCAAGAGATCCGCGTGTGTGACGGTCATCGGGACGGCCTCTTTCATCGCGGCCCGAACAGGAAGCTGAGCGCTTCTTCCAGTTCCAGGTTGCCGAACTCGCGCGACAGCCTAAGGGACGTCTCGTAACTGGTTGAAGGCGTTACCCGGCGCGGGGCCGCACGGCGGCCGGTAGCCGCCGGATCATGATCGCCGGGACCAGCGCGGCGAGCGCGGCCAGCAACAGCGCCGCCGCGGTCACGGCCAGCGCTAGCGCCGCCAGCCGGCCGTCCACCTGACCGACCAGCAGTGCGACCGAGCCGAGGCCGGCCGTGACCCCGAGGACCTGGTGACTGCGCCAACTCTCGGCCGGTGCCCTCGCCAACCGGGCGGAGCAGGGACGGCTGGTCCCCCGAACCCGACGCCGCTACGAGCAGGTCCAGGCCTTGCTCACCGAGGGGCGGCATCCGGGAGATCACCCGACGACTCGGCCTGGCCCGAGGCACCCGTCCGACGATTCGCCCGCGCCACCGCTCGAGTTGTTGGCCAAACCCCGCGCCGGTCGGCCGAGCATCCTCGACGAGCACCTCGACTACCTGCACCAGCGCCTCACCAACGGCGTCACGAACGCCACCACACTGTTCACCGAGATCCGCGCCCGCGGCTACTCCGGCAGCTTCGACTGGTCGGCGCTGTCCCCGCCACTCCACCACTGCCACTGCTACGAGCTGTCGCCGACCGCGGGCCAACTGCGGCGGCTGCAGCGCGAGGCGAGCCAACGGCTCGCCCGACTCGAAAACGAGGCGACGGCCCCTGATGGTCGGAAGTAGCGGTCGCGGGCTGGGCGCCAGGTGAAGCTGCCCAGCCCGCCAATCCGCCTACTTCTTTACGGACGCATGGACATGCAGAGCGTTCTCGTAGAACACCCAGTCGAAGCCCGCGTCGACGGCGAGCCGGGCGAGTCTTCCCAGCTTGGCTGCGTCGAGATCGCTCACCGTCATATCGACCGCGCGGCCCTCGTAGTGGGTGCTTTCGGCGGTGTGCTCGTTGTTCTCATCCCAGCCCTCCGTCACTCGTAGTTTCTTGCCGGGCCACTCCTTGACCACCAGGGCCGCGAGCTCGTTGACCATGTCGCGGAGCCGCGGGGTCATCATGCGATCGGCGTCCGTCTTCTCCTCATCCTTGAACACGATGTCTGGGTTGTCGTTCTTGACCAGAGCGTTGAACTCGGGTGAGCCACGGACTACCTTGCCCGCGATCGGTCCTACGACCGACGCCTCGCCTACGTTGGGCACTCTCTCCCCAAGGCTCAGGGCTGGCGTCGATCCCCCGTCGGCAGCGGCCGGGGTCGCACCGAGAAGTAGTTGCAGCAATGAGCCGACGATTCCGCTCGAGCCGCCACTGCCCACTGCTGTGGTGTAGCTCTGATCCTCGTAGTCGGCGGTGGACGACGCCGGCACGGTGCTGGTGGTCTGCCCGCCAGTCGCGCCGGTCGTCTGCCCGCCAGTCGTGACCGTCGTCTGCCCACTTTCCGTCCCACCGCCCAAGCCGCCGCCGCTACCGGTGGCGCCAGCGCCCGTGGGTGCGGGCGAGGAACCGGCTGGGCCACCACGTTCGGTGTCCATCTTCCGGCCGTGGTTGATCGCTGCGCCGCTGTTCGAGATGTTCGATTGTGCTGGGGCGTTTGTCGGCTTTCCGGTAATGGCGGAGGCGGCGATCGCGCCAATGGCGGCGATGAAGTCCGCCGCCGTCCTCATGTTCTGGCCGGCCTGTGCGGCCGCCTGCTGGGCCTGCCCACTGGTGGCTTTCAGGCCCTGGCCGGCCAGTCCAATGGTGGCCGCCAGGCCGCTCATGTCACGGAACATGTTTGCGGCCGTCAAGGCCTGGAGAACCGCCGACATCCCCTGGGGATCTGGCAGCGAAGTGGGCGTGACAATGTTGACCAGCGGACTCGCGAACTGGCCCGGCTTCAGATCCGTCTGCTGGTTTCGCGTGTCGGTGTTCACGGGCTGAATTTCGGTGGGCTGCAGAGGGATTGGAGAATCTTGCCAGTTCCAGAAACGGGTGATGTCGAGGTGTTCGGCGGAGTTCGACCGGCCGAGCACCGCTTCGGCGAACACCCCTCCGCTCGGCAGCGGTACTAGGTCCTGCCGGACGACCCCGGTGTTGATGCCATTGCTGCCCATCAGCCCGTGCGCGCGGAGCCACGTGGCCCACGCGATCCGGGCCTGGTCGTTGCTCTGCCCGCTGTCGTCTGGGTCGACCGGCATCCGGAAAACCAGATAATTTCCGACAGTTGTCACCGGCGTTGGGTCGATGATCTGCAGCAGCGGCTTGCCATTGTACGTATAGGGAGAAAGCAGCAGCGCCAAGGTTGCCGAATCCATGGACCGCCACAAGGCCTGGTTGTAATAGAGCCGGTTGCGACGAAGGTGTTCGGCGAGCGCTGCCTCCATTACGCTGCCGCCGCTGTCGGCGGCCGTGGCAATCGTCGTGGTCTGCCCCCCGGCGCTCTGCCGATCCAGAACAACGGAAAGGTTGACGGATTTGATGTCTGACTTCTCGGCGACGGCGGCCGGGGCGACCTCAAGCGAGACAACGGCCTGCGGTGGAATATCGGCTTTGCCGCGTACGGCGATGCTCGCCACGTCTCGCCACTCCATTGGCTGGGAGATGGCTGCGGTGCCGTTCGCGCTGATCGGATATCCTTTGACCGATCCGTCCCGGCGGGTGATCACCACCTCGGCGCCCTCGGCGATACCGACGGTGCCGATCCGCGTAACGGCCGCGCCGGAAGGCAGGACCACGCCACGGTTCGCGACGATCTTTGCGTCGTTGCCGAGCACGTCCGAAATCGACGCCGAGCTGGGCAGAATGATATTGCCGACACCGTTGGGCGCGGGGTCGACGACCCCCGGCGATGACTTCAGGTCCACCGCGACGAGCCCTTGCTCGCTGACCAACGCCCTCGCCGCGTGCCGATCAAGCGCCCACTGACTCAGCGTGCTTCTCTGCAGAGGAGTGAGCTTCTCCGAGGATCGGAAGTCGAGAAGCTTCATCGGTATGAAAAGGCACTTCTCGACCTTCTGCAGTGCCACCTCGACTCGGAACAGTTGCACGACTTCATAGTAGGAAATGGTGAGGGCGTGCATGTGGTTGTAGTTGGCTACGATCCGGGTCGTGGCTTTCGCCGCTTCCGACTCGGCGACCTCTTCCACCACGGTTGCTCGGCGACTGCGGGACGAATGGGCAGCCTGATGAGTCGCGTCGGCGATGTTCTGCGACATAAAGGCGTTCACCTCGCGCCGACCGCTGGAGGTGGAGAAGCTTGTCGCGGTCGAGGTGTTGGTAGCCTCGCCTGTCGACGTCGACTCGAGCTTGATGCCCGGCGTCTTGCTGAAGGGGTTGATCAGGTCGAGAGCGCTGGGCCAGTCCGTCAGGCCGCCGCCTGCCGTTCCGCGCTGGGTCGAGTGAGCGGATGTGTTGGACCGACTGAAACCCTGCTGTGCCTCAGATGCGACGGACTGGACGACTTCGCTGAGAGCACGGGTGTGCGTGGTGGTGTTTTCCAGATTCTCGAACTGGCTCCCCGATTCCGACCGTTGCCCGGTGGTACGCCGCGACCAGTCCACCATCGCGATGCGCGTCGCCTCACCAGGCGCGAGCGCGAGGCTATGCAGTAGTTGACCGAGTGCCAAGCCCTGCCCGTACCAGGACTGTGCGTAGGTGAGCAGCGCACCCTCGGCGGGCTTGTCGAAGCCATACGTGTCGTCGACATCGCCGAGGTCGACGGCACCGGACTTGCGGAGGTCCTTCTGCGGCTCGCCTTCGATCTGATCGATAAGCAGGGTCGAGTAGTAAACTCGTTCGGTTGGGTAATCGCCGTTGCGGGGCAGCAGATCAGGCGGCGATTCGGATTCCCGTTCGAACCCGGATTCCGGGTTGAAGATCGCGTCGAATAGCGATCGCGCCGCGAGGTAGGGCGGCCATATGGCCAAGTCTCGAATGCTGCCCACGCCGAGCGCGGACTGCGCTTTCGCCCCCTGACCGTCGGCCGAGAAGGCGGAGAGAAGTCCCAAGCCGCCATTGGCGAGCTCGTCGATCTCCTTGCCACCGGCGGCGTCGCTGAGGATGCCGCTCGGTGCGCCCCCGAACCGGGCGAGCACACTGAGCGGATCCGCTGCTGCGGCGGCGATGAGCCGGGCTGACTCGAACACCGGGGACACGGCGAGGTCGAAGACTGTCTTGACGCCGATTTCTTCGAGAACCTGCCGCTCCTGCTCGTCAACGCCGACGAGGATCGAAGGCGGGCTCCGAAGCACCTCACCCGCGCTCAGAGCGCTCTGCGACGATTTCACGCTGATCGTTTGGTTTCCCATTTTTGACCATTCTTATTCTGGCCACCGAGGGTGGCTTGACCTTGTCATGGCGTACGGCGCTCAACGCACCGCCTGTCGGCTGGCGTATCAGTTGGAAGCCAGCGGCATAGTCGTCGGCGAACGGCGGAGCTAGGTTCGTGGGTGGCGGCCTCGCTGAAGTCCGGCAAGCGCCTCGCGGCCACGCCAGATGTCCCACTGGCATATCTCGCCAATCCCGCCGAGCTATGGGCGGCCACCTACCAGAGTGCATTGGCGGAACAGGGGCGCGCGAATGATTCATTAGACACCTTGGGTGGAGACCGCCAAATGTGATGGGTCCGATGTTTGGCCGATCACGAGAAGGGCCTCTACCACCACGCTCGTACGTCTATTTGCGACACGAAGTGCGGTCGGAGCTGGCTATCGGGCACCGGAGCGTATTGCCGATAGGGTGCAGTCGGTATTGGCACGTCGTCCCGAATCACCTGCCGAGCGGAGACCACAGGCCGGCGAGCGCTCCGGCGGTCTGGATGCCGAGCGAGACCGCGTCCGTTGATGACCGCTCGGTAGCGGGCATATAGATGGCTCCTTTCTCTGTGAGAGGTGAACGGTTGGCGGTCAGGCGCCGGCCAGCTCGCAGAGCAGCGCGGCGGCGGCGATTCGGGTGATCTCGCCGGAGGAGTCGGCGTCGTGCAGATCGCGCAACAGGCCGTACACCTGGGCGGTGCGGACGCCGGCGCGGCCGGCTGCCTCTACCATTTGCTCGTCCGGGTTGTCGGCGTTCAGAAGCGCGCTGCCGTCCCTGACCCAGCAGGCGGCCCTGACGATGTCCCGGAGGTCATCCGCGGGATACGGGGTGAGCATGCGGTCCAGCTCGGCGGTTACCTCGGCGCGGGTGGCCGCCTCGGCGCCGTCGCTGGTCAGCAGTCGCCCGTCGGGGGTCCAGCCTGCTCGGGAGGCGGTCTCGTCGGCGATCCGCCGCGCGGACGACCCGGCGGCGGCCTCGTGCTCGGCCACGGGGGCGGCCTTGTGTACCGCGGGCGCGACGGCCTTGCCGCAGGCCGGGACGAGAAGCGGTGCGATGACGAGCGGCACGAGCTTCAGGAGCAGGTTTTTGCGTCCGTGGCATCTGATGGGGTTCATGGGGGCAGCGTGTGTCGCCCCGTGTCCCGGTTTACAGGGAGCATGGTCCCGACTTGCGGCCGGGACAGCAGCCCCGAACGACGCTCGAGGGCCTTTCTCGGTGGCGGTGCTGCGCGGCAGAATGAGGGAACCATGAGGCTGCGACGTCCGCTGATGGCTCCCGCCGTCGTCGCGGGAGTTACCGTCCTGCTGTCCGTGGCGACTCTGTCGGGTGTCTGGGCCAGCCGTCGCGGGTTTGCCTCGTTCCTGTCCGGCAACCAGGCCAACACCTGGCTGGCCGGCCTGGCGTTCGGCGTGGTCGGCGCGTTGGTGCTGCGCCGCCAGCCGACCAACCGGCTGGGTCTGGTGCTCGGGATCGCCGGGCTGTGCGCGGCGGCCAGCGCGACGGCGGCGGAGTACGTGGCGTACACGCTGCACACTCGGCCGGGCGCTTTGCGCGGCGCGGGCGTCGCCGCGCTGGCCGTATCGCTGTGGCTGCCCGCGTTCCTGCTGCTGGTGGTCGCGCTTCCGCTGCTGTTCCCGGACGGGCGGCTGCCCTCGCCGCGTTGGCGCGCGCCGGCCGCGGTGGCGCTCACCAGCGGCACGGTGGCCACCGTGGGCATCGCCACCGTCGACCAGGTCGTCGCCGATGAGACGGGCGCGGCTTACCACAATCCGCTCGACCTGCCGCTACCCGACGGACCACAACTAATGGTCACGCTGGTGGCGTTATTCGTGACGATTGCAGTCGGCGCGGTGGCGGTCGTCGCCGTCGTGCTACGCATGCGGCGCGTCGAGCCGGCGCGGCGGCGCCAGCACGCCTGGTTCGTCGCCGCGCTCGCGCTCCTCCTGACCGCAACCGAGGCGTCGCAGTCGGACGCGGTGGCGTTCGCCCTGCACGTCGCGGCAGTGGCGGCGTTGGCGGTGGGCATCGTCCGGCACCAACTCTTCGACATCGAGACGGTGCTGTCCCGCGCCCTGGTCTACGCACTACTGACCGGCGCGGCCCTGGCCGCGTATTTGCTGGCCGCGGCAGCGCTGGGGGCGAGCCTGGATGGCGGCGTCGGGCCGGCCCTGGTGGCGGCGGTTGCCGCGCTGCTGCTGGCCGGGGTGCGGCACCGCGTGCAGCGGGCGGTGGAGCGATTCCTGTACGGGCGCCGGGACGACCCTTTGGCCGCCCTGACGTCGTTCGGGGAGCGGCTGGCCCAGACGATGGACGTCGACGCCGTGCTCCCGGCGGTCGTGGACACCGTGCGGGCGACGCTGCGGCTGCCGTACGCGGCCGTCCGGTTGACGGCCGAGGGGACCTTCGCGTACACGGCCGGCGAGGCGATCACCGGCACCGTCGAGTTCCCGCTAACCTACTCCGGCGAGCCGATCGGCGTGCTCATCGTCGGAGCCCGCAGGGGCGAGCACGACCTGTCGCCGGCGGACCGGCGGCTGCTGGAGGCGTTCGCTCGTCAGGCCGGAGTGGCCGCACACGGGGTCCGCGTGACGCGGGACCTGCGCCGCTCCCGCGAGCGCATGATCATGGCCCGCGAGGAAGAGCGGCTACGCATCCGTCGTGAGCTGCACGACGGCATGGGACCGGCGCTGGCGGGCATCACCCTCGGACTGGAGACCGCGGCGCGGCGCGCGGACCACGACGGGGCCGGGGCGGCAGTCCTGCTCACCGAGTTGCGGGAACAGTGCGCGGCGTGCGTCGAGGAGGTCCGGCGGATCGTCGCCGATCTGCGCCCGCCCGCCCTGGACCAAGGCGGCCTGGTCGACGCGCTGCGCCGGCACGCCGACGTGTTCAACACCGCAGCCAGGACCCCAACGGTGCTAATAGAGGAGGAGCCGACCAGAGAGCCGTACGGGCTTCCCGCCGCCGTGGAGGTGGCGGCCTACCGGATCGCGTTGGAGGCGATGACCAACGCGGTCCGGCACGCCGGTGCCCGCACCTGCCTGGTTTCGGTTAGCCAGCGGGACGCCTTGCGGATCACGGTCCGGGACGACGGCACCGGGGTGGCTCCGGCCGCGTTCGGCGTCGGCCTGGTCTCCATGCGGGAACGCGCGGAGGAGTTGGGCGGCTGGTGCACGGTGACGTTCCGGCAGGGGCAGGGAACCCAAGTGGAGGCAGTCCTTCCGGTGGTAGCACCGTGATCCGCGTCATCGTCGTCGACGACCACCCCGTCTTCCGCGCCGGCTTGACCGGCGTGCTCGACGACGCCCCCGACATCGAGGTGGTCGCCGAAGCCCAGTACGGAGCCGACGCCCTCGACCTCGCCGTACGGCTGCGCCCGGACGTCGTGTTGATGGACCTGCACATGCCGGTCGTCAACGGCGTCGAGGCGACCCGGCGACTGGTCGCCGCGGCACCCGAGGTGGCCGTGCTGGTGCTGACCATGTTCGATGACGACGAATCCGTCATCGCCGCCCTGGGCGCCGGCGCCCGAGGCTATGTGGTCAAGGGCGCGGACGGAGATCGGATCGTGGGCGCCATCCGCGCGGTGGCGGCCGGCGAGGCGGTCTTCGGCTCCGACATCGCGGCCGGTGTCCTGCGCGTGCTCGCAGCCCACCGCCGCGGGGACCGGCCCAGCCGACCGTTCCCGATACTCACGGATCGCGAGCGTGAGGTCCTCGACCTGATCGCGGCAGGGCTCGGGAATCGGGAAATTGCCCGGCGGCTGACCCTGTCCGACAAGACCGTCCGCAACCACGTGACGAACATCTTCGCCAAACTGCGGGTCGCGGACCGGGCCCAGGCAATCATTCGGGCGCGACAGGCCGGCCTCGGCCTGGTGGACGGGGCTGAAAGTCCGTCGAGCTTCGGCCAGAGATGGACGAGCGATCCGTGACGCAAAGGAGACCGGCACCCCGGCGCTGCCGTGGAGGCTGCACGGCTCCAAAACCCGGTCATCATCGTGGCTGACCTGGTCATGCACCGAGGTAGGAGAAGGTTCCCCAGTCGGATCCGTGGCCGAAGGGCTTATCGTCCCGGTCGGCGGCGAGCACGTGCTCACGGAGGCTGTCAGCCAAGGTCCGGGGCAACCACCCTGCGTCGGGGCCGTTGTCGTCGCACAGCCGGCCAAGGTCGTCGTTGCTGGCCTGCGCGAGCCAAAGCTGCGCGGCTCGCAGGGCGGTGGCCGGGTGTGCATGCTGTCGGATCTCGTGGTACAAGCGGGCAACGAGCAGCGCTGCGGGGCTGTCATGCACTTCCCAGGTACTCGTGATAGCTCCGCGTGCGCCTGCGTGGACGAGTCCATAGGCGATCCCGAGTAGTTCATCGGGGGCGTCAGGGGCCGGTGCGCCCGCCTGGCAGGCGGAGGCGATGACGAGTTGGAGGCCGTCCAGTTCGGGCCCGTCGAGCAGCTGGTCTACGGTGACCGTCTCGTCCGTAGAGACCTCGAATCGCGAGCCCGTGGGATCGACCAGGTCGGTTCGGGCGTGACAGGCGAAGTGGGCCAAGTCCGCGTGTGGAAGTCGCCCACGTAGCCATGGGGCGATCGACCAGCCACTGGGCGGGGTGGACACGTTCGAGCAGAAAGAAGAAATTGCCTCGATTTCCGACGCGGTGAGTGGCAAGTCGCCGTTCTGGGATGCGACCGCAATAACTCGCGTGACCTTGGAGGTGTCCGGCTCGGGTGTACGCGCGGCAACGGCTCCCGAAGGCCAGTATCTGACCGGCCACCGTTCTAGCCAAGTTCGTCCGTCGCTGGCAGCGAGAGCGTGCAGCGGCGCTCCGGCCAGTGGTCCGCACGCCACGACACAGAGCTCGTTGGTTTCGTCGGGGATGAGGGCGGTGACTGTGTCGACGAGACCGCGCAGGGATGCCTCGACTTGATCGAAGGCGAGGATGCGCTCGATGCGCGCGCGAGCGTTCAGCAACGGCGTCACTACTGTTCGCACGGCAGTCGAGGACAGCGAACTGTAAGCCGCCACCCGTGGCCGCGCCTGAGGATGGACGATGGCGATCGTGCCGAATGTGCACGACGCCAAGTACACGATCGCTCGCCCGGGGCAGTGCGGCGGCTCGACATGGGATGTGATTTTGAAACGATGCCGAAGCAACGTCGCGCGACTGTCTTCGAGCGCGCGGACTGCGTCGTCGAGCTGTTTCAATCGTACGTATGCCAGGGCCTCGCGAGCGGCGAGGTCTCCAGAAGCGATGACTTCCCCGAGTCGGGTGTGCCGTCCGGCTGTCTGGGCGACCAGTTCGGCTCGAGCGTGTCGTGCCTTCGCGTACGCCTCAGCGGCCTCTACCCATTGGCCCTGCCCGATGGCGAGCGTCCCCAAGTTAGTCATAGCGGTGGCGATGTGGTCGAGAGAGCATCCCTCCGCTTCATGAGCTACCTGGCGGTAAAGATCGGCCGCGATGGCGGCGTCCTTTACCGCCGTGCCCGTCGGAGCCCCGTAGACCGCGGCAAGGTTCAGTAGCGCAGTCAGTCGAGTGCGCTGTCCTGCCGGGAAGAGTCTTCGACATCGGTCCGCCGCCGATGTCAGGAGGGCCTCCGCCTCCTCCAGGAAGCCAGGCCGGTGGTAGCCGGCACGACAGGCTTCGACGTGCAGGTCGACGAGGACACTGCCCGCGTTCAGGAGCGTGGTGATCGCGATCTCGTTGTCATCGTCAAGAATCGCGATCGCATCCACGGCGGCACGGACGGCGCTGAGCAGTCGCTGGGACTGCGCCGGCTCCTGCGTGGCCTGGTACAGCGAGTAGGCCAGGTTCAGCCTGTTGGCCAGCAGCTGCACCTCTTCCGTGGAGCGCAGTACCCCATTCTCCTGGGCAAGCCGCTCTGCCCGGGTGAGCAAATCCCACCCGCGCTCGAGATTGCGCAGGCGGGGACCAACGAGTCGTTGGCGCAGCACGGCAGCCTGGTTGACCAGCGAGAGTATCTGCGTACGCGCATCGGCGGGTTGGACAAGCCGGGTGACGTGCTCCACGGTCTCGAACAGCGCGAGGGTCAGCTCCAGTCGCTCGCCCCGGCTCAGGTCGGTGCGCAGGTCCAGCGCGGCGGCGAGGTTGTTCAACACGTCCACCACGTGGCCAGTGCGCCGGATCGCCTGGGACTGTGCGAGCCCCTCGTAGGAAGCACACACCGCAGCGATCTCTTCGGTTGTCGCGCCGGGCCGCTCCTGGCGCAGAAGCAGCATGTTCAGGGCGTTCGTAACGCTGGCCTCGTGCTCCTCACCGAACACCTGCTGGCACACGTCGATTGCTTCACCGCCCAGCGCCACAAGTTCCCGCCACTGGCCGGATGAGCGCTGCGGCGCCGCCATCTGGGTCGCCAGGAGGGTGGTCAACGCCGCACCCAGTAACCGGCTCGGGCCTGCCGGCCGAAGGGCCTCGACCGCCTCGCGGATGACCACGACGCGCTCGGGATGGTCGACAGGCAGGGCAACGGCCGCGTCGACCGCGCGGCGCGCCGCATCGGTCAGCGCTCCTCCGGTCCCGTCCGGCTCGCCGTTGACTGCCATCTGCCGCAGTCGAGACAGCCGCTGGGCAACCACCTGCCGCTGGTCGTCGCTCTCCTGCACCGTCAGCAGCCGTCGGCCGGCGAGCTCGACAGTCGAGCGCCAGCGGAGGTCGGCGAGCGCCGGCTCGCTGTCAAATACGCTCCGCGCCTGCGCCGGTGCGCCTGCGGACATGAACCGTGTAAGTGCCGCCACGACGTCCGGCAGCTCTAGCGACGCGCGCGTGGCTTCGATCCACGCCTGGCGCTCCTGGTCGGTTTCGGGAAGGTGTGGTACCGGCTCGAGACCGGTTAGTACCGGCCCGAGCGGCACGTCGCATAGCGCACTCCACCAGGTGGCCCGGATGCACACCACGCGTGCCGAACCCACGTACGGCTTCAGCACCGACATGGTCTCGCGGATCCACTCCCGATCCTGGTCGCCGGTGGTGGTCATCGGCAGCCCGATCAGGAGCTCAATGGCGTCAAGATCGCGGTGCTGAATCAGCGGGACCGGCAGGCTGATGCTCGCGCCGCAGTCCGGGCAGGTCAGCCCGGTCGCGTGCTCACGCTGGATCCGAAGGCCTTCCTGATCCCACCAGTCGGCCGACGCCAGCACGTCGAGGTCCTGCGTGGCCTGACACTGGCTGCAGGTGACCGCGGCCCTTGCGACGACCCGCGGCAGGCTCAGCGGCCACGGGCCGCCTTCGAGTCGGACGCGCCGGGTGTCGGACTGTCCGCTCATCTACGACCGATGGCCGGCCGAGTCAATCATCGATCGCACGAGTGCTTCGAAACTCGCGCGCTCCGCGTTCAGATCGTCAACTCCGATCGTCACCCGCTGCAGCAGCGCAGGTCCCTGGTCGGTCGGGATCATGATCGTCACGGTCTGCTCGGCCGTCGTCAACTCGGGTCTCTTTCCCTGGCGCCACCGCACAATGCGGCCTATAGCCACCTGCACCGCGAACCAGATCCCCGACCCGGCCGCACCGACACCCAGTTGCTGGACGACCACCAAGATGTCAGGCAGAACCTCGGCAGCCCCGCGCGACGGGCCAGCGAAACTGGCGCGAAGCTCGATGTTGGACAGGTCTAGTTCCGCAAGGGCCTCTGCAAACAGTTCCTTCGCCTCGGCGGCGTCGTCGATAACCAAGGTCACCGCTGGGCGCCCGGCGGTAGGTGAGATGACTCGGGTGCCAGACTTCCACGCCTCGCTCACTCGAGCACTCTACCGGTAGTACAGAAAGTACAGTGACCCCAGCAAGGACCTGCCGGCAGCCGGCTGTCCGGTCTCGGGAGCTGCGCACACATCGGTAACAGGACCTGCGTGGCACCTGTCCAGGAGCTGACCGCCTCGCCCGATACGTAGACCGTGTTGCTCAGGTCATCCGCCGCTCGGCGACCCGATGCGCCAGGATTCGGTCGGCCCAGTAAAGCCGCTGCCCGACATGGGTGTCGTACCGCGCGCGAGCGCCCATCTGCCGCAGAGCGTCTACACCCTGCGGGTCGTCGCGGAGAGCGAGACCGACAGCAGCCTCAACTCTCGCGTCCTGATACTCGTCGGTCAGGCGAGCGACCATGAGGTCGCGGACTTCCTGGGTGTCGATGCCGGACTCGGCCAGGGTGAGCAAAGCGTTGGCCCGGGTGCGGTCGTCGACGTCCGACGCCAGCTCGATCAGGGTCCCCACTACGTCCGGCGGGGTGGCGAACGGGATCAGAGGCGGGTCGGGACGGGGTGCCGTCTGCGGGAGTTCGCCGATCGCTGCGGAGAGTTCGCCGGCTACCCGGCGGCGGATCTCCGGGTTGGGGTGACGGGCGTGGGGCAGTAGGTCGGTGAGGTCGCCACGGCCGGTGTACGAGGCGAACGCGCCGATCACGTTGTCCAAGGCGATCGGATCCTCCTCGGCGCGCAACCGTGGCCTGAGCACCTCCAGAGCCTGCGTCTTGAAGGGCCGCTCGTCGAAGCTCAACCGGTGCAACACGTCGGTCACGAATCGTCTCGTGTCGACGGAAGGGTGCGCCACGAGATTCGCGGCCCAGCGGAACGTCTCCTCCGGGTCCCGTTGGTTCGCGAGCACGGTCTGAGATTCGGCCCAGTCGCACGAGAGCGGGTCCGCGTAGAACCGGGCACGAGCCAACAGCTCATCAGGGCAGGCAGGTACACCGAGTCGCCCTTCGAGATAGGTGACTATCGCCCGATGCGATGTCTGCACCTCGGCATGCCGCCCGTCGGCGGCCGTGACCCGGATCCGGGTTGTGTGCAGTCCCCAGTCGGTGACCGGAATCCGCTCACACTCCACGACGACGGACTCTTCTTGGACCACACCCAGCCGGCGGCGCAACTCCAGCACCGGGTCGACGTCCAGCCACGGCCGCGCGATCTGCAGAGCCTTGCGTGCCGCGTCCTCCGGCAGCTGCTTCCGCCACGGCACCAAGTTGCTGCTCAGCAGCTCTTGCAAGATCCTGCTCGCGCCGTGATCAGCCGCCCAGGAGACCGGGTCGGCGCCATCCGTCCAAGCCCGGTTCGGGTCCACACCCGCATCAAGCAAGCTTTCGACGACGTCGGTGTAGCCAGCAACCATCGCCGCACGCAGCAATGAGCTGCCTTCGTCACCCGCCAGCACATCCGTCGGCACCGCTCGCAACAGCGCATCGGCGGACTTCACATCACCGGCTTGCACCAACCGCAGTAGCTGAGCATCCACTCGGCCATTTTGCCCGGGCGAAGGTAGCCACCGGCGCCCATCCTTCGCGGCACGAACCAACCTTCACTGGAACAACGCGCACCCCCTAGAGCTGCGAGCCCGGCTGGACGCTCGAAACTTGACCCGCGGTCAAGGAGCACTGCCGGACGACGCACTTGACCGGCGTGGTCCCCAGAAAGCCGAAAAGGCCGGTCCGATGTTTCGGACCAGCCTTCTGACCTGCTGTTTGACCTTGTCGGGACGGCCGGATTCGAACCGACGACCCCTTGACCCCCAGTCAAGTGCGCTACCAAACTGCGCCACGTCCCGATGCCTCCGCGCGGTCTCCCCCGCGGCAGCCGGTACAGCTTAGCGCAGGATCTTCGCACCGCACGCACTGGCCCTCCCGCCTCTCGGGTGCCGCGCCGCACTCCCCCTAAGGCATCCTAGGAAACTGGTGTGGCGGGGTGGGTTGAGGCGGGAAGGTGGGTGGGTGCCGGGTGGGCCGGTAATGGACGGCGGCACCCGGCAGGGCGGAGTGCGGGACGGTCAGCCGTGGGCTTTGCCGCGACCACCCGGGCCGAGCTTCTTGCGAGGGCGTACCGAAATGTCGATCGGGGTGCCCTCGAAGCCGAACTCCTCGCGGAGCTTGCGCTCGACGAAGCGCTGGTAGCCGGCGTCCAGCGGGCCGGTGGTGAAGAGCACGAACCGCGGCGGGGAGACCCCGGCCTGGGTGGCGAAGAGGACCCGGGGGGCGCGGCCGCCGCGCACCGGGTGCGGGGTGGCCTGGACCAGGGCGGTGAGCCACTGGTTGAGCTGCGCGGTGGGGATGCGGGTCTCCCAGCTCGCCAGCGCCTTACGCAGCGCCGGGGCGAGCTTGTCGACGGCCCGGCCGGTCTTCGCGGACAGGTTCAGCCGGATCGCCCAGGGGATGCGGCGCAGCTCCCGGTCGATCTCCTTGTCCAGGTAGTAGCGGCGGTCGCCGTCAACCAGGTCCCACTTGTTGAACGCGATGACCAGCGCTCGGCCGGCCTCCACGACCATGGTGAGGATGCGCTGGTCCTGCTCGCTGATCACCTCGCTGGCGTCGAGCAGCACCACGGCCACCTCGGCCGCCTCGATCGCCGAGGCGGTGCGCAGGCTCGCGTAGTACTCGGTGCCGCTGGCCTTGCCGACCCGCTTGCGCAGGCCGGCCGTGTCGACGAGTTGCCAGGTCTCCCCGCCGATCTCAACCAGGCTGTCCACCGGGTCGACGGTGGTGCCGGCGACCGAGTCGACCACCGCCCGTTCCTCGCCCGAGAAGCGGTTGAGCAGGCTGGACTTCCCGACGTTGGGCCGGCCGACCAGGGCCACCCGGCGCGGCCCGCGCGGGCGGTTCTCCACGATCTTCGGCGCCTCCGGCAGCGCGCTCATGATGGCGTCGAGCAGGTCGCCGGAGCCCCGGCCGTGCAGCGCCGAGATCGGGTACGGCTCGCCGAGCCCGAGCGACCAGAGCGCGGTGGCCTCCATCTCGATGGTGCTGTTGTCGGCCTTGTTCGCCACCAGGATCACCGGCTTGGCGCTGCGCCGCAGCATCTTCACGGCGGCCTCGTCCACATCGGTCGAGCCGACCATGGCGTCGACCACGAAGACCACCACGTCGGCGGTGGCCACCGCCGTCTCGGCCTGAGCGGCGATGGCCGCCGCCCGGTCCTTGGCGTCCGGCTCCCAGCCGCCGGTGTCCACCACGGTGAACGCCCGGCCGTTCCAGTACGCGTCGTACGGCACCCGGTCCCGGGTCACTCCGGGAATGTCCTCGACGACCGCCTGGCGGCGGCCGATGATCCGGTTGACCAGCGTCGACTTGCCCACGTTGGGGCGGCCGACCACGGCCACCACCGGCTGCGGTCCGGTCGGCTCGTCGGGGTCGACCTCCGGCTCGCGCAGCTCGACCCAGCCACCGATCTCCTCGCTCATGCCGTGCCGCCCTTCGTTCGCGACTGCGGGGCTCGCAGAACCGGCTCGCTCCTCGCGCTCACGCCACACCCCGCTCGCTGAGCAGCGCGTGCAACCGGGCCACGACCTCGTCGATGCCCAGCTCGGTGGTGTCCAGCTCGACCGCGTCGGGGGCCTGCTGCAGCGGGTTGACCTTGCGGGTCGAGTCGAGCCGGTCCCGGCGGGCCAGGTCGGCGGCGGTCGCCGCCACGTCGGCCGCGTCCTCGACGCTGCGCCGCTGGGCGCGGGCCGCCTCGGAGGCGGTCAGGTAGACCTTCAGGTCGGCGTCGGGCGCGACCACCGAGCCGATGTCGCGCCCCTCGACCACGATCCGGCCGGCGTGCTCGATCACCTGCCGTTGCCGGGCGACCAGCAGCTCCCGCACCGCGGGCACGGCGGCCACGGCGGAGACCGCGCCGGTCACCTCGGGACCGCGGATCTCCTTGGCCACGTCGACGCCGTCGACGGTCACGCCGTACCCCTGGGGGTCGGTGCCGATGCGCAGGTCGACCTCGCCGGCGACCTTGGCCACCGCGGCGGCGTCGGCCTGGTCGACGCCGGAGCGCAGCACCGCCCAGGTCAACGCCCGGTACATGGCGCCGGTGTCGAGGTAGCGGGCCCCGAGGCCGACGGCAAGCCGCCGCGAGACGGTGGACTTACCGGAACCGGATGGTCCGTCCACCGCGACCACGCACCGCCCGGTCCGTTCGTTCTGCCCCACCGTGTGCCTCCTCAGCCCGTACCTCGCGGGTCGCCGGTTTCTCCGGCACCGTTGAGCGGTTGTGTCTGTCGTCAATCATCCCGCGCCGCGCGGGCCGCCCGCGCGCGATGCCGCCGGCGGCGACCTGCGCCACCGGCCGGCCCGCGGGCCGCGTCGAAGCCTACCGGCAGCCGTACCCCGAACCCGGGGGTCAGTCACCCACGGCCTTGAACAGGGCGGCGACCTCCGCGTTGGTCAGTCGGCGCAGCCGCCCGGTGCGCAGGTCGCCGAGCTTGATCGGACCGATCGAGGTACGGACCAGCCGCGACACCGGGTGTCCCACCTCGGCCATCAGGCGCCGGACGATGTGCTTGCGCCCCTCGTGCAGGGTCAGCTCCACCTGGGCGGTTTTGCCCAGGGTGCCCACCACCTTGAAGGAGTCGACCTGCACCGGCCCGTCCTCCAGCTCGACGCCGGCCGTCAGCCGCTTGCCGAGGCTGCGCGGGATCGGCCCGGCCACCTCGGCGAGGTAGGTCTTGAGCACCTCGTACGACGGGTGCATGAGCTTGTGCGCGAGGGTGCCGTCGTTGGTGAGCAGGAGCAGGCCCTCGCTGTCCGCGTCGAGCCGCCCGACGTGGTAGACCCGCTGCTCCAGCCGCGCGCCGATGAAGTCGGCGAGCTCGGTGCGGCCCTTCTCGTCGGCCATGGTGGTGACCACCCCGCGCGGCTTGTTCATCGCCACGTAGACCAGGCGGACGTCGGCCTGGAGCCGCTCGCCGTCGACGTAGATGACGTCGCGCGCCGGGTCCGCCTTGTCGCCGAGCTGGGCGACCCGGCCGTTGACGGTGACCCGGCGCCGGAAGATCAGGTCCTCGCAGGCGCGCCGCGAACCCACCCCCGCGGCGGCGAGCACCTTCTGCAGGCGCTCGGCGCCCTCGTACACGGGGGCGTCGGGTTTCGGGGCACGGTCATCGCGTCGCATCGGCAAGCTCTTCTACGTCGTCGGGCAGGAAGGGGGCAAGGGGCGGCAGGTCGTCCACCGAGTTGAGCCCCAGCTTCTCCAGGAACATCGTGGTGGTGCGGTAGAGGAAGGCACCGCTGTCCGCTTCGGTGCCGCACTCTTCGACCAACCCCCGGGAGACCAGGGTACGGATCACCCCGTCGCAGTTGACGCCCCGGATCGCGGAGATCCGCGACCGGGTCACCGGCTGCTTGTAGGCGATCACGGCGAGGGTCTCCAGGGCGGCCTGGGTCAACCGGACGGACTGCCCGTCCAACACGAACCGCTCGACGTACCCGGCGTATTCCGGGCGGGTGTAGAGACGCCAGCCACCCGCGGCCCGGCGCAGCTCGAAGCCGTGCCCGGCCGCGGTGTAGCCGGCGGCGATCTCGTCGAGCATCGGGCCGATCCGCTCCGGGGACTGCTCCAGCACCTGGGCCAGGGTCAGCTCGCTGACCGGCTGGTCCACCACCAGCAGGATCGCCTCCAGGGCGCCGCGCAGCTCCGCGTCGTCCAGCTCGGGCGCGACCTCCGGCGCCGGCGCCGCCCGCCGCCTCCCCCGCCGATCGGGTACGCCCGCCGCGTCACCCCGACCCGCCGCCTGATCGAGTTGCCCGTCACCGCCCGGCTCGCCGCTGCCGGCCGGCTGACCGGCGCCGCTCGACTCCCCGCTGCCGGCCGACTGACCGGCGCCGCTCGACTCCCCGCTGCCGGCCGACTGACCGGCGCCGCTCGACTCCCCGCTGCCGGCTGACTGACCGGTGCTGCTCGGTTGCGCCGCGCCGGCCACCACCTCGGCCTCGCTGGACGACTCCCGCGCGTCGCTCGACGCCCTCGCCGACTCATCCGCCGCGCCGCTTCCCGGCGTGTCCGAACGCTCCCCGGAGACCTCGGTATCCCCCGCCCTCACCAGCGGCACACCCGCACCAAAATCCGCCGGAACCTCGTCGTCCGCGGAGATCTTGGAAGATTCCGGCCCCTCCAGGGGCCACTCCTTTCCAAGATCTCCGGAGAACTCGGGTTCCACGCCGACGGCGTGCGGGGGATTCACGTCGGTGGCAGGGTCCGGCGCTGCATCGGTGGCCGGGTCCGGCGCCGCCTTGGGCGCGGGTGCCGGTACCGGGTCGGCGCCAGGGTCAGGCGCTGCCGTTTCGGCAGCGGCAAGGTCCGGCGCGGCCCCGTCAGCAGCGGCAAGGTCGGGCGCTGCCTCGGGGGTGGGTTCGGGGTCGGGGCGGGGCCTGGGCGGGGTCGGGCGCTCCCACGGGGGGATCCACGCCGCCGCCTGGTCGGCCAGCGAGTCGCGGCGCTCCTCGTCGCTCATCGGGGTCACTCCTGCGTCGGTGCGGGCTCATCCGCCGAGGCGGGCACTGCATCATCTGCCGCAGCACGCACGGCATCACCCGCCGGGTCGGGCGGGGCATCACCCGCCGAGGCGGGCGGGAGATCGGGGGGCGCGGCGTCGGCCGGTTCCGGGGCGCCGGCGTACTCGTCGATGGTCAGCTCGGTGCCGGCGTCGGCGTCGCCGGTCCAGCGGACGGTGAGCTCCGCCAACGCCTGCTCCTGGACGAAGGCGACCAGCCCTTGCCGGTAGAGCTCCAGCAGGGCGAGGAACCGGGCCACCACCTCCAGGGTCATCTCGCAGTCGGCGCAGAGCAGCGAGAAGCTGGCCGTGCCGGCCCGGCGCAGGCGCTCGGAGATGATCGCGGCGTGTTCCCGGACGCTGACCCGGACCATGTGCACGTGCGCGATGGAGACCTCGGGCACCGGTTTCGGGGTCATCGCCTTGAGCGCCAGCTTGAGCAGCCGCTGCGGGCCGATGCCGAGCACCAGATCGGGCAGCGCCTCGGCGTACCGGGGCTCCAGGGTGACCGCCCGCGGATAGCGGCGGCCGCCCACCGACTCCAGCTCGGCCAGGTGCGCGGCCGCCTCCTTGTACGCCTTGTACTGCAGCAGCCGCGCGAAGAGCAGGTCCCGCGCCTCCAGCAGAGCCAGGTCCTCCTCGTCCTCGACCTCGGCGGAGGGCAGCAGCCGGGCCGCCTTGAGGTCGAGCAGGGTGGCCGCGATGAGCAGGAACTCGCTGGTCTCGTCCAGGTCCCACTGGTCGCCCATGGCCCGGATGTAGGCGATGAACTCGTCGGTGACCCGGTGCAGCGCCACCTCGGTGACGTCGAGCTTGTGCTTGCTGATGAGCTGGAGCAGCAGGTCGAACGGGCCGGTGAAGTTGTCCAGCCGGACGGTGAAGCCGCTGGCCTCCTCGACGGTGCCGGCGGGCACCACACCGTCGACCTCGGCGGCCAGCTCGGCGGCGGCCACCGGGTCGTCGGCCCCGTGCGGTGCCGGCGGGTCGAGGGGCGGTGCGGTCACCGGAGAACCGTAGTCCACGGCCGGGACACCCGACGTGCGGCCTACCGGTCCGCCTGGGCGGCGATGACCTCGCGGGCCAGCTGGCGGTAGTTGCGGGCGCCCGAGGAGGCCGGGTCGAGGGTGGTGATCGGGGCGCCGGCCACCGTCGACTCGGGGAACTTGACCGTCTTGGTGATCACGGTCTGGTAGACCTTGTCGCCGAACGCCTCCACCACCCGCTGCAGCACCTGGCGGCAGTGCGTGGTGCGACTGTCGTACATGGTGGCGAGGATGCCCTCAAGCTCCAGGTCGAAGTTGAGCCGTTCGCGCACCTTGTCGATGGTGTCCAGCAGCAGCGCGACGCCGCGCAGGCTGAAGAACTCGCACTCCAGCGGGATGAGCACGCCGTGCGCCACAGTCAGCGCGTTGATCGCCAGCAGGCCCAGCGAGGGCTGGCAGTCGATCAGGATGAAGTCGTACTCCTTGCGGATCGTGCGCAGCACCCGGGCCAGGGCCATCTCCCGGGCGACCTCGTTGACCAGCTGGATCTCGGCGGCGGAGAGGTCGATGTTGGCGGGCAGCAGGTGCAGCCCCGCCACGTCGGTCTTGATCAGCACGTCCTCGGCGGTGACGTCGTCCTGCATGAGCAGGTTGTAGACCGACAGGTCGAGGTTGTGCGGGTTGACGCCCAGGCCGACGGAGAGGGCACCCTGCGGGTCGAAGTCGACCAGCAGCACCTTGCGGCCGTACTCGGCGAGCGCCGCGCCCAGGTTGATGGTGGTCGTGGTCTTGCCGACGCCACCCTTCTGGTTGGCCATCGCGATGATCCGGGCCGGCCCGTGCCGGTCGGTCGGCATCGGCTCCGGGATCGGCTTGCGCATGGTGTAGGCGGCCGGATCGGCCGGGCCGAGGTCGGCGCCGAGCGAGGCCTGCTGCTCACGGAGTTCCGACGTCCAGGTTTCGGCACGGTCCGCGTTGCCAGCCATGTCCTCGTTGCCCCCTCCCGACGACCACCTGGCGTCGGAGCCGTCCGACGTCCCTCGCGGCGCCGCTGCGCACCCCCGGGTCCGTCGCCGCTGAGGTTCGCGCCGATGCCGACTGTACGCCACGCGCCAGCAGCGCGTTCGGTACCGGGTCGGCGTGTCGGACCGGCAGGCCGGCGGCAGCGTCCGAAGAGGTCAGCGCGGGCCCTGTTCGCGACTGCGGGGCTCGCAACCCCGCCTCACTCCTCGCGCTCAGCCGGAACACCGATCCGTTCGCGACTGCGGGGCTCGCAACCCCGGCTCACTCCTCGCGCTCACCCGTGGGCGCGGGGGTGGGCGGTGGCGTACACCTCGCGGAGCCGCTCCACGGTGACCAACGTGTAGACCTGGGTGGTGGTGACCGAGGCGTGGCCGAGCAGTTCCTGCACCACGCGCACGTCGGCGCCGCCGTCGAGCAGGTGGGTGGCGTACGAGTGCCGCAGGGTGTGCGGGGAGACCGCGTCCGGTCCGTCGACCGGCAGGCCGGCCCGGGCCGCCGCGGCGCGCAGGATCGCCCAGGCGCCCTGCCGGGTCAGCGGGCCGCCGCGGGCGTTGACGAAGACCGCGGGGGTGCCCCGGCCGGCGGCGAGCAGCGCCGGGCGGCCCCGGACCAGCCAGGCGCGCACCGCCTCGACGGCGTACCCGCCGATCGGCACCAGCCGGGTCCGGCCGCCCTTGCCGTGCAGCACGACGGTGCCCGCGGCCAGGTCGAGGTCGTCGACGGCGGCGCCGACCGCCTCGGAGATGCGCGCCCCGGTGCCGTACAGGAACTCCAGCAGCGCCCGGTCGCGCAGCGCGCGGGGCGCCGCGTCGCCGGTGGCGGTGACCGGCCCGGCGGTTTCCAGCAGCCGGACCACGGCGTCGACCGGTAGCGCCCGGGGCAGCCGGCGGGCCGGCGTGGGCGGGCGGACGTCGCGGCTGGGGTCGGCGCCGGCCATCCCCTCGCGCAGCGCGAACCGGTGCAGGCCGCGGACGGCACTGGCGGCGCGGGCCGCGGACGAGACGGCCAGCGGCGGGTGGTCGGCGTCGCCGGCGCGCAGCCGGGCCAGGTGGCCCTCGACCTCGGCGGCGCCCACGGCGGCCAGGTCGGTCACCCCGGCGGCGGCCAGGGTGGCCAGGTAGCGGTCCAGGTCGCGGCGGTACGAGGCGAGGGTGTTGGCGGACAGTCCCCGTTCGACGGTGAGGTGGTCCAGGTAGCCGCGGACGGCACGACGCAGGGCCGGCGCGGCTTCCGCGCCGGCCCCGTCCGTCCGCGCCGCGGTCGTCGGGCTGCCCCCGCTCAGCCGATCACCTCGGCCAGCGGCAGCAGGTCCAGGCCGTGCGCCTCGGCGACCGGGCCGTAGACCACCCGGCCGGCGTGGGTGTTCAGGCCGAGCGCGAGCGCCGGGTCGTTGCGCAGCGCCTGCCGCCAGCCGTGGTTGGCCAGTTCGAGGGCGTACGGCAGGGTGACGTTGGTCAGCGCGTACGTGCTGGTGTTCGGCACCGCGCCGGGCATGTTCGCCACGCAGTAGAAGATCGAGTCGTGCACCTTGTAGACCGGGTCGGCGTGCGTGGTGGGGCGCGAATCCTCGAAGCAGCCGCCCTGGTCGATGGCGATGTCGACGAGCACGCTGCCCGGCTTCATCCGGGAGACCAGCTCGTTGGAGATGAGCTTCGGGGCCTTCGCGCCGGGCACCAGCACCGCGCCGATGACCAGGTCCGCGTCGAGCACGGCCCGCTCGATCTCGTACGCGTTGGAGGCCACGGTCTGCAGGTGGCCCCGGTAGATGGCGTCGGCCTGGCGCAGCCGGGCCACGTTCTTGTCCAGCAGCAGCACCTCGGACTGCAGGCCGAGCGCGATCGCGGCGGCGTTCAGGCCGGAGACGCCGGCGCCGATGACCACGGTCTTCGCCGCGTACACGCCGGAGACGCCGCCGGGCAGCACGCCGCGGCCGCCGCCGGTGCGCATCATGTAGAAGGCGCCCACCTGCGGGGCGAGCCGGCCGGCGACCTCGGACATCGGGGCGAGCAGCGGCAGCGAGCGGTCGGGCAGCTCGACGGTCTCGTAGGCGATGCCGGTGACCTTGCGGTCGACCAGCGCGTCGGTGCACTCCTTGGAGGCGGCCAGGTGCAGGTAGGTGAAGAGCACCTGCCCCTCGCGCATCCGGTGGTACTCCTCGGCGATCGGCTCCTTGACCTTGAGCACCAGTTCGGCGGCGTCCCAGACCTCGTCCGCGCTGGCCAGGATCTTCGCCCCGGCGGCGGCGAACTCGTCGTCGGTGATGCTGGAGCCGACGCCCGCGCCGGACTCGACGAAGACCTCGTGGCCGTGGCGGGTGAACTCGTTGACGCCCGCGGGGGTGATCGCCACCCGGTACTCGTGGTTCTTGACCTCGCGGGGGATTCCGACCTTCACGATGCCGACACCTTCCTTCGGGGCTGCCCACCCCCGACTGCGCGGCGCCGCGACGGCCCCTTTGCCGACGCGGTCCACCGGTCCCGCCGGCGGCAGTCTAGGCGCGTGTACGCGGTCCGAAGGCCAGCACTGTGACATCCGGTGCCCGGTCGTCCTGACGATGTGTCAGGAGTGAAACCGGGCTGTGCGGTGGAGACCGCCTCAGCCGTCAGGACACTCTTCGGTAAATATCGTCCCACCGATCGAGCGGCGGTGCGGACAGGAGCGCTGTCGATCACTAAGGTGTCCGCTCATGACCACTCCTCCTTACGCGCAGTACCCGCAGGGCGTCTCCGACAAGAGCAAGGTCGTCGCGGGCATCCTGCAGATCCTCCTGGGCGGTTTCGGTGTCGGCCGGTTCTACATGGGCGACACCAAGACCGGCGTGATCCAGCTCGTGGTGACCATCGTGACCTGCGGCCTCGGCGGCATCTGGGGTCTCATCGACGGCATCCTGATCCTGGTCAACGGTGGCGTCGACGGCCAGGGGCGCCCGCTGCGCGACTGAACGGCGACACACGGAAGGGGCCGCGCGGTGTCCGCGCGGCCCCTTCGTCGTCCTCCCCCGGGCTCAGCGGGGCAGCGGCGCCGCCGGGCGGCGCAGCTCGGCGAAGCCGGTCTTCCGGGCCCGGGCGGCGGCCAGCAGCCCGGCCACGCAGGAGGCGTTGGTGATCTCGCCGGCCAGCACCATCCGGACCGCCTCGTCCAGGTCGATCCGGACGACCTGCAGGTCGGCCTCCTCGTCGCGCCGCTCGTGCCGCTGGTCGGCGGGCACCTCGGCCAGCTCGCGGGCCAGGAAGACCCGGACCACCTCGTTGCTGAAGCCCGGCGAGCTGTGCAGGTCGACCAGCACGTCGACCCGGCCGGCGGTGAGGTCGGCCTCCTCGGCCAGCTCCCGTACCGCCGCGGCGGCCAGGTCCTCGCCGCTGACGTCCATCAGCCCGGCGGGCAGCTCCCACAGGTGCCGGCCGACCGGGTGCCGGTACTGCCGGATCAGCACCACCTGACCGGCGTCGTCCAGCGCCACCACGGCCACCGCACCCACGTGGGCGATCCAGTCGCGCGCCGCGGTGCCGCCGCCGGGCATGGTGACGTCGTCGCTGACCACCGAGAAGATCCGCCCGGACCAGATCTCCCGGTGCTCGGTCACCTCGTAGCGGTGCTCGACCGCGCTCACGCCGCCGCCTCGCTGCGCTCCACGGCGGCGCGAGGCGCCGCGCTACTGAGCCCCATGGTTCGCTCGCTCCACTCGCTCACGCCGCCACCTCGCTGCGCTCCACGGCGGCGCGAGGCGCCGCGCTGCTGAGCCCCATGGTTCGCTCGCTCCACTCGCTCACGCCGACGCCGCCTTCGCCGTGGCGGCGGTGCCGTTGCGGCTCGCCCGCTCCGCCGCCGGGTCGGCCGCCGCGGCGGCGTCCAGGTCGACCGGGAGCTGGTCGGCCTGGGAGTACGCGACCGCGGCCTTGACGAACCCGGCGAACAGCGGATGCGGGCGGGTCGGCCGGCTCTTCAGCTCCGGGTGCGCCTGGGTGGCCACGAAGAACGGGTGCAGCTCCCGGTCCAGCTCGACGAACTCGACCAGCCGGCCGTCCGGGGAGGTGCCGGAGATGCGCAGGCCGGCCTTGGTGAGCTGGTCCCGGTAGGCGTTGTTCACCTCGTACCGGTGCCGGTGCCGCTCGCTGACCTCGGTGCTGCCGTACGCCTCGGCGACCAGCGAGCCCTCGGTCAGCGTCGCCGGGTACGCCCCGAGCCGCATGGTTCCGCCCAGGTCGCCCTTGCCGGCGACGATGTCCTCCTGGTCGGCCATGGTGGCGATGACCGGGTGCTTGGCGTCCTCGTCGAACTCCAGCGAGTTCGCCCCGTCCAGCCCGGCCAGGTGGCGGGCCACCTCGATGGTCATGCACTGCAGGCCGAGGCAGAGGCCGAGCAGCGGGATGCCGTTCTCCCGGGCGTACCGGGCGGTGCCGATCTTGCCCTCGATGCCGCGCACGCCGAAGCCGCCCGGGATGACGATGCCGTCCACGCCGGCCAGGGCGGCCGCCGCGCCGGCCGGGGTGACGCAGTCGTCGCTGGGCACCCAGCGCAGCTGCACCCGGGCCCGGTGACCGAAGCCGGCGGCCCGGATCGCCTCGCTGACCGACAGGTACGCGTCGGGCAGGTCGACGTACTTGCCGACCAGCGCCACGGTCACCGTGTGGCGGGGCTGGTGGACCCGGTCCAGCAGGTCGTCCCAGCGGGCCCAGTCCACGTCCCGGAAGGAGACGCCCAGCCGGCGCACCACGTACGCGTCGAGGCCCTCGCGGTGCAGCACCTTCGGGATGTCGTAGATGCTCGGCGCGTCCGGGGCGGCCGTGACGGCCTCCCGGTCCACGTCGCAGTAGAGGGAGAGCTTCTCCTTGACCTTGTCCGGGATCTCCCGGTCGCAGCGCAGCACCAGGGCGTCCGGCTGGATGCCGATGCTGCGCAGTTGGGCCACCGAGTGCTGGGTCGGCTTGGTCTTCAGCTCGCCGGACGGCGCCAGATAGGGCACCAGCGAGACGTGCAGGTAGAAGCAGTTGTCCCGGCCCAGGTCGTGGCGGACCTGGCGGATCGCCTCCAGGAACGGCAGCGACTCGATGTCGCCGACCGTGCCGCCGACCTCGGTGATCACGATGTCGGGCACCTGGCCGTCGGCGTCCGGCTCGCCCATGCCGAGGATCCGCGACTTGATCTCGTTGGTGATGTGCGGGATGACCTGGACGGTGTCGCCCAGGTACTCGCCGCGCCGCTCCTTGGCGATCACCGCCGAGTAGATCTGCCCGGTGGTGACGTTCGCCTTGCCGGAGAGGTCCCGGTCGAGGAAGCGCTCGTAGTGGCCGACGTCGAGGTCGGTCTCGGCGCCGTCCTCGGTCACGAAGACCTCGCCGTGCTGGAACGGGTTCATCGTCCCCGGGTCGACGTTGAGGTACGGGTCGAGCTTCTGCATCACCACGCGCAGCCCGCGGGCGGTGAGCAG
>NZ_KQ058844.1 GCF_000982955.1 Micromonospora sp. HK10 | reverse complement strand
GGAGGCGGTGAGGCCCTTACCCAGCGAGGAGGCGACGCCCCCGGTGACGAAAATGTGCCTGGTCGTCCGTGCTGAAGGGGCCAAGGCCTGCTCCCGTGTCGTCCGTAGCGGTCGTGCGAACCGCCGTGCCGATCAGCGAACTGATCACGCGATCCACGGGATTCCACGGTAACACCTCCGCGGGCCCGGGCCGGTGCCGCACCCACCGTCGGGGCACGTGAAACCGGGTCCGGT
>NZ_KQ058843.1 GCF_000982955.1 Micromonospora sp. HK10 | reverse complement strand
CCCGCCGACCAGGTCACCGAACTCCTCACCCGGCTGACCGGCGACGCTGCGACGCCCGACAACCCCAGCCACCCCGCCAACAACACCAACACCGACGGCGACCCCGAGGCCGACGCCGACGCCCAGACCCACACCGACGTCGACGCCCATGCGCACGGGACCAACGCCAGCACCAACGGCCCTGGCACCCCCCGGGCGTACATCGCCACCGTCAACGGGCCGAACGCCACCGTCATCGCCGGCGACCCCGAGGCAGTCGCCACGGTCGTGGCCCACTGCAAGGACCGCGACATCCCCGCCCGCATCCTCCCCGTCGGCTACGCCTCCCACACCCCGCACGTCGAAGCGTTGCGCGAGGAGATCCGGACCGCCCTGCACGGCGTCCAGCCGGTTGCGACCGACGTCGCGTTCTACTCCACGTTCACCGGCGACAGCATCGACCCAGCAGAGCTGACCGCCGACTACTGGTACGACAACCTCCGCCACCCGGTGCAGTTCCAGACCGCCACCGAAGCCCTGCTCCGCGACGGGTACGCCACCTTCATCGAGGTCAGCCCGCACCCCGTCCTCATCCAGCCGATCGAGGACACCGCCGAGCAGCACGAGATCGTCGCCCTGGCCAGCATGCGCCGGGACAGCACCGACCAGCTCGTCACCGCCCTGGCCGCCGCACACAGCCACGGCCTCCCGGTCGACTGGACGCCGCTGCTGCCCGTGGCGACCCCGCCGGTGCCGTTGCCCACGTACGCCTTCCAGCACCAGCGCTACTGGCTGGCCACCCCGGGCACGCTGAGCGAGCCGGCGGACCTCGGCCTCGGCGGCGCGGACCACCCGCTGCTGGCCGCCGCCATCGACCTGCCCGACCAGCAGGGTCACCTGTTCACGGGCCGGCTCACCACCACCAGTCAGCCGTGGGTCGCCGACCACACCGTCACCGGCACCGTCCTGCTGCCCGGCACCGCGTTCGTCGAGCTGGCCCTGCACGCCGGCCACCACACCGGACACCCCTACCTGGACGAGCTGACCATCGAGGCGCCGCTGACCCTGGCCGGCACCGGAGCGGTCCAGGTCCAGGTCGAGGTCGGCGCCCCCGACGGCTCCGACCACCGCCCGGTCACCATCCGCTCCCGGGCCGGGCAGGACGGCGAGTGGCTGCGGCACGCCACCGGCACGCTGGCCGCCACGGCACCACCGCCGGCCGGCGACCTGACCTCCTGGCCGCCCACCGGCGCCACCCCGGTCGACCTCGACGGGTTCTACCCCGACCTGGCCGCCACCGGCCTCGGCTACGGGCCGGCCTTCCAGGGCCTGCACCGCGCCTGGCGCGGCGACCGGGACCTCTGGGCCGAGGTTCGACTGCCCGACGAGGTGGACCAGACCGGGTACGGCGTCCACCCCGCCCTGCTCGACGCCGCCCTCCACGTGATCACCCTGGCCGCCGGTGCGGAGACGGTCCGGCTTCCGTTCGCCTGGTCGGCCGTGAGCCTGCACGCCACCGGGGCCCGGGCCCTGCGGGTCCGCCTCACCGTCGACGGCACGGACACCGTCACGGTCACCGCCGCCGACCCGACCGGCGCGCCCGTGGCCACCATCGGCGCCCTCACCGTACGGCCGCTGCCGGCCGGTCAGCTGCCGGTCGCCACCGGCGGTGACCCGCTGTACCGGCTCGACTGGACGCCGGCGCCGGTGGGCGCTCCGACGGAGCTGCCGGACCCGGTCGACGCCGCCGGGCTGGCCGGCCTGCTGGCCGGCGACGTGCCCGTGCCGCCGCTGGTCGTGCTCGCGGTGCCCGCCGCCACCGGCGACGTGGTGGCCGCCACTCACCGGCAGGCCGAGCAGGTCACCCGCCTGGTGCAGGACTGGCTCGCCGACGAGCGGTGCGCCGCGAGCCGCCTGGTCGTGCTGACCGGGGACGCGGTCGGCACCGACCCGGCGGAGAACGTCACCGACCTCCCGGCGGCCGCGCTGTGGGGCCTGCTGCGCTGCGCCCAGTCCGAGCACCCGGACCGGTTCACCCTGGTGGACTCCGACGGCACCGCGGACACCGTGGCCGCGCTGGGTGCGGCGGTCGCGACCGGTGAGCCGCAGCTCGCGGTACGCGCCGGCCGGGTGCTGGTGCCCCGGCTGGCCCGGGCCGGGCAGCCAGACCCGGACGCGCGGCGGCCACTCGACCCGGACGGCACGGTGCTGATCACCGGCGGCACCGGCACCCTCGGCGCCCTGCTCGCCACCCACCTCGCCACCACCGGCCGCGCCCGACACCTCCTGCTCGTCAGCCGCCGCGGCCCCGACGCACCCGGCGCCACCGACCTCGTCGGCCGGCTCACCGCCCTCGGCGCCACCACCACCGTCTCCGCCTGCGACACCGCCGACCCCGACGCCGTCGCCACCCTCATCGCCGGCATCCCCGACGCACACCCCCTCACCGCCGTCTTCCACACCGCCGGCGTGCTGGACGACGCCGCCGTACACACCCTCACCGCCGAACAGATCCACACCGTGCTACGCCCCAAGGTCGACGCCGCCTGGCACCTGCACCAGGCCACCCTCGACCTCGACCTGGCCGCGTTCGTGCTCTACTCCTCCGCGGCGGGCGTGCTCGGCAGTGCCGGGCAGGCCAACTACGCCGCCGGCAACACGTTCCTCGACGCCCTCGCCCAGCACCGGGTCGCGTACGGGCTGGCCGGCACCTCGATCGCCTGGGGCTTCTGGGCCGAGGCCAGCGGCATGACCGGGCACCTGGACGCGGGTGAGCGGGCCCGGATGGTCCGGGACGGGGTGCTGCCGCTGGAGACCGCGCCCGCCCTGCGGATGCTGGACGCCGCGCTCGCCGGGAACGACCCGACCCCGGTGCCGGTGCTGCTCGACCTCGCCGGGCTGCGCCGGGCGGAGACCGTACCGGCCGTGCTGCGCGGGCTGGTCCGCACCGTGGCGGCCCGGCGCACCGCGGCCGACGCGGCCGTGCACACCGGCCTCGCCGGCCGGCTCGCCGGGCTCGGCGACGGCGAACGGCAGCGGCTGCTGCTGGACCTGGTCCGCAGCCAGGTGGCGGGGGTGCTCGGGCACGGCAGCCCGGAGCTGATCGAGCCGCAGCGGGCCTTCAAGGACCTGGGCTTCGACTCGCTCACCGCCGTGGAGCTGCGCAACCGGCTGAACACGGCGACCGGGCTGCGGCTGCCGGCCACCCTGGTCTTCGACCACCCGACCGCGCAGGCGCTCGCCACGTACGTGCGCGGCCGGCTCGTGCCGGAGGACGCGGTGACCGCGACCCGGCCGGCCCCGGTGGCCGAGGGGCCGCTGGACGAGCCGATCGCCATCGTCGGGATGGCGTGCCGCTACCCGGGCGGGGTCGACTCGCCGGAGGCGCTGTGGCGGCTGGTCGCCGACGGCGTCGACGCGATCGGCGACTTCCCCACCGGCCGGGGCTGGGACCTCGCCGGCCTGTACCACCCGGACCCGGACCACCCGGGCACCGCGTACACCCGGCACGGCGGTTTCCTGCACGACGCGGACGAGTTCGACGCCGACTTCTTCGGGATCAGCCCCCGCGAGGCGGCCGCCACCGACCCGCAGCAGCGGCTGCTGTTGGAGACCGCCTGGGAGGCCCTGGAGCGGGCCGGCATCGACCCGCAGGGCCTGCGCTCCAGCCTCACCGGTGTGTTCACCGGCGTGATGTACAACGACTACGCCAGCCGCCTGCAGCACCAGGTGCCCGCCGGCTACGAGGGCTACCTCGGCAACGGCAGCGCCGGCAGCGTGGCGTCCGGGCGGCTCGCGTACACCCTGGGGTTGGAGGGGCCGGCGCTGACCGTCGACACCGCCTGCTCGTCGTCGCTGGTCGCCACCCACCTGGCGATGCAGGCGCTGCGCAAGGGCGAGTGCACCCTGGCGCTGGCCGGCGGCGTCACGGTGATGGCCACCCCGACCACGTTCATCGAGTTCAGCCGGCAGCGCGGGCTGGCGCCGAACGGCCGCTGCAAGTCCTTCGCGGCCACCGCCGACGGCACCGGCTGGGGCGAGGGTGTCGGCCTGCTGGTGCTGGAACGCCTCTCCGACGCCCGTCGGCACGGCCACCGGGTGCTCGCGGTGATCCGCGGTTCGGCGGTCAACCAGGACGGCGCCAGCAACGGCCTCACCGCGCCGAACGGGCCGGCCCAGGAACGCCTCATCCACCAGGCGCTCGCGGCGGCCGGCCTGCACCCGGCCGACGTGGACGCCGTGGAGGCGCACGGCACCGGCACCGTGCTCGGTGACCCGATCGAGGCGCAGGCCCTGCTGGCCACGTACGGCCAGGACCGCGACGAGCCGCTCTGGCTCGGGTCGATCAAGTCGAACATCGGGCACACCCAGGCCGCCGCCGGCGTCGCCGGCATCATCAAAATGGTCCAGGCGCTCCGGCACGGCACGCTGCCCCGGACGCTGCACGTGGACGCGCCCAGCCCGCACGTGGACTGGACCGCCGGCGCGGTGGCCCTGCTGACCGAGGCGCGGCCCTGGCCGGAGCACGGCCGGCCGCGCCGCGCGGGCGTCTCCTCGTTCGGGGTCAGCGGCACGAACGCGCACGTCATCCTCGAGCAGGCGCCGGAGGCGCCGGCCGCGCCGGCCGGTGAGCCCGTGGTGGCGCTGCCGTGGCTGCTGTCGGCGAAGGCCCCGGCCGCGTTGCGCGCCCAGGCGGCCGGCCTGGCCGAGCTGGTCGACGCGCGGCCCGACGTGTCCTCGGGGACGCTGGCGGCGGCGCTGGCCACGTCCCGGGCGGTGTTCGCGCACCGGGCCGCCGTGCTGCCCGGCCCGGACCCGGCCGAGGCGCTGCGGGCCCTCGCCGAGGACCGCCCGCACCCCGCCCTGCTCCAGCACACCGCCACCCACAACGGCCGGACCGTGTTCGTCTTCCCCGGCCAGGGCGGACAGTGGCTCGGCATGGGCCGCGAACTGGCCGAGCAGAGCCCGGTCTTCGCCGCGCACCTCGACGCCTGCGCGACCGCGCTGCGGCCCTACGTCGACTGGGACCTGCACACCGTCCTACACGACGACGACCCCGACTGGCTCACCCGCGTCGACGTGGTGCAACCGGTGTTGTTCGCCGTGATGACCGGCCTGGCCGCGGTGTGGCGGCACCACGGCATCACCCCGGACGCCGTCATCGGCCACTCCCAGGGCGAGATCGCCGCCGCCCACGCCGCCGGCGCACTGTCCCTTGAGGACGCCGCCAAGGTGGTCGCACTGCGGGCCAAGGCCCTGCGGGCGCTGATCGGGCACGGCGACATGGCCTCCCTCGCCCTGCCCGCCGACCAGGTCACCGAACTCCTCACCCGGCTGACCGCCGACCCCGCAACGCCCGACAACACCCGCCACCCCGCCAACAACACCAACACCGACGGCGACCCCGAGGCCGACGCCCAGGCAAACGCCGACACCCACGGAACCAACGCCGGCACCAACCGCGACGCCACCCCCCGGGCCTACATCGCCACCATCAACGGACCCAACGCCACCGTCATCGCCGGCGACCCCGACGCCATCGCCGCCGTCGTCGCCCACTGCAAGGAGCGCGACATCCCCGCCCGGGTACTCCCGGTCGGCTACGCCTCCCACACCCCCCACGTCGAAGCGTTGCGCGACGAGGTCCACACCGCCCTCGACGGCGTACAACCCACCACGACGGATGTCGCGTTCTACTCCACCTACACCGGCGACCGCATCGACACCGACACGCTCACCGCCGACTACTGGTACGACAACCTCCGCCACCC
>NZ_KQ058842.1 GCF_000982955.1 Micromonospora sp. HK10 | reverse complement strand
GTCATGTAAAGGACTCCGGTGCTTGATCAGCCCGGTGGTCCTGGGGTTGCATGAGCATCCCGGTTGGTCCGGTGGGTGGCGTCGAATAGGGGTCTGAGGGTTTCGCCTCGTCCGACTGATTGCCACTGCTGGCCTGGCCACGGATGCCCCGGATGAGGGAAGTGGGCCGGCTCTGTCGAGGTCGGGTCCGGTTGCAGCACATGAGTGGGAGCCGTCGTCAGGACGCTCTGCCTCCTTGGGGCCGTGGCGTGTAGGGACGCCCTTGCTCGGGCCGCCGGAGTCGGTGGTGACCGGTGAGTAGGAGGGTGAGAGGGTGCAGCGGCGGCTGGTGGGTATTGATCTCGGGATCGCGTCGGCGCACACGGTACGGGTGTTGGACGAGGGCGGCCGTCAGGTTTGTCGGCGGCGGTGTGAACCCAGCGTGGAGAGCCTGACCGTGATCGAGCAGGCGGCGTTGGTCGGGGCGTCGGTGGGGACCCGGTTGGAGGTGGTGATCGAGCCGACCGGTCCGGCGTGGTTGCCGGTCGCGGTGTTCTTCACCGCCCGGGGACACACGGTGTTCCGGGTGTCCTCGGCGAAGGCTGCGGACCTGCGTCGGTTCCTGTCCCGGCATGCGAAGTCCAACGGCATCGACGCCGACACCCTCGCCCGGTTGCCGCTGGTCGACCCCGACGGGATCCGGCCGCTGCAGCTGCCGGCGGCGGAGCACGCGGCGTTGGACCGGCGGGTGCGGGCGTGTGACCGGCTGACGCAGGCCGCCTCAGAGCACAAGGTGCGGATCAAGGACCTGGTCCGGCAGTTGATGCCGCTGACACCGTTGACCGGGGACCTGGGCAAGGCCGACCTGGCGGTGCTGGCCCGCTGGGCCGACCCACGAGCCCTGCTCAAAGCCGGAGCCGCCCGGCTGACCGCGGTGATCGTCAAGGCGTCGAACAATCACCAGGGCGCCGAACGGGCACGGGAGTGGATCGCCGCGGCCCGCGCCGCGATCGACCTCTACGCCGATCACCCCGCGGTCGCGTTCACCGACCTGGCGGCCGAAGTCGCCACCGAAGTGCGCCTACTCGCCGCGATCAACGCCGAACTGGCCGTCCACGCCGCCGCCCGCGAGGACGCCTACCGGTGGGCCGACCCCGGGCAACTGGCCCGCAGCCTGCCCGGTCTGGCCACCGTCGGCGGCCCGGTTCTGGCCACGGTCATCGGCGACGCCGCCCGGTTCCCCTGCGGCGCACACTTCAAGTCCTACCTCGGCCTCGCCCCCCGCGCGTCGGAAACCGGCAACACCGACCGCAAAGGCCAACCCATGTCCAAGGCCGGATCCCGACTGGCCCGCGCCGCGTTGATCCGCGCCGCCGACCACGCCCGCAAACAAGACCCCCAACTGGCCAAGATCTACCACACCCAGATGGTCGAACGCGGCGCCGAACACCTCAAAGCCCTCTGCGTGGTCGCCGGCCGCCTCGCCGAACGAGCCTGGACCGTCATGCGCCGCGGCATGCCCTACGTCATCTGCGACACCGACGGCACACCCATCGACCCCGCCGACGCGAAGAAAATCATCACCGAGCAATGGGCCGTCCCCGCCGACGTCCGCGCCCGCCGACGCAGCACCAAAACCACCGACACGAAGGCGGGGAAGGCCCCTCAACGAGTCCTCACGGGACATGACAGGTCAGACGCACAAAGCGCCGACAAACGAGGCGACCTTCCCCACCCACGATCGTCCAACCAGCCCACCTACAAGGTCAAGCCAGCCACCACCTTGACAGCCGATCCCCGATAGGAAATCAG
>NZ_KQ058841.1 GCF_000982955.1 Micromonospora sp. HK10 | reverse complement strand
CGGGGTGCGACGCGCCGCACCCGCGCGCCGGGAGCCGCCCCGCTGCCGGGCGTGCTGCGGACCGGCGGCGCACCGCCGGCCCGCAGCCGCCCGCCGGTCAGCGGTGCCGCTCCCCCACCCGGTAGGTAACCAGGTTGGGGTCGGCCCGCAGCTGCCGCTCGGTGAACTTGATGGTGTCCCAGCCCTTGCCCGAGTAGAGCCGGGTCTGGTCGGCGTACCAGGGTGAATTCGGGTTGGCCGACTGCGAGTAGGTCACGATCTGCCGCCCCGACGGCCCGTTGCGGCCCAGCTCGACGGCCATCACGAACGACGAGCCGTGTTGCACCTTCGCGTAGCCGACGCCGGGTTGCAGCACCCCGATGATCATGTTGAAGACGCCGGCTTCCGCCCGCCCGCCGTGGATCGGGATGCGCTGCGCGCCGCGCGGCTCGGTCTGGACGTCGCCGAGGCGGGCGTCGAGCGGAATGCCGGCCAGCCTGCGGACGGCGGTGGCGAGCGCGGTGCGGACCCGCGGGTCATCGACGGCGAGCCGGCCCGGCGTGCTGAGCGGGGCGGCCGGGTCGAACGGGTCGGCGAAACGCAACCCGCCGGCCAGCGCGAACTCGGTGAACAGCTGCGCGCCCCGGCTGTCGAGGTTGACCTTCAGGTCCCAGCCGCGCAGCGCCGCGCAGGCGTCGGTCAGGTCCACGACCGTGCCGTCGGAGGCGGTGGCCGTCGGCTGGGCCGCGCAGAGCCGGACCAGGTCGTCGCGGACCAGCTCACCCCCGTACGCCCGGTTGCCGAACGTGACGTCCCACAGCGTGCCGGTGGTGAAGCCCCTGCCGGGCAGCCCGTCGGTGCCGGCGAGGCGCTGCCGCACCTGGTGCACGCCGAGCCGGGTCCGCAGGCTGCGCGGCGTCCGCTCGTCGCCGATGATCCGCGAGTACCCCTCCAGCGGCTGGGTCGGGTTGGCCAGCCAGTAGCTGTCGTTGGAGTTGGTCACGTAGTCGCCGCGGACCAGCGCGGGCAGGTTGCCCGGGCCGAGGATGCCCGGCACCGCGGCGTCCGGGTCCCGGCCCAGCTCGCAGGCGGACCGGGAGCCGTCGAGGACGGCCTGGCCGCTACTGGCGTACAGGGGCTGGAAGGGCGCCGGGATGCAGGCGGCCGCGAGCGAGCCGGTGACCCGGGGCACGACGGAGTGGTCGGCGTAGAGGGCGTTGCCGTCGCGGTCGGCGGCGATGACATTGACCCAGGGCAGGAACTGCCGCCGGTCCAGCACCTTCCGCAGCTCACCCACCGACGTAGCCCGGCCCATGGCGAGCCAGCCGTCGAGGGCACGGTTGTTGGCGGCGTTGACGTCGGTGATCGCGTACGCGGCCTGCGCCGTCCAGTCGAAGGTGCCCGGCACCACGACGACCGGACCGAAGTGGGTGTCGTAGAAGGTACGGGTGACCGGCCCGTCCGGCGTCCGCACGGTGACCGTGCGGGAGGTCATCTTCCGGGGCTGGCCGTCGTAGAGGTAGCTGGTCGGGTCGCCGGGCACCAGCGCGAGGCGGTGCCAGACGAAGCGGCGGGCGGTGGAGACGGTGTGCGACCAGGCGATCCGGCCGTTGTGGCCGATCTCGACGAGCGGGTCGCCGACCAGGGCCGCGCCCTCGACGTCGTACCGGCCGGGCACCTTGAGGTGCATCCGGTAGAAGCGCTCGCCGCCGTCCCAGGGGAAGTGCGGGTTCGCGAGCAGCATGCCGGCGCCGCTGGCGGTGGCGTCACGGCCCAGGCCGTACGCGTTGCTGCCCACCCCGGCCGGGGCTCCGTCGCGGGCGGCGACGACCGCCTCGGCCTGCGGGGCGCTGTTCTTGTCCGTGGCTGGCGGCGCGCTGGTCCCGGCGGGCGGCGCGGCGGCCACGATGCCGTCGGCGAGCGCGCCCGAGCTGGCCCGGATCATCCGCGTCCAGTTCGCCCGCCACACGTCCAGCTCCGTGATCGGGCGTACCCAGTCCTTGCCCTTGCAGGCCGGGTCGGTGATCTTCTGCTTGGCGCCGCGGAGGTAGGCGTTGTAGCCGGCGACGAAGCCACGCATCTGGTCGCGTACCTCGTTGGAGGGGGCGTGGATGCCGTCGCGAGGGCCGGTCAGCCAGCGCTCGGCGGCGCGGGCGTCGATGGCCTTCTGGTGGAACAGGTCGCTGGTGACGTTGCCGGTGGTCGCGCCGAACCAGCGGGACCGCTCGGCGTTGACGGTGACCAGCTGCTCGGCGATCAGGCAGACGTTGTCCTCGGCCTGGACGTAGCCGACGCCGTAGCCGAGGCTCGCGAAGTTCTGCGCGGTGATGTGCGGTACGCCGTAGGAGGCGCGCTGGATCAGGGCGGAGTAGCCGTTGCCGTGGGCGACGGCGGTGCTGCCGGTGACGGTGAGGCCGGCGGCGACCAGTCCGATGGCGGTCGCCGCCGCGGCGAGTGGGCGCGCCCTCATCGGGCGCTCTGGTGGTGGTGCGGACGGACCATTGGACGCCCTCCCCGAGTAGTGACTGTCCAGGTCCGACCGACGCTAGTGGTGAAAGTTCCTCAAGTCACCTGTCGATCACTGATGTCGATCACCGCCGGCGTGCGGCACCGGCGTGGGTGCGCTCACCGCTGCAGCGCCGCGGTCGCGTAGCCGTCCGGGTAGAACTGCCAGTAGTCGCGGTACCGGACCGTGAACGTGGTGGTGCCGCGCGGCAGCGAGTAGGTGAGGGTGTACCGGCGGCTGGCGTCCAGCTTGCCGCGCCAGAACTCCCGCTCGGCCCCACCGTTGGTCGACGCGGTGATCCACCAGTAGTTGTCGTCGCCGATCGGCGAACTCCAGGTCACGGTGAGCTGCGCGACGCTCTTGTCCTTGCCGCTGCCCACCTGGGCGGTGACCGCCAGGTCGGTGACCGGCGGCTTCGGCGGGTGCGCCGGCCCGAAGGAGTGCAGCAGCTGCGTTTCCTGGTACGGGTCCGTCGAGCTGACCGCCCAGGCCCGGGTGCCGTCCCGGTTGACCAGCAGCGTCCCCTCCCAGAGGCTGTCGCCGTTACGGAAGTCCACGGCGTACGTCGGCACCGTGCTGCCCTTGGCGTAGAGGTAGACGTCGGCGTCGCCGGTGGCGGTCGAGGCCCGGCCGATGGCGACGGTCGAGCTGTCCGCGGACCAGGCGGCGTCCTGCGGATAGACCCCGCTGGGATAGACGGTGGCGTCGGCGAGATCCGGCAGCCGGTACGAGTGGTGCTCGTACGGGTAGCCGACCGTCTCCACCACCTCGGTGCCGTCCGGGCTCACCGCGTAGTCGATGAGGTTGCTGCCGGTGTGGTCCCGCCGGCCGACGATCCGCGGGCTGTCCCCGGCGACGTCGATGACGTACGTGCTGACCGGCGAATACCCGGTGTCGCCGGCGACGAGGAGGCCCGGCGCGCCCGGGCTGGCGTCGATGATCGGGTGGTAGTTGGGGCCCTCGGTGTAGACCACCGGCGGGATGCCGGGCGCGGACCAGACCAGCAGGCCGCCGGAGCCGATGCCGGCGTCGATGAACCCGCCGACGACCTTGTCGCCGGTCGGCTCGACGGTGTACAGGTGAGCGCCGGGGGGTGCGGGATAGCTGGCGATCACGGTGAGCGTCGCGGCGTCCAGCGCGACGATCCGGTTGAAGTCCTGGGCCGCGTACAGGATGCGCCCGTCGTCGCTGAGGACGAGGTCGGAGATGTCGGCGACGGCCGTGACCCGGTTCAGCAGGCGGCCGTCGAGGTCGGTCACCACCAGCGGCAGCCCGCCGCCGACGCCCTGGGCGATGTAGAGCCGGCCACGCGCCTCGTCGAGTTCGATCGCCCGCAGGTCGTCCACCGGCAGCTGGGTACCGACGCTCTTCAGCGGGGCGGCCGGCTCCGCGGCGGCTGGCGCTGCGGTGAGCAGCTCGCCGGCGCTGAGCCCGATCGCCGTGAACATCCCGGACGCCAGCAGTTGACGACGCCGCATGACACCTCCCCCGTGTCGGCCAGCCCTCGTACGGACGGCCATCCGAGACCCTAGTACCGGCGTGGTGCTGGCGCTGTACCCTCCGGCCGGGTGCCGCGCCGCACCGCCGGCTCAGATCGTGAGGACGAGCTTTCCTGCCGGGTGCCCGTTCCGCAGGTGCCGGATCGCGTCCGCTGCCTCGGCAAGCGGGTAGGTGCGGTCGACCGCCGGGGTGACCGCGCCGGACTCGATGAGGTTCCGCAGCTCGTCCAGGTCCTCGGCCCGCTCCACGGCGCTCACGCTGCGCAGCCGCTGGCCGACGAACACCGACAGCAGCGGCGCCCGGAACATCTGCCGGTCGTAGCCGCTGAGCACCGGGCCCCTGGTGTACGCGCCGCCGACCAGCGCCAACGTCCCGCGCGGGGTGAGCGCACGCCGCAGCAGGGACAACGGCCGGTCACCGCCGGTGTCGATGACCACGTCGTACACCGGACCGTCGCGGTCGACCTCCTCGCTCGTGTAGTCGAGGACGTCCTCGGCGCCGAGCGAACGGACGAAATCGGCCTTGGCCGGGGCGCAGACCGCGGTCACCGTCGCGCCGTACGCCGTGGCGATCTGCACGGCCAGGGACCCGACACCGCCCGATGCGCCGATCACCAGCACCCGGTGCCCCGGGCGGACCTCGCCGCTGTCGCGTACCGCGCGTAGCGCCGTCATCCCGGAGACCGGCACCGCGGCGGCCTGCGCGAACGACACGTTGGCCGGCTTGCGGGCCAGTCGCCGCTGCGGTGCGCTCGCGAACTCGGCGTACGAGCCGCGCGGGCTGGTGCCGTACACCTCGTCGCCGGGCCGGAACCGGGTCACCCGGGCCCCGACCGCGACCACCACCCCGGCCAGGTCCCGGCCGCGCACCGGCACCCGGGGCCGGCGCAGCCCGCTCGCCAGCCGCGCCAGGTAGGGGCGACCGGTCATGAAGATCCAGACTCCGGGGTCGACCCCGGCCGCGCGGACCTGGACGAGGACGTCCTCGTCGCCGATGGCCGGCCGGTCGATGTCGCGGAGCTGGAGCACGTCCGCCGGGCCGTAGCTGTCCTGGACGATGGCTCTCATGGTGCCGCCTCCTCGGGGTACTGGAACACGTCGTCGAGCCGTACGCCGAACACGCGGGCGATCCGGAAGGCCATCTCCAGCGAGGGCGAGTAGCGGCCCTGCTCGATGGCGATGACGGTCTGCCGGGTCACGCCGATCCGCTCGGCGAGCTCGGCCTGGGTCATCTCGTCGTGCGCGAAGCGCAGCGCGCGGATGTTGTTGGTGACCTGGGTCGGCTTCACCACTGCGGGACACCCCTGCGGTAGACGATCACCTTGGCCAGGGAGCCGACCACCGCCGACAGGACGAAGCACAGGTAGATGACGTTGGCGATCCAGAACCAGTCCCACTCGGCCAACGCCATGAGCATCGCCGACACCGCGCCGATGACCACGAACGCCTGGCCCACATGGTCGCCGAGCCGCCCGATCTCCCGGTCGCGAACGTCCTTGACGCGGGACGCCCGCGGGTTCACCACGCCCATCCCGATCTCGGCCACGATGTTCGCCACGATGGCGCCGCCGACCGTCCACAGCAGAACGCCGGCGTACGGGGTGGCGGAGAGCGGCCCACCGTCGGCCCGGCTCAGGACGACCGCCGCGTAGACCGCGTACCCCACGACGCTGACCACCAGCATCGTCCAGGCGCGTTTCTCCTCATGCGTCATACCGACTCCCGACGTAAAGAATTCTTGACACGGCTAGAGTAAGGCGTCCTTGACACCGTGTCTAGAAACTTTTACATCGGGGCGGTGCGGGAGCCGGCGACAGGGCCATCCCGGTCCGGGGTCCGGGGTCCGGGGTCCGGGGCCGGGGCCCGGGGCCGGGTCCGGGGCCGGGGCCCGGGGCCGACGCGGTCGCCCCGGCCGGGGTCCGGCGCCGGCCAAAATGGCGTTGTCGCTCTGCCGGCCCGCGCCTAGCGTGAGGCGATGAGCTCGCGACTTCTCTCAGTGACCTTCGATGCGCGCGATCCGGATCGCGTGGCGCGGTTCTGGGCCGGCATGCTCGGCCGGGAGATCGTCGAGGACGCCGGCGGCCTGCTCCTGCCGGGACCCGAAACCCAACTCGGTCTCCGGTTCGCCCCCGGCGACGCGGAGATGAGGCGGCCGAACCGCATGCACCTCCACCTGACCAGCGCCAGCCTTGACGACCAGCAGCAGACGGTGGCGACGGCGCTGCGGCTCGGCGCGAGTCACCTCGACGTCGGGCAGCGCCCCGAGGAGGGGCACGTCGTGCTGGCCGACCCCGAGGGCTACGAGTTCGACGTGATCGAGCCGGGCAACAACTACCTCGCCGGGTGCGGCTTCCTCGGTGAGCTCAGCTGCGACGGCACCCGGGACGTCGGCCTGTTCTGGAGCGAGGCGCTGGGCTGGCCGCTGGTGTGGGACCAGGACGAGGAGACCGCGATCCAGTCACCGCACGGCGGCACGAAGGTCGCGTGGGGCGGCCCGCCCGTGAACCCGAAGCGGGGGCGGAACCGGCAGCGCTTCGACCTCGCGCCGGCCGGTGGCGACCAGCAGGCAGCGGTCGACCGGCTGCTCTCCCTCGGGGCCAGTCGGCTCGAGGTCGGTGAGGACGGCACCGTCGTGCTGGCCGATCCGGACGGCAACGAGTTCTGCGTACGAAGGAACTGACCGGGGCAGCGCTACGGCGGCTCAGCCGGCCCGTCACCGAGGCTTCGGCACCCGCCGGTTGAAGCGGGGCTTGAGGGCCAGGACGAGGGCTTCCTTCGTACCCTCCGGGTTGTCGGTCTCCTGCCAGCGGACCTCGCGCCGACCCAGCCAGCCGGCGATGTCCTGCCTCGTCGCCGCTTCGGTCGGCGTGTCGAGGAGCTGGCCGACCTGCTGGTGCAGCACCGACGAGTCCCGGTTGCCGGTCAGGTGCTGCCGGAGGCGGTCGCGCAGGTTTCCGGTCCAGCCGACGTAGACGACCGTGCCGCGATCGAGGACCACGTGCACGCCGGGCGCGGCGGGGGCGCCGGCGGCGGCCTCCATCGTGTACGGCTGGGCAGGCGTGAAGCCGGCCAGGAGATCTTCGGCGTCGAGCATCCCCGGACGGTACCGGCGTCAGCTGGTTGGTGCGGTCCCGCACGGTCCCGGGTGCCCCTCGCGCAGGCCGCACCGCCCGCCGCCGTCGAGCCGGTCGTCGCACCAGACGCGGTGGCGGAGGTGCTGGCTGTCCTCCTCGCTGAGGGTGGTCTCGCCGAAGTCCAAGGCGGCGACGTGGGCGAGGGAGTCGCGCAGCGCGGCGGCCAGGTCGGTGGCGACGTCGTGGCTGGTCAGCGTGGTGGGCAGGTGAATGATCCAGCGGGGTGCGGTCATCGGGGCCACCGGCTGTTGGGTGAGCCGTCCGGGTCGGTGAAGCGGCAGGCGGTGTGGCGGGAGTGCCACTGGCGCAGGGCCTGGCGGATGCGTTCGGCCTCGGTGTTGGCGGTGGTCAACTCGCGGTGCAGGCGGTCGAGTTCGTCGGCGAGCCGGTTGAGGTAGGCGTGGACCTGCTCGGGGTCGAGCCCGCGCCACCGGGTGTCGAAGGCGGCGGCCCGGACGTGGTGCGGGTACAGGCGGTCCCCGGTCACGTAGATCATCGGTGCGGTGCTTCCTGCTCGGCGATGAGCGCTTCGATCTGCCGGTCGGTCAGTCCTCGCTGGTCGAGAACCCGGCGGCCCCAGCGGTGCAGGCGGCAGGGGTGTGGTGCTCGGTCGTTTCGGCAGCGTCGGCCTTCGGGCCACTGCTCAGGGGCGTGCACGGTGATGGCCTTGACGGCGAAGCCGACGTCCTCGGCGGTGACGTACGGCGGCAGCGGCAGCTCACCAAGGATCTCGTCGATCGAGTCCATGTCTCTCCCTCGCGTCGTAGGGCACCGGGACGGGCGGGGACGGCGCTCGTCGTTCGGGTCGACGTAGCCGGAGCCCGGCACCCGCCCCGGGCCTTCATCGCAGAGTTGTGGATCAGTGCAGCAGCCCATATGACGGGCGCGGAGTAGCCGATATGCACGGTTCGTATGCGGTGTCTCTACCGACTGTTGACACCATTCCGGTAGGCCCGCCACTGACGCGCGGCATCGAGCAACGGCCCATGGTGGGGAGCGGGTGCGGCCTGCTGCTTGCCTTTCCAGAGGCGCGTCAGACCGTCGGCGAAGGCTTAACCGCGTCGTCAGGAGCGTGTGCCCAGGGCTGGATCTGCCGGGCCCAGACCTCGGCGGCAGCCGGTCCGTGACCGGCGCGAACGAGGCGTACCAGCATGAAGGCGGTGTCGACCCACGCCGCGCCGCGCGCTGGGCTGGACCAGTCGACGAGGCGAAGTCGGTCGTCGAGGAGGAAATTCCGCGGCGTCATGTCGGTGTGCAGGAGCGTGTCGCCGTCGACCAGTTCCGGCGCGATGAGCTCCTGCCAACGGTCGGCGAATCGCCATGAGGGTCGTCGATATGCATGGCGCGAATACCGCCAACCCGCGAAACGGTTTGGATGGTTAGGCTCGATTGAGCGCAACGGACACAACCACCGCGAACGGCGAGGTTGCCGGTGACACCTGCGAACTGCCCCCGCTGCGGAGGCCGCCTGGCCCGCGATAACGACAGCGGACGCTGCGCACCCTGCCAAGCCGCCGAGCGCGATCGGCTGTGCGCACCGCCCGTAGTGCCGGAGTCGTTCTGGTCGCACCCGCCGCTGCGGGCGGCCCTGGCTGAGCGGCATCTCGGGCGGGTGATCCGGGCCTACCGGCACCACCCGTACCACGGAAGGGCGGCGTTGCCGCAGGCCGTAGTGGCGAGCTGGCTCGGGATCACGCAGGCGCAACTCAGCCGCGTGGAGAGTGGGCCGCCCATCGTGCACCTCGACCGGCTCGCTCACTGGGCACAACTCCTGCGCATTCCGCCGGCAGCGTTGTGGTTCTCACTCCCGGCCAGTCGTACCGAGACGACTGTCTCGCCCGTTGACCAGATCCCGAAAGCCCTCGAAGAAGGTGGCGCCACGAACCGCCGACAGTTCCATGCCCTGGCCGCGCTCGCTGGTCTCCACGCCAGCAGCAGTATCGACTCGCTCATCTCGCGAGCCACTGCACCCGCCGGCATCGGTATGGATCACGTGCGGTACGCCTCGACTCTTGTCGAGGAGTTCCGCAAGGCAGACGCGCAGATGGGCGCTGATGCGCTCTGCGACGTAGCGATCCACGCGCACGATCAGTTGTCGGCGTGGGCAGCCAAGGCGTCGTACGGGCGATCGGTGGGCGACGCGCTGCAGAGCGCACTGGCTGACCTTGCGATTCAGGCAGCCTGGCTCGCCATCGACGCGAACCGCCGGACAGAAGCTCGTCCCTACCTGCATGAAGCCGTCGCCCGAGCCCGGATCGCGGACGATACGCGAGTCGAGGTTCGGGCACTGGCGTGCATGTCGCTGCTCCTGCGTCAGGACCAGCCGAGCGAGGCGGCCCAGTGTGCCGAAGCGGCACTGCGTGCGTCCGCCGGGTGGTCGACACCCAGGCTGCGTACGCTGCTGCACCTGCGCGCCGCGTACGCACACGCCACACTTCAGGACGGCCTCGGCTACGAACACGAGATGACCAGGGCGCGTCGGGCTTTCGACGGGGGTGAGCACGAAGACGACCTGCCGTTCATCTCCTTCGTGACAGCGCAGGAGGTCACCGGCATCCAAGGGCTCTCGTTACTCGCCCTTGGCCAGGCCGATCGTGCGGCCAGATGCTTCAGGTCCGTCGCGGCTGCGCCGGCTGAAAACCACCGCCGGAACCGGCTCTACTACACAGTGCAGTTCGCTCGGGCAGCGAACCGGCAGGGTGACGTCGACAGCGCAGCACGGGCGGGCCTCAGCGCGCTGCCGGAAGTGGGGCGGGTGCGGTCGGGACGAGTAAGCGCACTGCTGGCCGAAGTACGATCCGATCTTGCGGGCGCAAGGGCCTCCCTACCCCGCGTTCAGGAGTTCATCGACGCTTACGACGGAACGCTGGCGTGATGCAGAAAGACCTGCGGTTGCAGCACTCTACGGCTGAGGAAGCACAGCTGTTGGTCGACCATCTCGTCGACATCTACCTGGACGCCCATGCGAATGACGGGCCGCTCTACAACGCGGAGCGGTATCGGAAGCAGCTTGCCGCGCACATGCCTCGGCCCGGCTGGGAGCTGGTGGCGGCGGCGGTCGACTGCGAGCTGGTCGGATACATCTACGGGTTTCCGCTGGCGCCGGACACCCGGTGGTGGGACGGCATCCAGGAACCGGTTCCGGAAGGCTTCACGGAGGAGACCGGCAGGCGAACCTTTGCCGTCAGCGAGTTGCTGGTGCGGCGCGCGTGGCAGCGACGAGGCATAGCCCGAGCCCTGCACGACGAGTTGATGAGCAGCCGGACGGAGGAGCGCGCCACCCTGCTGGTACGTCCCGACAACACCATCGCGCGGCGTGCCTATGAATCGTGGGGCTGGCATCGCGCCGCACGACTTAAGCCGGCGTGGGACGGCGCCCCAACGTTCTTCGTCCTCGTTCGCGATATGACGGTCCAGCAACCGAACACCGCGCCTTAACGACCGCCTCACCGCGCAGGTAGGCCACGACCCGCGGCTACTCACTTGTACACCGGCCGCCGGTTTCCGCCGTGGTGCGAGCAGGAGCCGCGACGGCCGCCGGACATGCTCACCATGCGGTCGTTGCACTGAATCATGTAGCCAACACCGTTGTCGAAGTAGTCGATGCAGTCGAAGTAGCCGCACACTCCGGAGGCCGGTGAGTAGATGAGCGAGCCACCACAGAAGTTGTAGCCGTACGGGTTCTGGGGTGCCCCACAGAGGTTCACCCTCTTTGGAGCCGGTGAGGCGGTGGTGCGTTTTGGCCGCGGGGTGGGACTTGTTCTCGGCTTCGGCTTGACGATAGCCATCGTCGGCGATGGTTTCGGGCTCGGTGACACCGAGGATGATGTAGTCGCCAGACTCGGCACCTCCTGGGCAACCACCGGAGGTGTTATGGCATCAGCGGGGGCGACTGCCCGGGTCGCGCTGGACGACGTGGGCGACGTTTGCGCTGGCGGGCCCGCGACGATCCCGGCGAACGCGCACAGCGCGAAGAGCAGGACCACACCGATGCTCACCTTGCCCCCCGGCACCCGTGCCGTTGCCGGCGCCTCCGCAGGCGTAACGAGGGTCGGAGGTACAGGCTGCGTTCGCTGATGAGCCGCCAACATGCTGCCAAGGTGAGTCACCAGCGCCTGACGCTGCTGGTTTGCGTCAGCGATGGCAAGCGTGAGGTTGAACCGAAAGCCGGGCGCGCTGGCCGATGGAAAATACAGCCCTGAGATCTTTTGCCGGTTGACGACGTGCATCAACGTAAATGGAGACGACTGATCGTGCAGTAGCCCAACCAGCTTCGCGTACGCCCATTCCCGCTTGCCCCTACCGCCGAGAAGAACCACTCGCCTATCGGTAACGACGACAGTGCCAGCATCCATGACCTTGAATGCATCAGGAAGCGGCCGTCCGAGGGATTCCGCTGGAATGGGTGCGAGATCGAAACGCACCCCCGGAAGCGCGGTCATGTGCGGTGCCTCAATCATCTGCGCCGCCGGTAGCGTGACGTAGACCGTCTCACCCCTGCGCAGGTCGATCGCCACTCCCAGCGGAGCCCGCAACGCACCACGGAACTCGGTGGCCGCCGTGTGCATGCTCCCAAGATCGTTGCTTTGCCGGCGCCACGCGTCGGCGGCGACCTGAAATGCCCGCTGCCGCTTGTCGTTCTCCCGGCTTGCCCAGCGCACTCGCCATGCCGGGGCTACCTTCGGGTTCTCTGTCACCGGCCGCTGCCTCTCCCCACTGTGGCCGCCCGCCCAAGTCCCACGTTCGTGACGGCTCTTCGCACCATGCCGGAACTTGAGTGAGCAGCGATCCCTCCGAACGGCCCGAATAGCGGCCTGTTGGTTCGGTCAGGCATCGCTGTCCGTCGCGGTCCCGTCAATCAGACGGTTGGCTGGCCGTCGGCCAGCGACTTGAATAGGCCGATCGGGGGCAGCGCGAGCGGCCGTCGGCTGGTTAGCTCTGGGAAGTGAGCGAACTTGAGCAGGGTATCTACGAGGAATTGGTCACCCAGCAGCTCGCCGAGCGGCTGAACCTCCTCGACCCTGTTCTGGTTCAGTACGACAAGCTGGAACCGGCCGACGCGCATGACGTACTCACCCGCCACATCGCGGTTCTGGCCCGGCGAGCACTGCTTGCCGTTGGCGGTGGCGACGACAAGCTCGCCCGGCAGGTCGACCTAGCCAACCAGATTGCCGAGAGCATCGCCCAGGCCGAGCCACGTGCGGTCGGCACCGTCGACCAGATCGCAGACGCCCAACGTTTGCTCCACGCCATCGCCGCGCCGCCACCTTCACCGGCAGCGCCCACGTTCCCACCACGCCCCACCACCCCACTCTCCACCGGCGCTCTGCTGGTCAACGGCCGTCACCAACCCCGCATCGGCCACGAGGTCAACCATGAGATGGCCTCCGCCGACCAGGTCGACCTGCTCTGCGCGTTCATCAAATGGCACGGCCTGCGCATCATCGAGCCGGCGATCCGCGACTTGATCGACCGCGGCGGTCGCCTCCGCGTCATCACGACGACCTACCTCGGGGCGACCGATCAGCGAGCCCTCGACCGGCTCGCCGAGCTTGGCGCCGACATCAAGATCTCCTACGAAACCCGCACCACCCGCCTGCACGCCAAGGCGTGGCTGTTCCGCCGCCGCAACGGCACCACCACCGCGTACGTCGGCTCGTCGAACCTGTCGAGGGCGGCGCTGGTCGACGGCGTCGAGTGGAACGTCCGCATCTCCAACATTGAGCAACCGCACGTGATCAACACGTTCACCGCGACGTTCGAGGACTACTGGAACGACCCAGCCTTCGAGCCCTACGAGCCGGGCAAGGACGCCGACCGGCTCAGGATCGCGCTGCGCGGGGAGCGCCCCGACCAGGCGCCGACGGAAATCGCGAACCTGGACGTGCGGCCTTATCCGTACCAGGCCGAGATCCTGGCCGACCTCGATGCCGAACGCAAATTCCACGGCCGCTGGCGCAACCTCGTCGTCATGGCCACCGGCACCGGCAAGACGGTGGTCGCGGCGCTCGATTACCGCCGGCTCCGTCGCGAAAAGGCCGTGGACTCGCTGCTCTTCGTCGCTCATCAGGAGCAGATCCTGCGGCAGAGCTTGGCGACGTTCCGGCAGGTGATGGGCGACGGCAGCTTCGGCGAGACGCTCGTCGGCGGTCGAGAGCCACAGCGCTGGCGACACGTCTTCGCCTCCATTCAGTCGCTGCATCGGCGGGAGATCGCCCCCGAGGCGTACGACATGGTCATCGTTGATGAGTTCCACCACGCGGAGGCGCCGACGTACGGCCGGCTGCTGGAGCGGCTGCGGCCGCGCGTACTCCTGGGCTTGACCGCAACCCCCGACCGCAGTGACGGCGGCGACGTGCGGCGGTGGTTCGACGGCCACGCCGCTGTGGAGCTGCACCTGTGGGAGGCCCTGGAGCGGCAGTTGCTGGCGCCGTTCCAGTACTTCGGGCTGCACGATGACGTCGACCTGTCGCAGCTGCGGTGGAAGCGCGGGCAGGGGTATGACCCGACGGAGCTGGACGGCGTCTACACCGGCAACCATGTGCGGGCACGGATGGTGTTGCGGGCGGTGCGAGACACCGTCGACGTCGGGCGAATGCGGGCGTTGGGATTCTGCGTGAGCATCGGCCACGCCGAGTTCATGGCGGACTGGTTCACCAAACACGGCGTACCGTCGGCTGCGATCACAGCGCGGGTCGACGCCCCCGGCCGGCGAGCCCTCCTCAAGGACTTTCGGGACGGCACGCTGCGCGTGTTGTTCACCGTCGACCTATTCAACGAGGGCGTCGACCTGCCAATGGTCGACACAATCCTGATGCTGCGGCCCACCGAGAGCGCCACGATCTTCCTGCAACAGCTCGGCCGCGGCCTGCGCCTGGACGACCACAAGCCGTGCCTGACCGTCCTCGACTTCATCGGTGGACAGCACGCCAACTTCCGCTTCGACCTGCGCTGGCGGGCCCTGACCGGGGTAAGTCGGCGAGCAATCGCCGAAGCGGTACGGGATGACTTCCCGTCTCTGCCAAGCGGCTGCCACATCCAACTCGATCGAGTTGCGAAGGACATCGTGCTGGCCAACGTGAAGTCGGCGATGCCGACCTCAAAGACCGGCCTCACCCGGGAGCTGCGACTGCTCGGAGACGTGCGCCTGGCCGACTTTCTGCGCGAGGCCGGCGTGGAAATCGAGGACATCTACCGATCGGCGAGCATCGGCGGGTGGACCGGGCTGCGGCGGTTGGCTGGGCTGGAAACCTCGCCACCCGGGCCGGACGACCGTGAGTTGGGCAGAGCGATCGGGCGGATGCTGCACCTCGATGACCCGGATCGGCTCGACCTGCTGGCCCGGGCGGCGGCCGGCGAGCAGCCGGAACCCGGGCGGCTGTGGGACATGCTGCACTTCGACCTCTGGGGCCCGAATGTGCAGTTGACCGAACGGGAGGAGCGGTTGGCGCGGTTATTGGCCGAGCCGGAGCGCTGCGCGGAGCTGCGACAGGTGGTCGAGGTGCTGCGGGACCGGATCCACCGGGTCACGGTGCCGGTTGACGGGCTGCCGCTACGGGTGCACGCGCGGTACAGCCGCAACGAGGCGTGCGCTGCCTTCGGTATGCCGAACCCGGGCTCGCTGCGCGAAGGCGTGAAGTGGCTACCGGACGCCCAGGCCGACCTGTTCTTCGTCACCCTGGTCAAGTCCGAGGAGCACTACTCCCCCACCACCATGTACGCCGACCGTGCCGTCACCGAGACGCTCTTTCAGTGGGAGTCACAAAGCACCACCTCGTCGGCGTCGACGACCGGGCAGCGCTACATCAACCACGAGAAGCAAGGCTCTGCGGTGCACCTCTTCGTACGGGAGACGAAGGTCGCCGACGGCAACCTGGGTGCGCCGCCATACGTGTATGCGGGGCCGATGACGTACCAGGAGCACACCGGCGACCGACCGATGCGCATCATCTGGAAGCTGACACACGCACTTCCGGCCGACGTCTACGCCGCCGCGCGCGCTATCGCCGCTTAGCGCTGAGGAACACTGGTGAGTCCGAAAGGCGCTTCGCTTCGTCCGCCCCGCCTGTTCCCAGCCGAGGAAGTCCAAGGACGGAACTGTCCTATCCCTGCGGCTTCCGGTGTCTATGCCCGGTGCTTCACGTCGCCCGCTCCTTTAGCGCCAGTCGCCGGCACCACCTGCCGGACCAGGGCCTGCATCCGCGTTCGGTCCGCGGAGTTGGCGGACATCTGTTTGAGACCGGCCGCGGCTGGTGTGCCGAAGAAGCGGTGGAGTACGTCAGCGGCCTGGCGTCCGGTGACGCTGGTCGGCCAGTCAGCGGCTCGCAACCCGGCGGCGTACGCCGCATGGATGAGCCGCCACAGGTCGACCGCGTCCTTGGCTGCGAATCGGCCCCGGTAGGCGACGGCCTCGCGGCCCGGCTGGTGGAGACGAGGGAGACAGGTCGAGGCTCGGCCGGGACCTGACGCGCGGGCATCTGCCCGGTCATGCCGCGTACCCCCGGTCACGGTGACGGCGGCGGAGCGCGTCCCACACGCGCTGCGCCGCCTCCTCGCTGTCCGGGCCCGGCGAACGCTGCACGTCCCAGAGGATCTGCAGTGGGTCGGCAAGCGGAAGATCGACCGTTACCTCCTCGACGGACGGCGGCCACAGCCCGGGGTCCTTCGGCACGGTGAATTCGAGCGTTGCCTCCTCCTCGCCGGCAGGGACAAAGCCCGCACCGGCCAGGTCCACGCCGGTACGGGCGTAGAGGATGGCGCGATTCGGGGCACGCCAGGGAGCGATGATGTCAGCCGCGACGTCTCCGGATACCGCGACGCCGTGCCGATCAGCTGTGCCGACCCGCTCGACGACCGCCCGGGCCTGCTCAACGGGTGGCGGCAAGCTGTACCAGTACGTGCTGATCCCGCCCGGACCCGGATAGGTCGCCAACCACCACCGGATCGCGGCATCGATGTCCCGGATCGTCCACCCGCTCGGCGTACGGCGCACGATTTCCTCCTCGGCGAGCGAGCGCAGGGCCTGGGAGACCCGAGGCTGGGAGACGCCGACGAGCACGGCCAGTTCCTGCTGGGTGGCGTACGGACGCTGGATCATGCGCCGAACCAGGGTGAAGGTCCCCCACGGCACCCGGCCGGGCTTGGCGGACCGCCCAGCCGCTGCTGCTGGCGGCTGCAGTCCGATCCGTTGCCTGCCGATGCGCAGCACACCCGTAATCCGCTGCCCGTCCTCTGCGAGCCAGGACCAGCCCGCCGCCTCCACTGCTTCTCGTACGCCGGGCGTGGCCGCCGGAACGATGACCAGGCATGGTTCTGCATGGCGGCTGACCAGGGCAGCGATGTCACGAGGGCGCAGGGGGGTTGGGGACGCGATGACGGTCAGCGTGGCCCGGCTCGTGCCGTACGTCAGCTCGATGCGGTCCGCGTCGCGCGGAATGAGCACGACCCCGGCTTCCGTCAGCGCCCGCCAGGCGGTCGTCGATATAAGCATTACCCGGCCTCCTTGGGTAATGCTTATACACCCTGGTAGCCGGCCTCGTGGCTGAACAGGCGCGGCGGGCCGTCATCGTTCCCGACCTGGGTGCGCCGCCGCATCTATGCGTCGGATCGCCTGCTCGTCACCCCGCAAACGGCTGCGACGGAAGGCCGACACCGGCGTCCGGGTGCACCAGCACGGAGCCGGCGAGGGGTTGACCGGCCAGCGACGCGTCGTCGAGTCCGTGGCGTGCGGTGGTGATGAAAAGATCCGTCAGGGCCGGCCCGCCGAACGCGCAGGCGGTCGGTTGGCTGACCGGCACTCGGATGATTCGGTCGAGCGTGCCGTCGGGGGTGTACCGGTGCACGGCCGCACCGCCCCACAGCGCCACCCAGACACAGCCGTCGGCATCGACCGTCAGCCCGTCCGGCGCGCCGTCAGCGGCGTCCACCGTAGCCAGCGGTCGGCGGCCGTGGACCAGGCCGGTGTGGACGTCGACATCGAAGACGTCGATGCGGTTGGTCGCGGTGTCCACGTAGTACATCCGGTGCCCGTCGGGGCTCCAGCCGAGGCCGTTGCTGATGGTGACGCCGTCGAGGACGACAACCGTGTCACCGGCGGCGTTCACCCGCCGCAGCGTCCCGCCTCCCGGCGCGGCGTCGTAGCGCATCGTCCCGGCCCACAGCAGACCCGCCGGGTCGACGGCGGCGTCGTTGCCCCGCACGCCGTCCTCCGGCCAGGTGACGAGCCAGTCGAAGCTGCCGGCTGAGTCGTACCGGCCGATGCCGTCACGCAGGTTGACGACGAGGCCACCGGCGGATCGCGGCTTGGCGGCGCCGACGTGTTGATCCGCCCGGAGCACGCGGTCCGCTCCGGTGGCGGGATCGAGCTGGTGCACCGCACCGGCGAGGACGTCCACCCAGATCAGGCGGCTTGCCGCCGGGTCCCAGGTCGGCCCCTCGCCCAGGTCCGCCTCGATCTGCTGGGCGACATCAAGCTTGCTGATCGTCACGGCTTGCCCTCGTTTCCGTCCGGCCCTGCTGGCCCTCCGCACCGGTGTCAGTGGGCGGAAACGATAGCCGGCTGCGGACCAGGCGTCAGGCAGGCGGCACCGATAATTGTTTTTTTATGAAGACTTCTTGACGGGCCTGTTACCGGCTGCCAGGGTGATCAACGCCTCGGCGCGCAGGGCGCCGGCCAGATGGGGTCGATGTGGGCCACGGCACCGCGAGGTGGCGGGGGCAACTCGGTCGCCGTACTGAAAGGAGCTCGTGCGTCATGAAGCGCACCCGTTGGGCGGCGGCCTCCGCCGCCGCCCTCGCCCTCGCCTCGATGCTCACCGCGTGTTCGTCCGGGCAGGCCGACACCGCCGCCGGCAGCGGCGACAGCAAGCCGAAATCCGGCAAGATCAAGATCGCCTACCTGCAGAAGCAGGGCGACCAGCAGTACTTCGTGGACGAAGGCGCCGGGGCCAAGGCCAAGGCGGCCGAGCTGGGTGACGTCGAGGTCAGCATGTTCGACCTGGGCACCGACTCGGACAAGGCGATCAACGCGCTCGACCAGGTCATCGCACAGAAGTTCGACGCGATCGCCATCGTCGTACCCGACCAGCTCATCGGCCCTCAGGTCATCGACAAGGCGAAGCAGGCCGGCATCCCCCTGATCGCCTCGGACGACGTGATCAAGGACGCGGCCGGCGCCGAGGCGCCGTTCGCCGGCTTCGACGGCGCCGCCATGGGCGAGAAGGTCGGGACCGAGGCGGGCACGCTGTTCAAGCAGTCCGGCTGGTCGGCGGCCGACACCCGGATCATCAGTGCCTACAAGCAGGACCTGTCGGTGTGCCAGGACCGGGTCAACGCCGCGGACAAGGCCTTCGCGGCGGCCGCGGGCGCCGAGGTCAAGGTGATCAAGCTCGGCACCGACAACTCCGCCGTCGACGCGCAGAACAAGACCGGCGCGCTGGTCACCGCGAACGCCGGCGTCAAGCACTGGATCGTCTACGGCTGCAACGACGAGAACGTCTCCGGCGTGGTGACCGCGCTGGCGAACGCCCGCTTCGGCGCCACCGACGTGATCGGTGTCGGCCTCGGCGCCTACCTCGCCTGCAAGGACTGGCAGGCCGGCACCGCGACCGGCTTCAAGTCGGCGCTGTTCATCGACGGGCGCGAGGTCGGTGCGTCCGCGGTGCAGGCCCTGGTCAAGAAGGTGCGCGACGGTGTCGACCTGCCGGCGAAGACCGTGGCCAACACCGCGATCGTGAACAAGGACACGTGGCAGTCCGCCGGAGTCAAGTGCAGCTAGCGCCGGGAGCCGGTGCTGGGGCGGGAGACCCGGTCTCCCACCCCGGCACCGCCCTGTTCGACAGCAACTGATCTCCCTGCCGACCTACCCGAGAGGAGGTGTCCCTGTGCTGCGTCTTCGCGGTCTCTCGAAGAGCTTCGCGGGCCTGCCTGCCCTGCGCGACGTCAGCATCGACTGCAACCCCGGCGAGGTGCTCGCGCTCATGGGCGAGAACGGCGCCGGCAAGTCGACCCTGCTGAAGATCCTGGCCGGCGAACATGTGCCGGACAGCGGAACCGTCGAACTCGACAACGAGCCGCTGCCGCTGGGCTCCCCGACCAAGGCCCGGCGCGCCGGCATCCGGATCATCAGCCAGGAGCCGGAGATCATCCGCGATGTCTCCGTGGCCGAGAACATCTTCGTCGGCAACGTGTCCACGGGCGGTGGACGCCGGTTCGACCGGAAGAGGCTGACCGCCGCGGCCCACGAACATCTGCGCCGGCTCGGCCTTGACGGCCTGCTCCAGCCGGAGGCGCGGGGTCAGGACCTCTCCCCGGCACAGCGCCAACTGGTCGAGATCGCTCGTGCGCTCGTGGACACGCCCAAGGTGCTCGCCCTCGATGAGCCGACCTCGTCGCTGACCGACCGCGAGGCCGACGCCCTGTTCACGCTGGTCCGGCAATTGCGGGACAGTGGCGTCGCGGTGATCTACGTGTCCCACCGGATGGCCGAGATCTTCCAGCTCGCCGACCGGATCGCCGTCCTCCGCGACGGTGCGCTGGTCGGCGAGAGGTCCACCGCCGCGACAGCGGAGCACGAGGTCGTCCGGCTCATGGTCGGCCGCGACCTGTCCGGCATGTTCGTGCGCGAGCACGCCGCCGACGAACGGGTGGTGCTCACGCTCGAGGACGTCACCACCGACGACGTCAGCGGGATCAGCCTCCAGGTCCGGGCCGGTGAGGTCGTCGGCCTCGCCGGGCTCGTCGGCGCCGGACGCTCGGAACTGGCCCGAGCCGTCTTCGGCGACGTTCCCCTGCGTGCTGGTCGGGTGCTCGTCGACGGACAGCCGATCGAGCTGCGCTCGCCGCGCGATGCCATCAATGCCGGGATCGGGCTCGCCCCGGAGGAACGCAAGGCGGACGCGCTGCTGCTCGAGCGCTCCGTGCGGGACAACGCGTCGCTGGCCGTCCTCGACCGCCTCAGCCGATTCCGCTTCGTCCGCCGCGGCGCGGAACGCGAGCTCGTCGAGGGTCTCGCCACGCGGCTCCGCGTGCGTACCCCCTCGATCGAGCACGAGGTCAGGAAGCTGTCCGGCGGTAACCAGCAGAAGACGGTGCTGGTCCGCTGGCTGGCCCGCAAGCCGAAGGTGCTCATCCTCGACGAACCGACCCGTGGCGTGGACGTGGGCGCGAAGGCGGAGATCTACGCGACCATCGACGCGCTTGCCGCCGAGGGCGTCGCCGTGCTCGTCGTCTCCTCCGAGCTGCCGGAGGTCCTCGGCCTCTCGGACCGAATTGTCGTCATGCAGAACGGCCGAATCACGGGCGAGCTGACCCGCGGCGAGGCGACCGAGGAACGCGTCCTCGCCCTCGCCATGGCCGACCACCTGACCGGAGCTTCCTGATGACCCAGACACAGAACGACCAACGACTGGACCACGCGGCCGAGCCCGGAGCCGTGAGTACGAACGGGGCCGCCGCCCGGTTCGCCCGGCTCCGGGTTCCCTTCAACCAGAACACGTCGCTGCTGATCGCGCTCGCCGTGCTCGTCACGATCATCGGGGTTCAGGCGCCCGAGTTCTTCGGCTCGGCCAACCTGCGCACGATCGGCACCACGATCGCCATCGCCGGTGTCCTCGCGGTCGCCCAGACCATCGTGATCATCATCGGTGGCCTGGACATCTCGGTCGGCTCGATCACCGGCCTCACGTCGGTGACCTGCGCGATGGTCTTCACCTCCGCCGGTGGTCCGTTCCCCGGCCTGCTGTCCGCGCTGGCCGCCGGCCTCGCGTGCGGGCTCGTCAACGGGCTCATCATCGTGTACGGCCGAGTCAACCCGGTGATCGCCACGCTCGCCACGCTCGCCGCCTACAAGGGCATCGCGCAGTTGATCTCGGACGGCCGGGCGCAGGGCTACGTCGGTGCCGACCCCATCTTCATCTTCATCGCGCGCGGCTCGATCGCCGGCATCCCCACGCTCATCTGGGTGTTCGCTCTGATCGCGGTGGCCGCACACGTACTGCTCAAGTACACCGACATCGGCCGTAACCTCTACGCCATCGGCGGCAACGACAAGGCTGCCCGGCTCGCCGGCGTCAACCTGAACCGCTACATCATCGCCGCCTACTGCCTCACCGGCGCCGTCGCCGGCTTCGCGGGCATCCTGCTGACCGCCAAGACCGGCTCGGGGCAGCCGGTGTCCGGCAGCGAAGGACTCGAGCTGTACTCCATCACCGCCGCCGCCCTCGGTGGGTGCGCGATGCAGGGCGGTCGCGGCACGATCCCCGGCACCGTCCTCGCCCTCGTCCTGCTCGGCGTACTCGAGAACGGGCTCAACATCCTCGGCGTCAACTCCTTCTGGCAGAACGTCGCCAAGGGGACCCTCCTCGTCGCCGCCGTCGTGATCCAGCAGCGGCGCTCCGGCGAACGACGGATCGGCCTGCCGCGGTGAGCCAGCAACCCATGCCCAGCGGGCCCGGCGTCCGGGGCCTCCTCGCCGGTCGGGTCGCGGTCGTCACCGGCGCGGCCTCGGGGATCGGTGCCGCCGTCGTGGACCGATTCACCGCCGAGGGCGCGGCAGTGATCGCCGTGGACCGGGTACCCGACGCGACCCGCTCCGGCGCCGCGTCGGTCCGGAGGCTGGTCGGCGACGTGTCCCAGGCCGCGACGTGGGAGGCCGTCGCCGACCTCGCGCAAGCCGAGTTCGGGCGGCTCGACGTCCTGTTCTCCAACGCCGCCACGATCGTGACGGCCCCGGCGCACGAGCTGGACGAGGCCGACTGGGACCGGCAGCTCGCGGTCAACCTCAAGGCCGCCTACCTCGGTCTGCGCTCGTGCCTCGGGCTCCTGCGCGCCAGCGGCCACGGGTCGGTCGTGCTCACCTCCTCGGTGCACGCCACCCACGGGCTGCCCGGCCATCCCGCGTACGCGGCATCAAAGGGAGGCCTCCTCGCGCTGGCCCGTCAGCTCGCGGTCGAGTACGGACCGGACGTCCGGGTCAACGCCGTCGTGCCCGGGCCGATCCTCACGCAGCTCTGGGACGATGTCGACCAGGTCGCCCGGGACCGCAGCATCGCGGCTACCGCGGCGCAGCGGTTCGGCCGTCCCGACGAGGTCGCGGCCGCGGTCGCGTTCCTCGCCAGCGACGAGAGCTCGTACATCACCGGCACTACGATCACCGTCGACGGCGGCTGGTCGGCGAAGAAGGACTCGGCGTGAGCAACTACCCGGACCGTGGCCTCCACGGGCACCTCGTGCGGGAGGTCGGACGCCGCATCATCTCCGGCGAGTTCCCACCCGCCGCGACCATCGAGATCGACCGCCTGGAGCGGGAGTACGACGTGAGCCTCACCGTGGTGCGCGAGGCGCTGCGCGTCCTCGCCGCGAAGGGCCTCGTCGACGCCCGGCCGAAGCGCGGCACCTTCGTCCGGCCCCGCACGGACTGGAGTCTCCTCGACCCGGACGTCCTGCAGTGGCAGTTCGAGGGCACCGACAACGACGCGTTCCTCGCCAACCTGGCGGAGGTACGGCTCATCGTCGAACCGCAGGGAGCCCGCCTCGCCGCGGCCCGCCGGACCGAGGCCGACCTGGACGCGCTCGAGGCCGCACTCGCCTCCGTGACGGCCGAAACCAGCACCGAGAGCATCATCGACGCCGACCTCGCGTTTCACCGCGCCCTGCTCGCCGCGACCCACAACGAGCTGCTCGTCCGGATGGAACACATCATCGAGATCGGACTGCGCACGCGGGATCTCATCGTGCACGCCCAGGGCCACCGCGACGACTTCCTACCACCCCACCGAGCGGTGCTGGACGCGGTACGGGCCGCCGACGGCGACCGCGCCGAGCAGGCCATGCGGGCACTGCTGGAGCAGGCCGCGCGCGACGAGCGCCAGCTGCGCCCATGAAGATCACCCGCATCGAGACCTTCCTCGTGCCACCGCGTTGGCTGTTCTGCCGCATCGAGACCGACGACGGCGTGGTCGGCTGGGGTGAACCGGTCGTCGAAGGGCGCGCCGAGCCCGTACGGGCCGCTGTCGAGGTGCTCGCCGAGCAGCTCGTCGGGGAGGATCCGCTGCGGATCGAGGACCACTGGCAGGTGCTGACCAAGGGTGGTTTCTATCGTGGCGGGCCCGTGCTGTCGTCCGCCGTCGCCGGGATCGACCAGGCCCTGTGGGACATCGCCGGCAAGACCTACGGCGCCCCCGTCCACGCACTGCTCGGTGGCCCCGTACGTGACCGGGTCCGCATGTACGCCTGGGTCGGCGGCGATGAGCCCACCGAGCTCGCGGAGGCGATCACGGCACAGGTCGAGGCCGGCTTCACCGCGGTCAAGATGAACGCCACCGGCCGGTTCCCGAGGAGCGGATCCCTCGGCGACATCCGCGCCGTCGTCGAACGCGCGACACTCGCCCGCGACGTGCTCGGACCGTCCCGGGATTTCGCCCTCGACTTCCACGGCCGGGTCACGGCGGCCGACGCCCGCCGCGTGCTCCCGTTGCTCGAGGAGCTGGGCCCGCTGTTCGCCGAGGAACCGGTGGTGCCCGAGCACTCACATCGACTGCGGGACGTCGTGGCAGCCACGACGATCCCGATCGCGACCGGGGAACGCCTCTATTCGCGGTCGGAATTCCTGCCGGTCCTGCAGGCCGGCGTGGCCGTCGTCCAACCTGACCTCTCGCACGCCGGTGGCATCTCCGAGACGCGGCGCATCGCGGCGCTGGCCGAGACGTACGGCGTGCATCTCGCGCCGCACTGCCCGCTCGGGCCCATCGCGCTGGCAGCCAGCCTGCAGGTCGCGTTCGCGACGCCGAACCACCTCATTCAGGAGCACAGCATCGGCATCCACTACAACAAGGAGGTCGGGCTGCTCGACTACCTGGTCGACCCCTCGGTGTTCACGTTCGTCGACGGGTACGCCCGGCGACTCGACCGGCCCGGCCTGGGTATCGAGGTGGACGAGACCGCCGTACGGCACGCCGACCAGGCCGGCCACGCGTGGCGCAACCCCATCTGGCGACACGACGACGGCTCGTTCGCCGAATGGTAGGCGACACCCCGGTGACCAGGCCGGTCCCGCTGACCACGGACGTCGACCTCGCCATGGGCGGTCGCTGGACCTCGCTCCGTGGCGGCGGCCGCGAATGGCTGTGGTCCCGCGCGGATCCGGCGCGCGGGCACGTTCGACCAGGCGCGGAATTTGTCGATGTGGGTGGGCTCGAGGAGTGCATCCCGACCGTACGCGGCCGGCCGGACCACGGAAGTGCGTGGTCGCGGCCCTGGCGGCACGAGGAGGGAGATGCCGTCGTCGACTGCGCCGATTTCGTGCTGCGCCGCCGGATCGAGCACATCGACGGGGCCGTTGTCGCGTCCTATCGAGTGTCAGCGGACCCGGGCTACCGGTTCCTGTGGGCAGGCCACGCATTGCTGGCCGTGTCGGATTCGGCCCGACTCGTCGCCCCCGCTGGCACACCGACGCTGGTCTATGCCGAGGCCGCGGCCATCGCCGGCGATGCGTGGACGGCCGGCGCCACGACGATGACGGGAGCGTGGCCGGAGCCGCTGGGGTTGCCACTGTCGCGGCTCGGACCGGCCGACGGCTCAGCGGTGGGGGCGATCCTCAGCTGCGCCGACGTACGCATCACCGACGGGGCTGACACGCTCCGGATGCTGCTTGAGGTGGACAACCAGCCGGTGGGTACGGCGCTGTGGCGCAATCTCGGCGGTTTTCCGCCACGGGCGCCGTACCGCAGTATCGGCGTCGAACCGATGCTCGGCAGTGTCTTCGACCTGGCCGAGGCCGCACCGCACGAAGCGGCGACGGTGCCGGCGTCCGGTGAAGTCGCGTGGCGGCTCGTCATTTCCGCCGAACGGACCGGCCGATGACCCCGCTGTCCCGGGCGGCTGGTGGCCGCCGACACGTGGTCGGCGGCCACCAGCGTTCAAGCGATGACGGCTACTGAACGGCCACCCGCTGCTTGTGGTAGTTCCTACCGTTTCCGTCCGGCTTGTAGTTGCCCTCGACGTTCCCGGCGATGTCGATCGAGAACCAGTTCACCGTCGTGTCCCGGTTCACCGTGATGCTCTCAACCCCCTCCCGCATCCCGGCGAGCGCCAACTTCGGCGACGCATAGGTAGGCCGGCTCCCGTCCAGCGTGTAGTACACGTTCGCCGGCTCACTGGTACGGAACGTGAACGCCGTCGCCCCCGGCTCCCGCCTCACGACCTCCAGCGACGTCTTGGGCTGCTTCTTGTCCGTCGCGTACGCCCGGGCCACCTCGAGAATGGCGATGTTGCCGTTGGCGAACTCCATCGCCTCCTCGTGCCCCTCCGCGAACGGCGGCTGGAACCCCACGGCGTTGAACCGCCCGGTCGCCGGGTCGTAGATGTCGGCGCCGACCTCGAAGTCCCAGCCGATGATGCCCCGGTTGTACCAGTGCTCGTCGGCGCTGTTGCCGGCCGCCGAGTAGAGCACGTCGGTCACCGGTCCGGTGCGGCCCGGCCAGATCGCCGTGCCCCGGTATTCCTGCACCCGGGACAGGATGTAGTCCGACGAGGTCCAGAAGTATGCCTCGGTGCCCTGGTCGACCCGCGGCAGCACCTCGCGTCCTTCGGCCTTGTACGCCCCCGGCGGCCACATGAAGTAACCGCCGTAGGAGTGGGTGTTCATGGAGAGCTTGATGTTCGGGAAGGTGTCGACCAGCCACACCTCGTTGCGCGCCTCCGGCTCCGACAGCTCCGCGGAGCCGGCGTACGTGTCGCTGACGCAGTTGGTGGCGGACGCGCCGACGTAGCCGTCGAAGACGGAGCCGACCGAGAAGTTCCGGTTGACGTCGACGCCCCACGAGTTGCGGCGGCCGGGGTCGGCGTTGGACTCCGGGCAATGGTTGGTCATGTTGCGCCGCTGCATGTTGAAGTCGTACATGCTGTAGTGCGCGCCGTCGGGGTTGACGACCGGCAGGATGAAGATGTCCAGGCCGTCGACGATCTTGCGGGTGTCCGGGTCCCGCGCGTAGTTGCGCAGCAGCCGCTCGGCGGACTCCACGCAGACCAGCGGGGTCACCCATTCCCGGGCGTGCTCCTGGCAGTAGAGGAAGACGCCGACCTTGGAGCCGTCGCGGTGCTTGCCGATGCGCAGCGCCTTCACCTGGAACGGCTCCCGGGAGACGCTCGCCGGGGCCTTCAGGTTGTCGGTGAGGCTGGTCACCGGGGCGGCGGCCACCACGCCGGCGCCGGCGTTGCCCCGGTACGTGCTGGCGGTGAGCAGCCCGGCCGCGCCGGTGTTGCCGTTGACCGCGACGACGACCTGCGCCGCCGTGCTGGTGATGGTCCCGGAGCCGTCGGTGGCCAGGCTGACCGTGACCGCCTTGCCGGCCACGCTGACGGTCAACGGGGCGTTGGCCGTGCCCGGGTCGACCAGGGCCATGGTGATGTCGTTGCCGCCCTGGTGCCCGTACGCGGTGGAGGTGACGTAGAGGGTGCTGGCGGCGGCGGTGCCGAACTGGGCCTGGGCCTTGCGCCGGTAGCCGTTGGTCTTGTATGGCAGGTCGATCAGCTCGGTGAGCGTGGGGAACTCGGCGGCCAGGCCGGTGATCCGGGCGGTGACCTCGGTCGGGTCCAGGTAGTGGTCGACGAAGTCCGACACGTACGGATGTTTGCCGGGGTTCTTGCGCGGGCTGCCCAGCCACCTGGTGACGTCGACGGTGGCCGAGCCGCCCTGGCTGCTGGTGATGGTGGCCCGGGCCGGCCTCGCGGTGATCGGGACCGGATTGCTGAACCGGTGGTACAGGTACTGGCCGGCGTCGGTGAACCGGGACATGGTGGCGGTGCCGCCGGAGCCGATCGCCGTGCCGGGCCCGCTGTCCCAGCTCGCCGTGAGCACGGTCGTGGCGTCGGTGCCGGCGCTCGACTTCACCTCGATGTTCAGGAAGAGCTGGTTGTCGAGGCTGGTGAACCATTCGGCCCGCAGCACGGTGAGGGTGTCGGTGCTGGCCGTGGCGGCGGTCGCGGCGCGGATGGCGGCGGACCGTTCGGCCAGGTTCCGGGCGTGGTCGCTCTGGTCGGAGATCGCGTCCCGCACGTCGAAGCCCTGGTCGCGCAGGGCCTGGCTCTCGTCGGGGCTGAGGACGGCGTGCACCTCGATGCCGTCGTCGACCGGCTTGACGTATTCGGCGAGGTCGACGCCGAGGTCCGTGAGGCGGTCGATGCCGGACCTGTCGGCGACGACGATCCGCATCAGCCCGACGCCGTCCTGGCTGCCGGTGGAGGCGCGGTCGGGGGCGACGGCGCGGTCGGTGGTCGGGTTGGCGAAGCCGGGGGCGCTGACGGCGAGCGCCAGGGGCAGGGCTAGCAGGGCGAGGAATCGGCGCGGTCCGTTGGATCTTCCTGTACTCCTCATGAGAGTCCTTCCGGCGAGCGATCCAGAAGGCCGTGCGGTCGGGGTGGCCGATGGACCACCCCAACCGCACCGGCTACGCACAGCGTCGTCGCCGTCACACCATCAGTCAAGATCGATGGGTAAGGAATTCGCTCCGCGTCGCGCGTTACACGTTCGCCATGCTGGCCGGCTCCGGCGGCGTCTGCGGCTTGCCGCCGGGCCGCTCGTCGCCGTGCCCGGGCCACCAGGCCTTGTGTCCGATCAGCGCGGTCAGCGACGGTACGAGGAACATCGACATGACGAACGCGGAGAGCACGATGCCGATCGCCACCGCGAAGCCCATCTGCTGCAGGAACGAGATCGGCGCGAGCATCAGCACCGCGAACGTGCCGGCGAGGATCAGGCCGGCCGCGGCGACCGTGGGTCCGGCGTGTTCCACGCCGATAGCCGCGGCCTCGTGGGGCTCGTTGCCCTCCCGTGCCTCCTCCCGCAGCCGGGCGATCATGAGGATGTTGTAGTCGGTGCCGATCGCCACCACGAAGAGGTAGAGGATGATCGGCAGCTGGAAGGTGATGCCCGGCTTGCCCTGCAATCCCTGGAAGAGGTAGACGGTGGCGCCGAGCGTGGCCGCGAAGTTGAGCAGCACCGCGATGACCAGGTAGATCGGCGCGACCAGGCTGCGCAGCAGCAGCGCGAGGATGAGCGCGATGAGGGCGGCCGCCACCGGCAGGATGACCGACAGGTCCCGGTTGTTGGCCGAGTTGATGTCCGCGAAGATCGAGGTGGTCCCGCCGACCAGCGCCTTGGTGCCGGGCGGGGCCGCCTCGTGCAGGTCGGCACGCAGGCTGTCGCGGACCAGCGTGATGGCCTCGTTGGAGACCGGATTCTCGTTCAGCAGCAGGTTGACCCGGGCCACGCTCGGGTCGTTGCTGCGCTCCGGCGGCTGCGCCTGGCCCACCCCGGGGGCCTTCGCGGCGGCCGCCGCGAACTCGTTGAGCTGCTGGTCGGTCAGGGGCGCGCCGTTGTCGGTCCTCAGGTAGACCTCGGTGGGGGCGAGCGCGCCGGCGGCGAACCCGCGCTGCAGGTCGGTCGCGGCCTTCGCCGACTCGGTGTCCTGCGGGAAGCCGGAGCTGAAGTCGTAGTCGGCCTGGTAGGCCAGCGAGCCGGCGGCGAGCGCCACGAGCAGCGCGCCGGAGGCGGCGGCGACGAGCGCCGGGCGGCGTCCGATCGCCTTGCCGAGGCGGCGGGACAGGTTGGCCTCGGGGGTACGCTGCCACGCCTTCGACGGCCAGAAGACGTACCGGCCGAGCAGCGAGACCAGCGCCGGGACCAGGGTGAGCGAGGTGACCAGCATGACCCCGACGGCGATCGCGAGCGCCGGGCCGAGCGAGCCGAAGAAGCCCAGGGACGCCAGCAGCAGCACGAGGAACGCGACGATGACGGCGCCGGCGGCCGAGGTGATGACCTCGCCGACCCGCTGGACGGAGACCACCATGGCGGTGCGCTTGTCGTCGCCGGCGCGCAGCCGCTCCCGGTAGCGGAAGAGCAGGAACAGGATGTAGTCGGTGCCGATGCCGAAGAGGACGATCAGCAGGATCGTCTGCAGGTCCTGGCTGACGTTCAGGTCGAACACCTTACCGGCGGCCGCGACCAGCCCGGTGGTGACCATCAGCACCAGGCCGACGACCACCACGGGCAGCAGCGCGGCGATGGGGCTGCGGAAGATAATCAGAATCAGCCCGATGATCAGGACGATCGTGGCGACGCCGACCACGGCGAAGGCCTGGTTGAAGGTGTCCTCGTTGTCGACGAAGCTCGCCACGTCGCCGGCCACGCCCGCGGTCAGGCCGCTGCCGGCCAGCGCCGGGCCGAGGTCGGCCCGCAGATCGCGTACGGCCTGCAGCAGGGCCGGGTCGTCCGGTGTCTTCGCGTCGAGCCCGACGTTGACCACCTGCACCGACTTGTCCGGCGCCACCGCCTGCGGGCCGGTCAGGTAGCCGGAGGTGCTGGGGATGTTCTTGGCCTTGAGCGTCTGGGCGACCTCGCCCACCTTCGCCTCGTCGGCCGGGGTGAGCGGCTTGCCGTCGGCGCGCTTGACCACGATGGCCGCGGTCGCGGCGACCTGCTGCGGGAAGACCTTCTTGGCCAGCTCGGCGGCCTGCACCGCCTCATAGGAGTGGGGCAGGAAGCTGCCCTGGTCGGCCGAGGTGATGTCGCTCAGCGACGGTGTGGTGCCGATGATGGCCGCGGCCGCGACCAACCAGCCGACGATCACCCACCACGCCCTGCGCACCACGAACCGGCCCAGCCGCTCGAACATGTGTTGTTTCCCCCCGTGTGTAGGGCTTCACCGACGTCAGGGGCGGTAAGCGCCGCTGCTCCGCCCCGTCACGGTGCGGGGAAGCCTCCGCTACCCCCGGTGCATGCTACCGGCCGCTGCCAATCCTTTTCGGACGGCTCCATCGATGTCCGCGTGTCCCGCCGTTTCCGGACGTGGGCACCGGGCAGGCCGCTCCGGCCCTACCCCACCCCCGTACGGGCGGATTGGTAGGGTCGCGCTCAGCCCTTGGCGGCTCATTTCCCCAGGGCACAACGGTGGTTTCCCCGGGGCGCAGCGGTGGCCGGAACTCGGCGCGCCCGTGCGCGCCCGCCCCACCGTCGGTTCGCGCACTGTCCCTCGTGCAAGGAGTCGTGATGTGTTTCGCCGTCGATGCCTGCCCACCGGAACTACCGCGGGAGCGGATCCGGGTCGACGCGGATGACCTCGCGCCGGCTGGACGCCTGGAGCTGATCTCCGCCGACGGCACCCCGGTGTCCGCCGCGCTGGCCCCGGCGCCCCGGTCCGGGCCCGGCGTGGTCATCCTGCCCGACGTCCGCGGCCTGCACCCGTTCTACGAACGACTCGCCGAACGTTTCGCCCAGGCCGGTCACAGCGCGATCGTCCTGGACTACTTCGCCCGCACCGCTGGTGCCGTGCCGCGCGGCGCGGACTTTGATTTCCAACCCCACCTTTCCGCGACCACCCTGGAGCAGGTGCAGGCCGACCTCGCCGCCGCCGTGGCCGCGCTGAACGGCCAGGTCAGCACGCAGCCCGTGGTGGTCGTCGGTTTCTGTTTCGGTGGCACCCACGCCTTCCTCGCCGGGGCGAACCAGGAACTCGGTCTCGACGGGGTGATCGGCTTCTACGGCCGGCTCAGCCCCGGCCGGCTGCCCCGGCCCGCGGAGCAGGCGAACGGCATCGGCGTCCCGCTGCTCGGGCTCTTCGGTGGCGACGACCCCGCCATCCCCGCCGAGGAGGTCGAAGAGTTCGGCGCCGCTCTGCAGCGGGCCGGGGTACGCCACGAGCTCGTCACCTACCCGAACGCCCCGCACTCGTTCTTCGACCGTTCCTCCGCCGACCACGCGCCCGCGTGCGCCGACGCCTGGCATCAGGTTCTCGACTTCCTCGACCGGCTGCCCCCGTCGGCCTGAGGCGCTCCCACCGACGGCGCTCCCACCGACGGAGCGAACGGATGCTCAGGTCGTTCCCGACGGGCGCCCACAGGCGGGCGGGTGGCACCGGGGCCGTGCCCCCGGTGCCACCCGCCGCGCCGCCGGCGGACCGCTCAGCCCTCGTGCGGGCCCTCGCTGACCCGCCGCACGTCGACCTCCACGTCGATGCCGTGCTCGACGAAGACGTCGACGAAGCGCTTGGCCCACTCGACGGCCTCCTCCTTCGACCGCACCTCCACCAGGCCGAAGCCGGCGATCAGCTCCTTGGTCTCGGTGAACGGCCCGTCGGTGATGATCTTCTTGCCCTTGGTGGCGGTGATCCGCGCCGACTCCTCGCTGCTCTTGCAGAGCCCTTCGGCGGCGACCAGGATGCCGGCCCTGCCGACCTCCTCGAAGTAGGCCCCCATCGTCTTCATGAACTCCGGGGTGGGCTCGAAGTTGCCCGGAACGGACTCGTCGAGCTTGTGCATCATCATGTAGCGCATCTCAGTGCTTCCTCTCGTTGATGGTGTGCAGGGAGACGGCGGTGAGCCAGCCGAAGACCAGGGCCGAGCCGAGGACCATCCGGACGCTGATACTGCCCTGGTCCGGCCAGGCCATCACCACGACCGTGGCCAGCGCGACCAGCACCGACAGCAGCGCGCCCAGCCGGCCGAAGCGCCGCGCGAACACCAGGCAGGCGATGGTGAGCGACCCGAACGAGAGCATCGCCCCGACGCCGTGGCCATAGGAGTGCCAGCTCATCGTCGGGGGATTGCCCGCCGGGGCGCCGGCCGGCCAGCCCATGCTCGGGTCGGGGCGGAGCACCCCGGCGATGATCAGGCCGACGCCGAGGACGGCCACCAGCGCCGGCCCCCACGTGCCGGCCCGCTGGCCGCGCAGCGCCCGCCGGAGGCCGGCGGCCCCGGCCAGGGCCAGCAGCCCGGAGACGACGAAGTTGCCGATCTGGAGCCAGCCGTACTCGCCGAGGGTGAGCAGGCTGAGTGGCTGCTGGCCGAGGTCGAAGCCGTCGCGGGTGAACGCCTGGGCCAGGCCCAGCCCGACGAACAGCGGCCCGGCGGTGGCACCGGCCCGCAGCAGCGTGGCGGTCCGGACCGCCGACCCTGAGGTGGCTCGCGTCAGCGTCGTACTGGTCATCTCGATCTCCTCATCGGTTGGTCTCGCTGACGCGTCGCACGGACCGACCGGAATCCGACATGACTTCTCAAGATTTTTTCGGGCCACCCTGCGCGGCCCGGGACAGCAGCAGGGCGCGCTCCCGGGCGTTGCCGGTGAGGGCGGCGGCCCGCTCGAACTCGGCCCGCGCCTCGTCGTGCCGGCCGAGCTTGGCCAACAGGTCACCGAGCACGCTGGGGAGCAGGTGGTAGCCGGCCAGCGCCGGCTCCGCGGCCAGCTTCCGGGCCAGGTCCAGGCCGGCGGCGGGGCCGTCGGCCTGGGCCACCGCGACGGCCCGGTTCAGCTCGACCACGGGTGAGGGCACCAGCCGGGCCAGCTCCGCGTAGAGCGTCGCGATCCGCGCCCAGTCCGTCTCCTCGGGGGTACGCGCCCGCGCGTGGCAGGCCGCGATCTCCGCCTGGACGGCGTACGGGCCGGGGTGGTCGGTGCGGGCCCGGTCCAGGGCGGCCAGACCGCGGCGGATGAGCCACTGGTCCCAGCGGCCGCGGTCCTGGTCGTTGAGGAGGATCGGCTCGCCGTCCGGGCCGGTGCGGGCGCGGATGCGCGACGCCTGGATCTCCAGCAGCGCGGCCAGGCCGTGCACCTCGGGCTCGCCGGGCATCAGCCCCTGCAACAGCCGGGCCAGCCGCAGCGCGTCCTCGACCAGGCCGGGGCGCATCCAGTCGTCGCCGGCGGTGGCCGAGTAGCCCTCGTTGAAGATCAGGTAGACCACTTCGAGGACCGAGTCGAGGCGTTCGGCGCGCTCGGCGGGGCCGGGCACCTCGAACGGGACGTTGGCCGCGGCCAGGGTCTGCTTGGCCCGGGTGATCCGCTGGCCGACGGTCGGTTCGGTGGTGAGGAAGGCGCGGGCGATCTCGCCGGTGGTGAGGCCGCCGACCAGGCGCAGGGTGAGCGCGGCGCGGGCGATCGGCGACAGCACCGGGTGGCAGGCCACGAAGATCAACCGGAGCAGGTCGTCCTCGATCCGGTCCTCGAGGGCGGCGTCGAAGTCCGGAATGTGCTGCTCGTCCAGGTCCCGCCCGAGCTCGGCGAGCGTACGCTGCTGGGTCTGCCTGCGGCGCAGCAGGTCGACGGCCCGGCGCTTGCCGACGGTCATCAGCCACGCGCCGGGATTGTCCGGTACGCCGTCGCGCGGCCACTGCTCCAGCGCGGCGACCAGCGCGTCCTGGGCCAGCTCCTCGGCCAGGCCGACGTCGCGGACCAGCCCCGCGAGGCCGGCGACCACCCGGCCCGACTCCATCCGCCACACCGCCTCGACGGTGCGCCGCGCCTCGGACTCCCGCATGGGCACATCACAGCAGGTCGGTGCGACGCGGACCGGACCGGGGGAAGGTGTCGTAGCCGGCTCGTAGCCTGACGCGGTCCCCGACGACCGCAGGGAGGCGACATGCTCGACCATTTCTCCGTCATGGTGCGTGACCTGGCGACCAGCGCGGCGTTCTACGACGCGGTGCTCGCCCCGCTGGGCGGCCGCCGGATCATGGAGCCCGGCCCGATCGGTTACGGCGTCGACCGCCCCGACTTCTGGCTGGTGCCCGCGGCCCCGGAGGCCGGCGCGCCGCTGGAGGCGCACATCGCGTTCACCGCCCCGGACCGGGCCGCCGTGCGGGCGTTCCACGACGCCGCGGTGGCCGCCGGGGCGGAGGTGCTGCACGCGCCCCGGGTCTGGCCGGAATACCACCCGACCTACTACGGCGCGTTCGTCCGCGACCCCGACGGCAACAATGTCGAGGCGGTCTGCCACCGGCCCGAGTGAGGCACCGCACCTGCTGCCGTTGCTCGCCTCACCGTGCCCGGACCGTCGACGTCGATAGCCTGAGCAGGCAACCTTGGCGACTGAAGACGGAGGAGGCCGTGGCGCTGCGGTTCGAGCATCGCGACACCGAGATCGACGTGAGCCTCGTCGACCGGGTGTGGCGCACCCGCTCCGACACGGAGGAGACGATGACGTCCGCGGCACGCACCTGCTGGCATCTGATCTTCGCGCGGGCGCGCGGACGCCTCCTCGCCGGCCTGCGCGGGCCCGAGACGAGGGCGACCACGGCACCGGTCCCACCGGGCACCGAGTTCCTCGGCGTCCGGTTCGCGTTCGGCGCGGTTCTTCGGCCGCATCGTGCCGCCTCGGTCGTCGACGGGTACGTGCCGTTCCCGGTGACGGAATCCGGCCGGATCATCATCGGCGGGACGGGTTGGGAGGCACCGACGTTCGAGAACGTCGAGCAGTTCGTCCGCCGACTGCAGGACGCGGGTCTGCTCGTGCGATCGCGTCTCGGGGACGAGGAGCCGGTCGCCGAGCATCCCGAAGCCGGCCCGACCGAGCGCACCCGGCAGCGCCGCTACCGGGCGCTCACCGGGCTGTCGCGAACCACCGTGGGGCAGATCGACCGCGCGAACGCCGCGGCCACGCTGCTGCGCGACGGCCGTGACTGGCGCACCGTCGTCGACACGTTGGGGTACTTCGACCAGGCCCACCTCGGGCACGCGCTGCGTCGCTACGTCGGGCACACCGCGCGCGAGCTGCGGGCGGGTCACGTCGCCTCGATGTCGTTCCTGTACAAGACCCACCCCGGTCCGGGCAGTTAGCGTCCGGCTGCCGGCCAACCCCGGCCGGCTGTCCGCGACCCGAGTTCCGAGGAGAACCGTGCTGCTCAGCGTCAACACCTTCGTCAGTCTCGACGGCGTCATGCAGGGACCCGGCGCCCCCGACGAGGACCGCTCCGGCGGCTTCGACCGCGGCGGGTGGCTCGTTCCGCACGCCTCGACCCACACCAACGAGGTCGTCGAGGGGTGGTTCCGGGAGGCCGACGCGTTCCTCTTCGGCCGTACCAGCTTCGGCCTGCTCGGCGGGTACTGGCCGAAGGTCACCGAACCGGACAACCTGATCGCCACCAAGCTCAACACGCTGCCGAAGTTTGTGGTCAGCTCCACGCTGACCGACGACGAAGCCGACTGGCGCCCGACGACGGTCCTCCGCGGTGACGTGGCTGACCAGGTGCGCCGCCTCAAGGAGCTTCCCGGCCGGGAACTCCAGGTCCACGGGAGCTGGCAACTCGTGCAGGCGTTGCACCAGGCCGGGCTCGTCGATGTCTACCGCCTGCTCCAGTACCCGGTCGTCGTCGGCACGGGGAAGCGCCTCTTCCCGGACGGATCGGCGCCCGCGACGTTCACCACCGTCGACGAGAACTCGCGCGTCCTGCCCGGCGGCGTCGTCTCGCTGACCCTCGCGCCCACGAGCCTCGGCGCGATCGCCGCGGGCGCGTACGCGGTGCAGGACGGCCGCTCGGCGACGGTCCTCGACTGACTCGCGGCCCGGCCCGCTGCACGGCGTCGGGCGCCGGCTGGGACAACCCGCCGTCCGTCCGGCACGATGATGCGGTGGACATCGAGCCGGTCGAGGTCGCGCCGACCCGGACGTTCCCGTGGGCCTCGCTGCGGCAGCGCTGGCAGGATCTCACCTTCCTGCACTGGGCGGTCGCGCCGGAGATCGTGGCGCCGCTGCTGCCCGCCGGCACCCGCCCGGACACCGTCGACGGGCTCAGCTACGTCGGCCTGATCGGGTTCCGGATGGTCGGGCTGGGCCTCGGGCGCGGCCCCGGGGTGCCCTACTTCGGCACCTTCTGGGAGACCAACGTCCGGCTGTACTCGGTCGACGGCACCGGCCGGCGGGCGGTGGTGTTCCGCTCACTCGACGCGTCCCGGCTGGTGCCGGTGCTGGTCGCGCAGCTGAGTCTGCGGTTGCCGTACAAATGGTCGGCGATGCGGCTGGACCGGGACGGGGACCGGCTGACCTATCACTGCCGGCGCCGCTGGCCCGGCCCGCGCGGCGCCGCCAGCCGGATGACGGTACGGGTCGGCGACCCGATTGCCGAGCCGACGCCGCTGGACCACTTCCTCACCGCCCGTTGGGGCCTGCACACCGGGGCGTACGGGCGCACCCTGCACCTGCCGAACTGGCATCCGCGCTGGCCGTTGCACCGGGCGGAGCTGCTGCACCTGGACGACGAGCTGGTCACCGCCGCCGGGCTGCCGCCGATGCCGGGGCCGCCGGTGAGCGTGCTCCACTCCCCCGGCGTGCCGGTGGTGTTCGGCGGCCCGGTGGCGTTGCGCCCGCAGCCCGGCGGACCCGTGCCGCCGCATCCGCAGCCCGGCGACCCGGTGGCGCCGCGCCCTGGGCCCGGCAGCCCGGCGGCGCCGCACCCGCAGCCCGGCAGCCCTGGCGCGGACCCGCCGGCACGCTGAACCAGCACCGACTCCGGATGCCGCCCCACACCGACCACGCCGCGCGGCGTCGATGCCACCTCCCCAACGTCCGTCCGGAGAACGCACCGCTTCGGAGCGATATGCCTCTGGGGCATAAAGATGCCGCAGAGGCATATCGCCGTCGAGCCGGGATGCCTGGTTGAGCCGGGGACGCCTGCGACAACATCGTCTCGACTCACTGGTCGTCGCTCGCCTCGGGAACGGCGTCGCCGGGCCGCACCTGGCCGACGGCGCTCCGTCCGCCGAGCCGCAGCCGCGCCGCAGCCGCGCCGCAGCCGCAGCCGCTGCCACACTGACCGCAACCGGCCGCGAACCACCCGCCCGGCGCACCCCGCCCGGCCGCAGCCGGGTCGTTCAGCGCAGCGGGTCGTGGGTGCCACGCGGGACCGGCGGGCGGCAGCGGCGTACCCGGTCGGCGGCCAGCCGCCCGCCCACCGCGAGGCCGTACCTCTCCACGGCGGCCAGGCCGTAGGCGCTGCACGTCGGGGTGTAGCGGCACCGGCCGGGCCAGCGGTGCGACAACCAGCGCCGGTAGCCGAGGATGGCGGCCCGGCCGGCGCGGTCGACGACCGGGACGCGGGTCGCACCGGCGAGGAGCGCGCCGAGGGTGAGCAGCGTCGAGAAGAGGCCGAAGTCGCAGCCGCCCGGACCGTCACAGTCGCAGAATCGGCAGTCGGGCACGTCGCAGTCGCACCCGCCCCGGTCCTTCTTGCGGCGCTTCCGCTTCAGCTTGATCACGACGCCATGATGGGGCACCCGCGCCAGCCGATCGGATCGGGTCGCGCGGGATCGGGTCGGCGCAGGTGGCGGCGCCTAGCGTCGAAGGCGTCAACCAGGAAGGGGCATCGGGTGCTGGAGCGGCTCAACCAGGCGATGGACCAGCTCGAACGGCACCTCGACCGGCCGCTCGACGTGGCCGCGCTGGCCCGGAGCGCCGCCGTGTCGGAGCACCATTTCCGGCGGCTCTTCTCGGCCCTCGCCGGGCTTCCGCTGTCGGAGTACGTGCGGCGCCGGCGGCTCACCGTGGCGGGGGCGGAGGTGCTGGCCGGCGAGGCGCCGCTGCTCGACATCGCGGTCCGCTGGGGGTACGGCTCGAACGAGGCGTTCGCCCGGGCGTTCCGGGCGATGCACGGGGTCGGCCCGCAGGAGGCCCGGCGTACCGGCGCAGCGCTGCGCGTGCAGCCCCGGATGTCCTTCCGGCTCGTCGTCGAAGGGAGCGCCAGCATGGAATACCGGATCGTGGCGAAGGAGGCCTTCCACCTGGTCGGGCGGAAGGCCCGGGTGCCGCTGGTGCACGAGGGCATGAACCCGCACATCGTGGCGTTCGTCCGGGGCATCGACCAGGAGACCGTACGCCGGATCGAGGCGCTGTCGGACCAGGAGCCGCACGGGATCGTCAACGTCAGCGACGACCTGGCCGGCTCCCGGGCGGAGGGCACCGAGCTGGACTACTGGCACGGGGTGGTGACCGGCGCGGACGCGCCGGAGGACCTGGACAGCCTGCCGGTGGCGGCCGGGTCGTGGGCGGTGTTCCGCGTCTCGGGGGCGTTTCCGCAGGCGGTGCAGCAGCTGTGGCGGGACGTGTTCACCCAGTGGTTCCCGTCGAACCCGTACGAGAGCCGGCCGGGGCCGGAGATCTCGAAGGTCCGGGTGGCGCCGGGCGGGGAGACCGCCGAGGCGGAGCTGTGGATCCCGGTGCGGCAGGTCTGACCGTCACGCCGCGGCGGCCGCCTGCTTCAGGCAGGCCGGCACGTCGTTGCGGTGGTAGGGGTGTTCGGCGGGCTCGATGCCGGCGAGGAACATCGCGTACACGGCGGCCATCCGCAGCGGGGCGACCGGGCGGAGCAGGTCGACGGCCCGGTACGGGTCGCTGCCGGGCACGTCGGCCTGCCAGCGGGCGGCCCAGGCGGCGCGCAGCGGCGCGGCGGTGGCCTCGTCGAGGGTGTCGGTGAGCCGCAGGATGTCGAAGGCGGGGTGCCCGACGAAGGCGTCACCCCAGTCGATGAGGGTGCGTCGCCGGCCGTCGCCGCGCACGTTGCCGGGGTGCAGGTCGCCGTGGACGAGGGTGTCGGGCAGGCCGCAGTCGGCCAGCCGGGCGAGCCGGTCGTCGAGGCCGGCGAGCAGGTCGGCCACGACCGCGACGTCGTGCGGGGCGAGCCGGTCCCGGATCCAGCCGGCCAGCGCCGGGCCGCGCAGGTCCGGTACGCCGGCGGCGAGCAGCGCCGGAACGTCGCCGGCGGCGCGACGCTGGACGGGGTGGTGGTCGGCGGCGATGGCGGCCCGCTCGGCCGGGTCGGCGGCGTAGCGGTCCTCGCCCGGCGCGTGGTCGAGCAGGAGCCGGCCGGTGCCGTCGGCGGCGAGCAGGGTCGGGGCGAGGTCGGGCGCGGCGCCGGCGAGCCAGCGCAGCACGGCGGCCTCGTGCCGGAAGAACGCCGGCACCTGCTTGAGCCAGACGCTGCCGGCCGCGCCCGCACCGGCGGCCCGGCTCGCGGCGTCGGCGCTGCCCGCACCGGCGGCCCGGCCCGCGGCGTCGGCACTGCCCGCCCTGCCCGCACCGGCGGCCCGGCTCTCGGTGTCGAGCTGCCAGATGGCGGAGAGGTTCCAGGTGCGGTGCTGGCGGACGGCGGTCACCGGGCGGCCGAGCCGGTCCAGTTCGGCGGTTGCCCAGGCGAGGCTGCGGGCCGGGCCGCCCGGCTCGGCCCAGGGGGCGCGCAGCGGGTGCGGCGCGAGGTGCCCGGGCTCCGGCGGTGAGCGGCGGCCGAGATCCGGGCCCACCCGGTGTGACGCGCCGTGGTCCGCGCCGACGGGTACCGGCGCCAGCGGCACCGGCGGCGGGTCGGACACCTCGGCGAGGTAGGTGAGGTGGCCGCCGGGCGGTTCCGGACGGTCGGCGGCGAGCAGCCGCAGCACCGCGACGTCGACGCCGTACCGGTGGCGGGCCCCGTCGACGATCGAGCCGACCTGCTGCCACCACGGCTCCGGCACCTCGTAGCGGGGCAGGGCGCCCAGCGGCCGGCCGGTGGGGTCGACCAGGACCAGGGTCACGGTGCGGGACACCGCCGGACCCTAACGTCGCGGCCGGTCGGCCGCGAGCGGTTATCGGTCCGGCCCGGGGTGCGCGGAAAAATCGTCGGGAAAAATCCCGGGCCGGATGTCGAGAACCGCCCGGCGGCTCCGTCCCCGCAGCGCACACGGCGACAATGGCCGTACCGCACGAAGGAGCACACCATGGCCAAGTACCTGCTGCTGAAGCACTACCGGGGCGCGCCCGCGCCGGTCAACAACGTGCCGATGGACCAGTGGGCGCCGGAGGAGATCTCGGCCCACATGCAGTACATGGCGGACTTTGCCGCCCGGCTGGAGGGCACCGGGGAGTTCGTCGACGGGCAGGCGCTCTCCCCGGAGGGCACGTTCGTCCGCTACGACGGCGAGGGGCGCCCGCCGGTCACCGACGGCCCGTTCGCGGAGACCAAGGACCTGATCGCCGGCTGGATGGTGATCGACGTCGACTCCTACGAGCGGGCGGTGGAGCTGGCCGGCGAGCTGTCCGCGGCGCCGGGCGCGGGCGGCAAGCCGATCCACGAGTGGCTCGAGGTGCGGCCGTTCCTGACCGGGCCGCCGACCATCACGGAGTGAGCACGGTGGACGAGGTCCTGCTGCGGACCCTCACCCCCACCGTGATCGGGATCCTGGTCCGCCGCGGAGCGGACTTCGCGGCGGCCGAGGATGCCGTGCAGGACGCCCTGGTCGAGGCGGTACGGGTGTGGCCGGACGAGGTGCCGCGCGACCCCAAGGGCTGGCTGGTCGCGGTGGCCTGGCGCAAGTTCCTCGACGCCGCCCGCGCCGAGACCTCCCGGCGGCGGCGCGAGGTGCTCGTCGACGCCGAGCCCCCGCCCGGCCCCGGCGAGGCGGTCGACGACACGCTCCAGCTGTACTTCCTGTGCGCGCACCCGTCGCTGACCCCGGCCTCGGCGGTCGCGCTGACGCTGCGCGCGATCGGCGGCCTGACCACGCGGCAGATCGCCCGCGCCTACCTGGTGCCGGAGGCGACCATGGCCCAGCGGATCAGTCGGGCCAAGCGGACCGTCTCGGGCGTCCGGTTCAGCCAGCCCGGTGACCTGGGCACCGTGCTGCGCGTGCTCTACCTGGTCTTCAACGAGGGCTATTCGGGCGACGTGGACCTCGCCGCCGAGGCGATCCGGCTCACCCGCCAACTGGCGGCCATGACCCGGGACGAGGAGGTGGCGGGCCTGCTCGCGCTCATGCTGCTGCACCACGCGCGCCGCCCGGCCCGGACCGGCCCCGGCGGCACCCTGGTGCCCCTCGCCGAGCAGGACCGCGGCCGGTGGGACACCCGGCTGATCGCCGAGGGCGTCGACGTGCTCCAGGCCGCCCTCGCCCAGGACCGGTTGGGCGAGTTCCAGGCCCAGGCCGCCATCGCCGCGCTGCACGCCGACGCCCCGACGGCCGAGGAGACCGACTGGGTGCAGATCGTCGAGTGGTACGACGAACTGGTCCGGCTCACCGACAGCCCGGTGGCCCGCCTCAACCGGGCCGTCGCGGTCGGCGAGGCGGACGGCCCGCGGGCCGGCCTGGCCGCCCTGGCCGGGCTCGACCCCGCGCTGCCCCGGTACGCCGCCGTGGCCGCGTACCTGCACGAGCGGGACGGCGATCTGGCCGTCGCGGCCCGGCGCTACGCCGAGGCCGCCCGATCGGCGCCCTACCTGGCCGAACGCGACCACCTGACCCGGCAGGCCGCCCGGCTCAACGCGCGGCTGCGGGGTTGAGCGGCGGACGCCGGCCGCCCCGGCCCGGGCCCGGCGTCGGGCCCCGCGCCGGGGTTGAGCGGCCAGCGCCGGGTGGAGCGGACGCACGCCGGGTTGAGCGGCGCACGGTCACCCGACCCGACCGGACCGGCACCGGGCCGGCGCCCCTGAGCGGGGCCGGGGTCGGGCGATCCGGGACGGGTACGGGTCGTCCCCGGATGTCCACACCCCACCCGACGGCGAGGCTGAGGGCATGACTCTCACCGATGCGCCGGCGCGGCCCGCGTACCCCTGGCTGCGGCCGACCGCCGTGACTGCCTCCCTGCTGCTGCTCGGCTACGGCATACTGCGGCTGATCGACCGCCTCGACGGGCACAGCGACAAGGGCGCCTGGGCGTGGAACACCGGGCACACCCTGTTCCTGCTCGGGATCGTGACGTTCGGGGCGCTGATCGTCGGGCTGCACGGCCTGCTGCGTACCGTCTCGCCCCGGCCGCGCACGGTGGACGACGTGGCCGCGGTGGCCGGCCTGGTCGGCGGGGTCTGTTTCGTCTGGGTGATCCTCGGTGACCTGTTCCCGCGGTTCGCCGAGGCGGTGCCACCGCCGGACGCCGTGCTGCTGGGTGGACCGGTCCTGTTCGAGCTGGGCCTGCTGGTGCTGCTGGTCCGGGCGGTCGGGCCGCGGCTGCTGCCGGCGTGGGGACCGGTGCTGGTGCTGGCCGGGTTCGTGGCGATCGCGGTGAACCTGGACCTGCTGCCGGTCGGCGCCGCGCTGGTCTTCGGTGGGCTGCTGCCGCTGCGCACCCGCCCCGCCCGGCGGTGACGGGCGCGCCGAGCCGACCGGTCAGGTCCAGAAGGTACGGCGGTAGCCGTCGTTCCGCGCGCAGGAGTCGCGCTGCCCGCCGCTGAGGCTGACCGAGCCGTCGCGGCACTGCACCAGCCAGCCGCGCCCGGACCAGAAGCCGGGCACGCAGTCGAACCAGTCGCAGACGTCCCGGTCCGGCCGGCGGATCCGGTCACCGCCGCAGAAGTCGTACCCGAACGGGTTGGCCGGTGCGCCGCAGCGGCGTTCGCCGCGCGGTTGCGGCGTCGGGTGCCGGGTGGTGGGGGCGGCCGGCCGGGTGGGCCGGGCGCGGCCGGGTTTCGGGGTGCTGGCGGTCGCGTTGCGCACGGCGGGGGCCACCGAGGGCGGCGCGGGAGTGGCGCTGGTACCCGGGGTGGCCGCGGCGGCCATCTCGGAGCCGGGACGCACCGGGGGGTCGGACTCGAAGAGCATGGCCGGCACGACCAGGGCGAGGGCGATGCCGACCGCGACGGTCCGCCGGCCGCCGGGGAGCGCCGCCGAGACGCGGGCCTGGGCCGGGGTGAGCACGGCGGGGCGGACCGGCTGGGCCGCGGTGTGTTCCTCGATCAGCGCGTCGAGCTGGGCGATGACGGCGGCCCGCTGCTCGATCGCGTCGGCGAAGGCCAGGGTCAGCTTGAACCGGAAGTCGGCGACCGCGCCGGTGGGCAGCAGCAGCCCGGAGGTGCGCCGCCGGTCGAGGACCTGGATCAGCGTCACCGGGGCGGCCGGGTCGTGGGACAGCCCGGTCATCCGCCCGTACGCCCAGTCGCGGCGGCCCCGCCCGCCGAGCAGCACCAGCCGGCGGTTGGTGAGCACGGCCAGCCCGGCGTCGACGACCTTGACCCCTTCCGGGCGGCGGGGGCGCAGCACCGGCGGGTCGGGGTCGACGGCCAGTTCGGGGGCGGGCAGCACGGCGGTGTGCCGGACCTCGACGAGTTGCGCGGCGGGCAGGGTCCAGAAGACCACTTCGCCGGGGGCCAGCTCCATCGGCAGTCCGGCGCCCGCCTCGGCCGAGCCGTGGAAGGACCCGGCGAGGGTACGCAGCCGGCGCAGCTCTTCGTCGCGCTGCCGCCAGGCCTCGTCGGCCGCGCGGAACGTCCGCTGCCGCCGTTCGTTCTGCCGGTGCGCCCACCGGTAGCGCCATGTGGAACCCGTCGAATCAGTCATCGCCACGCCGACTCCTCCGTCGCGCGAGCCCACCAACCGGGGTGTCATTCACGTAACGGCGGCAGAGGGCCAACAAGACACGCGAAAGTCGCCAATCTGACCGATCGGCTGATTGACCCGCACGTTAGGCGGAACCGGAATCAATCGGTGATCGGCGGTGCCGGCGCGGCGAGCGCGGCGGGCCGCATCGCCATGCGGGTGGATGCCGGCGTCGGTAACGTCATCCGGACGGGGCAGCCTGGCCTGACGAGGAGGTGGTCCGGTGGGCGGCACGGCCGTCGTGCTGGGCGTGGACATCGGCACCACCAGCACCAAGGCCGTCGCGTACGACACCGGCGGCCGCCAGCTCGCCGCCCACTCGATCGGCTACCCCCTCGACGAGCCGCAGCCCGGCTACGCCCAGCAGGACCCGCAACGCATCGTCGACGCGGTTATCGGCGCGATCCGGGCCGTGGTCGAGCGGCTCCACGCACCGGTGGCCGGGCTCTGCTTCAGCACCGCCATGCACAGCCTGATCGGGCTGGACGCCGACGGCACCCCGCTCACCCCCTCGGTCACCTGGGCCGACTCGCGGGCCAGCGCGCAGGCCGAGCGGCTGCGCGCGGTCCCCTCCGGGCTGGCCCTGCACCGGCGTACCGGCACCCCGATCCACCCGATGGCGCCGCTGCCCAAGCTGGTCTGGTTCGCCGAGCAGGAGCCGAAGCTGCACGAGCGGGTCGCGCACTGGGTCGGCATCAAGGACTACGTGCTGCTGCGGCTGACCGGCACGCTGGTCACCGACCACTCGGTCGCCTCGGCCACCGGGCTGCTGGACATCCACCGGCTGGCCTGGGACGCCGAAGCGCTCCGCATCGCCGGCATCACCGCGCAGCGGCTGCCGCGGCTCGTACCCACCACCCACGTGCTGCCCGGGCTCCGCGCACCGGTCGCGCGGGCCGCCGGCCTGCCCGCCGACACCCCGATCGTGCTGGGCGCCGGGGACGGACCGCTGGCCAACCTGGGGCTCGGCGCGGTACGCCCCGGCGTGGTGGCCTGCTCCATCGGCACCAGCGGCGCCATGCGGGTGATGGTGGAACACCCCGGCGTCGACCCGCTCGGTGGCGTCTTCTGCTACGCCCTCACCACAGACCGCTGGGTGGTCGGCGGCGCGATCAACAACGGCGGCATCGTGCTGCAGTGGGCCGGCGAGGCGCTCGCCCCGGAACTCGGCGCACACCCCGAGGAGGAACTGCTCGACCTGGCCGCCCGGGCACCCGTCGGCTCGGGCGGGCTGATCATGCTGCCGTACCTGCTCAGCGAGCGGGCGCCGCACTGGAGCGCGCTGCCGCGCGGCGCGTACGTGGGGCTGACCCACGGCCACCGGCGCGAGCACCTGGTGCGGGCCGCCCTGGAGGGGGTCTGCCAGCAGCTCGCCCTGGTCCTGGCCTCGGTGCGCGCCGCCGGCAACGAGGTACGCGAGATCCGGGCCAGCGGTGGCTTCGCCCGCAGCCCGCTCTGGCGGCAGATCCTCGCCGACGCCCTCGGCCTGCCGGTGCGTTTCCCGGCCGGGCACGAGGGATCGAGCTTCGGCGCGGCGCTGCTCGGCATGCAGGCCCTCGGCCTGATCGAGTCGATCGAGGTCGCCGCCGACCTGGTGCGGATCGACGAGACGGTACGTCCCGACCCGGCCGCCGCCGCCACCTACGCCGCCCTGCTACCGCTCTTCTCCGAGCTGTACGACGCGCTCGTGCCGACGTTCGCCTCGCTGCGGCGGCTGGCGCCGGGCCTGCCGCCGGAACCGCCGCCCACCGCGCCACCACCGTGACCACCGGCGTCCGCCCGCCAGGGCACGGCGCACGAACTCGGCGTCACCCAGCCGGAACCCGGCCGGGACCGGGAAGTGCAGGATGTCCGCACGGGTCGTGACCCGCAGGCCGAGGCGGGTCAACAACTCCTCGGCGGCCGCCCGGGTGTCCGGCGTCGGCACCACGTACGCGGCACCGTTCTCGTCCTCGCAGCAACTGCGGGTCTCGCACACCGCCCACAGGTGCACGATCAGGCCGGCCAGCCCCCGGTCGACGCACGCCTCCCGGCCGTGCGCCCGGACGTGCACCTGAGGATGCCGCGCCGCCAGCAGACCGCCGTTGACCTCCCGGCACGCGGCACACAACGGGTACGGCCCCAGCACCACCATGCCGCCTCCTCAGGCAGGTCCGGACCGTCACGGTAACGCCGGGCGGCCCGCCCGGTCAGGCCCGGTCGATCGCGTTGGCGTGGATCGCCTCGTTCAGATAGCCCGCCAGCCCGGGCCGGATCTGCTCGAAGTACGCCGTGAACCGCGGGTCGGCCAGGTACATGTCGGCCAGCCCGGTGTGCAGCTCGTACGAGCAGTCGTAGAACCACCGGCTGACGAGCTGCCGGTGCTCCTCGGCCAGCGCCCTGGCCTCCGGCCCGTCGGCCGGGGCGCCGGCGTCCATCAGCGCGGTGATCCGCCGCCCCCAGTCCTCGTTCTCGGCCTTGTTGCGCAGCCAGTCCTCCTTCGAGTAGCGGGCCGCCCGCTCGGTCGACTGCCGGTACGCGTCGGTGCCGCCCCAGCGCCGCTCCGCCTCCTCGGCATGCTCGTCCGGGTCGAAGTCTCCGAACACCTCGAACCGCTCCTCCGGGGTGAGCTGAATGTCCAACTTTCTCGCCTCCATCGCGAGCTCGATCGCCGCGACCATGTCCCGCAACTTCCCGATCCGTCCGGTCAGCAGCTCGTGCTGGCGGCGCAGGTGCGGCAGCGGGTCGCCCTCCGGGTCGTCGAGGATCACGGCGATCTCCTCCAGTGGGAACCCCAGCTCCCGGTAGGCCCGGATGAGCTGCAACCGCTCCAGGTCGGCGTCGTCGTAGCGCCGGTAGCCGGCCGGCGTCCGCCCGCTCGGCGACAGCAGCCCGATCTCGTCGTAGTGGTGCAGGGTCCGCACCGTCACCCGGGCGGCCCGGGCCACCTGGCCCACCGTGTACGCCATGGTTCCCTCCCTTCCGCGACCAAGGCTCCCGCCTCCCGTTGCGTGAGGGTCAAGCCCGATTCTGCGCCCCCGTCCCGGCCGGCCGGGGGCACAACGACGACCGCCCCGGCCGCCGAGGGGGATGGCGGCCGGGGCGGTCGGGAGGGGTCAGGCGGTGACCCGCTCCTTCGCCGGGGCGGCGAACGCCTCGTTGGGCGGGGTGCGGAAGGCGTGCACCAGGCCGGCGACGGAGAGCAGCAGGAGCAGCGCGGCACCGAGGTACATGGCCAGGGCGCCCTGCTCGGCCTTGCGACCGAACTCGCTGAAGCCGTACGAGGTGAGCAGCAGGCCGCGCAGCGTCTCGCCCTTGAACACGGTCTCCCGCTGGGCGGTCACGTCGGCGAGCTGCTTCTGCAGGTCGGGCAGGTTGGCGGCCTTGGCCTGCTCGGCCTGGGCAACCTGCTCACGCAGCGCCGTCTGCGGCGCGCCCAGGTCGGCGTAGGTCTTGCCGCCGGCGATGGACTGCAGGTGCAGACCGATGTACTCGTTGGCGTAGCACTCGGCCTGCTTGCCGGAGGTGAGCTGCTGGCCGGCGTACTCGCGCAGGCAGTCGGACTTCTTCTCCTCGTCGCTGAGCTTGTCGGCCGGCGTGAAACTGATGTGCTGGGCGGCGAGCTGGTCGTGCACGTACGAGTTGGCGAAGTTGGCGTTCGTGGTGAGGACGATGCCCACGACGAGCAGCAGAACCGCGAGGCCAAGCCCGCCGATGCTGAACAGCAGATCCAGCGTCCGTCGCTTCATGTCGAGCTCCTGTATCGATGAGGGGGATGTTTCGTTTTCGACCATGCCATCATGGCCGCCGGGTCGCAGCCGCCAGCAGGGCCGAACCCCCTGTCCGGACCGGGACCTTGGACCCGTCCGGCCCGGGCCGGTCAGCGGGCCACGTCGACCGGGGCCAGCGCCGCCAGCAGCTCGGGCAGGTCGGCGGGGCGGCCGTAGCGCCAGCCCTGCCCGTGCAGGCAGCCGATCGCGGCCACGGCCGCGTGCTGCGCGCCGGTCTCCACGCCCTCGGCCACCACCGCCAGGTCGAACGCCCCGGCCAGCCGGTTGACCATCTCCACCGTGGCGTACGCCCGGACGTCGCCGGCGTCGAGCCGGGCCACGAAGGACCGGTCGATCTTCAGCTCGGTGGCCGGGATGCGGTGCAGGTAGCTCAGCGAGGAGTAGCCGGTGCCGAAGTCGTCGATGGCGATCCGCACGCCGAGCTCGCGGAGCTGGGCGAGGCGTTCCAGCACCGGCTCGCTCTGCTCGATCAGCGCGGACTCGGTGAGTTCCAGGGTCAGCGCGCGTGGTGGCAGGCCGGCCGCCCCGACCGCGCCGGCGACCGTGGCGATCAGGTCGGGATGGCGCAGGTGAGCGGCGGCGATGTTCACCGCGACGCTGACCTCGGGGGCGTACGCCCGCCAGGTCGCCGCGGCCTCGCACGCCTGCCGGATCACCCACCGGTCGATGGCCAGGATCAGCCCGGTCTCCTCGGCCAGCGGCAGGAACGCCGCCGGGGCGAGTACCCCGAGCCGGGGATGGCGCCAGCGGACCAGCGCCTCGGCGCTGCGCACCGCGCCGCTGGCCAGGTCGACGATCGGTTGGAACTCCACGAGCAGCTGCGCCTCGTCGACGGCCCGGCGCAGGTCGGCGATCAGCTCGGCCCGGGTGACCGCGGACTCGCGCAGCTCCGCCGTGCAGCTGCGGTACGCGGACTTGCCGGCCGCCTTGGCCGCGTACATGGCGATGTCGGCGTCGCGGAGCAGGTCCGTGTGGGAGGTGTGCTGCGGACCGTACTCGGCGATGCCGATGCTGGCCGACGGGTGCACGCCGAGGTCCTCCTCGCCGGGCAGCGGCTCGAGGGCGGCGAGCAGCCGCGCGGCGAGCCGCTCGGGTGACACCGGCCGGTCCCGGTCGAGCAGCACCGCGAACTCGTCGCCGCCGAGCCGGGCGATCATCCCGTCGCCGCGCACCGCGTCGCTCATCCGTTCCGCGATGGTGGCCAGCAGCCGGTCACCGGCGGCGTGCCCGAAGCGGTCGTTGACCTGCTTGAAGCCGTCCAGGTCGAGCAGCAGCACGGCGACCGGGCCGCCGTGGCGCAGGGCTCGGCGCAGCCGCCGGGTGAAGGTGAGCCGGTTGGGCAGGCCGGTCAGCTGGTCGGAGTAGGCGAGCCGGCGCAGCCGGGCGACCAGCCGCAGGTTCTCGTTGGCGGCCAGCCCCTGCCGCACGGCCAGCACCCCGAGCAGCGTCATCATGCCCACGAAGATCAGGTGCGGGGTCTGCCCGCTGGGCCGGCGGGACAGCACCACGGCGACGATCGCGCCGCCCACCGGCAGGTACGGCAGGGCCACCCGCCACCACGGCGGCAGCGGTGACTCGCCCTCCTCCTCACCGTCCCCGCCCTGCGGCGGCCGGCTCCCGGTGGCCGCGCCGATCAGCAGGTAGCTCAGCGGCCAGCAGACGTCGATCAGGTGGCCCGGTGCGTAGCTGCCGTGCGCGACCAGGGAGACGTAGACGGCGTCGGCCGCGGCCCGGGTGGCGAGGCTGGCCCCGATCAGGGAGAGCGCCGGCCACCTCGGCCGGGCCGGCCCGGCGACCGCCACCAGGATGGTGAGCTGCATCAGGTCGAACATCGGGTAAAGCAGCCCGAAGGTGCGCAGCGGGTCAGCCAGGTCGGCGGCGGCGAGGTCGCGGAACACCACCACCCAGCCGATCGGGATGAGGGCCAGCGCCACGATCACCCCGTCGAGGAGGGTGCGGGCCTGCCCGACCACGCTGCGCGGGGCGGCCAGGGAGCAGAGCAGGGCGGCGGTGCCGGTGATGATGCCGGCGGTGAAGAGCCCGCCGACCAGGGCGGTGTGCGGCAGCGCGGTGCCGCCGAGCCGCTCCACCGTCCACACCGTCCGGCCGAGCGCGGCCAGCGCCATGGTGGCGGCCAGCAGCCCCCAGAACCAGCGCAGCGACACCGGATGCCGGCGGGCGGCCCGGACGCAGCACGCCGCCGCCCAACCCGACACGACCAGGGCGCCCAGGTCGCTGGCCAGGGCCGCGCCGGGCAGGCCGGCGACCAGCCAGCCGGCTTCCCCGAGTACGACGAGCGCGGCCGCGACGAGCCCGACGCGGCCGGAGAGCGGGGCACAGACCCGCGCCGTGGCGGCCCGGTTCACGTCCTGCTGGGGTACAACGATTCGCTCCGGCTCTCTGAGACGCGCACCCTCGACGGTGAGGACCGGGTGTCGGACGGCGAACGGCGCAAGCCTAGCCAGCGCCGGAGGTCACCGCCAGAGCCGAACGGTGGGCGACCGGCCGGCCGCCCCGGTCCTCAGTGGAGTTCAGGACCACTCCTCCGCCGGGTCGCCGTCGGCGGCCGGGACCGCCGTGACCGGCGGGCCGCCGTGCGTCCACGGGGTCTCCTCAGCGGCCGGGAAGGCGCCGGCCGGCAGGAAGGCGTCCGACAGGGTGGTCAGGCAGAGCCGTTCCCCCACCTCCGGCACGCTGCCCTGCGGCGCGGTCAGGCCGCGCCCCATGCCGCCGGAGAGTTCCAGCACCACCTCCGTCTTGCCGTCCGCGCCCGGCGTCACGAAGACCACCTTTGCCTTCTGGCCCGGCCGGGCCGGCGAGTGGAGACTCGCGCCCACCGGCACCAGCACCGGCTCGGTGGTGACCACCTGGATGCGGGGGCGCAGCACCGGCCGCTTGCCGCTGTCGTCCACCCGGGTCGGGTCGGCCAGGGTCACCTCGCCGACGAACGCCTCCCCGGTCAGCCGGTGCTCGGCCATCACCAGCGGGTCGTCGTAGGCGCGCTGCACCGCGTACGAGGCGGCGGCACGTTCCAGCCGGTGCAGGCGCACCGCCGCGGCCACCGCGCCGTCGCGGCGCGGCTGCGGCCCGCCCCCGGGGTCGACGTGCTCGGCGTACCCGGTGAAGGCGTCCCGGTCGCCGTCCCACCGACCCGCCACCCGCGCCCCGGGCGGCAGCGCGCGCAACAGCCCCACGCCGCGCCACATCAGCTCCCAGGTGGGCGCGAGCTGGTCGCGCAGCAGCGCTGCGAGCTCCGCGTACGCCCCGGCGCGAGCCTCCGGGTCGTCGGCCGCGGCCGCGTAGGCGGCGATCGCCGGGGCGAGGTGGCGGTTGTCGAAGTCCGGGTCGGTGGCCGGGCCGGCGGGCGGGCAGCCGGTCGGGTCCTCGGCCCGGGCCGCCGCCGCGGCGCCGGTCGACCCGGGTGGCGGGTCGATCCAGCCGAGCAGCGCCGGCAGGTGCAGGTCCTCGACCGCGCTCTGCCCGGTGGCCCAGTGCAGGGTCAACGCCTCGGTCAGCGCCACCAGCGCGGCCGAGCCGGGCTGTTCGGCGCGCTCGGCGAAGAAGGTCAGCCAGCGCCCGAGCAGCGGCACCGACGGGTGCACCGGGTACTCCCCGTCGCTACGGCGGAACCGGGTGGAGCGGCCGAACAGGCGCAGGAAGGTGATCCCGGCCGGGTTCGGCACCAGCAGTTGCGGCGCGTCCAGGTACCGGTGCCGGACGTCCCGGCCCCGGTCCACCGGCACCGCCTCGGTGGCGTCCCGGAACGAGTCCAGGTACGGCAGCACCTCCTCGGCCAGCTCCGCGGCGAACCGGTAGCGCTGGTCGCGGTTGCGGGGCTGCGGCACGACCAGCAGCCGCGGCCGGTCCGGGGCGGTGCCGACCAGCGCCGCCAGCGGGGCGTTCGCCTCGCCGGCCATCGCCAGCGGCACCAGCACCAGCGGGCGCTCCGACAGGTGCAGGTGCCGGACGGTGGCCACCGGCTGGGCCACCCCGGCGGCGAGCGCCTGCGCCTTCGCCAGCGCGCGCAGCGTACTCATCCGGAACTCGCGGCGAGGGCGTCGGCGCGCAGCCGCGCGGCGGCCCGGAGCAGCGCGGCGGCCTCGTCCTGCCCCGGCTCCGGGGTCCGCTCGCCGGTGGCCAGCGCCAGCACCTCGCCGATCTCGGCGACGCCGCCCAGCGCCTCGCGTACCGACCGGCCCAGCGCCGCGGTCTGGCCGTGTGCCTCCCACCGGCAGAAGTACGCCAGCTCGCAGGAGGCCAGGCACTCCGGCGCGTAGCGGGCCGGCACGGTGCCGAGCGCGGCGGTCAGGGTCGCCGGGTCGGCGGTGACGTCGGCGGTGAAGCCGGCCGGCACGGTGGCGAGCAGGTCGTCGAGGCGGTCCATCCGGTCGAGCTGGCGGCGCAGCACCAGCAGTTGCCGGCGGACGTCCAGCAGGCTGGCCACCGGCCGGTTGGTGAAGTCGCGCGGGCAAACCAGCACCACCTCGTGGGAGACCAGCTCCGGGTCCCGCCCGCCGGCGGCGAGCAGCTCGCGCAGCGCCAGCACGTAGACGGCGGACTGGATCGCGGCGGCGGAGACCTTGGCCGGGTCGGCCTGGCCGTCGATCACCGGAAAGGACTTGATCTCGACGACGTGGAACCGGCCGGCGAGCCGCGCGGCCACCAGGTCCGGTTCGAGGTGCACCCGCCGGCCGGCCACGTCGAGGCCGAGCAGCGGGTGGTCGAAGAGCGCGGCTCCCTCGCCCGCCGCGGTCAGCGCGGTCCGGGACCGTTCCGGCCGGTCCGCGTCGCCGCCCAGGTCCGTCCAGCTCGCCGTCGCCGGCACCGGTACGCCCAGCCGCTCCGCGACCAGCCGCAGCAGCTCGGCCCCGCCGCCGGCCTTGACCTGCGCCTCGAACGCGTTGCCCCGGGTGATCGCGAAGCGGGACTGGCCGAACCGGGCCGGGAAGCCGATCCGCTCGGCCAGCTTCGGCTTGTCCACCCCGGCGCCGTCCAGCACCGCCCGCCGGGTGCAGCCCGGGTTGCCGGTCAGGGCGGCGACGGTCCGGGCGTTGTGCCGCCGGGGCGGCAGGCCGCCCCGGATCTCGGCCAGGCGGTGCGCGATGTCCGTCATGATCCGCCAGGATAGGCGGTCAGCGGCCGGCGGAGCGGTTCCAGGGCGAGCGCGGCGACTCGGCGCCCGCCGACGGCCGGCTGCGGCGCCGGTGCCGGCGGCCGGGCGTGCACGGCGGGCGGGACACGGTGTGCACCGGCGGGGGCGCGGCGACCGGCGGGCGACCGATCAGCCAGCGGAGGAGGCGGGCCACGCGTCAGCCGACCGGGAGGCGCTCGGCCTCGGCCCGGAGCCCGAAGATGAAGAACATCGCCCGGCATTACCCCGTCGGCGGACCTTTTGCACCTGCCGCACCCCGGCACCTCGGCCCCGGAATTTCGATCTTGTGGAGCCGGTGCCCGCTTGACCCACGAAGTACGCTGGGCACCGATCCAGCGCAGGAGCCGACAAGGGGCGCTCGTGGGCGATGCACTGACCGAGAAGGTCTACATCCAGATCACCGCCGCCGGCGAGGACTTCGCCACGGCGGAACGACTCCTCGCTCACCTCGATCTGCCCGGCGTGACCTGTCACGAGGCCGATCCGCACAACACCGCGATGAGCAGCTCGCTGCTGCACTCGGTGGTGCTCGTCGTCTCGTCCGCCGGCGGGCTCAAGGTGGTGCGCGACATCGTCGTGACCTATCTGGAGCAGCGCCGGGCCAGCGTCGAGGTCCGCACCACCCGGGCCGGCATGACGGTCACGTTCGAGGGCCCGCTCAGCAGCCAGAAAGAGATGAAGCGGCTTGTCGAACTCCTCGCGCCTCCAGAGCCACCGCAACGAGGCGAGTCCCAGTCTGTTCCACAGCAGCCTGGGGTCGCTTAATCCGCTCGGCCTCGCGATCGAGTTGACCCGCGTTCCCGGTGCGGACGACGACTACGAATCGATCGTGTCGCTGCTCGGGGCGCTCCTGCACGAGCGGCACCACTGGCTGCAACAGATCGGCACGGTGGCCGGGCTGTGCACCAGCCTCCTGCTGGAGACGCAAGCAGGGCTGATCGCCGGCAACCTGCCGGTCCAGGAGCTGACCGCCGACGACCTGCCGCTGTGCGACGGCCGGTTCCGCGACAGCCCGGCGGTGATCGGGTGGGAGCGGGTGGAGGCAACCAGGAGGATGTTCGCCGGCTGCCGGAAGGGTGACTTCACGGCGCTCGCCGAGAACGGGCGGCCGCCGGCCTTCCATCTTCTCGCCGACCTGCAACGACCGGTCGTCACCCAGGTCTGTCGGGGCGATCCGGACCGCTCGCCGCTGCGGACGTGGGCCGACCTGCAACCGATCGACGAGGTTCCGATCATCCTCGATCACCGGGGGTGGCTCGTCGGCACCCGGCATCTCATGGAGTGTGCCGCCCGCATCTCCGAGGTGTTCAAGGTCGGCAGCGACCTCAACCGGGCCGGTCGTGGCCCGTTCAACTTCACCCCGCTGCTGTCCGGCATCTACGGGGTCGCCCACGACCTGTTCTACGACGACGGCAAGCCGGTGTCGGTGGCGAGCGAGATCGGCCTGGCGGCCCTGTGCGACCTGGCGTTGAACGGGCCGTACCCGCCCCTGACCCCGACCGCCGGGAAGTTCGTGGGCCGGGGTTGGAGCCCGGGTGTCTCGTTCGCCCTGCTGGTGCGACTCGCCGAAGGGTTCCGGTTCGACGTCGAGCTGGATCCGTTCGACCCGGCCGCGGTCCGGCAGTTCATCGGCGAGTTGACGGCGCACGTCGGGTGGCCGTCGGGCGACCTCCTCTCGGACACGGTGGGGTCGGTCATCGGGGAACAGGACCCCGACGTCGTGGCCACCGAGATCTTCCGGCTGGAGGAGGACCGGCTGCCCGAGCCGACCATGAAGGGTGCCCGGATCCGTTACCTCTTCTCGATCGCCGCCCGGGCGTTCGAGATCCGGCGGGAGGCGCCGGAGCTGTTCGTCTTCCCGTTCGCCCAGTACGGCGCCGACCGGAAAGACTTCCGGGCCTACTTCGACCGCTTGCAGCCACCGCTGCTGGCGCACGGCGAGCAGGGCCTGGCGCCCACCCGCCCCATTCCCGGCTGGCTGGAGTTCTTCCTGGCCAGCAGCGTCGAGTACGAGTTGACCCGCCGCATGGTCATGTCCACGGCGCCGGAGATCGCCCAGGTCCTGGCCGGCTACGCCCGCTCGATCGGCGGGACGGAGCACGGCCTTGCGGTCATCACCGCCCAGCTACGCTCCATCTTCCGCGCCGGGCCGCTCGGCGACGAACTCGTCAGACTGGTCGAGGCCGCCGTGTCCGCGAGCCCGTGGACGCCGATGCCCCCCATCCTCAGGGACTCCTCCTCGTAGTCCGTCGAGGCCGGCGGGGCGCCCGGAAAAATTCCCAGCGCCGGCTGTCCGGATCGGGGTTGCCCGTTCGTCAGGCTGGGTGCAAGCACAACCTGGAGGAGTGAACCGATGAAGTACATGATGCTGGTCTGCACCGACACCGAGCCCGACAAGGACCCGAGCGCGGCTCCCGACATCGAGCAGTGGGTGGCCGAGCGCGACGCCAACGGGCAGCGGGTGACCGGCAGCCGGTTCGCGCCCCCGTCGGCGGCCACCACGGTCCGGGTCCGGGACGGGGAGTTGCTGCTGACCGACGGTCCGTTCGCCGAGACCCAGGAGGTCATTGTCGGCTTCGACCTGCTGGAGTGCGCCGACCTGGACGAGGCGATCGAGGTGGTCCGCGCCCACCCGATGGCGTACGCGGGCCGGATCGAGTTGCGCCCGCTGGTGGAGGACTGAGCCGGTGACCGACGCGGCCGGGGCGGTCGCCGACGCGGGTGCCGAGGCGTACCCGCGGATCGTGGCCGCCCTGATCCGCGTCACCGGTGACTGGACCCTCGCCGAGGACTGCGCCCAGGAGGCGCTGGCCGCCGCGCTGGAGCGGTGGCCCCGCGACGGCGTACCGGCCAATCCGGGCGGCTGGCTGATGACGGCCGCCCGGAACCGGGCCGTGGACGTGCTGCGCCGGGCCGCCGTGGAACGCCGCAAGCTGCGCGAGCTGGCGCTGCTCACCGATCCGGAGCCGGCGCCGCCGGAGGGGGACGTGGTGGACGACCGGTTACGGCTCATCTTCACCTGCTGCCACCCGGCGCTGGCCCTGGAGGCCCGGGTGGCGTTGACCCTGCGCACCGTGGCCGGCGTGCCCACTGCCGAGATCGCCCGGGCGTTCCTGGTCAGCGAGTCGACGATGACCCGCCGGCTCACCCGGGCGAAGACGAAGATCGCGGCGGCCGGTGTCCCGTACCGGGTGCCGACGGGGCCCGCGCTGGTCGAGCGGCTGCCGGGTGTGCTGGCCGTGCTCTACCTGCTCTTCACCCGGGGGTACGACGCCAGCGGCGAACCCGCGTTCGCCACCGAGGCGGTCCGGCTGGCGCGGCTGTTGCACACGCTCCTGCCGGACCAGCCGGAGCCGGCCGGCCTGCTCGCCCTGTTCCTGCTGCACCACTCCCGCCGGGCCGCCCGCCGGGACGCCGACGGCGACCTGCTCACCCTCGACCAGCAGGACCGCGCCCGCTGGAACCAGGCGGAGATCGCCGAGGGCGTCGCGCTGCTCGACCGGGCCGGCTCCGGCCCGTACGCCCTCCAGGCCCGGATCGCCGCCGGCCACGCCACCGCCCCGACCGCCGCCGAGACCGACTGGCCGGCCATCGCCGGCTGGTACGACGAACTGGTCCGCCGCACGCCCACCCCGGTCGTCCGGCTGAACCGGGCGGTGGCGCACGGCTACGCGTACGGCCCCGGGCCCGGGCTGGACCTGCTGGCCGAGGCGCGGGCGGGCGGCGCGCTGGACGGCTATCCGCCGGCGCTGGCCGTGGAGGCCGAGCTGACCGCGCGGCTGGGCGACCAGCGCCGGGCCATGGCGCTGTTCCAGGCGGCGGCCGACGCGGTCCGCTCCGAGCCGGAGCGGCGGGCGCTGCTCCGCCGGGCCGCCGAGCTGACCCGGCCGGCTCGGCGTGGGCGGTCGGCACCGAGCTGAACCTCGTCCGCCGGCTGGCGCTGGCGGACGGCACCGAGCTGAACCTCGTCCGCCGGCTGGCGCTGGCGCCTGGTCGGCCGGGTCCCCGGTACCGTCCGAGCCGCTACCGACGTGATGGCGTGGATGGATCAGTCGGGACGTACCGAGGGCCGGAACCGGGTGAGTCAGCCAGGACATCATGGTGGTAGCCGGCGGCAACCCGTCCCTGCCTCGCCGGCGGTGTCGGGCGGCAGGGACGGGAGCGTGCCGCGTCAGGCGGTCGCCGGCAGCTCCACGGAGACCCAGATCGACTGCCACTCGGCCAGCTCGTTGAAGCGCCGCAGCTCGTAGAGGCTGGCCACGTTGCCGGACCACGGCGTGTACGGCGGGTTGCTCTCGTCGAAGCCGCTCTGCACCATGGTCAGCTTCGTCTTCCCCGCCGACTCGGCCAGTTCCCAGGTGCTGACCCCGAAGGGGCCCCAGTCCACCGAGAGCAGGCGGCCGGGGTCCAGGTCGACCACCTTGGCCGCGTACCCGGTGTCAAAGCCGCCCATGGCGTAGCGGCCGCCGACCCAGGGCTCGATCCCGATCGGGTAGCCGAACCAGGCGCTGGCCTGCTCCGAATCGGTCAGCGAGGTCCAGACCCGGTCCAGCGGGGCGTCGATGGTCACCTCGGCCCGCAGGTCGGTGGAGGTGAAGTCGGTACGCGGCAGCAGCGGCTCGCCCGCCACGTGGGCGGCCAGGTTGGCGATCGACAGGGCCCAGAAGGTTTGCAACGTGCCCCGGATGCTGCTGCCGTCCATCGCCTCGGCGAAGTCGAAGTGGCTCTGCCGCAGGGTGAGCAGGGTGCCCGCCCCCTCCGGCGCCAGCTCGAACTCGGTGGTGGTCTCCACCCCGTCGAGGGTCCAGGCGAACCGCAGGGTGCGCTCGTCGGCGTGCAGCAGCCGCTGGTGCGGGGCGTTCCCCTCGGGGGTGTAGCGGCCCCAGAATGCGTACCGGTGCGGCAGCTCGACCTCGGCCTGCTCGGCCAGCCAGACGCGCAGCTCGGCCGGGTCGGTCAGGGCGCGGCGCACGGCGTCCACGGGGGCGGCGAGACGGGCCCGGACGGTCAGCGGTTCACTCACGGTCGTCACCTTTCGGGTAGCAGGCCACGGCGAGTTTGAAGGCGTCCCCCTCGGCGCCGCCGTAGCGCGTGAACAGGTCCTGCAGCGTCGACTGCAGGTCGCGCAGGAACTCCTGCCGGCGCTCGGCCGGCACTCTGATCTCGCCGGACACTCCGATCGAGGGCAGCTCCGGCCTGCTGCGGTCGAGGCCGGCGATGTCGGCCTGGACCTCCTCGACGAGATCGAGCAGGTAGCCCAGGCTCAGCTCGTCGCGGATCCGGCGGTCGCCGAGCCGGCCGACCAGGCGGGGCGAGAGCCAGTACGACCGGGCCACCGCCCGGTAGATGCCCTCGCTGATGCCGCGCACCTTGCGGGCCGAGACCTGCTCGACCAGGCCGGCGGCGACCAGCTGCCTGACGTGGTAGTAGACCCGCTGCGGCGTCTGGTCGAGCCGGGCGGCCACCTCGGTGCAGGTGCGGGGCTCGGCAAGCTGCCGCAGCACCTCGATGCGCTGCGGCTTGAGCAGGATCTCGGCCTGCTCGCGTGCTTCCAGGTACAGGACGTCTCTCATGGCAAAAATCAGTTTGTACGTACAAAACTTCTTTGTCAATAGGCTCGACGAAAGGCCGCGCGCTCGCGCGGCCTTTCGTCGACCGTCAGCGGATCACGGCGTCCAGTCCGGACGGAGCGGGTAGCCATTGACCCCCCGCGGCCCGTTCTGCGTGGCGACCACCTGGTGCAGCTGGATCTCGTTGCGCTCGAAGGCCAACCGGGAGCCGGCCATGTAGAGCCCCCACACCCGGGCGGTGCCCGGCCCCACCTCGTTCACGCAGAAGTCCCAGTGCTCGACCAGGTTCCGGCACCAGCCGGCCAGGGTCAGCGCGTAGTGCTGGCGCAGGTTCTCCTCGTGGTGCACCTCCAACCCGGCGTCGTGGATCTCGCTGATCAGCCGGCCCGGCCCGGCCAGCTCACCGTCCGGGAAGACGTACCGGTCGATGAACGCGCCCGAGCGGTGCGGGGCACGGTTGTTGGCCCGGGTGATGCAGTGGTTCATCAGCCGCCCGCCGGGCTTGAGCCGACTGCGCAGCGCGCCGAAGTAGGCCGGGTAGTTGCGCACCCCGATGTGCTCGGTCAGCCCGATCGAGGAGATGGCGTCGAACTGCTCACGCGGGGCGTCCCGGTAGTCCAGATGACGCACCTCGGCCAGCTCACCGAGACCCTCCCGCTCGATCGCCGCCTGCGCCCACTCGGCCTGCGCCTTGGACAGGGTCACGCCGAGCGCCTTGACGCCGTACTCGCGGGCCGCGTGCCGGACCATGCCGCCCCAGCCGCAGCCGACATCGAGCAGCCGCATCCCCGGCTTGAGCGCCAGCTTGCCGGCGACCAGGTCGTACTTGGCCCGCTGCGCCTCCTCCAGGGTGTCCTCCGGGCTGCGGAAGACCGCACAGGTGTACGTCATCGACGGGCCCAGCACCTTCTCGTAGAAGGCGTTCGACACGTCGTAGTGGTGCGAGATCGCGCTGCTGTCCCGGGTACGCGAGTGGCGCAGCCCGTTCACCACCCGCTTCCAGCGCGGCGCGGACTCCTGCGGCGGGGGCGGCGGCGGCAACAGCCGCTCCCAGCCCAGCCCGCGGACCAGGGAGAGCGCCTCGCCCACCGACGGCAGGCGCAGGTGCAGCTGGTCCTTGAGCACGATCAACGCCTCGTACGGGTCGCCCGGATGGACGCCCTCCAGACCCAGGTCGCCGCTCACGTACGCCCGGGCCATGCCCAGGTCACCCGGGGCGGTGAGCAGGTACGACAGGCCCCGCTCGGTGTGGATCGCCAGGGTGATCCCGGCGTCGGCCGGGCCGACCGCGCTGCCGTCGTACCCGGTGATGCGGATGGGCAGGTCGCCCGTGGTGACCGCCCGGACCACGTCGGCCACGGTCGGTCCGCCGCGCCGGCCTCCCGCCGGCGGAGTCGGCGGGACGCCCGCCGCGCCCTTCTCTCGATCGATCAGACTCATTGTCGTGCTACCGCCTTCTCGTACAGTCCGGTCAGCCGGTGGTCCGGGTCGTAGCGGTCCTTCACGGCACGCCAGGTCTCCCCGCCGTAGAGCCGGTCGAACGCCTCCCGGTCGTAGTACGCGTCGGAGTAGAGCGACTTGTGCCCGCCCGCCTCCGACACCGCATGCTCGATCTCCCGGTTGACGTCGCCGTCGGCGGCGCCCTCGGCGATCGGCACGCTCCCCCAGAAGCCGATGTTCACATAGGTTTCGCCCGGCTGGAGGGGATACAGCGGCCACGCCCGGGCGGATCCCGGCCCGGCCGGCTCGCGCAGCCGCAGCGGGCAGAGCCAGACCGGGGTCATCCGCACGTGCTGGGCGAACCAGCGTAGGAACTCCGCCGTGCCGTCGAGCGGGATCTCGACGTCCTGCACCACCCGCTCGCGGGCCGGGCGGCCCCGCCAGCGGTCGATCCGGGCGGCCACCTGGTGCCGGTGCTCCAGGCGGACCAGCCGGTGGTAGAAGTCGCTGCGCCGGTAGCGCTGCGGCCAGAGCCGGCGGACCACCGGGTGCTGCACCCCGAACGCCGCCGAACACCAGAACCAGTCGGTGTCCCACCGCCAGATGTAGTCGTACGCGGAGAGCACGTCCCGGGTGCGCCGGCGCAGCGAGCGGTAGTAGATGTCCTGGCCGGTGTAGTCGCTCGGCGGGCCGGCCGGGTCGTCGGTGAAGGTGCCGAGCACCAGGTACGCCTCGCCGGGGCTGAACATCACCCCGTCCATGGCGTCGACCGGGTCGCCCTCCCAGGAGCCCTTGGCGACCACCTCGGCGATCGCGTCGGTCAACTCCTCCAGCCGGTTGAACCGGATGTTGCGCAGCGCCACGTACCGGCGCACCGGCTGGAGTTCGATGCGCAGCCGGGTGGCGTAACCGAGGCTGCCCAGCGAATTGGGGAAGGCCCGGAACAGCTCGGCGTGCTCGCCCACCGGCCGGGCGGTGACGATCTCCCCGGCCCCGGTGAGGATGTCCAGCTCGGACACGGACTCGTGGGGCAGGCCGTTGCGGAACGAGGTGGACTCGATGCCCAGCCCGGTCACCGCGCCGCCCAGGGTGATGGTGCGCAGCTGCGGCACCACCAGCGGCATCAGGCCGTGGGCCAGGGTCGCATCGACCAGGTCCTCGTACGTGCACATGCCCTGCACGTCGGCGGTCCGGGCGGCCGGGTCGACCGAGAGCACCCCGGTCAGGCCGCTGACGTCCAGCCCGGGCACCCGCGGCGCGGATCTCGGACGGAACAGGTTGGAGGTGCGTTTGGCCAGCCGTACGGGCTCCCCGGCGGGCACCGCGGCGTACGAGCGCCGCAGCGTGTCCACCGCCCGCTCATGATCACGGACAGCGTGCATGAGATCACCTTACGCCCGGGTACGACAATTCGTGGGATGACCACAGTGGCGGTTCCTGATCGGCCGAACGGCCCTCGGGCTACCGTGGCGGCATGCCGTCGCCTGCCCTCGCCGCCCTGGACGCCGCCGCCCTGCCGTACCGGGTGATCCGGCACGGACCGGTCCGCAGCCTCGACGAGGCGGCCCGGGCACGCGGCGTCACCGTGCCCGACGTGGTCAAGACCATCGTGGTACGCCGGGCCGAGAACGATCACCTGTTCGTGCTCACCCCGGGCGACCGGGTCATCTCCTGGCCCAAGCTGCGCGCCCTGCTCGGGGTGAGCCGGCTGTCCATGCCGGACGCGGCCGCGGCGAAGGCGGCCACCGGCTACGAGCGCGGCACCATCACCCCGTTCGGCGCGACCACCGCCTGGCCGGTGATCGCCGACGAGCGGCTGCGCGGCCGGCAGATCACCCTCGGTGCGGGCGAGCACGGGACGGCCGTGGCGGTCGACGCGGACGCCGCCCTCGCCACCCTCGCCGCGACCGTGGCCGACGTCACCGACCCGGAACCCGACCGCTGACCGGCACACCGCCCGCCCGGCGGACCGCCGGTCGCCCGCGGTGCGAAGGGCGCTCCGGCCAGCCGTACGGGTCGTCGACCGGGTCACCCCCGGGCCCGGCGACTGGCCATCGACGGTCGCGGTGGGTCAGGATGCCCTCATGGCCGACCAGCGCCCCGACCCGCCCGGCACCGTCTACGGCGCCCCCCGTACCGGCCGGCCCGGCCTGCCACAGGACCCGCTGATGCGGGTCGCGCTGGGCGTGGCGGTGGTCGGCGTACTCCTGGGCGTGTTCTTCGCCACCGGCGTGCTCGGCGGCGGCGGCGCGCAGCCGGTGGTGCCCGCGGCGGCCGTGCCCACCGCGGCGGCGAGCGAGGACCCACCCACCACGGCGGCCGCCCCCAGCACGCCGGCCGCGTCGCCGTCGACCGCCGCGCCGACCACGGCGGCCCCGGCGAACGGGCCGAAGGTGTTCCGGTCGGTGCCGTCCGGGCTCTGTCTCGGGCTGGAGAGCGACCAGCAGCAGGCGAGGGCGCAGCTCGCCCCCTGCACCGGCGGGCCGGAGCAGCAGTGGGTGGCCAGCCAGCTCGGCCCCGACGCGGTGGCGCTCACCGTGGCCGCCTACCACCAGTGCCTCGACGTCGAGGGGGCCAACACCGGCGACGGCGCGAAGCTCCAGCAGTACCCCTGCCACGGGCAGGGCAACCAGCAGTGGCGGTTGCACCCCGCCGGGGACGGCACCGTGCTGCTGGTCGCCGTGCACAGCGGCAAGTGCGCGCAGGCCGAGGGGGGCAACCCGCAGCCCGGCGCCACGCTCGTACAGGTCCCGTGCACCGGCGCGGCCGAGCAGCGGTGGGCGGTCGGCTGACCGGTCAGCCGCGGTAGCTCCAGGCCCGCCGGCCGGCCACGACCGGCAGCACGAACGCGGGCTCCCGGTCGGGACGGCGCCGCAGCAGCAGGGAGAGCCCGGCCGCCCCGATCGAGAGCGCGCCGGCCGCGTACCAGGCCGCGGCGTAGTCGCCGAGCTGGTCGCGGACCAGACCGGCGCCGGTCGCCGCGACGGCCGCGCCGACCTGGTGGGCGGCGAACACCCAGCCGAAGACCACCGCGCCGGAGGACCCGAACCACTCCCGGCACAGCGCCACGGTCGGCGGCACGGTGGCCACCCAGTCCAGGCCGTAGAAGACGATGAAGACCAGCATGCTCGGCCGGCTGCCACCGGCGAAGAGGCTCGGCAGCACCAGCAGCGACGCGCCGCGCAGCGCGTAGTAGGCGCCCAGCAGCAGCCGGCTGTCCACCCGGTCGGTGAGCCAGCCGGAGGCCACCGTACCGACGATGTCGAAGAGCCCGACCAGGGCGAGCAGGCCGGCCGCGGAGGTCTCCGCCATGCCGTGGTCGTGCGCGGCCGGCACGAAGTGGGTACCGACCAGGCCGTTGGTGGTCGCGCCGCAGATCGCGAAGCCGCCGGCGAGCAGCCAGAACGGCCGGGTCCGCGCAGCGGCGGCCAGCGCACCGACCGCCCGGGCCGCCGCCCCGCCGGCCGGCGGCGCCGGGGCCACCACCTCGGTGGCCCCGTAGGCGGGCCGGCCGAGATCCGCCGGGTGCTCGCGGAGCAGCCACCCCACCAGGGGTACGACCGCCAGCGCGGCCCCGGCGACGACCAGCGCGGCCAGCCGCCAACCGTGGTCACGGACCAGCACCGCGACCAGTGGGAGGAAGACCAACTGCCCGGCCGCGCCGCCGGCGGTGAGCACGCCGGTGACCAGGCCCCGCCGCGCGACGAACCAGCGCCCGGTGACGGTGGCCACGAAGGCCAACGCCATCGAGCCGGTGCCCAGACCCACCAACACGCCCCAGCAGAGGATCAGTTGCCAACTGGCGCTCATCAGCACGGTCAGCCCGCTGCCGAGGGCGACGAGCACCAGCGCGCCGGCCACCACCCGGCGGATGCCGAAGCGGTCCATCAGCGCCGCGGCGAACGGGGCGGTGAGCCCGTAGAGCAGCAGGTTGACCGACACGGCGGCGGAGATGGTCGCCAGGGGCCAGCCGAACTCGGCGTGCAGCGGGTGCAGCAGCACACCGGGCGTGGCGCGGAAGCCGGCCGCGCCGACCAGCGCGACGAAGGAGACGCCGGCCACGAGCCAGGCCGGATGCAGACGGTGTCGGGTCACGGCTCCGAGTCTCGACGGTGTCCGGCGGCCCGACGAGTGGCCGGAAAGCCATCCTGCGCAATAATCGGGCCATGACCCCGCACCGGATCGCCGTCCTCGCCCTCGACGGGGTGGTCGGCCTCGACCTCGGCACCCCCGCCCAGGTCTTCGGCACCGCCCGCGCCGCCGACCTCACGCCGCTCTACACCGTCGAGGTCTGCACGCCCGGCCGGCAACCCGTCCGCAGCACCGCCGGCTTCCAGGTGCTCCCCGAGCACGGCCTCGAGCTGCTGGACGCCGCCGACACGGTGATCGTTCCCGGCATCCACGACGGCCCGCCGCTGACCGACGGGACGCTGGACGCTCCGGTGGCGGCCGCGCTGCGCGCCGCCCACGACCGGGGAGCCCGGATCATGTCGATCTGTACGGGCGCCTTCGTGCTGGCCGCCGCCGGCCTGCTCGACGGCCGGCGGGCCACCACCCACTGGGGGTACGCCGACCGGTTCCGCCGGTTCCACCCGCACGTGGACCTCGACCCCGACGTGCTCTTCGTCGACGGCGGCCGGGTGCTCACCTCGGCCGGCGTGGCCGCCGGCATCGACCTCTGCCTGCACGTCATCCGCACCGACCACGGCACCGACGTGGCCAACCGGGCCGCCCGCCGCTGCGTGGTGCCGCCCTGGCGGGAGGGCGGCCAGGCCCAGTACATCGAGCGCCCGGTGCCCCGGGCGGTGGAGGCCGGCACCGCGGCGACCCGGGAGTGGGCGCGGCAGCGGCTGCACGAGCCGGTCGCCCTGCGCGACCTGGCCGCGCACGCCCGGATGAGCGTCCGGACCTTCACCCGGCACTTCCGCTCCGAGACCGGACTCAGCCCGGCACAGTGGCTGCTGCAACAGCGCACCGAGCACGCCCGGCTGCTGCTGGAGACCACCGACCTGCCCGTCGACCGGGTCGCCCGGCACGCCGGCTTCGGCACCACCGCCGCCCTGCGCCAACACTTCCACTCGCGGGTCGGCGTCGCTCCCACGGCCTACCGCCGCGCCTTCCGGCGGCCGCCGCACCCTGCCGGGTCGACGGGCGGCGAAACCGCCGCAGGATCGGTCGTGGTCGGCTCGCCCTGACCGAGCACGGCCTCGCCGACGGGCGTACGCCGATAGCGGATCTCGTGCCGGTGTCGCTCCCCGGTGACGAATCCGGCGTCGCGCAGCACCGACAGATGCTCGGAGACCGTCCCGGTGGCCAGCGCGTGCCGGTGGGCCAACGTCGTCGTGCTGGCCGGCTCGTCGAGGCTGAGCAGCAGCACGGCCCGGGTCTTGCCGATCAACCGCCCCAGAGCCGCATGCCGATCGGCGGCAAGGGGCTGCCAGAGCGTGCCGAGCCCGCGCGCCGGGTAGATCACCGTGGGCTGCCACGGCGGGTCCACGATGACGACAACCTGATCCCACTTGAACGCGCTGGGCACCAGGACGAGCCCTTCGCCCCGCAGCTCGCGATGCTCGTCGTCGCCGTACTCGCGGCTCAGCACGCCGTTGTTCCAGCGCAGACGGGGATGCAACTCGGCGAACAACCGGTCCAGGCCGCCTTCGGCGAGACGCCGGGTCTGGAAGCTCACATCGGCGTCAAGCAGCCCGCGTACCTGCGGCCAGACCGGTTCGACCAGGACCTCCCACGCCTGCCGCACGAGTGAGACCAGCGTCTGGAGAACACCGGCCGGGTCGCCCAGCAGCAGCCGGCCGGTCGCCGACTCGGCCGCCCCCGGCGTGTCCGCCAGCGACCGTCGCAGCTCCGCGCGTACCCGATCGTGGTCAGTGGCCGCCACGGCCGCAAGTTCGTCCTCGAACCGGGCATGCGGGCTGACCGGAGGCGGCGAGAGGAAATCGGGGGTGTAGCCGCGACGCGGCTGAAGCAGGGCGATCGGCCGCAGGTCGAGGCCCCGCGGGTCGACGGTGTCGCGCCAGCGGCGGTGCGGGCCGACGCCCTCCCGCGGCGAGAGCAGGCGCACCGCGGACAGCGTCTCGAGCATCGGCGAGATGGCGAAGCGGCAGCGCAGCAGGTCGGCAGGGCTGAACCGCAGCGTGACCGCCATTCGCGCCGCCTCCCTCGACCGGTAGAGATTCGGCGGCTGCCGAATCACTGGCGACCACGATACCGAGGCTCGCAGAGTTCTCCCGGACGAACCGAGGATCATGAGGAGAACCGATGAACCCGAACGCCGACTGGGAGCAGCGCAGCGCGGAGCTGTGGGCGGCCTTCGACGCGGCGCCCGACGACTGGGACGAAGCCGACTTCCGCCAGCGGGTTGGCGCCCTCGCCGACGAATTGGGACCGGATCATCCCGTGGCGGCGTTCGAGCGGGCCTGCGCCTGGGACTCGACCGGTCACTCGGACAAGGCGGTTCCGCTCTACCGCACCGCGCTGGAGCTGGGCATCGACGGCATCCGCCGGCGGCGCTCGGTGATCCAGCTGTCCAGCTCGCTGCGGAACACCGGACAGCCCGGGGAGAGCGTCCGGCTGCTGACCGAGGAACGCGAGCGTGGCTCCGACGAGCTCGACGACGCGGTCAGCGCGGCGCTCGCACTGGCTCTCACCAGCGTCGGCCGGGAGTTGGAGGCCGTGTCGATCGCCGTCGGGGCGCTCGCGAAGCACCTGCCGCGCTATCAGCGGTCGATGGCCAACTACGCCCGGCTACTGGTCGAGCCCGACTGATTCGTCAACCAGTCGGTGCCTGCGCTCAGGCGGGGTGCGGCTGGCGGCGCAGGGCGCGAAGCTGGGCCAGGTGCATGGGCAGGTGGACGCGGGTGTGCAGGTCCAGCACCCGGCCCCAGGGCAGCGACTCGTCCACGTCCAGGTCGAAGCCCTCGCGCAGGACGGTGTCGACCGACGTCTCGGCGGCCGGGCCGAGCCGCTCGGCCAGGGTGCACAGCTTCTGGCTGGTCGCCCGGAGCAGGGTGCCCAGCCCGTCCAGCCCACCGCACTCGGCGACCAGCGCGTCCAGTTGCGGCCGGTGGATCGTCTCCAGGTCGTAGTAGGCGAACGGGGAGCCGGCCAGCACCGCCTCGGTCGCCTCGCTCATCAGCTCGTCGTTGGCGGCCAGGTGCGCCACGATCTGGTCGGCATCGAGTTCCCCGTCCCCGGGTGGACCGAACCCACCCATGTCCACCTCCGCGAGCACCGCCTCGTACGCCCGCCGCAGCGCCGCGGCGTCCACCTGGTCCATTCCCGCATCCAACCCCCGGCACCGGCGGCCGCACCGCAGCTACCCGACTCCGTTCACCCGGACGAGTCGCGCCCCCCCTCTACCACCCCCTGCCGCCGACCACCCCCCTGCCGCCGGCCACCACCCCCTGCCGCCGACCACCCCCTGCCGCCCGGATGAAGCGGCGCCGAGGTCGACGGTGCCGAAGTCGAGAGACGCCGCTGGCCGGCACCCGGTGTCGGGTGCCGGCCAGCGGTTGCGTGCTTGCTGCCTGGTGCTTTGCGCTTCGTGCTGGTGGTCAGCTGTTCCAGTGGTGGGCGACGATGTCGGCGGCCTGCTGCTCCCACTGGGCGTAGGCGTCCGGGTAGGCCGAGACCTGCACCGTCTGGGCGGCCTCGGTCAGCGGCATGTCCTGCCAGCCGTCGACCTGCTTCAGACCCTTCTCGAACGCCAGGGTCGAATACTCGGGGTCGGTGATCTGCTCCGGCGTGCCCCAACCACTGGAGGGGCGCTGCTGGAACAGGCCCAGCGAGTCGTGGTCATTGCGGTCGCCGAGGTGGCCCAGGTTCTCCAGCTTCGACTCCTGCAGCGCGGTGGCGATCGAGATCACCGCGGCCCGCTCCGGCAGCCCGGCCTTCTTCGTGGCGGCGATGA
>NZ_KQ058840.1 GCF_000982955.1 Micromonospora sp. HK10 | reverse complement strand
TACGTCGAGTCACCGAGCCGGCCCGCGGCGATCGCCGTGCCGAAGTACCGGCCCGACTGCGCGGCCGCCGCACCCAGCGTGCTCGCCGCGGCGTTCGCCGACGGCATCATGATCGCGACCGCGGCCACGGTCACGGCGCTGACCGCGCCGGCGAGCAGCGCTCTGACGGCGGGCGAGCGCCGCCGCCTGTTCCCGCCACGATGAACGGATGGGCTCATTGCCACCTTGGCCTCCTTACTGGCCAACACCCAAGCCGTCTGGGCGGGGACGACTGGACGTCATGTTTGGAAGATTTAACGGCGCCAATGCTTTCATCGGCCGTCCGTCCAGGACAATAAGTTTCGGAAAAGTTTCGGGGGTGTTTTTTGCCTGCCGGACGCTCCGGTCCAGGACCGGTCCCGCGCCCCGAATTCCGCGTCTGAGCAGGGCGAACTCGACGATCGTCGGAGGACCGTCACCAGCTCTTTACATCGATGAACTTGGTGGCGTGGCGTGGCCGGTCGCCCCGGTACGGTGACCGGCCACGCCCGCCGGATCGGCGGTCAGGAGACGGTGCAGGCGACTCCGTTCAGGGTGAAGCCGGTCGGCCTCGGGTTGGTGCCGGTGTGGGTGCCGTTGAAGCCGAAGCTGGTCGACGCCCCGGGCGCGAGCGTGCCGTTGTAGGAGACGTTCGACAGGGTCACCGCGGTGCCGGTCTGGGTGGCGTTCGCCGACCAGGCCTGACCCACCTTCTGCCCGGTGCTCGGGAAGGTGAAGGCGAGGGTCCAGCCGTTGATGCCCGCCGTGCCGGTGTTGGTGATGGTGATGTTCGCGGTGAACCCGGTGTCCCAGGTGCTGGTGACGTACCCGACCGCGCAGCCACCGGCGGCCGGCGGATCCGCGGTGGTCACGGTGACCGGCGCGGAGGCCGGCGAGACGTTGCCGGCCGCGTCCACCGCGACCACCGTGAAGGTGTAGGCGGTGGCCGCGGTCAACCCGGTGACCGCGAGGGTGGTGCCGGCGGTCGAGCCGACCAGGACGGTCCCGGACCGGTAGACCCGGTAGCCGGTGACGCCGACGTTGTCGGTGGCCGGCCCCCAGGCGAGGGTGAGCCCGGTCGGGCCGACCGCGGACGCGGTGGGCGTGCCGGGGGCGGTGGGCGCCGTGGTGTCCTGGGCGGGCGCCGCCGGGGTGGTGACGCTGACCGTCGGCGAGGCCGTCGACCGGTTGCCGGCGCCGTCGCGGGCGACCACGGAGAACTGGTACGTCCGCTCGGGCAGCAGCCCGGTGACGGCGAGGGTGTTCGTGGTGGACTTCAGCAGCACCAGGGCGTCGCTGCCGACCTGGGCCTGGGTGATGTCGTAGCCAGCCAGGCCGCTGCCGCCGGTGTCGGTGGAGGCGGGCCAGGTCAGGGTGAGCCCGGTCGACGTGACGCCCGAGGCGACCGGGGTGCCGGGCGCGGTCGGCGCGGTGGTGTCCGGGGTGGCCGGTCCGGGCTCGTCACCCCAGACCCGTACACCGGCCTCGTAGAGCGGCACCTTGCGGTTCGGCCCGGCGGTGGCCTGGTACGACGGGTCGTTGGTCGGGTCCCAGGTGCCGCCCTCCGGCACGCCGATCTTGAACTGCACCTCCATCCGGTGCTGCGACTGCCCGGCCGGGGCGATGGTGTAACCGGTGCAGTCGACCTCCACGTACCAGATGTCGCCGCTGTACTGCTTGGCGGTCGACGGCGACGGGCAGCCCTGGGTGTAGCCGGGGGTGACGGTCACCGGGCCGGTGCCGTCCGGGCGGAAGTAGTAGCGGAACTTCGCCGTCTTCAGCGCCCGGGCCGGGAAGCCCGACTTGTTGTAGATGGTCGCCTTGAGCCCGGTGGCCCGGGTCTCCGCCTGCATCACCGTGGTCTCCACGGTCAACTCGTCCAGGTCCGGCGTCTCGGCGGTCGGGAAGCCGGCGAGCGGGGTGCCGCCGTACTCCTTGCTGAGCCGGGCCAGGGCGGAGGTGAAGCCGGCGTTGTAGTCGGTGGCGACCTCGTTCATCACGTAGTCCGACCGGCTGTCGGTGTAGGCGTCGTTGGCCGAGGAGGGGCCGCCGACCAGCGCGCCGTAGAGCACGTGCCGGGTCTCGGTGGGCACGGTCTGGCTGTCCCACCAGGAGCCGTGCGCGGTGCGGTGGTGCGGGTTCTTCGGCGAGTTGGCGCCGAAGCCGATCAGGTAGCTGGAGTTGCGCGGGTTGTCGCCGAGCGCGTAATTGATCTGCCGGACGGCGAAGTCGTGGTAGCGCGCCTTGCGGGTGGCGTCGGAGGTCTTGTCGCTGTAAACCAGGGCGGCGAAGGCGGTGTTGGCGGCGTAGCGCAGCGACCCCCAGGAGTCGAGCACCGCCTCCCCGCCGGGCGAGTAGTTCACCTTCGAGCCGTTCACGCCGACGGTCCACCAGTCCAGCCACCGGTTGGCGTCGTCGACGTACTTCTGCTTGTTGGTCAGGTTGGCCAGCAGCACGTACGCGCCGAACTGCTTGTTGTCCCAGGCGATGGTCCACTTGTAGGAGCGGGTGGTGGACTGCGGCTCGGTGCCGAGCTTGTCGTACTCGCTCTCCGCCTTGGTCAGGTAGCTCGCGTCACCGGTGGCGCGGTAGAGCCAGATCGCGCCCCAGACCAGTTCGTCCTGGTAGCCGCTCCACGACTTGTAGAAGTTCGTCGCGTCGGTGATGCACTCGTGGTAGTTCTTGCGCACCGTGTCGGCGAACGTGTAGAGCTGCTTCGCGTGCCCGAGCAGCTTGTCGGCGTAGGCGGCGTCGGTGGGACGGAACACCATCGACGAGGCGGCCATCGCGGCCGCCGTCTCCCCCGCCAGGTCCGCGCCGCCACAGCTGGCGTCGATCTTGTACGCGGGCCGCGCCATCGGTAGCACCTCGGCCGGTCCCCACCACTTGTGGTCGTCGTCGCCCTTGCCGATCTGTCCGTAGAGGACGTTCGGCGCGGGGTGTGCCTTGACGAAGTAGTCGTTGACCCAGCGCAGGTTGTTGAGCAGGTTGGTGAGCTGTCCGGCGGCGACGTAGCCGTCCCGGTACTCGACCGCGCCCCAGGCCAGCATGGTGGTGCTGAACGCCATGGGGAAGCCGAACTTCACGTGGTCGCCGGCGTCGTACCAGCCGCCGGTGAGGTCGAGTCCGACATCGGCGCCGTCGGTGAGCGCCGAGTCGCCGCGCCAGGAGACCCGGTTCCAGGACGGCTTCTTCCCGGACTGCTGCGCCTCGTAGAACAGGATCGACTTCTGCAACGCCTCGGCGTAGTTGAAGCTGGCCGCGGCCTGCGCCGGCCGGGGTGCGGCGACGGCGGTCAGGGCGAGGCTGAGCCCGGTGGCGAGGGCCGCGCCGGCGGCGAGGGCGCGGCGCACCCCGGAGCGGCCGCGCGCGGGTGGTCGGGTGCGGTGCAGCATGGCGTACTCCTGGGATGGGTGCCGCACGGCGGCCGACCGGACGGGGGACGGCCGTCGGAGGTGAACCGCCGTGCGGGCAATGGTGGTGGGGGCCGCCGCGGGAGCGTGGAAGCGCTCCCATGGATAAGCGACAATCTAATCGGCCGGCGGCCGGTTGGGAAGACGGCCGACCGGCGTGGTGTGGGGCGGACCGGCGCAGCGCCGAAGGCCGTCGTCGCGTTACCACGACACGCCCTGGAATCGGCTTGATTGTGGCGCGCTCGACCATGTCGAGCGCCACGTCTGCCCAGCTCAGGCCGATCGACCGATGCCGAAAGGACCCTCACGTTATGGGAGCATGTGCCGTCCCCGCTCCCGATCCCGGAGGAAATCCCATGCCACAGCGTCGGTCCGTGGCGCGCGCCGCCGTGACCGCGTCCGCGGCCGCAGCCTGCCTCGCTCTCGCCACCCCGGCGTGGGCGTCGGCCGCCGTCACCAACCCCACCCTGCGCCAGGCCGGCAAGCACGTCCTCGCGTCCAACGCGGAGTTCGACCAGGGCTTCGGCAACTGCGCGGGCGCCGACCAGCAGGCCGGCCAGGACATCTGGGTCTTCATCTGGCCCGGCAACGGCGTCGAGAGCGTCGACGCGGTGAAGATCGGCTGGGACACCGACAACGACAAGACCGCCGACACCTTCAAGACCCTCGCCGACGGTCACTTCACGACCGACAACGGCGCCAAGAAGGTCTGGTTCGCGACGCCGGCCGGCTGGCAGCTGGAGAGCGGCGAGTCGACCATCCACGGGCAGGTGCCGCAGAACCTCTTCAACCTGACCCACACCTGCTCCGGCACCACCCAGACGCAGTCGCCGTCGCCGACCCCGTCCACCACGGGCAGCGAGTCGCCGTCACCGAGCGACTCGGGGACCCCGACGCCGGGTCAGCCGGGCGGCACCGAGACCCCCGGCCCCAGCGGTTCCGTCGGCGGCGGCGCCGGTGGCGGTGGCAGCCTCCCGATCACCGGCGTGGCCGCGACCAGCATCGCGGTCACCGGCATCGCGCTGATCGGTGGCGGGATCGCGCTCATGACGCTGCGGCGCCGCCGCGACCGGATCACCTTCACCAGCTGACCGCCCGCCCACCACGCGACCGGCCGCCGGACCTCCGTCCCGGCGGCCGGTCCGCGTCTCCGACCACCGGTTCGCGTCTCCGACCACCGGCTCGGGTCTCGGCCCGGCTCGCGTCTCGGCCACCGGCTGGCGTCTCCGGCGATCGGAGCACGGCGCGAAGCGGTTGAACCCCGCGGCGCATCGGTACGTACTCACGGGTAACCCGGTCGACGCCGCCCGGAGCTGAATCACATCATCGATTACTGTCTATTAATTGTCCCGGTAATCCCAGGTCAGGCCGGTGCCCGTCGGGCCGTGGCACGTCGCTGCGGCGCCCCGGGCGTCCTGGCATACGAGCGTACGGTTGCCCGGCCGCTCGGCCGCGCGGGACAGTACGCCCCACCAGCGGTGCCATCGACGCCGCCGCTCCCCGGACAACCCTGAGGAGATCGCGATGGCTCTCAGACTCGCCGACGGCACCTCCTGGTCGGACACGCTCGCCCGCGCGGTCGCCGCCGCGCCGGAGGCCTTCGGCACCGCCCCGGACGGCGCGGCCACCCTGCACAACCTCACCCAGGGCCGGTGGCAGGCGGTCGGCACGCCCACCCCGGTGCGTACCCCGGTCGACAACACCGTGCTGGCGCACCTCGCCCGCGTCGACGCCGACGCGGCCCGCAGCGCCGTCGCGCACGCCGCGGCCGACCACCGCCAGTGGGCGCAGACCCCGCTCGCCGAGCGCAAGGCGCGGGTCACCGACGCCCTCGACGCGCTCACCGCCCACCGCGACCTGCTCGCCATGCTGCTGGTCTGGGAGATCGGCAAGCCGTGGCGGCTGGCCTGCGCCGACGTCGACCGGGCCCTGGACGGCGTGCGGTGGTACGTGCAGGAGATCGACCGGATGCTCGCCGACGGCCGCGAGCCGCTGTCCGGGCCGGTCAGCAACATCGCCTCCTGGAACTACCCGATGAGCGTGCTGGTCCACGCCGAACTGGTCCAGTTGCTCGCCGGCAACGCGGTCATCGCGAAGACCCCGTCGCAGGGCGGCGCGGTCTGCCTCACCGTCGCGCACGCGCTGATGCGCCGCGCCGGGCTGCCCGCCACGCTGCTCTCCGGCGGCGGCGAGGAGCTGTCCGAGGTGCTGGTCCGCGCCCCGGAGATCGGCGCGGTGGCGTTCGTCGGTGGGCGCTCCAACGGCGGCAAGGTGGCCGCCGCGCTGCTCGACTCGGACAAGCGGCACTTCATCGAGCAGGAAGGGCTCAACGCCTGGGGCATCTGGAACTTCTCCCAGTGGGACCTGCTCGCCGCGCACCTGAAGAAGGGCTTCGAGTACGGCAAGCAGCGCTGCACCGCGTACCCGCGGTTCGTGGTCCAGCGGGACCTGGTCGACGAGTTCCTCGACATGTACCTGCCGGTCGTCCGCTCCGTCCGGTTCGGACACCCGCTCGCCGTCGGCGACGACTGGTCCGCCGGTGACCCGCTGCCCGAGCTGGACTTCGGTCCGCTGATCAGCGCGGCCAAGGCCGACGAGCTGCGCCGCAAGGTCGAGGAGGCGGTCCGCGGCGGCGCGGTGCCGCTGCACCGGGGCAAGCTCGACGGGGCGCCCTTCCTCGCCGGTCAGGACACCTCCGCGTACGTGGCGCCGGCCGTGCTGCTCGCCCCGCCCGGCCGGTCCCGGCTGATGCACGCCGAGCCGTTCGGCCCGGTGGACACCATCGTCGTGGTGGACACCACCGACGAGCTGCTGGCCCAGATGAACGCCTCGAACGGCGCCCTGGTCGCCTCGCTGGCCTGCGACGACGAGGAGCTGGCCGGCAAGCTGGCGGTCGACCTGCAGGCGTTCAAGGTGGGCATCAACAAGCCCCGCTCCCGGGGCGACCGGGACGAGCCGTTCGGCGGCCGGGGCGCCTCCTGGAAGGGCGCGTTCGTCGGTGGCGACCTGCTCGTGCAGGCGGTCACCGTGGGCGGCGACGGCCGGCTCTACGGCAACTTCCCGGACTACAGCAGCTACCCGACAACCTGATCCGCGATCCGGCTGGCGCGGCTGGCACGGCGCGGGCGGCGCGGCGCGGCCGGCGCGGCGCGGGCGGCGCC
>NZ_KQ058839.1 GCF_000982955.1 Micromonospora sp. HK10 | reverse complement strand
CACGGCGAGCCAGACGCCGCGCCGCACGGCGGCCCAGACGCCGTGTCGCACGGCGGCCCAGACGCCGTGTCGCACGGCGAGCCAGACGCCGCGCGCTCGGCGGCCCAGACGCCGTGCCGCACGGCGAGCCAGACGGCACGCCGCACGGCGGGACGGCGGGCCGGTCAGTCCGTCGGCGGGGTCAGGGTCCGGCGCAGCTCCCGCTTGAGCACCTTGTGGCTCGGCCCGATCGGCAGCGCGTCGACGTAGCGGACCTGCCGTGGGTACTTGTGCCGGCCCAGATGCTCCCGCGACCAGTCGATCAGCTCCTGCTCGTCGGGCAGGCCGGGGCCAGCCGGATCGGCCACCACCACCGCGCAGACCTCCTCGCCGTGCCGCGGATCGGGCACCCCGATCACGGCCACCTGGCCGATCGCCGGGTGCCGGGCGAGCACCTCCTCCACCTCGCGCGGGTAGACGTTGAAGCCACCCCGGATGATCATGTCCTTCTTCCGGTCGACGATGGTGATGAACCCGTCGGCGTCCTTACGGCCCAGGTCGCCGCTGCGGAACCAGCCGTCCACCACCGCCTCCGCGGTCGCCTCGGGCCGCCCCAGGTAGCCGGCGAAGACGTTGTGCCCGCGGATGACGATCTCGCCGAGCTCGCCGGCCGGCAGCAGCTCGATCCGGTCCTCCACCTCTGCCCGGGCGATCTCCACCTCCACCCCCCAGACCGGGTGCCCGATGGTGCCGGGACGGGTGCCGAAGTGCGGCTGGTTGGTGGTCGCGGTGGGTGAGGTCTCGGAGAGTCCGTACCCTTCGAAGATCGTCGTGTGGAACGCGGCGTGGAACCGTTCGAGCACGGCCACCGGCAGCGACGCGCCGCCGGAGACGCAGAGCCGCAGCCGGGGCAGGTCGTCCCGATCCCGGGCGGCGTCGAGCAGCGCCACGTACATGGTCGGCACGCCGTGGAAGACGTTCACCCCCTCGCGCAGCATCAGGTCGATGGCCGCCGGCCCGGTGAACCGGCTCAGCAGCACCAGCGTCGCGCCGATCCGGAAGGTGCCGTTCATCGCCACGGTCTGGCCGAAGCTGTGGAACAGCGGCAGGCACCCGAGCACCACGTCCGTGCTGCGCGCGTCGTTGGCGTCGAAGACGTTGACGGTGGCGTTCAGGACCAGGTTGAGGTGGGTGAGCAGGGCGCCCTTGGGCACCCCGGTGGTGCCGCTGGTGTAGAGCACCACCGCCGGGTCCTCCGCGGACCGGGTGAGGTACGACGGCAGCGGGGGCAGCGGGTCGCTCAGCTCCTCCAGCCGGGGCGCGACCGCGCCGGCCGCCGCCGGCCCGACGGTGACCAGCGCGACGCCGGCCGCCGCCGCGGCGGCCGCGCCGAGCGCGAGTTGGGAACTGTGGCAGACCAGCAGCTTCGCGCCGCTGTCGGCCAGCACGTGCACCGCCTCGTCGACGGTGAGCAGCAGGTGCACCGGCACGAGCACCGCGCCGGCGGCGAGAGCGCCGTAGTAGACCCGGGGGAAGTCCACGACGTTCGGGGCCAGCAGGGCCACCCGGTCGCCCGGCCCGATGCCCAGCTCGCGCAGGCCGGCCGCGTAGCTGCGCGCCTCCAGCCACAGCTCGGCGTAGGTGACCCGCTGCTCGCCGTCGACCACGGCCACGGTGTCGGGGTGCCGGCGGGCGGACTCGGCCAGCACCATGGCCAGCGACAGCGCGGTCATCGGGCCGCCCCCCGCAGCAGGCGGCTGACCGTCTCGGCGACGCAGACCGGCTTGCCGCCCGCGTCGCTCTCCACGGTCACCGCGGTGACGACCTGCACGCCGCCGTCCACCGGGGACACGTCGGCGACGGTCGCGGTGGCGCGTACCGCGCCACCGACGCGGACCGGGGCGGGAAACCGCACCCGGTTGAGCCCGTAGTTGACCCCCATGGTCACCCCCTCGACCCGGTACAGTCCGCTGACCAGCGCCGGCAGCAGGGACAGGGTCAGGTAGCCGTGCGCGATGGTGCCGCCGAACGGGCCGGCGGCGGCCCGTTCGGGGTCGATGTGGATCCACTGGTGGTCGTCGGTGGCGTCGGCGAACCGGTCGACGCGCTGCTGGTCGATCCGGAGCCAGGGGCCGGGGCCGAGCGTCTCGCCGGTCGCCGCGGCCAGTTCCTCGAGGGTGGCGAAGGTCCTCATGCCAGGTGCCCGCCCAGCTTGGTGTAGCCGCGCAGCAGGTCGCGCGAGATGATCAGCCGCTGCATCTCGTCGGTGCCCTCGAAGATGCGGTACAGCCGGACCTGTCGGTACCAGCGCTCGATGGGCAGCTCCCGGGTGTAGCCCATGCCGCCGTGGATCTGCAGCACCCGGTCCACCACCCGGTTGACCATGCCCGCGCCGTAGAGCTTCGCCATCGACGAGGCGTGCCGCGGGTCCAGGCCCTGGTCGACGGTCCAGGCGGCGCGCAGGATGAGCCAGCGAGCCGCCTCCAGCTCGGTCTCCGAGTCGGCGATCATCCACTGGATGGCCTGGTTGGTGCCGATCTTCGCGCCGAAGGTCTCCCGGGTGTTGGCGTAGTCGATGGCCATCCCCAGCGCCCGCTCGGCGATGCCGAGCGCGTGCGACGGGATGGTGTAGCGCCCCTTGCCGATCCACTCCATGCCGAGGCTGAAGCCCTGCCCCGGCTCGCCGAGGATGTTGCGGTGCGGCACCCGGACGTCCTCGAAGACGAGCGCGGCGGGCCCGCCCTCCCCCATCGTCTGGATGAACTCCGACCGCCAACCCATCGACCGGTCGACCAGGAAGGCGGTGGCGCCGCCGTTGCGGGCCCCCTTCTCCCGGTCGGTCACCGCGATCACGATGGCGAAGTCCGCCTCGTGGCCACCGGTGATGAAGGTCTTCTCGCCGTTGAGGACCCAGTCGTCGCCGTCCCGGCGGGCGCTGAGCTTGATGTTGGCCGCGTCGGAGCCGGCGCCGGGCTCGGTGATCGCGAAGCAGCTGCGCCGCTCGCCCTCGATGGTCGGGACGAGGAACTCACGCTTCTGCTCGTCGTTGGCGTGGAACAGGATGTTGTCCGCCTCGCCACCGAAGCGGAACGGCACGAACGAGCGGCCGAGCTCGGTCCAGATCAGCGACTGGGTGACGGCCGGCAGGTCCATGCCGCCGTACTCCTCCGGGGTGGCCAGCCCCCAGAAGCCGAACTTGCGGGCCTTGAGCTGCAACTCGCGCAGCTCGCTGTGCTCCAGCCCGGGCTGGTGCGCCCGTTCCCGGCGCAGCAGCTCCTGCTCCAGCGGCATCACCTCCCGGGTGATGAAGTCGCGGGCGGTGTCGCGGATCGCCCGCTCGGTGTCGGAAAGCGCGAAGTCCATGTCCCCTCCGGGTGCTGGTCCGCCGGCGCGCCTCAGCGCGCGCCGCCGTTGACGTACAGGGTCTGTCCGCTGACGTACGACGCGTCGTCGCTGGCCAGGAAGGCGATCACCGAGGCGATCTCGGCCGGCTGGGCGACCCGGCGCAGCGGGGTGTGCTCGGCGACCATCCGCTGGTGCTCCTCGGGGCTGCTGCCGACCCGGTTGGCGGTGGCGGCGGTCATCGCGGTGGCCACGTAGCCCGGCGCGACGGCGTTCACCGTGACGTTGTACGGGCCGAGCTCGATGGCGAGGGTGGCGGTGAGGCCCTGCACCCCGGCCTTGGCGGCCGCGTAGTTGACCTGGCCCCGGTTGCCGAGTGCGGAGCGGCTGCTCAGGTTGACGATCCGGCCGTAGCGGGCCGTGACCATGTGCTGCTGGGCGGCCTGGCAGCAGAGGAACATGCTGGTCAGGTTGGTGGTGAGCACCGCCTCCCAGTGCCCCAGGGGCATCTTGAACAGCAGGTCGTCGCGGGTGATGCCGGCGTTGTTCACCAGCACGTGCAGCCCGCCGTACGCCTGCACCACCCGGTCGGTCATGGCGGCGACCGCCGCGGCATCGGTCACGTCGCAGCCGATGCCGACGGCCCGGCCGCCGGCCGCGGTGATCTCGTCGGCGACCGCCTGGCTGCGCGCCTCGTCGAGGTCGACCACGGCGACGGCGGCGCCCTCGGCGGCGAGCCGGTGCGCGGTGGCCGCGCCGATGCCCTGCGCGGCGCCGGTGACGACGGCGACCCGGTCGGCGAATCTGGTCACGGGTTCTCCTTGGCTAGAAGGCGTTGACGCCGGTGAGCGCGCGTCCGATGAGCAGCTGCTGGATCTGGCTGGTGCCCTCGTAGAGGGTGGCGACGCGGGCGTCGCGCAGGTACTTGCCGACCGGGTACTCGTCGATGTAGCCGTACCCGCCGAAGACCTGGACGGCGTTGTTGGCCGCGCGGACGGCGGCCTCGCTGGCGAAGAGCTTGGCCATCGACGCCTCGGTGGCGAACGGCTCGCCACGGTCGATGAGGTCGGCCACCCGCCACACCAGCAGCCGGGCGGCGGCGGTGTCGACGGCGATGGCGGCGAGCAGCTGCTGCACCAGCTGGTGTCCGGCGATGGGCTTGCCGAACTGGGTGCGCTGCCCGGCGTAGCGGACCGCCGCGTCGAGGCAGCCCTGCGCGATGCCGACGCAGCCGGCGGCCACCGACATCCGACCCTTGGCGAGGGTGGCCAGGGCGATCCGGAACCCGCCGCCGGCCGGGCCGAGGCGGGCCGTGTCCGGCACCCGGACGGCGTCGAAGCGGAGTTCGCCGGTGGCCTGCCCGCGCAGCCCGAGCTTGCCGTGGATCTCCCGCCGGGTCAGCCCGGCGGCGTCGGTGGGCACCAGGAAGGCGGTGATGCCCCGGTGCCCCGCGCCGCCGGTGCGGGCGAAGACCAGGACGACGTCGGCGGTGGTGCCGTTGGTGATGAACGTCTTCGCGCCGCTGATCAGCCAGTCACCGCCGTCGCGGACGGCCCGGGTGGTCAGCGCGGCGGCGTCCGAGCCGCTGTCGGGTTCGGTGAGGGCGAAGCAGCCGAGGGCGCTGCCGGCGCAGAGCCGGGGCAGCCACTCGGCCCGCTGCCCGGCGGTGCCGTGCGCGGCGATGGCCTTGGCGACCAGGCCCAGCGACACCGAGACGATGCCGCGGACGGCGGAGTCGCCCCGGCCCAGCTCCTCGAGCACGAGGCAGTAGGAGAGGTGGTCGCCCCCGGAGCCGCCGTCGTCCTCGCCGATGGTGAGCCCGAGGAAGCCGAGCCGGCCGAGCTTTCCCACGATCTCCGGGTCGACCGACTCGCGCCGGTCCCAGGCTGCCGCGTGCGGGGCCACCTCCCGGTCGACGAACTCGGCGGCGAGTCGTCGGACGGCCGCCTGCTCCGGGGAGAGCTGAAGGTCCATGCGGCATAAACTAGCGCTGCAAGTTTAATTCCGTCCAGACCCCGTTGTGGCAGAGTTGCGGCGAACCCACGAGCGAACGAGGGAGGCACGGATGCCCCGGCCGAGGCAGGCGCTGCTCAGCCGGCAGCGGATCGTCGAGGCCGCCGCGGCGCTGATCGACGCGGACGGGCTGGAGGGGTTCTCCACCCGCCGACTCGCGGCCGAACTCGGGGTACGCGGGCCCTCGCTGTACAACCACTTCGCCACCAAGGACGAGATCCTCGACGCGGTGGCCGACAGCGTCACGGCGCAGGTCGACGTCTCCTCCTTCGGGAAGGTCGACTGGCGCGAGGCGCTGCGCCGCTGGGGGCACTCCTACCGGGCGGCGCTGGCCGCGCACCCGAACATCGTGCCGTACCTGGCCCGCGGTCCGGGGCGGCGGCCGGCGGCGCTGGCCATGGCCGACGCCGTCTACGGCGGACTGGTCGCGGCCGGCTGGCCGCCCTCGCGCGCCACCCACATCGGCGCGCTGATGCGCTACTTCGTGGCCGGGTCCGCGCTCGGGTCGTTCGCCCGCGGCTTCGTCGAGGACCCCGGGGTGTACGCCGAGCAGTACCCGCACCTGACCCAGGCCCACCGGCTCGCCGAGCATCAGCAGCAGGTGGACGAGGGCGCCTTCGCGCTCGGCCTCGACGCGCTGATCCACGGGCTCGGCCGCACCTACGAGGAGCACATCGGGCCGCTGCCACCCCTCCCGCCGGCCGGCGAGGCGCACTAGAGTCGAAACTTGCAGCGCTAGTTTTCGACCAGGGTGAGGGGTGCGATGGAGCGCGCACGGACCGACATCTATCTCGACGGCGCCTGGGTCGCCCCCGTCTCCGGCGGGCACCTCCCGGTGCACAACCCGACCACCGAGGAGGTCCTGGCGACCGTGCCGGCCGGCACGGCGGCCGACGTCGACCGGGCCGTGGCGGCCGCCCGGGCCGCCTTCCCCGGCTGGGCCGACACCGCCCCGGCGCAGCGGGCCGCCGCCCTGGACCGGCTGCACGCCGCGCTGACCGCCCGGGCCGGCACCGTCGCCGAGACGGTCGCCCGGGAACTGGGCACCCCGCTGAAGGTCGCCAACCGGGTGCAGGTCGGGCTCCCGCTGACCGTGCTGCGCAGCTACGTCGAGCTGGCCGCCCGGCCGCCCGGCGAGGAGACCGTCGGCAACTCGCTGGTGGTCCGCGAGCCGGTCGGCGTAGTCGGGGCGATCACCCCGTGGAACTACCCGCTGCACCAGGTCATGGCGAAGCTCGCGCCCGCCCTGGCCGCCGGGTGCACCGTGGTGCTCAAGCCCAGCGAGCTGACCCCGCTGACCGCGTACCTGCTCTTCGACGCGATCCACGAGGCCGGCTTCCCGCCCGGGGTGGTCAACCTGGTGCCCGGCACCGGCGCCGAGGTGGGCGAGGCCATCGCCGCCCACCCGGACGTCGACATGGTCTCCTTCACCGGCTCGACCGCCACCGGCCGGCGCATCTCCCACCTGGCCGCCGACCGGATCGCCCGGGTGGCGCTGGAGCTCGGCGGCAAGTCCGCCAACGTGATCCTCGACGACGCCGACCTGGGCACCGCCGTGAAGGTCGGGGTCGGCAACGCCTTCCTCAACTCCGGCCAGACCTGCACCGCCTGGACCCGGATGCTGGTGCACCGGGACCGCTACGACGAGGCGCTGGCCCTGGTCGCCAAGGTCGCCGAGGGCTACCGGGTCGGTGATCCCTTCGCCGCTGAGACCCGGCTCGGTCCGCTGGTCTCCGCCGCCCAGCGGGACCGGGTGACCCGCCACGTGACCCGAGGGCTCACCGACGGCGCCCGGCTGCTGGCCGGCGGCCCGGACGCGGTGCTGCCCGAGCGGGGCTGGTTCGTCGCACCGACCGTGCTGGCCGACGTCGACCCGGACAGCGCGCTGGCCCAGGAGGAGGTCTTCGGGCCGGTGCTCGCGGTCATCCCGGTCGACGACGAGGAGGCCGCGGTGTCCGTCGCCAACAACTCCCGGTACGGCCTGGCCGGCGCCGTCTGGTCCGCCGACGAGCAGCGGGCGCTGCGGGTCGCCCGGCGGCTGCGCACCGGAGCCGTCGACGTCAACGGCGCGCCGTTCAACCCGCTCGCCCCGTTCGGCGGCTACAAGCAGTCCGGCCTCGGCCGGGAGCTGGGCCGCTACGGGCTGGACGAGTTCCTGCAGACGAAGGCGATCCAGCGATGAGGGCCCTGGTCGCGCGGGGCACCGGCCAGCCGCTGACGGTGGAGGACGTGGAGCTGCCCGCCCCCGGCCCGGGCGAGGTCCGGGTGCGGGTACGCGCCGCCGGGGTGTGCCACTCGGACCTGTCCATGGTCAACGGCACGCTGGCGGCGCCGTACCCGCTGGTGCTCGGGCACGAGGCCGCCGGCGAGGTGGTCGAGGTCGGCGCCGGCGTGGACCGGGTCACGCCCGGCGCGCACGTGGTGCTGAACTGGGCCCCGCCCTGCCGGCGGTGCTGGTACTGCGGGCGCGGCGAGCCGTGGCTCTGCGAGCGGGCCGGCTCCCCCGCCACCGCCCGCGGCCGGACCTCGGCCGGAGAGGCGCTGCACGTCACGCTCGGCCTCGGCGCGCTGGCCGAGGAGGTGGTGGTGCCCCAGGAGGCGGTGATCGCCGTACCGGTGGAGCTGCCGTTCGCCACCGCCGCCCTGCTGGGCTGCGCCGTGCTCACCGGGGTCGGCGCGGTGCGGCGGACCGCCCGGGTGGCCCCCGGTGAGTCGGTGGCGGTGATCGGGCTCGGCGGCGTCGGCCTGTCGGTGGTCGCCGCCGCCCGGGCCGCCGGCGCGGACCCGGTGCTCGCCGTCGACGTCTCCCCCGCCAAGGCCGCGCTGGCCGCCGCCGCCGGGGCCACCGACTTCCTGCCGGCCGACGACGCGCTGAGCCGGGCGGTCCGCGACCGCACCGGTGGCCGCGGCGTCGACCACGCGCTGGAGTGCGTCGGCCGCGGCGTGACCATCCGCGCCGCCTGGCGGGCCACCCGGCGCGGCGGGCAGGTGACCGTGGTCGGGATGGGCGCGCGCGACGACGTGGTCCAGCTGAGCGCCCTGGACATCTTCCACTCCGCGCGGACGCTGCGCTCCTCGGTGTACGGCTCGTCCGACCCGGACCGGGACGTGCCCGAGCTGGCCCGCGCCGTGCTCGACGGCACCCTCGACCCGGCCGCCCTGATCACCGACCGGACCGGCCTGGACGGCGCCGCGGCGGCGTTCGAGCGGATGGCCCGCGGCGAGGGGGCCCGCACGGTCGTGCTGCCCTGACGTCCCGCGCCGGCGGCCCCGGCCCGGCGACCCCGCTCGGTGCGGCGCACGGGCCAGTCCCGACGGCCCTGCTCAGTGCAGCGCGCGGGCCAGTTCGGTACGGGACCGGATGCCGAGCCGGTGGAAGATGTTGCGCAGGTGGTGGTCGATGGTCCGGGTGGAGAGGAACATCCGGGTGGCGATCTCGCGGTTGGTGGCGCCCTCGGCGACCAGTTGCGCGATCCGCAGCTGCTGCCCGGTGAGCAGCCGGGCGGCCGGCAGTTCGGGGGTGCCGACCGACTCCCCGGCCGCCCGCAGCTCGGTGGTGGCCTGCTCGGCCCAGACGGTCAGCCCGAGCAGGCCGAAGGTCTCCCGGGCGGCGTGCAGGTACGCCCGGGCGTCCCGCGGCCGGCGGCTGCGGCGCAACTCGCGGCCGAGGAGCAGTTCGGTGCGGGCGCGTTCGAACGCCCCCGCGTCCGTCGGGTGCAGCCGCAGCGCGGTACGGAAGCCGCGTTCGGCCTCGGCGCTGCCGCGCGGGGCGAGCAGCCCGTGGCAGCGGGCGGAGAGCGCCCGCCGGGACGGGCTGGCGGTGCTGCTGGCCCACCGGTCGAAGACGGCGAGCGCGGCCGTGGCGGCCGGTTGCCGGGCCGCGCCGGCGGCGGCCTCCACCAGGTAGGGCGTGGCCATCACCTGGATCAGCACCTGCCCCCGGCCGGTGCCGGAGCGGGCCAGCGCGCTGAGCCGGGTGGTGGCGGCCTCGTGCCGGCCGTCGACCAGGTCGAGCACCGCGAGGGCCCACTGGGCCAGGGCGCGCGGCCGGCTGTGCGGGGCGGGGCCCTCGCCGATCTCGCGGATCCGGCGCAGGCTGGCGTCCCGGTCGGCGCGTACGGCCGCGAGGACCGCCAGCATGCCCAGGTGGACGCCGGCGGAGTTGACCTGGCCGCTGTCCCGGGCGATCCGCAGCCCTTCCCGGGAGGTCTCCGCCGCCGTCTCGTGCCGGCCCAGCCAGTACTCGGCGATCGCGCGCAGCTCCAGCGCCCGGGGCAGCGCGGACACCTCGCCGCGGGCCCGGGCCACCTCGACGGCCCGCTCGGCGAGCCGGTGCGCGGCGCTGTCCACCGCGACCAGCAGGCCGGCCACCGCGGCCCCGATCAGCCCGGCCGGGGTGAGCGCCGGTCCGGTCAGCCGGTTGCCGAGCACGACCGCCCGGCGCAGCGCCGGCCCGGCCCGCTCGTGGTCCCCGCGCAGGGTCGCCGCCACCCCGGCGGCCAGCGCGGTCAGCAGCTCCACCTCGGGCGGGTCGCCGGGGCGGCGCAGGACGGCCACCCGACGCGCCACCTCGGCGTAGCGGAACTGGTCGCCGGTGTGGCAGACCGCCTCGCCGGCCCGGACCAGCCCGCCGAGGGCGGCGAGCCGGTCCACGCCGGACACCGCCCGGGCGGCGGCGAGCAGGGTGGTCGTGGCGGCCGACGGCGAGCCGCAGCGCAGCTCCAGCTCGCCGCGGATCAGCTCGGCCCGGCCGGCCACCACCGGATCGACCGGACCGGCCGCGGCGGCGTCGGCGAGCAGCCGGCCGGCCCGCCGTGGCTGCCCGGCCGTCCAGGCGCGACCGGCGGCGGCGACCAGCCGGGCCGCGGCCTGCCCTGGCTCGGTGCTGAGTTCGGCGGCCCGGTGCAGGGCGGTCACGGCCGCCTCGCCGCCGGCGACGCCGGCCGCGGCCTCCAACTCCGCGGCCAGCGCCGGGTCCGGGCGCTCGGCCGCGGCGGCCCGGTGCAGCGTGCGGCGCAGCAGCTGCCCGGGGCCGTCGAGCACCCCGGCGAGCAGCAGGTGGGCGGCGCGCCGCTCGGCCAGCGGCGCGTGTGCCACCACCACGGCCCGGGCCAGCGGTTGCGGCAGGGTCACCCGGTGCGGGCCGACCCGGACCAGCCCCGCCGCCTCGGCCGGGGCGAGCGCCTCGATCCCGGCGCCGGCGGCGCGGGCGGCCCGCACCAGGGTGGCCGGATCGCCGTCCTCGTCGAGCGCGGCGAGCAGCAGCACCCGCCGGGCCTCGGCGGGCAGCCCGGCCAGCCGGGACCGGTAGCCGCGGCCCAGCGCGCCGTCGAGGGGCGGCGTCTCGGGCAGCCGCTCCTCCCCCCGGCACTGTCCGGGGGTGAGCGCCTCGGCGAGGTCGACCAGGGCCTGCGGGTTGCCGCCGGCGACCGCGGTCAGCTCGCGGGCCACCCGGGGGGCGAGCCCGGGCAGCCGGGCGGCGAGCAGCGCGGCGCCGGCCCGGTCGTCGAGGGCCCGGAGCCGGTGCCGGGGTACGCCGCCGGCGACCGCGTCCGTGCCGGCGGTGACGAGCAGGGCGACCGGCAGGTGACCGAGCCGGCGGGCCACGAAGCCGAGCACCTCCGCCGTCGCCGGGTCACCCCGGTCGACGTCGTCGACCGTGCAGAGCAGCGGCTGCTCCCGGGCCACGGCGGCGAGCAGCCCGAGCACGCCCATCGAGAGGGCGAGCCGCTGGTCAGCCGGGCAGCCCGCCCCGGCCAGCGTCCGCCGGAGCACCCCGCGCTGCGGCTCGGCCAGGCGGTCGGCCCGGTCCAGCAGTGGGTCGAGCAGGCGTTGCAGGCCCGCGTACGGCAGGGTGGCCTCGTCGGCCAGGCCCTCGCCGGCCAGCACCTGACAGCGGCCGGCGTGCCGGTGCGCGTAGCCGACGAGCGCGCTGCGCCCGGTGCCCGGGTCGCCCCAGAGCAGCAGCGCTCCCCCGGCGCCGGGCAGGGCGTCGATCAGCCGGCGGACGGCGGCGCACTCGGTGTCCCGCCCCGGCAGTCCAGCTATTTGCACTGTCGATGCAGCAACCATGCATCGAGTGTCACCTATCCGAAACCGGATGGAAAGAGCACCGGCCGGTCAGCGGGGAAGAGCCTCGGCCAGCAGCGCATTCACCGTGCGGGCCATCACCGCCCGCGCCTGGTCCACGCCCAGCCCCAGCCCGTCACGCAGCATCGACCAGGCCGGCCACATGCTCGCCGCGACCACCCCGTGCACCACCTGCTCCCGGCCGGCCCCGGCCTCGGCCAGCTCGGCCGCGAAGAGCTGCTCGACCTCGTCGCGGACCCGGGAGATGTGCACCAGGCGGTTGCGGTGCAGCTGCTCGGAGACCGGCTCGCGCATCTGCGCCGCCCGCGCGGACGGCGCGATCAGCTGGAGCAGCCGCGCCCGCTGCCGGCAGTACGCGTCGACCCGCCTGGCCAGCGGCAGCGCCGGCGAGATCGGCCGGTACGCGGCGTCCTGCTGGCGGAGCACCTCGGCGCCGCTGGCCTCGAAGAGCGTCTCCATGTCCTTGAAGTTGGTCCAGAGGGTACGCAGCGACACGCCGGCCCGCTCGGCGATGCGCTCACCGGTCGGCCGCAGATCCCCCTCGGAGATGAGCGCGAGGTGTGCCTCGACGATCGCCGCCCGGGTCCGCGCCGCCCGGGCCGTCCGCCCGTCCACCCGGCCGGGCGCCTGGACCCCACCCATCCGCGCTTCCTTCCTCGACGCTGCCACGCCCCACCGCCCGCCGAGTCTAGACGCGCGCCGGTGCCGGGTCGGCATGGTGTCGGCGCAGCTCCCGGCGGGCCAGCGACTGCCGGTGCACCTCGTCCGGGCCGTCGGCGACCCGTAGCGCGCGGGCCCGCACCCAGAGCCCGGCCAGCGGGGTGTCCTGGCTGAGCCCGGCCGCGCCGTGCGCCTGGATGGCCCGGTCCAGCACCCACTCGACGGTCCCGGGCACCACGATCTTGATGGCCTGGATCTCGGTCCGCGCGGCCCGGTTACCGGCCGTGTCCATCAGCCAGGCCGTCTTGAGCACCAGCAGCCGGGCCTGTTCGAGGCGGACCCGGGCCTCGGCGATCCAGTCCCGGACCACGCCCTGCGCGGCGAGCGGCCCGCCGAACGCGTGCCGGTCGGCGACCCGCCGGCACATCAGCTCGAGGGCCCGCTCGGCCATGCCGAGCAGCCGCATGCAGTGATGCACCCGGCCCGGCCCGAGCCGGGCCTGCGAGATGGCGAAGCCGTCCCCCTCGCCGCCGATCAGGTTGCCCACCGGCACCCGGGCGTCGACGAAGTCGATCTCCGCGTGGCCACCGTGGTCGCTGTCGTCGTACCCGAAGGTGTGCAGGCCCCGGCGGACCGTGACGCCGGGGGTGTCCCGGGGGACCAGGAGCTGGCTCTGCTGCCGGTGCCGGGGCGCGTCCGGGTCGGTCCGGCCCATCACCACGAAGATCGCGCAGTTCGGGTTCAGCGCGCCGGTGACGAACCACTTGCGGCCGTTGACCACGTACTCGTCGCCGGCCCGCTCGATCCGGGTGGCGATGTTGGTGGCGTCCGACGAGGCGACCGCCGGCTCGGTCATCGCGAACGCCGAGCGGATCCGGCCCGCCAGCAGCGGGACCAGCCAGCGCTCCCGCTGCTCCGGGCTGCCGAACCGGGCCAGCAGTTCCATGTTGCCGGTGTCCGGCGCGGCGCAGTTGAGCGCGACCGGGGCGAGCCCGGGCGAGCGGCCGGTGATCTCGGCCAGCGGCGCGTACTGCAGGTTGGTCAGTCCGGCGCCGAGGGCGCCGGGGAGGAAGAGGTTCCACAGGCCACGGCGGCGCGCCTCGGCCTGCAACTCGGCCACCACCGGCGGGGTGGACCACGGGTCGACCCGCTCGCGCGCCTGTTCCTCGAACACCGGCTCGGCCGGGTGGATCCGCTCGGCCATGAAGGCGAGCAGCCGCTCCCGCAGCCGCTCGGTGGTCTCGTCGTGGCGGAAGTCCATCAGCTGCTCCGTCTCCACCGCGACGGCACCGGCGCGACGCCGGCGCCCGCGGTCCACTCCGGCCCGGGCCGGTCGGCGGCGTCGGCGGCGAGCCGGGCGGCCAGCGCGGCGCCGATGCCGGAGCCGGCCCCGGTCACCACCACGCCCGCCCCGGCCACGGTCAGTCCGCGGCGCGTGCCCGGGGCGGTCATCCGGTGGCCCGACCGGCGCGGGTGATCCCGCCGTCGATCACGAGTGTCCGCCCGGTGATCCAGGCCGCGTCGGCGGAGGCGAGGAAGGCGACCGCGCCGGCCACGTCGTCGGGTACGCCGAGGCGGCCCAGCGGGTACGCCCGGGCGACCTCCTCCTCCCGGCCCTCGTGCAGCGCGGCCGCGAACCGGGTCTTCACCACGCCCGGGGCGACCGCGTTCACCCGGACCGCCGGGGCGAGCTCGACCGCGAGGCAGGCGGTGAGGTGGTCGAGCGCCGCCTTGCTCACGCCGTAGAAGGAGATCCCGGGCGACGGGGTCAGGCCGGCGATCGAGGTGACGTTGACGACGCAGCCGCCCCGGTCGGTCATGCCGGCCGCGCAGACCTCCTGCACCCAGCCGAGGGCGCCGACCAGGTTGACGTCGAGGATCTTGCGGGCCGCGGCCGGGTCGAGGTCGAGCAGAGGCCCGTACACCGGGTTGGTGCCGGCGTTGTTGACCAGGATGTCGACCGGGCCGAACGCCTCGGCGACCCGGTGCACCGCCGCGTGGCGGTGCGCGGCGTCGTCGGCCCGACCGGGCACCGCGACGGCGTGGTCGGGACCGCCCAGCTCGGCGACCGCCGCGGCGAGCGCCTCCGGCCGGCGGGCGGTCAACCCGACCCGCGCCCCCTCGGCGACCAGCCGGCGGGCCACCGCCAGCCCGATCCCGCGGCTGGCCCCGGTGACCAGGGCGACCCGGCCGGCCAGCCGGCCTGAATCTGCATTCACGATGCAAACACTAGGGGCGGCACCGGCACACGTCAACGAGGGAAGACGCTCGATATCTCACATTCCGTTGACACGGCCCGCCCGATAATCGCACCGTCGGTGCACATTTAATCCGTTGCCCCGGGAAGGACCCCCGACATGCCCGACGCCGTCATCGTCGCCGCCGCCCGCTCACCGATCGGCCGCGCCAACAAGGGCTCCCTGCACGAGCTGCGCGCCGACGACCTCGCCGCCACCATCGTGCGGGCCGCCCTCGACCAGGTGCCGCAGCTCGACCCCGGCGAGCTCGACGACCTGATGCTCGGCTGCGGCCAGCCCGCCGGCGAGCAGGGGCACAACCTCGCCCGGGTGGTCGCCGTCCTGCTCGGACTGGACCACCTGCCCGGGACCACCGTGAACCGCTACTGTTCGTCGTCGCTGCAGACCACCCGGATGGCGCTGCACGCCATCCGCGCCGGCGAGGGCCACGCCTTCGTCTCGGCCGGGGTCGAGTGCGTCTCCCGGTACGACCGGGGCCGCAGCGACGGCCACCCGGGCAGCGCCAACCCACGGTTCGCCGACGCGGTGACCCGGACCGCGGACCGGGCCGCCGGCGGGGCGCCCCGCTGGCACGACCCGCGCGAGGACGGTGAGCTGCCCGACGTCTACGTCGCCATGGGACAGACCGCGGAGAACGTGGCCCAGCTGCACGGGATCTCCCGCCGCAGCCAGGACGAGTTCGCCGTACGGTCGCAGAACCTCGCCGAGAAGGCGATCGCCGACGGCTTCTGGGCCCGGGAGATCACCCCGGTCACCCTGCCCGATGGCACGGTGGTCGCCGCCGACGACGGGCCGCGCCCCGGGGTGACCCTGGCCGCGGTGAACGCCCTCGCGCCGGTGTTCCGGCCGGACGGCACGGTGACCGCCGGCAACTGCTGCCCGCTCAACGACGGCGCCGCCGCGCTGGTCGTGCTCTCCGACGTGCGGGCCCGCGAACTGGGGGTGACCCCGCTGGCCCGGATCGTCGCCACCGGGCTGAGCGCGCTCTCCCCGGAGGTGATGGGGCTGGGCCCGGTCGAGGCGTCCCGACGGGCGCTGCGGCACGCCGGCATGTCGATCGCCGACATCGACCTCGTCGAGATCAACGAGGCGTTCGCCGCACAGGTGCTCCCGAGCGCGCACCAGCTGGGCGTCGACGAGGACCGGCTGAACGTCAACGGCGGCGCGATCGCGATCGGGCACCCGTTCGGGATGACCGGCGCCCGGATCACCACCACCCTGCTCAACTCGCTGCGCTGGCACGACCGGCAGGTCGGGCTGGCGACCATGTGCGTGGGCGGCGGCCAGGGCATGGCGATGATCGTCGAACGGCTCAGCTGACCGGGCGACGCCGGCCGGGCGGGTCCGCTGACCACACCCGGCCGGCGTGCCGGTCAGGACGCGGTCGGGATCCCGTTGGCCGGCGGGGTCACCGCCGGCGCGCTGTACTCGCGTACCGGGCCGTCGCCCTCGTCCGTCTCGTAGGTCGGCCCGAAGTAGGCCTGCGTGCCGCCGCTGACCCGGGTCAGCCGCTCCCCGCCGTATCCGGAGTGGTCGGAGTCGGAGAAGCGCAGCGGCGCCAGCCCCGGACCCTGGAAGCCGCCCTTGGCGACCGCCTTGAGCAGGGACTCCCGGGTGAGGTCCTGGCCGGCAACCTGCAACGCCTGCACGAACAGGTACCCGACCGACATGCCGTAGACGATGTTGCCGTCGAACGGCGCGTCGCCGTTGTGCTCCTTGTTCACCTTGGTGAAGAGCTGGATCCACGGGTTCGCGGCGTCGTTCTGCATCGGCAGGTAGTTGCCGCCGACCATGCCCTCCAGCAGCCCGGCGGCCGCGCCGAGCTGCTTGGCCAGCGTCGGGTGGTCGGCGCCCACGTTGGACACCAGCCACTGCGGCTTGAAGCCCAACCGGGCCGCGGTGCCGATGGACAGCGCGGTGAAGCCGGGCACGGTGGCCAGGATGACCACCTGGCAGCTGGCCGCCTTGAACGCGCCGATCTGCGGGGCCACGTTGGTGTTGCTGGTGACGTACGTCTGCTTGACCGCCACGGTCCCGGCGCCGAGCACCTGCTCCACCCCGGCCAGGCTGTCCCGGCCGAAGTCGTCGTCCTGGCCGAGGAAGCAGACCTTCTTGCCGGGCAGCGTGGTCTTCACGTGGTTGGCCAGGATCTTGCCCTCCACCGTGTAGTCCGGGTTGAAGCCGAACGTGCCGGGATACTTGTCCGGCTGGTCCCAGCTGCGGCTACCGGAGGCGACGAAGAGGTCGGGGACCCGGTTGCTCTTGAGGAAGTCGAGCACCCCGGTGTGGGTGGGCGTGCCCAGCCCGTTGAGCACGGCGAAGACCTTGTCCTGCAGGACCAGTTGGCGGACCACCTGCTGGGTGTTGGCCGGGTTGTAGCCGTCGTCCATGATCTTGTAAGTGATCTTGCGGCCGTGCACACCGCCGTTGGCGTTGACATAGTCGAAGTACGCCTTGGTGGCCGGCGCGATCTTCGAGTAGCCGGCCGAGGCCGGGCCGGTCAACGGCATGTGGGTGCCGACCACGATCTCGGTGTCGGTGACGCCGGGCACCGCCCCGCGTCCGGCGCCCCCCGAGCCGCCGTCGTCGCCGCACGCGACGACGCTGGCGAGCAGGGCGATGGTGCTGGCGATCGCGAGACCGCCTCGTACCGTACGGTTCATCTGGAACACCGACCTTTCCTCGGTCCGGTTCTCCTCGAATCGGGTGGTGGTGGGTGGGATGGTGGTGGGTGGAAATGCCGGCGGCGGGCCGCCGGGACTTGCTAGGACCGCCGCCCCGGCCACCGGGCCAGCAGCTCCCGGCCGAGCCGGGACAGCAGTCCCTGCACGCCGCCGGGCGCGGCGATCATGACGACGACCAGGGTGATCCCGAAGATCGCCAACGGCAGGTTGCCCTCCAGCCGCTGCGCCACCGCCGGCGAGACGGTGAACAGCTCGGTCACGGAGTGCGTCAGGTCGGGCAGGACGACCAGCAGGACCGCCCCCCAGAGCGCCCCGGCGAGGCGGCCGAGACCGCCGATCACCACGGCCATGAGCAGGAACAGGGACAGGGTCAGCGAGAACGCCCCCGGCGAGACGCTCTGCGCCAGCACCGCGAGCAGCGCGCCGCCGAGCCCGGCGCCGGCCGCGCTGACCACGAAGGCCAGCACCTGGGTACGGGCCACGTGGATGCCGGCGAGGCGCGCCGCCACCTCGTCGTCCCGGACCGCCCGGAAGGTGCGGCCGTACCGGCTGCGGACCAGGTTGGCCAGCAGGACCAGGGCGAGCAGGGTGCCCGCCGCGGCGATCCAGAGCTGCCACCGCTCGTACGGGAAGTAGGCGCCGAGCGCCAGCGGCGGCGGCTCGACCGGGACCGAGAGCCCCTGGTCCCCGTTGAAGACGCCGTCGAAGGTCACCGTCAGGGCCGGCACCACGACCGCGACCGCCAGCGTCACGCCGGCCAGGTACGGCCCGCGCAGTCGGGCCGCGGCCGCCCCCACCACCGCGCCGACGGCGACCGTGACCAGGATCGCCGCGACCAGCGACACCGCCAGCAGCCAGCCACCGGTGAGCCCGTGGTCGGCGAACGCGCCCTGGCACAGCGCCACCGTGTAGGCGCCGGTCGCCATCAGCGCGCCGTGCCCGAGCGAGAGCTGACCGTTGAGGCCGGTGAGGACGGTCAGCCCGGCGGTCGCGCAGAGGTAGGCCGCCACCGTGGCGAGCTGGAAGTTGCGGAACGGCGCCAGGCCGTAGCTGGCCGCCAGCACCAGCAGCGCCACGGCTACCGCGACGGCCAGGTGCCGCAGCAGGGTGCTCCCGCGCCGCCCGTCGGCCGGGGCGCCGGTCGCCGCCCGCTCCGGCGGCGCCGCCGCCCGGGTGGCGCTCACACCCGCCTCGCGGTGACCGGGGCGAACAGCCCGCCGGGGCGGACCAGCAGCACCGCCAGCAGCAGGACCAGCACCGCGAGCGGGGTGAGGTCGCTGCCGGCGTACCCGCTCACGTAGGAGAGCACCAGGCCCACCACCAGCCCGCCGACCACCGCGCCCGGTGGGCTGTCCAGGCCGCCGACCACCGCCGCGGTGAACGCCGAGACGAAGACCAGGTCCATGGCGTTCGGGTGCAGGCCCAGCTCGGTGGGGATCACCAGCATGGCGGCCAGGGCGCCCACCCCGGAGGCCAGGGCCCAGCCCAGCGCGAGCATGCCGCCCACGTTGACCCCGAGCAGGCGGGAGACCTCCGGGGCGAAGGCCGCGGCGCGCATCCGCAGGCCCACCGGGGTCCGGGCGAAGATCCAGGCGAGCGCGACCATCATCAGCCCCACCGTGGCGAAGACGAACAGGTCGTACGGGGACACGACGGCGAACCCGCCGACGGTGAGCGCGGCCCGGTCGAACGGGGTGCCGGCGGGACGGAACTCGTTGCCGTAGATCATGCCGAGGACGGCCTGGATGAGCAGCACCAGCCCGAGCGCGACGATCACCGGATTGAGCGGCGAGGTGTGGTCGACGAAGCGCATCACGGCCCGGTCCACCACCGCGCCGAGCAGCAGCCCGGCGGCGAGCGCGGCCAGGAAGCCCAGCCAGTAGGAGCCGGTCGCGGCGGTCACGCTGTAGGCGACGTAGGCGGCCGCGACGGCCATCGCGCCCTGGGCGAAGTTGACGATCCGGGCGGCCCGCCAGATGAGCACCAGCGCCAGCGCGAACGCGGCGTAGACGGCACCCCGGGAGAGGCCGTCGAAGGTGAGGAAGACGAAGCGCTCCACAGTCCTCCTTCGGAGCAGACGAGGGTCAGAAACCGAGGTACGCGTGACGCAGGTCGACGTCGTCGCGCAGCCGCTCCGCCGGGGCGGCGCGGACCACCCGACCGAGCGCCATCACGACCCCCTGGTCGGCGACCGAGAGCGCGCTGCGGACGTTCTGCTCGACCAGCAGCACGGTCAGCCCGGTGCTGTCGCGGAGCTGGCGGAGCAGGGCCATGATCTGGGCGACCACCCGGGGGGCCAGGCCGAGCGACGGTTCGTCGAGCAGCAGCAGGCGGGGCCGGCCGACCAGGGCCCGGCCGAGGGCGAGCATCTGCCGTTCGCCGCCGGAGAGCTGGTGGCCGAGGTGCTGGCGGCGCCGGGCCAGCGGCTCGAAGAGCTGGTAGACCTCGTCGCGGGCGCGGCCGGCGTCGGCCCGGTCGCGGCGCCAGAGCCCACCGAGCCGCAGGTTCTCGTCGACGGTCAGCTCGCCGATCACCCCCCGCCCCTCCGGGACGTGCGCCATGCCCCGGCGGACCAGTTGCTCCACCGGTACGCCGCGCAGATCCTCCCCGGCGAGGAGGATCTGGCCGGCCACCGGGCGCAGCATCCCGGACAGGGCCCGCAGCAGGGTGCTCTTGCCGGCGCCGTTGGCCCCGACCACGGCCGCGATGCTGCCGGCGGGCACCGCGAGGTCGACCTCGTGCAGCACCGGCGCGGCACCGTAGCCGGCGACCAGCCCGCGCACGGTGAGCAGTTCCCCGGCGTCCGACCGCCCGCCCTGCTCGCTCATGCCGCCGCCTCCCTGCCGTGGGGCGCCGATTCGGCCGCTGGACCCGCTCATGCCGCCGCCTCGTCGACGGCGGCGCCCAGGTAGGCGTCGGCGACCGCGGGGTCGTCGCGCACCTGGTCCGGCGTGCCGGCGGCGATCACCCGACCGAAGTCGAGCACCACGATGTCGTCGCAGACCGACATCACCAGGTCCATGTGGTGCTCGACCAGCAGCACCGCGCAGGGATCCGGGTCGCGGCGGGGCAGTTCGCGGATCAGCTCCGCGAGCTCGGCGATGTCCTCGGCCCCGAGGCCGCCGGCGGGCTCGTCGAGCAGGAGCAGCCGGGGCCGGGCCACCAGCGCGCGGGCCAGGGCGACCCGCTGGCGTACCGCGAAGGGCAGCGTGCCGGGCGCGGCGGCGGCGTGCCCGGCGATGCCCAGCCGGTCGAGCACGGCCAGCGCCTCACCGCGCAGCCGGCGTTCGTCGCGGTCGCTCGCCGGCAGGCCGAGCAGCGCCGGCAGGAAGCCGGCGCGGGCGGTGTGCGTGGCGCCGGCCATCACGTTCTCCAGCACGGTGAGGCCGGCGAAGAGCCCGGTGCCCTGCAGCGTGCGGGCGATGCCCAGCCGGGTCAGCCGGTGCGGGCGGGGCCGCAGCGGCCGGCCGTCCAGGGTGATCGTGCCGGTGTCCGGGGCGACGAAGCCGCAGACGACGTTGAACAGGGTGGTCTTGCCGGCGCCGTTGGGCCCGATCACGCCGACCACGCGGCCGGCGGGCACCCGCAGCGAGACGTCGTCGAGGGCGGTGAGGCCACCGAAGCGCACCCCGATGTGGTGCAGCGCGAGCCCATGCTCCATTGACCCATCCCTCGCTCCGGCGGGGCGCGATATTTACACTGGGAGTGTACGTTTCTCGGGTCCGGCGTCAAGAGCTCCGACCGCGTCCGCGCCCACCACCGCACGGGGCGGCGGCGGGCGCGGACGCGACCGGCCCGCCGCCGCACGGGGCGACGGCGGGCCGGGCCCGGGGCGGTCACGGCCGCCCGCCGGGCGTCAGGCGCTCGGGCAGGTGTTGCGGTACTCCTCGATCGCCAGGCCGCTCGGTCCCGGGCAGAGGAACTGCTCGTAGCGGGTGTCGTCGTCGACGAACCGCTTCAACCAGGCCACCATCTGCCGCGCGGTGGGCGTGTTCACGGTCTGCGGGAAGAAGTGGCTGGCCGCGTTCAACTCCAGGTACGCCTTCTCCGACGAGGCCGGGATGCTGTTGTAGAACGGCTCCGAGTGGGTGGCCACCGGGGCGACGCTGTCGGCCTCACCGCCGACGATCAGGGTCGGCACCCGGAGCTCGGACCAGGTCTTGTCCAGGTTCCACGGTGCCAGCGGCACGGCGGCCTGCAGCGACGGACGGGACGCGGCCGCCTCCAGGCTGCCGCCGCCACCCATCGAGTGGCCCGCGACCGCGAGCCGGCTGGCGTCGATCCGGCCGCGCACCGAGCTGCGCTGGGTGAGGTAGTCGAGCGCGGCCAGCAGTTGCCGACCCCGGCTGTCCGGCTGGTCCAGCCGGGTGATCGTCTCGATACCGATCACCACGAAACCGTGCGAGGCGAGCCGCGGCCCGAGCCAGTCGATGCTGGACCAGGCGGCGGTGTAGCCGGGCGAGATCGCGATGGCGCCGAAGGTGCCCTCGCTCGTGGTGGTCGGGTAGTAGATGACGCCCCCACCGAAGCCGGTGACGCTCAGCGAGGAGACGTTCTGGGTGGAGACGCTGAACGGGCCGCGGCTGGCCTCCAGGATCGCCACGGAGGGGTCGGGGCCGCGCTCGTACGGGTTCTCCGCGGCCTGCGCGGCGCCGGACGACGCGCCGAGCACGCCACCGGCGACCAGGACGGCGGCCAGCGCCGCGCGGAGGGTACGGACAGCGACGGAACGGGGACGGATGGTGGTTGGTGATGACACGTCGGGCACTCCCTACGGGTGGGGTCACATCGACATGTGTCATCCTTCGACGGCGCGGCCGTCGTCCGCATCGGCAAAATCACCGGTACCGGCGCGACGAGCCCACACTACGGACCCCTGATCGACAGGGCCGACGGCACAAGGGATGATCCATCGTCATGACCACCGGGTCCACCGACACCCCCGCGAGCACCGGGCTCGCCGACGACGACCAGGCCCCCGCCGCCCCGACCCGGGACGGCCTGGGCCGGTGGCGTTGGCTACGCCACGAATGGACCTGGGCGGTGCTCGGCGGCCTGCTGCTCGCGGTCGCGCTGACCTGGCCGACGCTGCGGCACCCGGCGAGCACGATCCCCGGCGACCTCGGTGACCCCACCCTGCAGGCGTGGCAACTGGCCTGGGCCGGGCACGGTCTGCTGACCGACCCGTCCAACTTGTGGGACTCGAACACGTTCTATCCGGAGAAGTACACCTACGCCTACAGCGACACGCTGCTCGGGTACGCCCCGATCGGGATGCTCGGCTCCGGTTTCGCGGCCGCCCTGGTCCGCTACAACGTCACGTACGTGCTGGTCTTCGCGTTGGCCTTCGTCGGGGCGTACGCGCTGGCCCGGCAGCTCGGCTCGGGCCGCTGGGGTGCGGCGGTGGCCGGGGTCGCCTGGGCGTACGCGCCGTGGCGGCTGGCCCACGCCGGGCACCTGAACATCCTGTCCACCGGCGGGATCGCGCTGTCCCTGGCGATGCTGGCCCGCGGCCACGGCTGGTCGCTGCGGCACGGCTACCGGCCGGAACGGCGCCGGCCCGGGTGGGCGCTGGCCGGCTGGCTCGTCGCCGCCTGGCAGATCACCCTCGGCTTCGGCATCGGCCTGCCGCTGGTCTACTTCCTGCTGGCCGCGGTGCTGGTCGCCGCCGGCTGCTACGGCTGGTCCTGGTGGCGGCGCCGGGAACGGCCCCCGTTCGGCCGGCGGCTGCTGGCCGCCGACCTGGCCGGTGGGGCGGTCTTCGGCGCGGTGACCCTGCTGCTGGGCCTGGTCTACCTGCACGTCGTCGACCTGAACCCGCAGGCCCAGCGCACGCTGGACTGGACGAAACTGTTCTCGCCGCCGCTGCGGGGCTTCGTCACCGCCCCGGCCGACTCGTGGCTGTGGGGCGAGCGGCACGCGGCGGCCCGGGAACAGCTCACCTGGCCGCCGGAGATGGCGCTGCTGCCCGGCATGACGCTGATCGGCCTGGCCGCCGCGGGGCTGCTCATCTCGGTCTACCCGGTCCGGCACCGGATCGCGCTGGGGCTCGGCGTGCTCGGCACCGTGCTGCTCGGCCTGGGCACCAGCCTCGGCGGCGACGGGGACCCGGGGTACCTGACCCTCTCCAAGCACCTGCCCGGCTGGGACGCGCTGCGGACGCCCGGCCGGATGATGATCTGGACCAGCCTGCTGCTTGCGCTGCTGGCGGCCGGGCTGGTCACCGTGCTGGCCGAGCCGGCGCGCAAGGCGTCCCCCGGGCGCTGGGCCCGGATCCTGCTGCCGGCGGTCCTGCTGGTGCCGCTGGCGCTGGTCACCGTCGAAGGGCTGAACCGGACCCCGCACCCCGAGGTGCCCCGGCCGCCGGCCGCGATGGGCCGGGCGCAGGAGCCGATGCTGGTGCTGCCCGCCGGCGGCATCAACGACCTGAACTACATGCTGTGGACGACCGACGGCTTCCCCCGGGTGACGAACGGGCTGGCCGGTTTCGAGCCGGTCAGCCAGGCGCAGACCCGGATGGCGATCGCCTCCTTCCCCGACGCGACCAGCATCGCCTACCTGCGCGGGCTCGGGGTGCGGTCGGTGGTGGCCGTGCCGAGCCGGGCCGGCGGGACGCCCTGGGAGGGCATCGCGGACCGGCCGGTCGACGGACTGGGCATCACCCGGGAGGATGTCGATGGTGTGCTGGTCTACCACCTCTGACCAGCCCGCCGCCCGGCCTCCCGCGGCCGGCGGCGGATCCCGGACGGGCTGGACGGAGTGACCACGGTGCGGCTGTCGGTGGTGGTGCCCTGCTTCAACGAGGAAGCGTCGGTCGAACGACTGCACACGGCGGTGACCGCCGCGCTGGCGGAGCTGACCGACGTCGAGATCGAGGTGGTGTACGTCGACGACGGCAGCGAGGACGGCACGCTCGTGGCGCTGCGCCGGCTCGCCGCCGACGATCCGACGGTGCGGTACACGTCACTGAGCCGGAACTTCGGCAAGGAGGCGGCGATGCTGGCCGGCCTGGAGCGGGCCACCGGCGACGCGGTCGTGATCATGGACGCCGACCTGCAGCACCCGCCGCGGTTGCTGCCCGAGATGGTGGCGCTCTACCGGCAGGGCTTCGACCAGGTGATCGCCCGGCGGGACCGGCGCGGCGACCGGTTCCTGCGGATGCTGGCCTCGCGCTCCTTCTACCGGATGGTCAACTGGTGGATCGACGTACGGCTGCTGGACGGGGCCGGTGACTTCCGGCTGCTGTCCCGGCTCGCGGTGGACGCGGTGCTGGCGATGCCGGAATACAACCGCTTCTCCAAGGGGCTCTTCTCCTGGATCGGCTTCCGGACCGTCGTGGTGGCGCACCGCAACGAGACCCGCCAGTCCGGGCGCAGCCGCTGGACGTTCGGCAAGCTCTTCAACTACGCGTTCGACGGCCTGCTGTCGTTCAACAACCGGCCGCTGCGGCTGGCCATCTACGGCGGCCTCTTCCTCACCCTGATCGCGGTGGCGTACATGGCCTGGGTGGTCGCGGACGCCGTCGAGAAGGGGATCGACGTCCCCGGCTACACCACCATCATCGTCAGCGTGATCGGCCTCGGCGGCATCCAGATGATGATCCTCGGGGTGATCGGGGAGTACATCGGCCGGATCTACTACGAGACCAAACGCCGGCCGCACTACCTGGTCCAGGAGACCGAGGACCTGGTCACCGACGTCGAGCAGGCGCCCCGGGTGCCGGCCCAGCCGGCGGTACGGCCGGCCGAGCGGGTCCGGCCGGGCGGCCCGCCCCGGGAGGACCTGGCCCGGCACCGCTCCCTGCGCCGCGCGGCCCAGGAATCCGTGACCGGCGACCCGGACTGACGCCGCCAGCAGTCGCCGGCCCTCGGCGCGGGTCGGCGCGGCCGCCCGGACCTGCGGCGGGTGGCCCGGCCGCCCGGACCTGCTCGGCGGGTGGCCCGGCCGGGGCCGCCTGCTCGGCGGGCGAGCCGGCGGCCCTGGGCCACGGGCGG
>NZ_KQ058838.1 GCF_000982955.1 Micromonospora sp. HK10 | reverse complement strand
GCGCGGCCCGGCCGGACCGCCGGGGCCGCCCGGCCCGTCCGGGCCGGGCTGTTCGTCGTACGACGGGTACCAGCGGGCCCCGGTGGCACGGGCGCGCCCGGCGGCGTCCCGGCCGGGGCCGGGGACCTGGGCGCGGCCCGAGTTCCGACTCAGGTGGGGAAACGGCGCGCCGGCAGACGTGGTGGCGGACATGTAACCGAGGGTAGGTCGGCCCGGCCACCGACGCCCTCAGGTGACGGCGGGTGTCAGCCTCCTCCCAGGGGGAGTCAGTACCCTAGCCGGCCGCGGAAGTAGTCGATGGTGCGGCGCAGGCCCTCTTCGGGCGCCACGGTCGGCTCGTATCCGAGCAGTTCACGGGCGAGGGTGAGATCCGGTCGCCGCTTCTCCGGGTCGTCCGCGCTGCGGGTGATGTAGGTCACCTCGGACCGGCTGTCGGCGAGCGACACGATCAACTCGGCGAGTCGCCGCATGCTCAGCTCGTGCTCCGTGCCGCAGTTGATCGGCCCGGTCTCGGTCGAGTCGAGCAGCAGCAGGATGCCCCGCACCAGGTCGTCGACGTAACAGATCGAGCGGGTCTGCTCGCCGGTGCCGTGCACGGTGATCGGCTCGCCGCGCAGCGCCTGGGCGATGAAGGTCGGGATGGCGCGGCCGTCGTCGGGGCGCATTCGCGGGCCGTACGTGTTGAAGATCCGTACGATCGCGGTGTCGGTGCCCCGGCTGCGGTGGTAGCCCATGGTGGCCGCCTCGGAGAAGCGCTTGGCCTCGTCGTAGACGCTCCGGATGCCGACCGGGTTGACGTTGCCCCAGTACGTCTCCCGCTGCGGATGCTGCTCCGGGTCCCCGTACGCCTCGGAGGTGGAGGCCATCAGGAACCGGGCGCCGTCGTCGGTGGCCCGCTCGAGCAGGGCCAGGGTGCCGACCGAGCCGACCCGGAGGATCTCCACCGGCAGCTTCTCGAAGTCGGTCGGGCTGGCCGGCGAGGCCATGTGCAGGATCGCGTCGAACCGCTCGGCCATGGCCGGGTGGGCCGGCAGCCCGTCGGAGATGTCCGCCTCGATCAGCGTGAAGGCCGGGTGGCCCAGCAGGTGGGCGACGTTCTCCTTGGACCCGGTGATGAAGTTGTCCAGCGCCACCACCGTGCAGCCGCGTTCGATGAGCCGGTCGACCAGGTGCGACGGGACGAAGCCGGCGCCACCGGTGACCAGGATGCGGTGTCCGGTTCCGAACCGGGGAGCGACCTTCATGCCGGTCAGCCTATAGCGCGGGAAGGGGCCCCCTCCTGACGCCTCGCGCCAGGCAGGGGGCCCCGGTTGACCGGGTGGTGCTCAGTGCGCGCCCGCGCCGGTCAGCGAACGCACCTCCAGTTCCGCGTACTTCTCCTCGTCGTGCTCCTTGGAGAGCAGGGTGCCGATCCAGCCGCAGAGGAAGCCGATCGGGATGGAGATGATGCCCGGGTTGGACAGCGGGAACCAGTGCCAGTCGTGGTCGGGGAACATGGCCGTCGGCGCCCCGGAGACCACCGGGGAGAAGAAGACCAGCACCACGGCGGAGATCAGGCCGCCGTAGATCGCCCAGACCGCGCCGGAGGTGTTGAACCGCTTCCAGAACAGGCTGTAGAGGATCGCCGGCAGGTTGCCGGAGGCGGCCACCGCGAAGGCGAGCGCCACCAGGAACGCCACGTTCAGGCTCTGCGCGAAGATCGACAGCACGATCGCGATGGCGCCGATCACCAGGGCGGAGATCCGGGCCACGTTGACCTCCTGCCGTTCGGAGGCGCTGCCGTCCTTCACCACGTTGGCGTAGAAGTCGTGGGCCAGGCTGGACGACGACGCCAGGGTCAACCCGGCGACCACCGCCAGGATGGTGGCGAAGGCGACCGCCGCGATGATCGCCAGCAGGGTCGCCCCGCCGAGGTCACCGCCGAAGAAGTCCTTGCCCAGCGCCTCGGCGAGCTGCGGCGCCGCGGTGTTGCCGGCCTTGTCCTGCGCGGTGATCGCCTTGCCGCCGACCAGCGCTGCCGCGCCGAAGCCGAGGGCCAGGGTGAGCAGGTAGAAGGTGCCGATGATGCCGATCGCCCAGAGCACGCTCTTCCGGGCCGCCTTGGCGGTCGGCACGGTGTAGAAGCGGATCAGGATGTGCGGCAGGCCGGCGGTGCCGAGCACCAGCGCGATGCCGAGCGAGAGCAGGTCCATCTTGCTGTAGAAGGTCTTCAGCGCGTCCCCGGGTGTCTCCACGCCGTAGCGCAACCCCGGTTCCAGGAACGCCGCGCCCTTGCCCGACTGCTTGGCGGCGTCACCCAGCAGCGAGGAGAGGTTGAACTTGTAGTGCGCCAGCACCAGCAGGGTCATCACGATCGCGCCGGTCATCAGCAGGAACGCCTTGACGATCTGGACGTACGTGGTGCCCTTCATGCCGCCGACCGTGACGTAAATGATCATCAGGGCGCCGACCAGGATGATCGTGGCCACCTTGGCGGTGTCCGCGTCCATGCCGAGGAACGTGGTGCCCGGCTTGATGCCGAGCAGCAGGGCGACCAGCGCGCCCGCGCCGACCATCTGGGCCAGCAGGTAGAAGATCGAGACGGTGATGGTGGAGACCGCCGCCGCGGTACGGACCGGCCGCTGGCGCATCCGGAAGGCCAGCACGTCGGCCATCGTGTACCGGCCGGAGTTGCGCAGCAGCTCGGCGACGAGCAGCAGCGCCACCAGCCAGGCGACCAGGAAGCCGATCGAGTAGAGGAAGCCGTCGTAGCCGTACAGGGCGATGATGCCGGCGATGCCCAGGAAGGACGCGGCGGACATGTAGTCACCGCCGATGGCCATGCCGTTCTGGAAGCCGGAGAAGGACCGGCCGCCGGCGTAGAAGTCGGTGGCGGTCTTGGTCTGCCGGCTGGCCCAGACGGTGATCGCCAGCGTGATCGCCACGAAGATCAGGAACAGCGTGATGGTGAGGTTCCGGGCGGTGGTGCTGCCCGCCTCAGCCGCGAGGACCGTGTTCATGGGTCACCTCCCCCATCTCGGCGCGGATCCGGTCGGCGACCGGGTCGATCTTCCGGTCGGCGAACCGCGAGTAGAGCCACGCGATGACGAACGTGGACACGAACTGGAGCAGGCCGAAGACGAGCGCGACGTTGATGTTGCCGAAGAGCTTCGCGCCCATGAAGCCCCGCGCGTACGCGGAGAGAATGACGTAGAGCGCGTACCACAGGAAGAACGCGACGGTCATCGGGAAGATGAAGCCGCGCAGCGCGCGCCGCAACCCGGCGAACTCGTCCGAGCGTTGTACGGCGAGGTACCGCTCGGCCGGGGACTCGGCCGGCGCGGAGGCAGGCGTGTCCGTGGACATCTGTGGATCACCACCTTCACAGGCGTCGGGGATTTTCGCGCACGGTAGAGAGCGCGCTCCCCTCCGGGGAAGGCTCGGATCGGCCCCGGTCAGCGGCTGCGCCGAACGGCACTCCGGCTGCGCCGAGTGACCCAGGTCACTCCGTTCAACGGCAGGTCAATTCGTGAGTTCCCGGTACCTACCCCGGTAGTGCAGCAGCGGCGCGGTCTCCTCGGCCAGCTCGACCGCCTCGACGGTGGCCTCCACCAGCAGGCCCCAGCCGTACTCGCGGGCCGCGTCCAGCCGGCAGCCCGCCCACCCACCGGCGTCCGACGGCACCGGCCCGTACGGAGTGTCGGTCCACGAGCCGATCGCGAAGAGGCCACCCGGCGAGGGAAAAAGGCCGGCGAAGCGGTCGGCGAGCTGCCGGTGCGCCGGCCCGAGCTGGGCGACGGCGAACCGTCCCGCCTCCTCGACCGCCGCCCACAGGTCGGACTCCGGGTCGACCAACCCGAGCAGCCGGTCCGGCTCGCCCTCGGCGACCAGCGTGGACGAGACGGTCAGCCCCGCCGGCCCCGGCGCGGTCCAGAGCGTCACGGGGGCCGCCAGCCGGCCGCGCAACCGGCGTACCGGTGAACGTTGCCCGGCGGGCACGGCGAACGGGTCGGTGTGGTGGATCTCGGCGCCCGGCTCATGATTCACGTGAAACATTGTGCCGTCCCCGGCCCGCGCCCAACCCAGGAAGCGGGCGTGCAGGTCCGTGGCGCCGGGCAGGTGGATGTGCGCCTCCGCGAGCAGGCCACCCAGGTAGACCAGCAGCTCCACCCGGTCGTGGCGGTACTCGGCCAGCAGCGCGAGCCGGGCCGGCTGGCACGGCCAGGGCGCTCCGCACCCCCGGCAGCGCCACGCCGGCCGCATCGCCAGGTGCGCCCCCACCGTCCCCGCCGCCCCCGCTGGTTCCGTCGTCCTCGCCGTTTCCGCCGTCCTCGCCGTTTCCGCCGTCCTCGCCGTCCCTGCCGTTTCCGCCGGCTTCGCCGGCTCGGGCTGTTTCGAGATCTTGGAGAGATAAGGCCCCTCTGGGGGCCGTTTCTTGCCAAGATCTCCGTTTCTTGTCGTCATCGGTACCTCCCGGGAGGGGCCGCCCCGGCCGGGGGAAGGGCCGGGGCGACCTGGCGCAGGACCGGTCGGCGGGTCGTCGCCTCCACCGGCCGGGCCGCGTGCCTCCACCCTGGACTCGGGCCTGTCGGCGGGGGAGGATGCCAGGGCTTACTACGCAGCGCGGTCGCGTACTTACCGGAGAGGTAAGGATGAACATCGAGATGTGGATCCGGGCGCTGAAGGCCGCCCGGGCCGGCGCGGAGGTCTCCCAGGAAGGGCTGGCCGGGCTGATCAAGTGGAGTCCGTCCACGGTCGCCGCCATCGAGACCGGCCGCCGCCGGCCCACCCTGGAGTTCGCCGTCGCCGCCGACCAGGCCCTCGGCACCGGCGGCCTCCTCGCCGGATTGCTGAAAGAGGACGAGGCGGAGAGCGGGCCAGCCTGGTTCGAGTCGTGGCCGGGGCACGAGGCGCGAGCTATCCGGCTGTGCTACTTCGAGCCGTGTCTGATCCCTGGGCTGCTACAGACCGAGGAGTACTGCCGAGCGGTCGTCTCGGCGGGCGGGTTGTACCGCAGCGATCGAGTGGAGGAGCTTGTCAGCCTCCGCATGGGCCGACAGCGCCTGCTCCACCGGGAAGAGCCGCCCGAGTGCGTGTTCGTCATCGACGAGAGCGCTCTGCGCAGGCCTGTCGGCGGGCCTGCCACCATAGACCGGCAGCTTGGCCGGCTGCTCGAAGCGGTCGAGCTACCGCAGGTGCGCCTACACGTCCTGCCGCTCGACGTCGGTGCTCACGTCTCCATGGGCGGCGGTTTCGTGCTCGCGGAACTGCCCGGAAAAGATCGTCTGCTCTGCCTCGACAATGCGGCGCGCGGCCAGATCGCGGACTACCCGGAGTGGATTGGCTTGGTGCAGCGGAAGTGGGAGCATCTGCTCGGCGAGGCGCTCAGCGAGCGCGCCTCCATCGACTTGATCAACAAGCTGAAGGTGACGCCATGACCAGTGCCACACCCCGCTGGCGGAAGCCGATCCGGTCCGCCAACGAGGGCAACTGCGTCGAGGTCGCGGACAATCTGCCCGGGGTGGTGCTGGTCCGGGACAGCAAGGACCCGTCGGGGCCGACCCTCACCTTCCCGCCGGCCGCCTGGCGGGCCCTGGTCACCAGCCTCCGCCGGTCCTGACCGACCTCCGCCGGCCCTGACCAGCCTCCGCCGGTCCGGACTCGACCGGAGGGCCTACCCTGCCCGGCATGTCGATGATTCCGCCGGAGCGGCTCGCCAGGGAGCGGATGGTCAGCGCCGACGCCGTCCGCGACGGCCGGATCGACCTGCGCGTCTACCCGTACCGGCATCTCGTGGTCACCGCTCGGCGGGGTTGGGGGCACAGCGGTTTCCAGCCGCTGCTGGAGGCCGTCGAGCACCTGTCCAACTACGGCTGGGAACTGGTCAACATCAGCAGCATCGGCGACGGCCACGAGTTGTACGCGGTCATTCGCCGTACGGCCTGAACCGGGGCTGACCGGCGCGGTGAAGCACCGGCGGCTCGACTTCCGGCACCTGCCTCGGTCCTAGGTGTCGAGGGTGCGGCGGGCGGCGGCCAGCACCTCCGGGTCGGCGCAGCCGGCCGCGTAGCCGGCGATCCGGCGGCGGATGTCCCGGCCGAGCAGCCACCGGCCGACCCACTCGGCGACCGGGCGCAGCAGCGCCGGCCGGCAGCGGAAGTTGTACCGCCAGGTGGCGAGCGTCGTCCCGGGATCGGGCCCCGGCGCGAACCGCCAGCCGCCGCCGAACCGTTCGAAGAACCACGGCCCGCGCACCATCTTCATGCCCACGTTGCTGGGCGGGGCGTACGAGACGTACTCGCTGACCATGACCAGGCCGTGCCGGGAGCGGGTGAAGGTGCGTACCCCCTTGCCCGGCCGGGTGGCGCCGGCCAGGAAGTGCTGCTCCCGGACGAACGGGTCCCAGCGGTAGCGGACCGGCGCCACGGTCTGCGACACGGCGAAGGCCAGCTCCGGCGGCACCGGCACGGTGACCACGGCTTCGACGACGGGCATGGTCAGCGCTTCGGGGTGACGGCGGCCAGCAGTTCCGGCTGGCGCCGGTCCAGGGCGTCGCCGGCCAGGTACGCCCCGAGCAGCGCCGCGCCCAGCCCGTACGCCACACCGACCGGCAGGGCCAGCCAGAGCCAGACGTCACCGAGCAGCGCCGCGGCCACCACCAGCGGCACCCCCAGCACCGTCGAGGAGACCATGGAGAGCAGGCTGAGCAGGCTCTTCGCCATCCCGGCTCCGCTGTTCATGGCGAACGGGTTGGTCGTCTCGGGCAGGGCGTAGCCGCCGAGCACCGCCACGAAGGAGTTGACCGCCAGCCCGCAGCCGTACGCGGCGAACAGGGCCCCGGCCATCACCCCGAGCCAGCCCGGCCGGCCGAGCGCGGCGGCCAGCACGATCGCGACGGCGATCAGGATGGGCACCACGTAGAGCGAGAACGCGGTCATCCTGGCCCGCAGCTCCACCCGCCCCGGCACCCCGGCCACCACGTTCGCCGCGTACGCGCTGCCGTCGAAGCCGAACTGGTTCGCCAGGGTGACCGAGGCGAGCACGCCGACGAAGAGCATCGAGAGGCTGACCAGCACCGGCGACGCGTCGGCCGTGGCCTGGCCGAACGCCTGGCCGCCGTCCTCGATCAGCCGGGGGCCACCCAGGTTGACCATCACCGGCACGAACACGCCGACCACCGCCACGGTGATCAGGTTGGCCCGCCGCCGGGCGTCCCGCCACCAGTAGCGGCATTCCCGGGCGACCAGCGCGCCGAACCGGTCCCGCCGGGCCCAGGAGACCGCCCGCGGGAAGAGCTCCGCGACCGCCCCGCCGATCCGGCCACGCCGCTGCCGCGCCGGCCCGGCGCTGGAGGCGCCGACCATCGCCGACTCCAGCGTCCGCGACCACCAGAGCAGCAACGCGCCCACCGTCAGCCCGGTGATCACAAGCTTCAGCCCGGCGGCTCCGCCCCGGCCCTCGGCCACGTCGATGCCGGCCGTCCACGGCGCCCCGAACGGCGTCCACGCGAGCACCCGGGCCACCCCGGTCAGCCGGTCCCAGTCGGCGCGCTGGACCGCCGCCGCCACGAAGATCTGCACCGGCCCGAGCAGCGCGGCCAGCACCGCGAGCAGCACCGCGGCCAGGTCGCGTACCCGGCGGGACCGCAGCATGGTGGCGAACGCGCTGGTCACCGCGCGGGCCACGGCCACGCAGAGCAGCAGCCCGCCGGCGGCGCCGAGCACCGCGACCAGCGCGGCCAGCCAGCCGCCGAGCGCCCCGGCGGTCACCACCAGCCCGCACACCGCGAGCAGCGTCGCCGCCACCGGCACGCTGACCAGGGCGGCGGCGAACAGGCCGGTGACCAGGGTGCGCCGGGGCAGCGGGAGCAGGGCGAACCGGGCCGGGTCCAGGGTTTCGTCCACGCCGAAGAAGACCAGCGGCAGCAGCAGCCAGCCCAGCACCAGCAGGCTGCCGCCGAACGCGGCGACCAGCAGCGCGTACCGGGGCTCGCCGGCCAGGCCGGGGGCGGCCAGCGCGAAGAAGCCGCCGACGGCGAACCAGAGCCCGAAGAACACGCCCACCACGAAAAGCGCGATCCGCCAGCCCTGGCCCCGGAAGTTGTTGCCCATCACCCGCAGCTTGAGCCGGACGAAGTGCCGGGCCGAGACCGGCCGGGCCGGCGCGTCCGGTGCGCTCACCGGGACAGCCACGACAGCTCCTCACCGGTGGCGGTCCGGCCGCCGACCGCCGCCACGAAGGCCTCCTCCAGCGGACGGCCGGCGCGGACCTCGTCGAGCGTGCCGACCCGGCAGATCCGGCCCTGGGCGAGGATCGCCACGTGCGAGCAGAGCCGCTCGACCACCTCCATCACGTGACTGGAGAAGATGACCGTGCCGCCGCCCAGCACGTAGCGGTGCAGGATGTCGCGGATCAGCGCGGCCGAGACCGGGTCGACCGCCTCGAACGGCTCGTCGAGCACCAGCAGCCGGGGGCCGTGCAGCAGCGCGCAGGCCAGGCCGATCTTCTTCTTCATGCCGGCCGAGTAGTCGACCACCAAAGTGCGGCCGGCGTCGCCGAGCGCCAGCACGTCCAGCAGCTCCGCGGCCCGCTGGTCGACCACCGCCGGGTCCATGCCGCGCAACAGACCGTGGTACGCCAGCAGCTCCGCCCCGCTGAGCCGGTCGAAGAGGCGTACCCCGTCCGGCATCACGCCGAGCAGGCCCTTGGCGCGGACCGGGTCGGCCCAGACGTCGTACCCGAGGACCCGGGCCTGGCCGGCGTCGGGGCGCAGCAGGCCGACGGCCATCGACAGGGTGGTGGTCTTGCCGGCGCCGTTCGGGCCGAGCAGCCCGTAGAACGAGCCGGTCGGCACGTCCAGGTCGACGCCGGCGACGGCCACCTTGGTGTCGAACCGCTTGACCAGGCCACGGAGGGACAGCGCGGGGTGCTCAGCCATGCCCCCGACCGTATCCCGCCCGGTCCAGCGGCCGATCCGGCCACAGGATGATCCCCGGTCCTACCTGAGCCGTAGCTCGGGGGCCGGCTGGCCGGGGGATGAGCTAGAGCCGCAGCGTCTCCGGGGCGTGCAGGCGGAGCATGGTGACTCCGACGTCGGGGGGCAGCCGTCGCCGGGTGGCCATCGACACCGCCACCATCACGGTGAACGCCAGCGGCACCGTCCAGGCGGCCGGCTGGGTGGTCAGCGTGGCCGGCCACCCGGTCAGCGGCGGGCCGAGCACGGTGAGCAGCACCGCGCCGATCGCCGCCCCACCGCCCACCAGCACCCCGGCGGCGGCGCCCAGGTCGGTCAGGCCGCGCCACCAGATGCCGAGCACCAGCAGCGGGCAGAAGCTCGACGCGGCCACCGCGAACGCCAGCCCCACCACCTGCGACACGTCCAGCCCGGAGACGTTCAAGGCGAGGACCGCCGGCACCCCGCCCGCGATCACCGTGGCCAGCCGGAAGCCGCGGACCGAGCCGCGGCCGAGCACGTCCGTGGAGATCACCCCGGCGACGCTGGTGAGCAGCCCGGACGAGGTGGAGAGGAAGGCGGCGAACGCCCCGGCGGAGACCAGCGCGGCGAGCAGCCGGCCGGTCGCGCCGTCCCCGAGCGCCGCCCCCGGCAGCAGCACCACCACCGCGTCGGTCTGCCCGGTGATCAGCAGTTGCGGGGTATAGATCCGGCCCAGCACGCCGTAGATGGTGGGCAGCAGGTAGAAGACGCCGACCAGGGCGAGCACCACCAGCGTGGTGCGCCGGGCGGCCGCGCCGTCCGGATTGGTGTAGAAGCGGACCAGCACGTGCGGCAGGCCCATGGTGCCGAGGAAGGTGGCCAGGATCAGCGAGTAGGTGGCGAACAACCCCCGGTCGTCGTCCCCGGCGGTGTCCGGGAGGAGCCAGTCGGTCGCGTCGGTGGCCGTGCCGGCGACCTCCGGCACCGGGTCGCCGGCGGCGAAGTCGAGACGGTCGCCGGGGCGTACCTCCCGGATGTCGCCGTCGGGGAGGGTGAGGGTCGCGCGGTGCTCGACCACCACGGTGGTCGCGGTCCGGAACGCCGGCCCGTCGGGCGGGGTCACCGCCGGGCGGGCGTCGGCCTGCCACTGCAACGCCAAAAAGATCGCGGGTACGGCCAGCGCGGTCAGCTTGAGCCAGTACTGAAACGCCTGGACGAAGGTGATCGCGCGCATCCCGCCCAGCGCCACGTTCGCGGTCACCACCACGGCGACCAGCAGCGCCCCCACCGGGTACGGCGAACCGGCGACCGTGTTCAACGTCAACCCGGCGCCCTGGAGTTGCGGCACCAGGTAGAGCCAGCCGATGAAGATGACGAAGACGGTGGCCAGCTTGCGCAGCCGCCGCGAGCCGAGCCGCACCTCGCAGAAGTCCGGCAGGGTGAACGCCCCGGAGCGGCGCAGCGGGGCGGCCACGAAGAGCAGCAGCGCCAGGTAGCCGGCGGCGAAGCCGACCGGGTACCAGAGCACGTCCACGCCGTACTTGAGGATCAGGCCGGCCACGCCGAGGAAGCTCGCCGCCGACAGGTATTCCCCGCCGATGGCGGCGGCGTTCCAGGTCGGGCTGACCGCCCGGGAGGCGACCAGGAAGTCGGAGGTGGTCCGGGCCAGGCGCAGCCCGTAGAAGCCGATCCCGACGGTGACCAGGGTGACCACCACGATCGCCGGGACGACGTACCCGTTGGCCATCTCAGCGCTCCGGCCGCTGGACCAGGTCGGTGAAGTCCTGCTCGTTGCGTTCGGCCAGCCGCACGTACGCCCAGCCGACCCCGATCAGGAAGGGGAAGGCGGCCACCCCGAGCAGCAGCCACGGCAGGTTGACCCCGAGCACGGTGACCCGGCCGACCGAGGGGGCGATGGCGAAGAGCCAGGGCAGCCCGCCCAACGCGATCAGCACCAGCAGGCTGAGCCGCAGCGCCAGGCTGAGCTGGGCCCGGACCAGCCCCTGCACCAGGGTCTCGCCGACCGGGGTCTGCTGGGCCAGTTCGGAGCGGGTCCGCTCGGCGCGGGTGGCCGGGCGGGCCACCTCGGCCAGCACGATCCGGGTCCGGCGCGGCGGGTCGGTGGTGCGCGGCGCGGGGACCGGAGCGGCCACCCCCCGCCCCGGACCGTCCTGCTCGTCGGCTCCGGTCATCCCCGGCAGTCTTGCCTGCTCGGTGGGATTGTCAAGGGTACGGGGACGGCGCTGTGGACAACGTGTGGATAACGCTTCACTCCTGTGGACAACCCGGTGGCGGACGGCTGCCTCGTTGTGGACGACGGGTGGGGATGTCAGGGTGAGCCGGTAGAGAGGAGGTGTGACAGTGACCAGCCCAGCTCGGCCCGGTCAAGGCGAAGCGTGGACGGTTGACGACCTCCAGGACCTTCCCGAGGACGGCCAGGATTACGAGATCTTCGACGGGAGCCTGCTCGTGTCGCCGCACGCGGACGTCTTCCACGGGGCGGTCGCCAACCGCCTCCGCCGGCTCCTCGACCGCCAGGCCCCGCCCGGGCTGCTCGTCGGGCAGGACATCGGCGTCAGCGCGAAGCGGTCCTCCTATTTCGTCCCGGATCTCTTCGTCGCCCGGGAGGATGCCCTCGACCAGGGCGGGCCGGCGCTCGCCCCGGCCGACGTGCTCCTCGTCGTCGAGGTGGTCTCACCCGGCAACGCGGGCCGCGACCTGGTCCTCAAACGGCACGAGTACGGGCTGGCCGGCATCCCCCGCTACTGGCTGGTCGAGCCGCGCAAGCAGACGCTGACCGTGCTGGCGAACGCCGGCGGTGGCTACCGCGAGGCCGCCGTGCTCAGCGCGACCGACACCCTCCGGACCGACCAGCCGTTTCCGTTGGCGCTGCCGGTGGGCGACATCTTCTGAGCGGATGCCGGCGGGGGCCAGGAACGGCCGCGCCGGCATCCGCTCCGGCCAGCCCGACGCTCAGCTCAGCCCGACCCGCACCGGATCGGCCGTGGCCGAGCCGAGCCAGGTGTGCGGGTTGCCGTGCCAGCACCAGCCCAGCTTCGGCGCACCCTGGCTGATCCAGAGCGCCGGCACCCGCCGGTCCCCGCACCGCGATCCGACCAGCGAGAAGCACCGGTTGCTGGCCAGGGCCGGCGGGTGCAGGGTGACGAAGGCCAGCCCCTCGTCGATGGTGATCGGCAGCCGGCCCGCCGCGGTCATCTGTTCCAGCGCGGTGGCCGGCGGCAGGTTGCGGTACTCCTCGCCCCGGTCCACGTCGAAGAGCAGGTACGCCGGCCCGGCCGGCACCTCCAGTTCCTTGATCGGGTCGAAGCCGGGCAGGTCGGCGGCGGGAAAGTTCCGGTCGAGCACGCCGGGCTTGCGCTTGCCGGCGAGCGTGGTCAACGCGATCCGTTCCTCGACCGGCACCAGCTCGCGGGTGGTCACCAGCAGGAACGGCACCCGCCGGTCGGTGGGTGCGGCCAGCCCGGCCGCCCCGGCGACGGCCGCTTCCCGCAGCGGGGTGAGCAGGTCGCGGAAGGCGTCCTCGGTCAGCCCGGCCAGGGCGGGGTAGCCGAGCTGCACGAGGCGGTCGAGCTGCCGGTCGAAGTCGGTCGCGGCGTCGTAACGGCTGTCGGGCATGCGAGCCTCCACTCTGTCGTACGGCGTCCCGTACAGCGTACGGCAAGTGGCGCGTATTCCCGGTCCGGCGGAAAATCTCCGCTCAGCGGTTCCAGTCCTGCTTGGCGGCCCGGACCAGCTTGTCCTTCAACTCCCGGGTGTGCCGGCGGCTCACCGGCAACTCCGACCCGTCGATCACCACCACGTACCCGGAGTTGACCAGCCGCAGCTCCGCGATCAGCCGCAGCTGCACCAGGTACGACCGGTGGATCCGCACGAAACCCGCATCCGCCCAGCGCTCCGCCAGGGTGGCCAGCGAGACCCGGACCAGGTGCGAACCGTCCGCGGTGTGCAGCCGGGCGTAGTCGCCCTGCGCCTCCACCCAGCGCACCGCCGAGCGGGGCAGCATCCGGGTCGTCCCGGCCAGCTCGATCGGGATCGTCGGGTCCTCCTCGGCCCGGGCCAGCGCCGCCGGATGCGAGGGCACCACCCGGGAACCGATCACCCGGCGCAGCGACTCGGCCAGCCGTTCCGCCCGTACCGGCTTGCGCACGTAGTCCGTGGCGCCCAGGTCGAAGGCGTCCACCGCGCCGTCGTCGTACGCGGTGACGAAGACGATCGCCGGTGGCCGGGCGAACCGGCGCAGCACCCGGGCCAGCTCCATGCCGTCCAGGCCGGGCATCCGGATGTCCAGGAAGACCACGTCCACGTCCCCGTCGCGGAGCAGCCGCAGCGCCTCGGTGGCGTCCCCGGCGGTGTGCAGCCGGGCCACCCGCGGATCCGCTCGCAGGTGGTACGCCAGCTCGTCCAGCGCCGGCGGCTCGTCGTCCACCGCGAGCACGCGGAGGAACCCGGTGGCGGTGTTCATGACGTCGCCCGTACCCCGGGATGGAACTTCGGCACCCGCATGCTCACCTTCGTACCCGAGCCCAGGCCGGTCTCGACGACCAGGCCGAACCGGTCCCCGAAGACCGACCGGAGCCGCTCGTCGACGTTCGAGAGACCGACGTGCTGCCCCGGGTCGTCGGTCGGGTCACCGCCGTCCGCGGCCAGCTCGGCGATGCCGGCGGTCAGCGTGGTCGGATCCATCCCCACTCCGTCGTCCTCCACCGTGATGTGGCACTCCGCGCCCGCGTCCCGGGCCTCGATGCTCACCATGCCGGTGCCCGGCTTGCGGGACAACCCGTGCCGGACGGCGTTCTCCACCAGCGGCTGGAGGCAGAGGAACGGCAGGGTCACCGGCAGCACCTCCGGCGCGATCTGGAGCCGCACCTGGAGCCGCTCGCCGAACCGGGCCCGCTCGATGGTCAGGTACCGGTCGATCGAGCGCAGCTCCTCGGCGAGGGTGGTGAACTCGCCGTGCGCCCGGAACGAGTAGCGGGTGAACTCGGCGAACTCCAGGATCAGCTCGCGGGCCCGCTCCGGGTCGGTCCGGACGAACGAACCGATCGCGGTCAGCGCGTTGTAGATGAAGTGCGGGCTGATCTGGGCGCGCAGCGCGCGTACCTCGGCCCGGGCCAGGCGCTCCCGGGACGAGTCCAGCTCGGCGAGGGCGAGCTGGTCACCGGCCCAGTGGGCGGTCTCCAGGGTGGCCTGCACCAGCCCCGGGGCGGGCCGCTCGTCGGCGATCGCCACCAGCGCCCCGACCACCCGGCCGTCCGCGCTCAGCGGGGCCACCACGGCGCCGCGTACCGGACAGTCCACCAGGTCGCACTGCAGCTCCGCGTCGTGCAGCACGGTCGACCGGCCGGTGCCGGCCGCCCGCTGGGCCGCCGCGAGCAGTTGGTCGCCGTGGTGCGCCCCGCGCCCGTCGAGCGCGAGCAGGGCCTCCCGGTCCGTCAGGGCCAGCCCGGCCGCACCGACCAGGGCCCGCAGATGGCGTACGGCCTTCGCCGCGCCCGTGCTGCTCAACCCGGCCCGCAGCGGCTCGGCGGCGAGGCCGGCGGTGTGCAGCACCTCGTAGGTGGCGCGCTGGGTGGCGGTCGCGATGCCCCGGCGGCCGCGCAGCCGCAGCACCGCCCAGAGCGCCGCGGCGAGCGCGCTGACCAGCGAGACGACGCCGAACACGGCCGAGAGGTTGGCACCCACGCAGCGATCCTGACGGGTACGCCCCCGTAGCGCTAGTACGCGCCCTTGCGGGCGAGCACCACCCCGACGGTCCGCCACAGGATGCTCAGGTCGTACGCCAGCGACCAGTTGTCGACGTAGTAGAGGTCGAGCCGGACCGCCTCGTCCCAGGACAGGTCGGAGCGGCCGGAGACCTGCCACAGGCCGGTGATCCCGGGGCGGACCAGCAGCCGGCGCCGCACGTCGCCCAGGAAGTCGCCGTCGTCGGCGGGGAGCGGGCGCGGCCCGACCAGGGACATCTCGCCCCAGAGCACGTTGATCAGCTGGGGCAGCTCGTCCAGCGAGGAGGCGCGCAGGAACCGGCCCACCGGGAAGACCCGCGGGTCCTGCTTCATCTTGAACAGCAGGCCGTCGGTCTCGTTCTGGTCGACCAGGCTGGCCAGGCGCTCCTCGGCGTCGACGTACATGGTCCGGAACTTCCAGACCCGGAAGGTCCGCCCCTCGTGCCCGACCCGGGGCTGCCGGAAGAAGACCGGCCCGGGGTCGGAGATCCGGATGGCGAGCGCCACGGCCGCGAAGAGCGGGATCAGCAGCACCAGGCCGAGCCCGGCGGCGACCCGGTCCATCAGGTTCTTGACCAGCAGCGCCGGGCCCGACAGCGTCGGCTCCTCGACGTGCAGCAGCGGCAGGCCCTCGATCGGGCGGATGTGCACCCGAGGCCCGGCGATGTCGGTGAGTTGGGGCGCGACCACCAGGTCGACGCCGGAGCCCTCCAGCTGCCAGGCCAGCCGGCGCAGCTCGCCGGGCTCGGCGCTGGCCGAGCCGCAGACCGCGATGGTGTCCCCGCCGACCTCGCGGACCAGGGCGAGCACGTCCCGGCCGGCATAGACCGGCACGGGAGTCTCGATGCCGCGCGCCGCGGCGTACCCGTCGGTGAGGTGGATCGCCACCGGCACCAGGCCGGCGCTGGGGTTGCGGGTGACCGCGGTGTAGACCTCCAGGCACTCCGGCAGGGTGCCGATCAGCACCATCCGGTGCCCGGCCTGGCCGGCCTGGCGGCGGATCGCGTGCAGCAGGAAGCGCGCCAGGAAGCGCTCCACCAGGATCAGCAGCAACGCGCCGAGCAGGGCGAAGCCCACCGTGTAGCGGGAGAGGTCGGTCTTGGTGGCGAAGGCGAGGAACGACACCGTGGCGGCGACCGCCACCCCGGCGCGGACCACCCGCTTGAACTCGTCGGGGCCCAGCCCGAGGTAGCGCCGGTCGTACGCCCGGTTGCCCCAGAGCAGGACCAGCCAGCCGAGCGGCAGCAGCACGAACGCCACGGTGTAGAACCAGGTCGGGTCTTCCTGGGCGTTGTAGAAGCCGGCCCGGGCCTGGCCGAACGCCTCCTGGGCGATCCAGTCGGCCACCACCACCGCGGCGAAGTCGAGCAGGAGCAGCAGCGCGGTGTAGGGGCGGTGCCAGCGGGACACCCGCCGGCGGGCACGGGCCCAAGCCGACCGGGGTACGCCGTTGTGCGACGGCGGTGTCGGCGGCTGGATCTCGAAGCTGTCGACGTGCCGCACGCTCTTGCTCCGGCCTGTGTTGGTTACCGGGCGCTGGAGGCTTGTCGTCACCTCAACCCATGTCCTCCCGCATGACACGCGTCCTCACTCGCAGTGAGGGCCCGGGTCGCCCACCGTCCCAGTCTCCCACGCCGGGCCCGGCCGGGACGGCCTCCCGAAGGGAAGTGCCGTCCGTCGGTGCTCGCGGGGATCTGGCCGGCTCCGTATCGGTTGTGAAGCCGGGGACCGGGCCACTATACCGATGGATGACGGCCCCGGTAGAGGAGCAGACGGGAGCTTCGGAGATCCCGGGCCGATTCCTCTCCGTAATCGCAGGGTGGGGTTACTCACCGTACGAGGCGGGACAACCGACGGTCAGCGAGTGGTTTGCCCCCGGTCTGGCAGGTGGGGCAGTACTGGAGGCTCGAATCGGCGAACGAAACCTCGCGCACCAGATCGCCACATACCGGGCAGGGCAGGCCCTTCCGGGCGTGGACCTTCAGCCCGGAGCGCTTCTCGCCCTTCAACTCGGCGGCCCGCTGCCCCATCGACCGCCGGACCGCGTCACCGAGCACGGCCCGGGTCGCCGCGTGCAGGGTGGCGAGCTGGTCGTCCGTGAGCCGGTCGGTGAGCGCGAACGGCGAGAGCTTCGCCGCGTGCAGGATCTCGTCGGAGTACGCGTTACCCACGCCGGCCAGCACCGCCTGGTCGGTCAGCACCCCCTTGACCTGCCCGCGCCGGCTGCGGAGCCGCTCGGCGAAGGTGGCCAGGTCGGCACCGAGCGCGTCCGGCCCCAGCTTGGCCACCCCCGGCACCTGCGCCGGATCGGTCACCAGGTACGCGGCCAGCTTCTTCTGGGTGCCGGCCTCGGTCAGGTCGAACCCGGAGCCGTCGTCGAGCCGGACCCGCAGCGCCACCGGGCCCTTGCCCGGGCGCAGCGGAGTGGTCGACGGAAACGCCTCCCGGTAGTGCAGCCAGCCCGCGCGGGCCAGGTGCACGACCAGGTGCAGCCCGCCCTCGAAGAGCACGTCGAGGAACTTGCCGTGCCGGCCCGCACCGGTCACGGCCTGCCCAGCCACCGCGCTCGGCGGCGGGTCGTACGTCTTCAGGGCACTGATCGCGGCAACCTCGACGCGCTCGACGCGCCGGCCCACCGCGCGCTCGCGCAGATAGCCGGCGAGCGCTTCCACCTCCGGTAATTCAGGCACCGTCCAACGGTAGCCTTCTTTCCCGTGAGCGTGAGGAATGAGCTTGCGAGTCCCGCAGTCGCGAACGAAAGGCAAGCTCCGTGAGCGTGAGGAATGAGCTTGCGAGTCCCGCAGTCGCGAACGAAAGGCAAGCTCCGTGAGAATCGTGGTGGCGCACAACCGGTACCGGGAAGCCCAGCCCTCCGGCGAGAACACCATCGTCGACGCCGAGATCGCCCAGCTCACCGCCGCCGGGGTGGAGGTGCTGCCGTTCCTGCGCAGCTCCGACGAGATCCCCACCATGTCGAAGGCGGCCAAGGCGCTGCTGCCGATCTCCCCGATCTGGGCCCCCCAGGCCCAGCACGACCTCGACCGGCTGCTGGTCGAGCACCGGCCCGACGTGCTGCACCTGCACAACCCGTACCCGCTGCTCTCGCCCTGGGTGGTGCGGACCGCGCACAAGCGGGGGGTGCCGGTGGTGCAGACCGTGCACAACTACCGGCAGGTCTGCTCCTCCGGGCTCTACTTCCGCGACGGCGTGATCTGCCAGGACTGCCGGGGCCGGGCGCTGGGCGTGCCGGCGATCGTGCACCGCTGCTACCGCGACTCCCGGGCGCAGAGCGCGCTGATGGCCACCACGCTCGCCGTGCACCGCCCCACCTGGAAGTCGGTGGACCGGTTCATCGCGCTCACCACGGCGGTCGCCGATCACCTGCGCGACTACGGCATCCCGGACGAGCGGATCGTGGTCAAGCCCAACGGCATTCCCGACCCGGGTACGCCCGCCCCGCTCGGCGACGGCTTCCTCTACCTGGCCCGGCTCTCCCCCGAGAAGGGGCTCGGCCTGCTGCTGGACGCCTGGCGACGGCACCCGGACGGCTCGCTCGGCCCGCTGCGCATCGCCGGCGACGGCGAGCTGCGCCACCTGGCCGAGGCCGCGGCCGCCGAGCGCGCCGACGTGACGTACCTCGGGTCGCTGGACCGCGCCGGGGTCCGCGCGGCGGTCGAGGCCAGCGCCGTGATCGTGGCCGCCTCGACCTGGCACGACGTGCTGCCCACCGTGATCCTGGAGGCGATGGCGAGCGGGCGGCCGGTGCTCGGCACCGCGCTCGGCGGCATCCCGTACCTGGTCGGGGCGGACGCCCCCCGCGAGCCCGCCGGCACCGGCCCGGCCGCCGTCGCCACCGCCACCCCGGGCGTGGGCTCCGTCCCGCTGCCGCACGGGGTGAAGCCGGGCGAGGCGGGCTGGGTGGTGGCCCCGGAGCCGGCGGCGCTGGCCGCCGCGCTGCCGGTGGCGCGGGCCGGGGCGGCGGCCCTGGCTCCGGCCGCCCGCGCGCGCTACGAGCACACCTTCCACCCGGACGTGCTCACGAAACGCCTGATCGACGTGTACGCCTCGCTGCGCTGACCCGGCACCACCCGTGCTGTTCCACCGACCGGCGTGGTCGGCGGTGGACGACGCGCCGGTGGTGTCACACGCGCCTTCCTGGCGCTCACCGGAGCCGGTGGGAGCGCTTGACCCGTGCTGCGCGAGGAACCTAAGCTCCGATTTTGTTAGCGATAACAGTGGCGTCAGTCGATGAGAGCCGACAGGTCATTGACGCCGGGGTCAAGGGCAGCCCCCAGGCGACGCTGGAGAGCGGTGCCGACCGGACCCGACCGGACCGGGAAAGGCGCGCGTCTCACCACCACCAGCCAGGAGGAGAACGCACCATGACGCAAAATCAGCACGAGTCGGGCGGCGGCGAGCGGCGACTGCTGCGCCGGAGAACCGTCCTGACCACGATCGGGGCCGTGCCGGTCGCGGCGGCGGCGACCCTGCTGGGAGCCACGAGAGCCTCGGCCGCACCGGCGACCATCAACCTGTCCGCGCGGCGGCAGACGATCAAGGGCTACGGCGCCATGACCCACGCGGCCTGGATCGGCGACCTGACGGCCGCCCAGCGGGAGACGGCGTTCGGCACCGGCGAGGGGCGGCTGGGGTTCTCCATCCTGCGCATCCCCGTCGGCGAGAGTCAGGCGGACTTCGGCCGTGACCTGGCGACGGCGAAGCGCGCGGCCGAACTCGGGGTGACCGTCTTCGCGTCGCCGTGGAACCCTCCCGCCAGCATGATCGAGACCTTCGTGCGCGGCAGTCAGACCAACGCGAAGCGGCTGCGGTACAGCTCGTACGCCGCCTACGCCCAGCACCTGAACGACTTCACCACCTACCTGCGCAACAACGGGGTGAACCTGTACGCCATCTCCGTGCAGAACGAGCCCGACTACGCGCACGACTGGACCTGGTGGACCAGCAGCGAGATCGTCCGGTTCCTGCGGGAGAACGCCGGCTCGATCGGCACCAGGGTCATGGCGCCCGAGTCCTTCCAGTACGTCAAGTCCATGTCCGACCCGATCCTCAACGACCCCGTCGCGCTGGCCAACGTGGACATCATCGGGGCCCACCTCTACGGCACGCCGTACTCGAACTTCCCGTACCCCCTCTTCACCCAGAAGGGTGCCGGCAAAGAACTCTGGATGACCGAGGTCTACTACCCGAACAGCAACGCCAACTCGGGCGACGCCTGGCCCGAGGCGCTCGACGTGGGCGAGCACATCCATCGCGCGATGGTGGACGCCGAGTTCCAGGCATACGTCTGGTGGTACCTGCGGCGCAGCTACGGCCCCATGCGGGAGGACGGCCAGATCAGCAAGCGGGGCGCCATGATGGCGCACTTCGCCCGGTTCGTACGACCCGGTTACGACCGGATCGACGCGACGGCGAACCCGGCATCGAACGTCTACGTCTCGGCGTACCGGGGTGGCGACACCGTCGTCATCGTCGCCGTCAACAAGAACACCTCGTCGGTGAGCCAACAGTTCACCCTGTCGGGCGCCACCGCGTCCGGAAGCGTCTCGAACTGGCTCACCGACGGGAGCCGGACCGTCGCCCCGCAGAGCGCGCTCACCATGACGAACGGCTCCCTCACCGTCACGCTGCCCGCCCGCAGCATCATGACCTTCGTGACCAGCGTCACCGGAACGCCGCCGCCCACCACCCCGCCGCCGACCACCCCGCCGGCCAGTCCGACCCCCACGCCCACAACCGGTGGCACCGGCCCCCGGGTCACCTACACGGTGAACAGCTGGAATTCCGGCCTCACCGCCAGCATCGGCATCACCAACACCGGCACCTCGGCGATCAACGGCTGGACGCTGGCCTTCACCCTGCCCTCGGGGCAGTCCATCACCTCGGGCTGGAACGCCACCTACTCGCCCGCCAGCGGCCAGGTGAGCGCCCGCAACGTCGACTACAACGCCACGATCGCCCCCGGCGCGACCATCGACATCGGCTTCCAGGCGAGCCACACGGGCAACACCGCCGAACCGACCGCCTTCACCCTCAACGGCATCCCCTGCACGGTGGCCTGACCGCGCCCGGGAAACCGACGGACCACCGGGTGCGGCCCTTCCGGCGACGGAGGGGCCGCACCCGCCGTCCCCCGACGCCTCTCCGGTGTGGTCGCGCCCGAACGCAGGCCGGCGCCGGGCTCGGCGGTCAGCAGGATGCCGGCGAAGCCGGCGACGGCGCCGGGCCCACCCGCCCGGGCGAGGCGGCGGCGCGAGGCCAGGTCAGCGGAAGGACTCGCGGGCCGAGAAGGCGATGCTGGCCAGCAGGAAGCCGCCGTTGACCACCGTGAACGCCACGATCACCCAGAACACCAGGGCGGGGGCGAAGATCAGCACCAGCGCCGCCACGAAGATGACCGCGCCGTAGTCGCGGACCAGCTTCACCAGCCGGACCGGCAGCGACGTCGACGTGACCATGCTGGCCGCGTTCGGGCCGGACTGCATCACCGACGTCACCAGGTTGACCATCCAGGTGCCCGCGAAGAGGGCGACCAGCCAGGTCGGCGTCTCCGGGCGCTGCGCCACCGCCGTGGCTGACAGCGCCGCCACCAGGGCGATCTGGGCGGCCACGTCGCAGAGCACGTCGATCCGGGCGCCGGCCGCGCTGCGCTGACCGGTCACCCGGGCCAGCTGCCCGTCGGCGCAGTCCAGCGCGTACGCGAGCTGCCACGCGACCAGGGCGACCAGCCCGACCACCCAGGCCGGTACGGTGCCGGCGGCCACGTCGTCGGCGAGCGCCACCACGGTCACCGAAGCGGCCAGCCCCAGCACCAGGTTGGCCAGGGTCAGCGCGGTGGGGTGCAGCCCCAGGCGCTGGGCGACCAGCGCGAAGGCCGCCCCGATCCACTGGCTGATCGACTCGCTGAACAGGCCACCGCCCCGGTTGACCCGGTGGAAGTCGGCGACGGTGGGACGGGGCTCAGCCAAGGTGGTCGCGGAGGGCACCGGCGTAGTCTGCCAGCCGCCCCCGCGTCTCGGTAGCCGACAGCGCGAGGTGCTCGAGGATGGTGAAGCGGTCCGGCCGGGTTGTCGGCGCGAACTGCACGGCCTCGACGAACTGCTCGTCGGTCAACCCCAGCTCGGCGGGGGTGGTGGCCAGGCCGTGCCGGTGCAGGCAGCGGGCGAGCTGACCGAAGCGTTCCGTCTCGCCGCGCAGGAAGGTGCAGAAGAGGGCGCCGACGCCGACCTGCTCCCCGTGTGAGCCGGTGCCGGGGAAGAGCCGGTCGATCGCGTGCGAGATCTCGTGGTCGCCGCCACTGGCCGGCCGGGTCGACCCGCACACCGAACTCGCGATCCCGCCCAGGATCAGCGCCTCGGCCAGGGTGGTCAGGAAGCCGTCGTCGGTGATCTTGCCGGGGTGGTGGATCAGCGCCTCGGCGCCGGTCCGGGCCAGGGTGAGTGCCAGGCCGTCGATCGGCTCACCGCGGACCGCGTGGGCCAGCTCCCAGTCGGCACAGGCACTGAGGTTGCTCACCGCGTCACCGATCCCGGCCTGGGTCTGCCGGTCCGGGCCGCTCTCCACGAAGTCCAGGTCGACGATCACCGCGATCGGGATGTGTACGCCGTAGGAGCCCTTGCCGCCCTCATGGTCCAGGGACGCGGTCGGCGAGGCGATGCCGTCGTTGGCCAGGCTCGTCGCGACCGTGACCATGGGCAGGCCGTAGCGGGTGGCCGCGTACTTGGCAGTGTCGATGGTCCGGCCGCCCCCGATGCCCACCACGGCGTCGTACTGCCGGCGGCGCAGCTGGTCGCCGAGTTCGTTGGCGGCGTCGATGGTGCCGCCGGTGACCGTGAACACATCGGCCGCGCCGAGTGACGGCCGGCACAGCTCCACGATCTTCTCGCCCTGGCCGGGGCCGACCACCACCGCCACGTCCCCGCCGGCGGAGATCCGCCGGTCGGCCAGGAGCGGGCCCAGGTCGGCCACCGCGCCGCGCCGCACCTCGATGGAGAGCGGGGTGTTGACGGTCCGGGCTAGTAGCGGCACGCGATCTCCCGAGCCCGGGCGAGGTCGGCGTGGTTGTCCACCTCGACCCAGGCCACGTCGCCGATCGGCGCGGCCCGCACCTCGCCGCCCCGGTCGGCGAACTCCTGGTAGCCGTCCTCGTAGTAGAGGTTCGGGTCCCGCCGCCAGGTGGCCTCCAGGGCGTCGGCGAGCGCGTCGGCCACCTGCGGCTCGATCAGCGTGGCGCCGATGTACTCGCCGTACGCGTCGAGCGGGTCCATCTCCTTGGTGATCCGGGTGAGCTGGCCGGCCGCGTCGAAGGTGGTCTTCATCTCCTCCTCGGCCAGCGGCTTGATGTTGTCGACGGCCAGCAGGATGCCCGGCCCGCGCTCGGCCAGCAGGGTCTTCTCCACGCTCACCGGGTGCACGGTGTCGCCGTTGACCAGCAGCACGCCCCGGGCGAAGTGCTCCCGCGCCAGCCAGAGCGAGTAGGCGTTGTTCCACTCCTCGGCCTTGTCGTTGTGGACCAGGGTGAGGGTGACGCCGTACTTCTCCTCGAGCGCGGCCTGCCGCTCCCGGACCGCGTCGGCGGCGTAGCCGACCACGATCACGATCTCGGTGAGCCCGACCTCGGCGAGGTTGCGCAGCGCGATGTCGAGGATGGTGGTCTCCCCGTCCACCGGCACCAGGGCCTTGGGCAGGGTGTCGGTGTACGGGCGCAGCCGCCGCCCCGCACCGGCCGCGAGCACCATCCCGATCATGCCGGCTTCCTCCTCAGTGCTTCTGCTGGTCACCGGTGGAGGATACCGGCGGGTGGCGGGACGCCTTCGGGCATCCGTCGTTCAGCCGGGCAGGGCGGCCAGGTCGGCGAGCACCGCCAGCCGCTCCTCGGCGGTCAACACGGTGTACGGGCCGGCCGCCCGCCGGTCGGTCTCCAGCTCGATGGCCCGCCGCTCCGGCCCCGCCGGCAGCTCCACCACGCTGGCCGCGGTGTGCCCGGCCGCCGTCCACGCCGCCGCGTGCGCGTCCGCCCGGTGGTAGCGCATCGTGCCGAGCCGGTTGAGCAGCAGCACCCCGGGCGGGGTGCCGTCCGGCTCGTAGGGCGGGGCCATCGTGGTGAAGGCGCCGGGCCGGTCCCCGTCGGCCAGCCGGACGGCGTACGCCAGCACCCGGCCGAGCGCGGTCACGAGCCGCTCCACCCGGTCGTCGTGCCCCGCCCACAGCTCCTCGGTCACCTCGGCGTGCACCCCGGACAGCTCGCGGAGGAAGGCCAGGCCGCGCTCGGTGGCGCAGCAGCCGCCGTCCGGGACGCGCTGGAGCATCCCGTACGCGACCTGCTTGTCCAGCGCCCGTTGACAGGCGGCCGGGTCCCGGTAGCGGGTCACCGCCGCGAAGCCGGGCCCGCCGACCGTCCCGCCCGGCACCGCCAGCCGGGTGCGGAACTCCACCAGGAAACCGGTCGCGGCCGGCCCGCCGTACCGGGAACTCAGCTCCGCGCCGCCGCCGTCCCGCCCGGCCAGCATGCCGGCGATGAAGGCCCGGTCGACCGCCGGGGCGAGCAGCCCCGCGAACCGGTGCGGCGGCAGCTCGACGTGCTCCCTCACCGACCGATCGGACGCAGCGCGGCGAAGCCGTCCTCGTCGACGTCCCGGTGCTCGACGATGTCCCGGCAGTCCGTAAGGATGCGCCGGTCGGGGGACCGGCGCTGGATGAAGCTGCGGCCGTCGTCGTCCACGATCAGCGCGCCGGCGCAGCGGAGAGGCTCGGTGGGCACGCCAACACGGTAGCGAGCGCGGACCGTTTTCGCCGATGCCCGGTCTTGTCCCGGTACGCATCGATGGCCCACCATGTCCGTACCGAGGCCACCGTCCCATAGGGGTGATGCGTGATGCAGGTTCGGGAAGCGATGTCCAGTGAGGTGCTCGTGGTCGGCCCGGAGCACACGCTCCGCCAGGCGGCCCGGATGATGTCGGCCCGCCGGGTCGGCTCGGCGGTGGTGATCGATCCGGATTCCGAAGGGATCGGGATCATGACCGAGCGGGACGTGCTCAACGCGATCGGCGCCGGGCTCGACCCGGACCAGGAACGCACCGGCGCCCATCTGACCTGGGACGCGGTCTACGCCGGTCCCGACTGGACGGTGGAGGAGGCGGCGGCGGCCATGGCCCGCGGCGGCTTCCGGCACCTGGTGGTGCTGGACGGACGGGAGGTGGCCGGGGTCATCTCGGTCCGCGACCTGATGCGGGTCTGGGCCCGGGAACACGCGCCCACGACGGTCTGAATCCAACGAGCGCGGCGGGGTCCGGCCTCGGCGGCGAGGTCGAATTCGACCGCCCCCGCAGGCTGGTGCCACGGCCGGCCGGGTTCCGCGCGCCCGGTGCGCGGTTCGCGCGTGTCTCGGCTCTCCGGCCGGCCGGGTTCCGCCCGCCCGGGACGCGGTTTGCGAGCGTGTCTCGGCTCTCCGGTCGGCCGGTCGGCCGGATCGACTGCCCGCATGTTGAACTTCGCGTGTATCTCGGCCGGACCGGACGGAGCAGGCCCTAGGCTCGTCCGCATGACCGCCGAGCAGTTGATCTCCTTCGCCCGTGGCGCTCCCTCGCTGGACATCGTCGATGTCGAGGGGCTCAAGGCCGCCGCCGTCCGCGCCTTCGACGCCGACCCAGCCGGGATCACGGCGTACGGCACCTCCGTCGGCTACCCGCCCCTGCGGAAGTGGATCGCGGAGAAGCACGGCGTCGAGGCCGATCAGGTGCTGATCACGAACGGCTCACTCCAGGCCGACGCCTTCCTCTTCGACCACCTGGTCCGCCGGGGCGACGCCGTGGTGGTCGAGCGCCCCACGTACGACCGGACACTGCTCAACCTCCAGCAGATGGGCGGCGAGATCCACGGCGTGACCGTCCAGCCGGACGGTCTGGACACCGCCGAGCTGCGCAAGCTGCTGGAGTCGGGAGTCCGGCCCCGGCTGGCCCACGTCATCCCGAACTACCAGAACCCGGCCGGCGTGACCCTCTCCCTGGAGAAGCGCCGGGAGCTGCTGGACCTGGCCGCCGAGTACAACTTCACGATCTTCGAGGACGACCCGTACGCGGACATCCGGTTCCGGGGCGAGCCGCTGCCGTCGATGCTGTCGATGGACAGCCGGGGCGTGGTCGTGCACGCCTCGAGCTTTACCAAGACGGTCTGCCCCGGGGTACGGGTCGGCTACCTGGTCGGTTCGGCGGAGCTGATCGCGGCGATCGCCAAGAAGGCCACCAGCCTCTACATCTCGCCCGGCATGGTCGCCCAGGCGATCGTGCACCAGTTCTGCGTCTCCGGGCAGATCGAGCAGTCGATCCACACCGTGCGGACCGCGCTGGGCGAGCGGGCCCGGCTGCTCGCCGAGGCGCTGCGTCGACACATTCCCGAGGCCCGGTTCGTGGAGCCGGACGGCGGCTACTTCCTCTGGGTGGAGCTGCCGGAGGACGTCGAGGTGGATCGGCTCGCTCCGGCGGCTGCCGAGCGCGGCGTGGCGGTGGTCAAGGGCAGCGACTTCGTGATCGACGGCGGCCGGCACGCGCTGCGGCTGGCGTACTCCGCGGTGACGGCGGACCGGATCGACGACGGTGTCCGGCGGCTGGCCGAGGCGATGGCCGCCGTCCGAGGCTGATTTTCTGTCAGGTTCCTGACAGAAGTCTGAAACCGGCCGGCCCGGGGCTGCCCTCGGGCCGGCCGGGGACCCACAATGCTGCGAGCGCCTCTCACTTTTCTTTGGTGGCCGATCCAGCGGCCGGGGACCGCAACCCTGCCCCCGCCCGGATCGACGGCGCGCCAGCATCACTCCCGCCCCCAAAGGGTGCCGGGTGGGTCGTGTCGCCCCTCACCCCCCTGACGCGGCCCGGCCCGCCCGGCGCCACCCACCCACCCTGCCGATGAGGGGTGAGCCAGGTCGCAGCCCCTCGTCCGGCGCTGCGGATCGTCCCGATCGGCGTAACCTGCAAGCCGCAGCATCGTGGGGAAGGGGGCGAGATGACCGACAGGTTGGCACGTGACCGCGCGGCCGGACAGGGCGGCGGCGGGGTGCTCCGGCCGCGGGCCTGGGCTGCCCCGGTCCGGGCGATGAGCCGCATCCTCAACGCCGACGGTTCTCCCCGCGACCCGGCCCCGACCCGGCCCGGCCGGAGCGGCATCGTCGACTGCGCCCTCTACGTCGACGGCGAGCGCCAGCAGGGCGACTGGCAGTACGCCGACGCGCTGGCGGCGGCCCGCCGAGAGAGCAACGCCTTCGTCTGGCTCGGCCTGCACGAGCCGGAGCTGGACGAGATGACCGAGATCGCCGCCAGCTACGGCCTGCACGAGCTGGCCGTGGAGGACGCGGTCAAGGCCCAGCAGCGCCCCAAGCTGGAACACTTCGGCGAGGTGGCGTTCCTGGTGCTGCGGACGGCCCGCTACTGCGAGCACACCGAGCTGACCGAGAACTCCGAGGTGGTGGAGACCGGGCAGGTGATGCTCTTCATCGGACCGGACTTCCTGGTCAGCGTCCGGCACGGGGACGCCTGCCGGCTGTCGGCGGTCCGGGCCGACCTGGAGGCCAAGCGGGACCTGCTGCGTACCGGCCCGTGGGCGGTGGCGTACGCGATCACCGACCGGGTGGTGGACCTCTACCTGGAGGTCGCCGACCGGCTGGAGGACGACCTCGACGTGCTGGAGGCGGACGTCTTCGACCGGCAGGGCAGCGGACGGATCCAGCGCATCTACCAGATGAAGCGGGAGCTGGTCGAGTTCAAGCGGGCGGTGGTGCCGTTGCAGCGGCCGCTGCTCACCCTCACCTCGCAGGTCAACCGGGACGTGCCGAAGGAGGTGCGGCGCTACTTCCGGGACGTGCAGGACCACCTCAGCCGCACCGTCGAGCAGGTCAACTCGTACGACGATCTGCTCAACTCGATCCTCCAGGCCCGGCTGGCCCAGGTCACCGTCGACCAGAACAACGACATGCGCAAGATCGCCGCCTGGGCGGCGATCGGCGCGGTCTGGACCGCCATCGCCGGCATCTACGGGATGAACTTCAAGTACATGCCGGAGCTGGGCTGGACCTACGGCTATCCCGGGGTGTGGGCGCTGATGCTGGCCTCGTCCTTCACCCTCTACCGGCTGTTCCGCCGCAACGGCTGGCTCTGACCCGCCTGGCAGACGAAAAGCGCCGGCGACGCGGGACGTACCTGCGCGCCGGCGCTTTTCCGTCGGGGTCAGCGGCGACCGCTGGTCCGGGCGGCGTTCTTGCCGTTGCTCAGCGCCGTGGACACGTCGTCGGCCGGGCGGCCCGAGACGTCCCGGGCGCCCTCGGCGACCGAGGGGACCTTGTCGGTCGGCTGGATCACCGGCTGGCTGCTGGCGCGCGCGGTCGAGGCGCTGCCGCTGCCGGCCACCGCCGAGCTGCCCGCGCCGGTCGGGCCGGCCTGGGTGACCTTCGCGGTCGGGTCGGGCGTCTCCACCACGATGGTGTCGACGTCCTCGCGCATCGGCTCCAGCGTGCCGCCGGGGCTCGACTCGATCCGGCCGGTCGGGTCGTACTCGGACCATTCCCGCTGCTCGCGGGCGCGGCGCAGGGCCATCGCGCCGGCCAGGCCGGCGACCGTGCCGGCGGCCAGCAGGCCGGCCATCATCCCGCGCGAGCGCTTCTGCTTCTTCCTGGCGGCCTTCATGTTCTTCGCCTTCGCCTTCTTGCTCAGCTCGACCTGCTTGGCGGCGGCGGCCTTCCGCCCCTTGATCGCCTTGCCCGCTGCCCCGGCCTGCGCGCCGCGCGCCGCCAGGACCAGCGGCGCGACCGCCGCGACCGTCGAGGCGAGCCCGCTCGACGCCCGGTCCCGGAGCACGGTCGCGGTGGGCGCGACGGCAACCCGGGCTGCCTGGACCCGCGGGCCGACCGAGGCGCCGGCACCCTTCGCCGCGTGCGTCGCGGCCTGCCTCAGGTGACCGATGCCCTGGTTCAGCTCCGCCTTCGCGAGCTGCCCCTGGGTCCTACGCCGCCCGATTCCAAACACGGTCCCACCTCCTGGGAGTTCTTCCTCCGACATCCTCCACCTTCGGATGCCTCCGCATGGCCAGATCGGGCACATGGGAGGATCCGCATGGAACTGACCAACGAGTGAGGAGTACCCGTGGCCGAGGCTGTCTACGCCACCTTGCACACCAACGCTGGCCCGATCCGGCTGGAGCTCTTCCCGAACCACGCGCCGAAGACCGTCCGCAACTTCGTCGAGCTGGCCGAGGGCACCCGCGAATACATCGACCCGCGCACCGGCCAGCCGGGCAACGGGCCGTACTACGACGGCACCATCTCGCACCGCGTGATCAGCGGCTTCATGGTTCAGATGGGCGACCCGACCGGCACCGGCCGCGGTGGGCCGGGCTACAAGTTCGCCGACGAGTTCCACCCCGAGCTGCGCTTCGACCGGCCGTACCTGCTGGCGATGGCGAACGCCGGGCCGGGCACCAACGGCTCGCAGTTCTTCATCACGGTGTCGCCGACCCCGCACCTGAACAACCGGCACACCATCTTCGGCCAGGTCGCCGACGAGCAGTCGGCGAAGGTCGTGGACTCGATCGCGAACACCCCGACCGGCCCGAGCGACCGGCCGCTGCAGGACGTGGTCATCGAGCGGGTCGAGATCGAGCGCCAGCAGTCCTGAGCGGTACGCGGGTACCTTTGCTCGCATGACTGAGCGCTCCGGGCAGCCAGGCGACGCCACCGGGGGCCCGGGGCCGACCACTCCGGTCTGCTACCGGCACCCTGATCGGGAGACCTACGTCCGGTGCACCCGCTGTGACCGGCCGATCTGCCCGGAGTGCATGCGGGACGCCTCCGTCGGGCACCAGTGCCCGGAGTGCGTGAGCGAGGGACGCCGCAGCGTGCGGCCGGCGCGTACCGCCTTCGGTGGCGGTGCCGCCGGCCGCGAGGGCTACGTCACCAAGGCGCTGATCGCGCTGAACGTGCTGGTGATGATCCTCTCCATCGTCTCGGACCGGGGCGGTGACGCGGCCGCCGGGGGCGGCTTCGGCGGGCTGGCCGGCGGGGACACCCCGCTGACCCGGTGGGGCGGGGTGCTGGGCTACGCCTCGTACGTCGCCTTCGGCGAGCCGCACGGCGTCGCCGCCGGTGAGTGGTACCGGCTGGTGACCGCGATGTTCCTGCACTACGGCCTGCTGCACCTGCTGCTGAACATGTGGGCGCTCTGGGTGCTCGGCCGGACGCTGGAGGCGGTGCTCGGGCCGCTGCGCTTCCTCGCGCTCTATCTGGTCGCCGGGATCGGCGGCAACGTCGCCGCCTACCTGTTCAGCCCGCCGAACACCAGCACGGTCGGGGCGTCGACCGCCATCTTCGGCCTCTTCGCCGCGATCTTCGTGATCATGCGCCGGCTCGGCCGGGACACCTCGGCCATCGTGCCGATCCTCGTGATCAACCTGATCTTCACGTTCACCGTGCCGGGCATCTCGGTCGCCGGTCACCTCGGCGGCCTGGTCGTCGGCGCGCTGATGGCCCTGGTCCTGGCGTACGCGCCACGGATGCGGCGCGGCCTGTTCCAGGCGGCCGGCGGCGCGGTGCTGGTGCTGGCGCTGCTCGGCCTGGTCCTGGTCCGCACGGGCATGCTCACCGGCTGACCGCCCCGCCCCGGTCAGGAGGCGGCGGCCCGGACGGCGTGCAGCGCCTCGGCGACCTCCTCCGGCGGGGCGTCCAGGTCGTACCGGCCGAACAGGTGCAGCGACTCCCCGGCGTCGATCTCCAGCGTCTCGGCGCTCAGGCCGCGCCGGGTCCGCCGCTCCACCCGGATCGCCTCGACGGCCGACCAGGGCAGCAGCCGCCGGCCCGCGAAGCCCCGGATCACCGTGACACCGTCGGCGTCGGCGGCGAGCCGGACCGGCGCCACCACGTCCCGGGCCGCCCAGCCGAGCAGCACCACCGCGGTCAGGACGGCGAGCACCAGCGGGACCGGGTCGTCGCCGGTGAAGAGCAGGCCCAGGGCGACCAGGACGAGCGCGCCGGCCGATTTGACGGCGGGCAGGACCGGCGGCACCCGCCACTGGCGGGCCGGGGGCGACGGTGGCATCACCGCCCCAGCATGCCAGCCGCCCGCCGCCGCCTCCCGGTCGACGGTGTGCCGCAGGTCGTGGTCTTCCGCCGGCCGGGCAACCACGACTGGCGGCAGGCCGTTGCCTCCCCGCCGCCCGAAAGACCACGACTGGCGGCAGGCTGTTGCCTCCGCGCCGCCCGAAAGACCACGACTGGCGGCAGGCTGTTGCCTCCGCGCCGCCCGAAGCAACGATTCGCCGCAACCCGAGCCGCCCGCCGACCGACGCCGGCCGTGGGACGCCGGCCGTGGGACGCCGGCCGTGGGACGCCGGCCGTGGGGCGCCGGCCGACGGACGCCGGCCATGGAGGGCCGGCCGCGACCGGGGGGAGGACGGCGGCGGGCGTACGACGTAGGATCGGGGACAGCCCAAGTTACCGGGGAGTAAACATGAGTGACGCGGTCATCGTCGGTGCGGTACGGACCCCGGTCGGGCGGCGCAAGGGCAGCCTCGCCGGCGTGCATCCGGTCGACCTCTCGGCGCACGTGCTCCGGGCGCTGGCCGAGCGGACCGGGATCGACCCCGAGCAGGTCGACGACGTCATCTGGGGCTGCGTGTCGCAGGTCGGCGAGCAGTCGTGGAACGTCGCCCGCAACGCCGTGCTGGCCGCCGGCTGGCCCGAGTCGGTCCCCGGCACCACCCTCGACCGGCAGTGCGGGTCGAGCCAGCAGGCGCTGCACTTCGCCGCGGCCACGGTCCTCTCCGGGCAGGCCGACCTGGTGGTCGCCGGCGGGGTCGAGTCGATGACCCGGGTGCCGATGGGCTCCAGCGTCGCCGGCGGCATGCCGTTCAGCCCCGCCATCCTGGAGCGCTACCGGGGTGTCGAGGGGGTCGCGGCGGACAGCGCGCTCCCGTTCAACCAGGGCGTCGGCGCCGAGCTGATCGCCCGGCGCTGGCGGTTCTCGCGTACCCAGCTCGACGAGTTCGCGCTGGCCAGCCACGAGAAGGCGGCCGCCGCGCAGGACGCCGGGGCGTTCGACCCGGAGCTGGCCCCGGTGGCGCTCGCCGACGGCGGCAAGTTCACCGCCGACGAGGGCATCCGCCGGGACACCTCGCTGGCCAAGCTCGGCGAGCTGGCCACCCCGTTCCAGGCCGACGGCGTGGTCACCGCCGGCTCCGCGTCGCAGATCTCCGACGGCGCCGCCGCGCTCGCGGTGACCACCAGCGAGTGGGCCAGCCGGCACGGCCTGCGCCCGCTGGCCCGGGTGCACACCGCCGTGGTCGCCGCCGACGACCCGGTCACCATGCTCACCGCCCCCATCCCGGCCACCGCGAAGGCGCTGCGCCGCGCGGGGCTGGGCATCGAGGAGATCGGCGTATACGAGGTGAACGAGGCGTTCGCCCCGGTGCCGCTGGCCTGGCTGGCCGAGACCGAGGCGGACCCGGAGCGGCTGAATCCGCGGGGCGGGGCGATCGCGCTCGGCCATCCGCTCGGCGGGTCCGGCGCCCGGATCATGACCACGATGCTCCAGCACATGCGGGACAACGGCATCCGCTACGGCCTGCAGACCATGTGCGAGGGCGGCGGGATGGCCAACGCGACCATCGTCGAGCTGCTCTGAGCCTCCCCGGGCCCCGCACCGGCGGCCCGCATCGGCGGCCCGGCCCGGCCGGTGACGCCGGCCCGTCCACCGGGGACTCCTCCGTGCCGCCGGGGTGGTCCGTCCGGGCCGTCCGCTGTGCTGAGTGGACGACCAATTCCCGCAGGTCTCGACACCGTCGGCGGGTGACGGCAGAATCAGGCCGCCGGCGATGAGCCTGGACTGGTCGATGTGTCCGCCCGCCGGCTTTCGTGCCGACGAACGGGGACTCATGATTCTGCGCTCTGGCCGGGCGATATCGCGCACCACCGCGAGGCGGCTCGGTGCCGCCCTGACCACCGGGCTGCTGGGGGCCGCGACGCTGCTCGCCGCCTCCGGCACGACCGTCCCACCGCCGATGACCCCGGTCGCGGCCACCTACGGCCCCCAACCCGGTGCCTTCACCGGATACGGGTTCGACGCCTGCACCGCCCCGTCCAGCGCGGCGATGCAGGCCTGGCTGGCGTCGCCGTACCGGGCCGTCGGGATCTACTTCGGCGGGGTCAGCCGCGGCTGCGCCCAGCCGAACCTCACGCCGCAGTGGGTCGCCACCCAACTCGCCGCCGGGTGGCGGCTCATCCCGCTCTACGTCGGCCTGCAGGCGCCCTGCACGGCGTTCCCGCACCGGATGTCCGCCGACCCGGCGCTGGCGGCGGGGCAGGGGCGCGCCGAGGCCGACGACGCCGCGCTTCAGGCGCGCAGCCTCGGGCTGGAGACCGGCAGCGTGCTGATCGTCGACGTCGAGTCGTACCCGACCAGTGATCCGGCCTGCGTCCAGGCGGTCAACTCGTACGTCAGCGCGTACAGCGCGCGGCTGCACGACCACGGCTACTTCTCCGGCTTCTACAGCAGCCTCTCCACCGGCGTGGCACAGCAGGTGGCGGCGTACCGCACGGCCGGGCACGTGCCGCCGGACTACCTGGACTTCGCGAAGTGGGACGGCGTGGCGACGGTCTCGGACCCGGCCATTCCGGCCGACTACTGGGCGCCGAAGCGGCGGATGAAGCAGTACCAGGGCGACCACTACGAGACCTGGGGCGAGGTCCAGATCAACATCGATTCCAACTACCTCGACATGGCGCCGCTGCCCGCCATCCGGGACTTCACCAGCGACGGCTTCTCCGACCTGATCTACCGGGACAGCCGCACCGGGACGCTCTACCTGCAACCGGGTAACGGCGGCGGGCTCGCCCCCCGGATCTCGCTCGGCGGCGGCTGGCTCGCCATGGACGAGATCATCCGGGTGGGGAACTTCGACCGGTCCGGCGGCGAGGACATCATCGCGCGGGAGAGCGCCACCGGCTACCTCTGGCTCTACCCGGGCACCGGCACCGGCGGCCTCGGGCCGCGCGTCCGGATCGGTAGCGGTTTCACCAGCGCCTACCGCCAGTTCGCCCCGATCGGCGACTACAACCGGGACGGCTACCCGGACATGGTGGTCGCGAACACCAACGGGTCGCTCTACCTCTACCCCGGCCGGGGCACCGGCTTCGGTACGCGGATCCTGCTGGGCTCCAGCGGCTGGAACGGCATGGACGAACTGACCGGTGGTTCGGACATCAACGGGGACGGGTACGTCGACCTGCTGGCGCGGCAGACCCGCACCGGCGACCTCTACCGCTACACGGTGACGACGGCCGGGCAGCTGGCGGCCGGGGTGAAGGTGGGCAGCGGCTGGACCGGCCGGCACGACCTCGTCTCCATCGGTGACTTCGACCGGGACGGCCGGGCGGACCTGGTGGCGGTGGACACCGCCACCATCCTCATCAACCGTTACCCCTGGTCGGGTAGCACGTTCTCCGGCCCGATCCCGCTCATCAAGGCGACCTCCCGGTCGCAGCAGTTGCTGTTGTGAGGTCTCGGGTCGGGCCGGCGACGCCGGCCCGACCCGAGCCGACGCGACCGTCGCACCCGGGGTGCGACGCACCGGGTGGAAGTTCCAGAAATTGCCGGTGACCCATATCACCCCAGCTCAATTGCTCGTTGCATCTTGCATGGACGTGTTCTCCCGAACGTTCCTTCCGGCCGCCGCCGAGACCGGCCTGGCGGCCCAGACCGTGAGTCGGCACATGCCGATCTTCCGCCGGTGCGTCGGCTCCGGCGACGCGACCATCCTGGTCACCCGGTGCAGCCGCCCCGACCACCCGATCGGCGGCGAGTACCTCATGCTGCTCACCCACCGCCGGCTGGTGGTGACCCGGCAGACCCGGGTCCTGCACCGGCTGCGCCTGCACCTCAACACCGAACTGCGCGAGCTGAGCAACGTCACCTGGAGCCCGGACGCCCGGTCGCAGTGCGTGGAGCTGGCGGCCACCGCGATCGACGGCATGCGCGAGCGGTTCCTCATCCGTACCCACCACCCGAAGCAGGTCTGGCAGCTCGACGCGCTGCTCAACCACGCCTTCCGGACCCGGCTCCGGACGCCCGCGGAGCGGCTGGTGGCCACCATCGGCGAGCCGCCGGTCGGCACCCGGCCAGCCGTGTTGCGCCCCGCGTCGGTCCGCTGACCGGCTCCTTACCGAACCCGAACATTCCGCGGGCCGTCCCGGCGGCCACCGGTCGGTAATCATGGGCCGGTGACCGCCGACACCCCCCCGCGCGGGCTCGTCCTCGTGGTGGAGGACGAGCCGGCCATCGCCGACCTGGTCCGGCTCTATCTGACCCGGGACGGCTTCGGCGTACACCTGGAACGGGACGGCACCGCCGGCCTGGCCGCCGCGCGGCGGCTGCGCCCGGTGGCCTGCGTGCTCGACATCGCGCTGCCCGGCCTGGCCGGCACCGAGGTCTGCCGCCGGCTGCGCGCCGACGGCGACTGGACGCCGGTCATCTTCCTCACCGCCCGCGACGACGAGGTCGACCGGATCGTCGGCCTGGAACTGGGCGCGGACGACTACGTGACCAAGCCGTTCAGCCCGCGCGAGCTGGTCGCCCGGGTACGCGCGGTGCTGCGCCGCACGGCCAACCCGCCGGCCGGCGCCGAGCAGCCCCGGGTGGTCGGCGCGGTGACCCTCGACCCGGCCCGCCGGACGGTCACCGCCGCCGGCGCCCCGGTCCAGCTCACCTCGACGGAGTTCGACCTGCTCGCGCATCTGATGGCCCGGCCCGGCCGGGTCTTCACCCGGGAGGAGCTGCTGGCCGGTGTCTGGGGGTACGCCGCCCACGCCGGCACCCGGACCGTCGACGTGCACGTGGCCCAGGTCCGGGCCAAGCTCGGCCCGGCCAGCGTGATCCGCACCCACCGCGGCGTCGGGTACGCGGCCGATGCCTGACCAGCCCACCGTCGCGCTGCCGGTCATCGGGGCCCGGCCGGCCCCGACCCGGCCGCCCGCGCGCCTCGCGCACACCCTGACCGCCCGCGCGGTGCTGGTCACCTGCGCGGTGGCGCTGGTGTCGGTGCTGGTCACCGCGCTGGTCGCGGTCCCCTTGGCGGCCCGCGGCGCGGAGCGGCGTGACCAGGCGGCGCTGGCCGCGCAGGCCCGGCTCGCCGCCGACGTGCTCCGCGTCCGGGCGGCCCGCCAGCGGGACACCGTCGGCGACCGGCTCATCCGCCAGCTCCGCCAGCAGGACATCGAGGTGTACGTCATCCGGGCCGGCCAGGTCGACCGGGCCGGTCTGCCCCGGCCGGTGGTGGCCCGGGTGGCCGCCGGCGGCAACGTCTCCGGCCGCCGGCTCGTCGCCGGGCACCGGGCCCTGGTGGAGGGGCGGGCGCTGCCCGGCGGGGACGGCGTGGTGCTCACCCGGGCCACCAGCAGCGGCCCGTGGCGGCAGGTGCTGCGCGGCCTCTGGCTGCCGCTGCTGGCCGGGCTCGCCGCCGGGGTGGCCGCCGGGCTGCTGCTGGCCCGCCGGCTGGCCCGACCGATCCGGACCGCCGCGCACGCCGCCGCCCGGCTGCGCGCCGGGGACCGCGCGGTGCGGGTGCCGGTCGAACCGCCCGACGAGGTGGCGGACCTGGCGTACGCGCTGAACGGGCTGGCCGCCGCGCTGGCCACCAGCGAGGGACGGCAACGGGAGTTCCTGCTCTCGGTCTCGCACGAGCTGCGCACCCCGCTCACCGCGATCCGTGGCTACGCCGAGGCGCTCGCCGACGGGGTGCTCGACGCGGACGCGGTGCCGGCCACCGGCCGGACCGTGCTGGCCGAGGCCGAACACCTGGACCGGCTGGTCAGCGACCTGCTGGCGTTGGCCCGGCTGGAGGCCGCCGACTTCCCGCTGGACCCGGGACCGGTGGACCTGGCCCGGCTCGCGGCCGACGCCGAACGGACCTGGTCGGACCGGTGCGCGGCGGTCGGCGTGCCGTTCCGGGTGGAGGCACCGGCGGGTCCGGTGCCCGCGTACACCGATCCGGGCCGGATCCGGCAGGTGGTGGACGGGCTGCTGGAGAACGCGCTGCGGGTCGTACCCCCGGGGGCGCCGGTCGTGCTCGCGGTCCGGCCGGCCGGCGCGGACCCGGCGACCGGCGGGGTCGTCGAGGTCCGCGACGGCGGGCCCGGCTTCACCGACGACGACCTGGCGGTGGCGTTCGAGCGCGGGGCCCTGCACCAGCGGTACCGGGGGGTGCGCAAGGTGGGCAGCGGGCTGGGCCTGGCGCTCGCCGCCGGGCTGGTCCGCCGGCTCGGCGGGGAGATCACCGCCGGGCACGCGCCGGAGGGCGGGGCCGCCTTCACCGTCCGGCTGCCCGGCGATCCTTACCTGACCCGAACATCGGCCTGACGCTCCGCTCGCGCGGGCGGGGGATGCTGGGCGCACCAGGGACGAAGAGAGGACCACCGATGGCACGTCAGCGAATCGTCACCGGCGCCACCGCCCTGCTCGCGGCGGCCGCGCTCGGCCTCGCCGGCTGCGGCCCGGCCCAGGTCGCCCAGGACTCCGCGAAGGAGACGGCCGTCGAGGTGGCCGCCGCCCTGGGCGCGGACGGTCAGGCCCTCGCCGCGCTGGGCCTGGACGCCGGCGACCTGGACGTGGACCCGGTCGCCGCGCCGGCCCCCTCCGGTTCGCCCGGCGAGCAGGCCGGCGCGGACCGCAAGGCCGACCGGGGGCAGGAGTGGCGCAAGCGGCACCGGGCCCGGGTGCTGCTGCGCAAGAACACCCTGCACGGCGAGGTGGTGGTGCAGGCCAAGGAGGGCGGTACGAAGACCGTGGCGGTGCAGCGCGGCCAGGTGACCGCCGTGGACGACCGGTCGATGACCGTGAAGTCCGCCGACGGCTTCACGATGACCTGGACGTTCGGTGACAAGCTGCGGGTGGTGGAGCGGCGGGCCACGCTGCGGTCCAGCGACATCAAGGTGGGCACCACGGTCGGCGTGGCGGGCGCCCGGGAGGGCGACGGTGGGGTCGCCCGACTGGTCGTGGTCCCGCTCAGGCAACGCTGAGTCACGCCGCGCGGCGGCCGTCCCGGCGGGGCGGCCGCGCCGGCCGTCGTGCGGCGCCGATCGGGCGTCTTCGCACAGCTCAACGTCGCTGCTCGCGCCCTCCGGGGAAGCCACCAGGTTACGCTAGGGCCGATTTGCCCGTCCTTACCTGGAGAACCCGTGTGAAGCTCTCGATCCTCATGCCGGTCTACAACGAGGAAGAACGCATCGCCGACGCCCTGAAGCAGGCGCTGGCGGTCGACTACCCGTGTGAGATCGAGCTCGTTGTGGTCGACGACGGCAGCCGGGACGGCACCGCCGAGGTGCTCGGCCGGGTGGACGACGCGCGGCTGCGGGTCATCACCCACCCCCGCAACGCGGGCAAGGGCGCGGCGATCAGGACCGCCGTCGCCAACGCCGAGGGCGACTACATGGTCATCCTCGATGCCGACCTCGAGTACGACCCGCAGGACATCCCGAAGCTGCTCGAACCGGTGCTCGACGGGCGGGCCAGCGTGGTCTACGGCAACCGCACCTTCGGCAGCCACAGCGCCTACAGCTTCTGGTACGTGATCGGCAACAAGGGCGTCACCACGGTGGCGAACGTGCTCTACAACTCCTACATCGGCGACCTGGAGACCTGCTTCAAGCTGATGCCGCTCGAGCTGTACCGCTCGCTCGGGGTACGGTCCCGCGGCTTCGGCATGGAGGCCGAGGTCACCGGCAAGCTGCTGCGCCGGCGGATCCGCCCCTACGAGGTGCCGATCAGCTACCGCGCCCGGGGCCGCGAGGAGGGTAAGAAGATCACCTGGAAGGACGGCGTCGAGGCGGTCTGGATCCTGGCCCGGGAGCGGACCCGGCGCCGCCCGGCGAACAGCCGCTGACGCCGCCCTTCCCGCCTCACACGGACAGGAACGCGTCGATCGAGCGGCGCAGCCCGGCGGCGTCCAGGCCGTGCCAGCGGGTGTGGTCCGCCGCGGTGCCGTAGCGGCGCAGCTCGCTGCGGCCCACGCCGAGCGCGAGCAGCCGGTGCGGCCGGTCGGCCAACGCGGCGCCGACCATCCGCGCCGAGGTGCCGGCCAGGTACGGCTCGACGAGGATCACCTCGCCGCCCGCGAGGGCCCGCAGCCCGGCGGTGTCGAACGGGCGCGGCCGGTGGGTGTACGCCACGGTGACCGCCCGGTCGGCGACGGCGGCGACCGCCTCGTCCAGCAGCGGACCGACCACCACGAGCAGCGGCGCGCCCGGGCCGGCGTCGCGCACCACCCGCAGGTCGCCCGCGTCCGGGTGCGGCTGCCCGTTGCTCTCCGTGGAGAGGCGCAGGTACGCCGAGCCCTCGCCGCACACGGCGTCCCGCAGCAGGCCGGGCACCTCGTCCCGGTGCCCGGGCACGTGCACCGTCCAGTCCCGCAGGGTGTCGATCAGCGCCACGTCGGCCGGCGCCAGGTGGGTGCGTCCCGCCGCCGCCCGGTCGTACGACGCCCCGACGCTGACCAGCACCGCCCCGACCCCCTGGTGGTCGAGGTCCAGCTTGATCTGCTCGTACGCCCGCTCGACGAGGAACGGCGCGTAGCTGTGCACGATCGGGCGCAGCCCGGTCAACGCCAGCCCGCCCGCCACGCCCACCATGAGCTGCTCCCGGATGCCGACGTTGAGCACCCGGTCGGGGTGCCGCGCGGCGGCCGGGGCGAACGCGGCGGCGGAGATGTCGGCCAGCACGATCGCGGTACGCGGATCGTCCAGGAACCCGGTGGCGGTGGTCACGAAGGTGTCGCGCATGGTCACTTCCCGTCGGTGACGACCGCGACGACGACGTGCGGCCGGTGGTGGTCGTGCCCGGTGAGGGCGGTGTGCAGGGCGTCGTGGTCGCGGCCGTCAACGGTCGCGGCGCTCCATCCGTTGACGGTGAACCGGCTGGCGGCGCCGCCCGGCCAGCCGTGGCTCGCCGACCGGTTGTCCAGCACGATCGCGGTGAGGTTGCCGAGCCCGGTGGCGCCGGCGTACGCGATCGCCTCGTGGTTGGATCCCTCGTCGAGTTCGGCGTCGCCGAGCAGCACGTACACCCGGGGGTCGGGTCGGCCCTGGGCGCGCAGGCCGAGCGCGGTGCCGACGGCCAGGCCGAGACCGTGGCCGAGCGACCCGGAGCCGATCTCCACGCCGGGGACCAGCGTCCGGTCCGGGTGGTCGCCGAGGCGGCTGTCCGGGCCGCCCTGGTCGTCCAGCCACTCGACCGGCAGGAAACCCTTCGCGGCGAGCAGCGCGTAGTAGCCGGCGACCGCGTGCCCCTTGGAGAGCAGGAACCGGTCCCGGTCCGGGTCGTCGACGGTCTCCGGGGTGATCCGGAGCACCCGGTCGTAGAGCACCTGGAGCACGTCCAGCGTCGAGTAGACGTTCGCGCCGAACTCGCGCCCGGCGCGGACCCGGTCGAGCAGCGCGGCCAGCGTGGCCGGGTCGGTGGCGGTGGTCGTCGTCATGCGGCTAGCCTCGGACTTCAAGTTCACTTCAACTCAAGGCCCTGTGATGTACGAAGCACTCACCATCGGACAGCTCTCCGCGCGCAGCGGGGTGGCCGCCTCCGCCCTGCGCTACTACGAGCGGCTGGGGCTGATCCGGGCCGAGCGCACCGGCGGCAACCAGCGCCGGTACGCCCGCACCGAGCTGCGCCGGGTGGCGTTCATCCGGATCTCCCAGCAGGTCGGGGTCTCGCTGGAGGAGATCCGCGAGGCGCTGGACTCGCTGCCGTCGTCGCGTACGCCCACCCCGGACGACTGGGCGGCGCTGTCCCGGGCCTGGCGGGACCGGCTCGACGAGCGGATCCGGCTGCTCGGCAAGCTCCGTGACGACCTGGACGGCTGCATCGGCTGCGGCTGCCTGTCGTTGCAGCGCTGCACCCTCTACAACCCGGGCGACGCGCTGGCCGCCGAGGGCCCCGGCGCCCGCCTGATGCTGCCCCGCCCGCCCGAGCCGGCTTGACCTCCCCGGCTTGACCTCCCCGGCTTGACCTCCCCGGCTTGGCCTCCTCGGCTTTGGCCTCCTCGGCTTTGGCCTCCCCGGCCTTGGCCGCTCCGGCTCGGCCTTCTCGGCCTGGCCTGCCCCGCCGGGCCGAGCCGGCGGGGGACGCGGCCTGGCCGGTCAGCGGACCAGCAGCACCTTGCCCAGGTGGTCGCTGGACTCCACCAGCCGGTGCGCGTCGGCGGCGTCGGCCATCTTCGCCCGCGCGTGGACCACCGGCCGGATCTTCCCCGCCTCGACCAGCGGCCACACCTGCTCCCGGACGCCCCGGACGATCTCCGCCTTCTCCGCGACCGGCCGGGACCGCAGCGCGGTCGCGTGCACCGAGGCGCGCTTCGTCAGCAGCATGCCCAGGTCCAGTTCGCCCTTGCGGCCGCCCTGCATGCCGATCACCACGAGCCGCCCGCCGGTGGCCAGCGCCGCCACGTTACGCGGCAGGTACGCCCCGCCGATGATGTCCAGGATCACGTCCGCGCCCCGACCACCGGTGACCCGGGAGACCTCCTCGACGAAGTCCTGCCCCTGGTAGTCGATGGTGTGCGCGGCGCCCAGCTCGCGCAGCCGCTCGTGCTTCCCGGCGCGCGCGGTCGCCACCACGGTCGCGCCGAGCGCCGCACCGAGCTGGACGGCGAAGGTGCCGATCCCGCTGCCGCCGCCGTGGACCAGCAGCGTCTCGCCCTCGGCGAGCCGGGCCAGCTGCACCACGTTCGACCAGACCGTGCAGGCCACCTCCGGCAGCGCCGCGGCGTCGACCAGGTCCACCCCGGCCGGCACCGGCAGCAACTGCCCGGCCGGCACGGCCACCCGCTCCGCGTACCCGCCACCCGCCAGCAGCGCGCAGACCTCGTCGCCGACGGTCCAGCCGGTCACCTCGGGGCCGACCGCCGCCACCACGCCCGAGCACTCCAGCCCGGGGTACGCCGGCGCGCCCGGCGGCGGCGGGTACTGCCCCTGGCGTTGCAGCAGGTCGGCCCGGTTGACCCCGCTGGCCCGCACCTCGACCACCACCTCGCCCGGGCCGGGCTCCGGGTCGGGCACCGCCGCCCAGACGAGAGCGTCGGGTCCACCGGGTTTCGGAATGGTGATCGCGTGCATAGTCCAGTCTTACCCGATCCTTCCCGCCGTCCACGCCCGAGCCATGATCTCGTCCACCGTTTCCGCCGGGGTCTGTGCGGAACTGTCCAGCCACAGCCCCATCCGGGGAGTGTCGGCGCGGAACGCGGCGTCCAGGTCGGCCACCGGCCAGTCGCCGTACCCCTGCTTGGGGCGGTCCCGCTCGCGGGCGGCGACCACGCCGGCGGTGGGCGCGAGCACCACCACGGCCAGCGGCCGGTGCCGGATCCGGTCGACCATGGCCGGCAGCTCGGCGCCGAGCACCACGTCCTGGAGGACGACGGTGAAGCCGGCCGCCGCGTACCGGTCGGCGGCGGACGCCGCGAGGTCGTAGCGGAGCCGGAGCTGGCGCCACGCCTGGGCGTCCGGCTGCGCGGTCATCGCCGCCCGGCCGGTGACGATCATGCGGCGGAACACGTCGCCGCGCAGGTGCACGGCGCGGGGCAGCCGCCGGGCCAGCAGTTCGGCCACAGTGGACTTGCCGGCCGCCATGATTCCGCTGATCAGCACCACCGACGGGGTTTCCCACACGGCCGCCATCCTGACATCAGGGGTGGGAGTGCGGCGCGGGGATTTAGCCGTCCGTGGCAGACTAGGCACGGTCACGTACCCCGGTGGGGGCGTGGCAGGGAGGGTTCGCCTAGTGGCCGATGGCGCTGGTCTTGAAAACCGGTAAGGCAGCGATGTCTTCGTGGGTTCGAATCCCACACCCTCCGCCCCACGGCGGTCCCGCCCCGCTACGGCTTCTCGACCCACTGGACGCTGGTGGGCCGCCGGCCGGTACCCAGGAACTCGTGCGCCGCCCGGCGGGCCTGATCGGCGGTGAGGGCGGGCGGCTCGTCGCCCGACTCGGTGAACCACGGGTCGGCGTACGCGTGCTCGGCGTCCGCGGCGGTCTGGCCCGACGGGGCGCCCGCCGGCACCGGACCCCAGCTGATCATGATGTCCTCGTCATCCTCCCACATCAGCTCGGACTGGTCGCCGGCCAGGTTGACGAACAGGCTGGGCACCTCACCCGCCACGGTCAGCGTGACGCCGGTGGGCGGTACCCGGTCCAGGACGGCGTCGAGGTCAGCGGCGCTGTCGACGCGGGTGGGGGTGCCGTCGATCCAGGCCTGCAGCGGTGCGTTCATCGGATTCCCTCCGGGTCTGCCCAGCCAGTCCGGCAGCGCGGTGAGCTGGTTGCCGGCCAGGTCGAGCCGGGTGAGAGCGGTCAGGTTGCCCAGCGATGCGGGCAGTGCGCTGAGCCGGTTGGCGGTCAGGAGCAGGTGGGTGAGGGCGGTCAGCCTGCCCAGCGAGTCCGGCAGCGCGGTGAGCTGGTTGCCGGTCAGGTCGAGCCGGGTGAGGGCGGTGAGGTCGCCCAGCCGGTCCGGTAGCGCGGTGAGCTGGTTGCCGGCCAGGTCGAGCCAGGTGAGGGCGGTCAGCCTGCCCAGCCAGTCCGGCAGCGTGGTGAGCTGGTTGCCGGAGAGGCCGAGCCGGGTGAGGGCGGTGAGGTCACCCAGGGACTCCGGCAGGGTGGTGAGCCGGTTGCCGCCGACGAACAGGTCGGTGAGGGCGGCCAGCGCCCCCAGCGACTCCGGTAGCGCCGCGAGCCGGTTGCCCGGCACGAACAGCTCGGTGAGGTCGCTCAACCCGGTCAGCGACTCGGGCAGCGCGGTGAGCCGGTTGCCGGTCAGGTCGAGCCGGGTCAGGGCGGTGAGGTCGCCCAGCCGGTCCGGCAGCTCGGTGAGCTGGTTGGCGGTCAGGTTGAGCCGGGTGAGCGCGGTCAGGCCGGTCAGCCAGTCCGGCAGCTCGGTGAGCCGGTTACCGGCCAGGTTGAGCTGGGTGAGGGCGGTCAGCTCACGCAGCGGATCCGGCAGGGCCGCCAGCATGAGCCCACTCAGGTCCAACGAGGACGCGCCACTGCGGCCCGCCGCCTCGACCCGCTCCGCACCGGTACGCCGCGCGGCCGCGAGCTGCTCCTCGAACGTGTCCAATCCCACTACCCCCGTTTGCCATGATCACTTATACCGACGCTTCTCGATCAACACAACGTCCCGCTGCGGACGCCGCCGGATGGCCGCCCGTCGAGGCCCGGTGACCGCGACCGGGTACGCCGGGCCGGCGCGTCGGCGAGCCCAGACGCGGCGCGACGGTGGGACCTTGTCCCGGCGCGCGCCCCGCCGAGGGCAGCAGAACGCCCCCTGGCCAGCGGGAATGCCGGCCAGGGGGCGGTGCCGTCAGCTGCTGCAGGCGGCGCCGTTGAGGGTGAATCCGCTCGGTGCGGCGGTGTTGCCCGAGTGGGTGGCCTGGAAGCCGATCGTGGTCGACCCGCCCGGTGGGATGCTGCCGTTGTAGTTCACGTTCGTCGCGGTCACCTGGCCGCTGCTCGGCGAGTACGAGGCGTTCCAGCCCGAGGTGATGTTCTGCCCGGACGCCAGGTTGAACCGCAGCGACCAACCGTTGATGGCGGACGAGCCGGTGTTCGTGATGGTGATGTTGTCGGTCAGCCCGTTGTTCCACGCGTTCAGCGCGTTGCTCACCCGGCAGGCGCCGCCGCCCTGGTTCGGGGGCGGGCTGGTGGTGGTCGGCGGCGGGCTGGTGGTCGTGGGCGGCGGGGTCGTTGGGTTGGATCCCTCGCTCACCGTGATGCTGGAGCTGCCGCTGCTCTGGTAGCCCTCGGTGGCCATGATCTGGTAGTCGTGGGTGCCGAGGTTCAGGCCGTGGCTGGCCCAGGCGTTGAAGTGGTTGGCGGTGGTGATGGTGCCGCTGTTGCGGTGTGACTGCCGCACGCTCCAGTACTGGTAGAACGTCGCGGTGCCGTCGATGGAGGGCTGGTTGACCCGCTGGGTGCGGTAGATGTCGTAGGTGCTGCCGTCGGTGGTGACCGAACCCAGCCGGGTGGCGCCGGTGCTGGGGTTGAAGCTGCCGAAGTTCTCGACGATGTAGTACTCGATCAGCGGGTTGCGGGTCCAGCCGTAGAGGGCCAGGTAGCCGTTGCCGTTCGGGCTGAAGTTGCCCGAGTAGTTCACGGTGTGGTTGGACCCGGGCTTCCAGCCCTTGCCGACCACCATGTTGTTCATGTTGCTCCACTGGACGCTGTAGCTGCCGCCGGCGCCCAGCGTCATGGTGACGTTGCCGTTGTCCTTCCAGTAGGAGAAGAAGTAGCCGTTGTGGGTGCCGGTGGTGTTCGAGGTGACGGTGCGGTCGGCCTCGGCGTGCGCGA
>NZ_KQ058837.1 GCF_000982955.1 Micromonospora sp. HK10 | reverse complement strand
CCCGGATGGACCAGGTGTGGCCCTGTGCGGCGAGTTCGGTGTCGCAGGCGTGGATGTGGTGGGCGAAGACGGGGTGGTTGAGGAGTTCGTGGGCCATGGCGGGGTGTTGGGAGCCTTGGCCGGCGAAGAGGAGGGCGATGCGGCCGGGGTCGGTGGCGTGGCCGGTGATCAGGTCGGGGTGGGGTTGGTCGTCGGCGAGGTGCCGGAGAGCGTCGAGGGTGTGCGCCGGGGAGCCGGTGATGATGACGGCCCGGTGGTCGAGGTGGGCGCGCTGGTGGGCGAGCGTCCCGGCGAGGTCGGCCAACGCGGTGTCGGGGTGGGTTTCCAGGTGGGCGGCGAGGGCGGCGGCCTGAGCGCGGAGCGCGGCTGGGGTCTTGCCGGACAGCAGCAGCGGCACGGGTGCGGTGTCGGTTGCGGTCCCGGCCGTGGTCTGACCGGTCACGGCGTCATCGGCGTTGGCGGCTGCGGTCTCCGCCTGGGCTGTGGTCTCGGCTGCGGTCCTGCTTCCGGCGTCGGCGGCGGCTTCGGCGCGGGCTGCGGATTCGGCACCGGCTACCGCACCGGTCCCGGTCGTGGCCGTGGCGCGGGTGGTGGGGGAGTCGACGGGAGCGGCAGCGCTGGCTCGGTCCGGGTGTCCCGTGGGGGTGGCGCTGCCGGGTGCGGTGGTGTCGGCGGGGGGTTCTTCGAGGATGAGGTGGGCGTTGGTGCCGGAGAGGCCGAAGGAGGAGATGCCGGCGCGGCGGGGTCGGTCGGGGTGCTGCGGCCAGGGTTGGGCGTCGGTGAGGAGGGCGACGGCGGTGGGGTCCCAGGTGACGTGGCTGCTGGGCGTGTCGATGTGCAGGGTTTTAGGGAGCAGGCCGTGGTGCAGGGCTTGGATCATTTTGATGATGGCGGCGACGCCGGCGGCGGCTTGGGTGTGGCCGAGGTTGGATTTGATGGAGCCGAGCCAGAGTGGCTGGTCGTGGCGGTGGCGGCCGTAGGTGGCGTGCAGGGCTTGGGCTTCGATGGGGTCGCCCAACGTCGTGCCCGTGCCGTGGGCTTCGACGGCGTCGATGTCGGCGGGGGTGAGGCCGGCGTTGGTCAGGGCGTGGCGGATGACGCGTTGTTGGGCGGGCCCGTTGGGGGCGGTGAGTTGGCTGCTGGCGCCGTCCTGGTTGATCGCGGATCCGGCGATGACGGCGTGGATGGGTAGGTGGTGTTCCCGGGCGTGGGACAGGCGGGTGAGCAGCAGCAGGCCGACGCCCTCGCCCCAGACCGTGCCGTCGGCCGAGTCGGCGAACGCCCGGCACCGCCCACTGGGGGAGAGTGCCCGCTGCCGGCTGAACTCCACGAAGGAGCCGGGGGTGGCCATCACGGTCGCGCCGCCGGCCAGGGCCATGTCGCACTCGCCCTTGCGCAGTGACTGGGCGGCCAGGTGGACCGCCACCAGGGACGACGAGCACGCCGTGTCGACGGTGATCGCCGGGCCTTCCAGCCCGAACGTGTACGCCACCCGGCCGGAGGCGATGCTCGGCGCGCTGCCGCTGCCCACCAGGCCCTCGTAGCCGGCGGGGATGTCCGGGAGCAGGCGGAATCCGTAGTCCGCCACCATGATCCCGGCGAAGACGCCGGTGCTGCTGCCGCGTACCGCCGTGGGGTCGAGGCCGGCCCGCTCGAACGCCTCCCAGGCGGTCTCCAGCAGCAACCGCTGCTGCGGGTCCATGGTCATCGCCTCGCGCGGGCTGATGCCGAACAGTTCGGGGTCGAACTCCCCGGCCGCGTCGACGAACCCGCCCTCGCGCACGTACGTGCGGCCGGCCGCGTCCGGGTCCGGGTCGTACAGCGCCTCGACGTCCCAGCCCCGGTCCGTCGGGAACTCCGAGATCGCGTCGCGCCCCTCGGCCAGCAGCCGCCACAACTCCTCCGGCGACCGCACCCCACCGGGCAACCGGCACGCCATGCCGACCACCGCGATCGGCTCCCGCGCCACCGCCTCCACATCGACCAGACGCTGCCGCGTCTGCTGCAACTCCGCGGTGGCCCGCCGCAGATACGCCCGCAGCCTTTCCTCATTCGCGGTACCGTTCGCCGGCGCGCCCTGGCTCATTGCGGGATCGCTCCTCACCGTTGGCGTCATGGAACGTCGATGGGCGGGGCGGGCGGGACATCGGGACCGCCGCCGCCGACAGCACGCCAACCTCGGATCCGACAATTTCTGCCGCAGCTAACGATCGCCTTATTCACCACTAAAGCTATTCGGGCGGACCGGGCGGCAACGGTCCCGATCGGCACGCTTCGGCCACCGGCCGGACCGGTCCGGGCACGACGGCCGGCCCGCCGGCGACGGGGCCGGCGGGTGCGCGGGTCGGGTCGGTCAGGCGGCCAACTCCCGGGCGATGCTCATCACGTACCGGCCGTAGGTGGAGTTCGCCATCGTCGCGCCGAGCGCGTGGCAGGCCTCGGCGTCGATGAAGCCCATCCGCAGCGCGATCTCCTCCAGGCAGGCGATCCGGACGCCCTGGCGCTCCTCCAGCGTGCGCACGTACTGCCCGGCCTGCAGCAGCGCCTCCGGGGTGCCGGTGTCCAGCCAGGCGAAACCGCGCCCGAGGTCGACCAGCCGCGCCCGGCCCTGGCTCAGGTAGGCGTTGTTGACGTCGGTGATCTCCAGCTCTCCCCGGCCCGAGGGGCGCAGGTTCTTGGCGATGTCCACCGCGTCGCTGTCGTAGAAGTAGAGGCCGGTGATGGCCCGGTTGGAGCGGGGCTGGCTGGGCTTCTCGTCGATCGCGACCAGCCGGCCCTCGGCGTCGGTCACCCCGATGCCGTACCGCTGCGGGTCGTTGACCCGGTAGCCGAACAGGGTGCAGCCGGTCAGCTGGCGCGACTCGCGGTGCAGCAGTTGGGAGAAGGCGTTGCCGTGGAAGATGTTGTCGCCCAGGATCAGGGCGCAGTCATCGCCGTCGATGTGACCGGCCCCGATGAGCAGCGCCTCGGCGATGCCGCGGGGCTGGGGCTGCTCGGCGTAGGTGATGCGCAGCCCCCACTGGGTGCCGTCGTGCAGCAGGGTCCGGAACATCGGCAGGTCCGCCGGGCGGGCGATCACCAGCACCTCCCGTACGCCGGCGAACATCAGCACCGACAGCGGGTAGTAGATCATGGGCTTGTCGCCGACCGGGAGCAGCTGCTTGGAGACCGGGATGGTGATCGGGTGCAGCCGGGTCCCGGAGCCGCCGGCCAGGATGATCCCCTTCACGACGGTGTCCGGTCTTCGGCGGGAACAGCAAACCGCATGGCATCCCCCGGGGCGCTCGGGCCAGGTATGTTCACCCGGACCCTACCGACGAAAACGGTACGCGCAACCCCGCACGACAATGGGCAGGGCGATTGTTTGGAACCCCTTTAGGGCTGCCTTGTAATTGCTTCAGAGAATCGCCGGGAAAGGTCACCTAATCGATTCTTCCGGGGCGTGGAAAGCGTAGTGGCCGGTAGGATGCGGGGCATGACGAGGATGCTGGTCACCGGCGGCGCCGGCTTCATCGGGGCGAACTTCGTCCACTACACCGTGCGGCACCACCCCGAGTACCGGATCCGGGTCCTCGACGCGCTGACCTACGCCGGCAACCGCGCCAGCCTGGCGCCGGTCGACGACCGGGTGGCGTTCGTGGCCGGCGACATCTGCGACGCCGCGCTGGTCGACGGCCTGGTCGCCGACGCCGACGTGGTGGTGCACTTCGCCGCCGAGTCGCACGTGGACAACTCGCTGCGCGACCCGGAGCCGTTCGTCCGGACCAACCTGATCGGCACCTTCACCCTGCTGGAGGCGGTACGCCGGCACGGCGTCCGGTTCCACCACATCTCCACCGACGAGGTCTTCGGGGACCTGCCCCTGGACGCGACCGGGAAGTTCACCGAGCAGACCGCCTACGACCCGTCCAGCCCGTACTCCGCCACCAAGGCCGGCTCGGACCTGCTGGTGCGCGCCTGGGTGCGCTCGTACGGAGTGGCGGCCACGCTGTCCAACTGCGCCAACAACTACGGCCCGTTCCAGCACGTGGAGAAGTTCATCCCGCGCCAGGTCACCAACGTGCTCACCGGCGAGCGCCCGAAGCTGTTCGGCACCGGCGTCAACGTCCGCGAGTGGACGCACGTGGACGACCACAACGCGGCCGTGCACCTGATCCTGCGGCAGGGCCGGATCGGTGAGACGTACCTGATCGGCTCCGGCGACGAGCGCAGCAACCGGGAGATCGTCGAGCTGATCCTCGCCCTCATGGACCGGCCCGCCGACGGCTACGACCACGTGCCGGACCGGCCCGGGCACGACCTGCGCTACGCCAACGACTCCACCAAGCTGCGCACCGAGCTGGGCTGGCGGCCCCGGTTCGACTCCTTCCGGGACGGGCTCGCGGCCACCATCGACTGGTACCGGACCAACGAGTGGTGGTGGAAGCCGCAGAAGCAGGCGACCGAGGAGAGCTACCGGCGCCTCGGCCGCTGACGGTCTCGCACGCCCGCCGAGCCGGCGGGCGTCCCCACGGCGTCACGGTGAGCGGACTTCGCCCCGGCGGCCGGTGACGGGCGGTTGACGCGACCTCGGACAGGGTCGCAGCACCAGTCCCGTCCCGGCCGTCCGAGGAGACTTCATGATCAGGACGATGCTCCGGCTCCGGGTGCGTGCCGGGTGCGAACCCGCCGTGACGGCCGCCTGGCGGGCGCACGCCGGGCAGCTGGCGGCGGCGACCGGCGGCGTCCGCCAGGAGTTGCTGCACGACGCCGCCGATCCGCGGACGTTCGTCCTGGTCACCGAGTGGACCGACGAGGCGGCCGGGCGCCGGTACGCGCGGGGCGAGCTGGCCGCCGGTCTCGCCGACGCGGTCCGCCCGTTCTGCGAGGCGTATCCGGCGGACGGCCCTCGGCTGATGACCGACCGGCCGGGCGCGGCGATGCCGATCTTCGTCGACGTCGAGCTGACCGTGCCGGCCGACCGCCGCGCCGAGTTCGACCGCGGCTACGTCGAGGTCCTCGCCCGGGTCGCCGCGGTCCCCGGCTACCTGCGGGAGGACCTGTTGCGCGAGCCGGGGACCGACGTGCACCACATCTTCGCCGAGTGGCGCAGCGCGGCGGAGTTCCACCGCTGGATCGGCGACCCGGCGCACGCCTCCCAGGAGGCCGGGCCGATCGCCCCGTTCCTGCTCGACATCCGCCGCCGGATCTTCCACCCGGTGGCCGAGCCGGCAGAGCACCGACAACCGCGTACGGGCAGGGAGGCCGACGTGCACAGGACAACGGACGTACTCGTGGTGGGGGCGGGACCCACCGGGTTGACCGCCGCCGTCGAGTTGGCCCGGCGGGGCGTCGACTGCCGGGTGATCGACAAGCTGGCCACCCCGGCCGGCCAGGCCGACAAGGCGATCGGCGTGCACTGCCGCACCATGGAACTCTGGGAGGAGCAGGGCATCGTCCGCGAGGCGATGGACACCGGCATCTGGCTGACCGGCAACATGGTCTTCGTCAACGGCCGGGAGACGCACCGGATGAGCTGGGAGCTGCCCGGCCTGCCGTACGCCCACCTCGGCCTGCCCCAGTACGAGACCGAGCGCCTGCTCACCCAGCGCCTGGCCACCCTGGGCGTACGCCCGCAGCGCGGCGCCGAGCTGGTCGGGTTCGACCAGAACGGCGACGGCGTCACCGCCACCGTGGCGACCGCCGACGGCGGCACCGAGACCGTCCGGGCGAAGTACCTGGTGGGCTGCGACGGCGCGCACAGCCGGGTCCGGGAACTGCTCGGGTTGACCTTCACCGGCGGGCTGGGCCGCTTCCCGCAGCTGTTCATGCTCGGCGACGTGGACGTCGACTGGGACATGCCGGACGGCCACCTGCTGCGGTTCCTGCACGAGACCGATGGGCGGATGGACGGCATGCTGGTCTGCGTCCCGTTGCGCGGCGAGCGCCGGTACCGGATCGCCACCCTCGCGCCGCCCCGGTTCTTCGCCCAGACCGGCGGGCAGGACGCCCCGCCCGGGTTCAGCGAGGAACTCGCCGCGCCGACCCTGGCCGACGTCCAGGCCGCCCTGGACCACCTCGCCCCGCCCGGCACCCGGGCGTCGAACCTGCGCTGGTCGTCGGTGTTCCGGATCAGCCACGGCATCGTCGACCGGTACCGCGACGGCCGGGTCTTCGTGGCCGGCGACGCGGCCCACCTGCATCCGCCGGCCGGCGGGCAGGGCATGAACACCGGCATCCAGGACGCCTGGAACCTGGCCTGGAAGCTGGCGCTGGCCGCCCGCGGGCTCGCCGCCCCCGGCCTGCTGGACAGCTACGAGACCGAGCGGCGGCCGGAGGGCGAGGAGATCGTCGGGCGGGCGGTCCGGATGGCGTTCACCGACGAGCTGGACCGCGCCGACCTGGAACGCCAGTTCCGTCAGGAGATGTCCCTGCTGCTCAGCTACGCGGACAGCCCGCTGGTCGGCGAGTCGGTCGCCGACCCCGACGCGCTGCGCGCCGGCCCCGGACCGGGCGACCGCGCCCCCGACGTGGCCGGCCTGGACCGGCAGGGCGTCGGACACCCGCTGCGGTTGCGCGACCTCACCCGCGGCACCCGGCACACCCTGCTGGTGTACGCCGACGGCACGGCCGACGAGGCGACGCTGGCCGCCGCGGCGCAGCTCTGCGCCGACGTCCGCCGGCAGGCCGGCGGGGAGCTCGACGCGTACCTGCTGCGCAGCCCGGACGCCGCGCCGTCGCGGCTGCTCGCGCCGCCGGTCGTGGTGGACGGCGGGAACGCCTTCCGGGACACCTACGGCGTCACCGGCAGCGCGCTGTACCTGATCCGCCCGGACGGGCACATCGGCTACCGCAGCCAGCCGATCGACGGCGACGGCCTGCGCAAGCACCTGCACCTGACCTTCGGCGGCGCCCGATGAGCCGGGTCCGGACCGTGCTGGCGATGCGGACCCGGGAGGGCTGCGAGCAACGGTTCGAGGCCGAGTGGCTCTCCGCCGCCGAGGAGATCAGCACCCTGGACGGCTGCCTGCACCAGGACCTGGTCCGCGACGCCGACGACCCGCGCAGCTATCTGATCATCAGCGACTGGGCGGACCGGGACCGGTTGGACGCGTTCGGCCGCAGCGAACACCGGGACCGGCTGCTGCGGATCATCCGCGAGCTGCGCGAGTCCGCCCAGCGGCACACCTACCAGGTGCTGCACAGCGTCAGCAGCGTGCGGGAGGGAGCACGATGACCGACGACCCGGTGCCCGCGGCGCGGCTCTACACCGACGACTTCGCCGCCGACCCCTACCCGACCTTCGCCCGGCTGCGGGCCGACCGGCCGGTCTGCCCGGTGAGCGGCCGGTTCGACCAGTACCTGATCACCCGGTTCGAGGACGCCCGGACCGCGCTGACCGACCCGCGGCTGTCCAAGGACCTGTACGGGCCCGGCCAGCACTACCTGCGGATCTTCGGCCCGAACTCGGCCGGGCTGAACCAGAACATGCTCAACTCCGACCCGCCCGAGCACACCCGGCTGCGCCGGGTGGTGTCGCAGGCGTTCTCGCCGCGCCGGATCGAGGCGCTGCGCCCGCGCGTCGCCGAGATCGTCGACCACCTGATCGACAAGCTGCTCCCGCAGGGCCGCGCCGAGCTGATGCACGACTTCGCGATCCCCCTGCCGATGACGGTGATCTGCGAGCTGCTCGGGGTGCCGCCGGCCGACCACGGCCGGGTGCTCGACTGGACCCAGGTGATCCGCACCTCCGGGTCGACGCGTCGCCCGCCGGAGGAGGAGCGCGCGGCGGTGCAGGAGGCCCAGGCGCGGCTGCACCGCTACCTGGCCGACCTGGTCCGGGCCAAGCGCGACGACCGGGCCGACGACATCATCGGCGCGCTGATCGCCGCCTGCGACCGCGACCGTACGCTCACCGAGGCGGAACTGGTCACCACCACGTTCCTGCTGCTCTTCGCCGGGCACCAGACCACCGCCGACTTCCTCGGCAACGCGGTGCTGGCCCTCTTGACGCATCCCGAGCAGCTGGAACTGCTGCGCGCCAGCCCGCAGCTGCTGCCGTCGGCGATCGAGGAACTGCTCCGCTTCGACGGCCCGCTGCCGGTGGCCAGCCCGCGGATCGCCACCGAGGACCTGGCGTACCAGGACGTGACCATCCCGCGCGGCGCGGTCGTCGGCGTGGTGCTCAACGCGGCGAACCACGACCCCGCGCACTTCGTCGACCCGGACCGGCTGGACCTGCGCCGGGTGCGCGGGCCGCACCTCGGCTTCGGCCACGGCGTCCACTACTGCCTCGGCGTCTCGCTGGCCCGGATGGAGGCGCAGCTGGGCCTCGGCGCGCTGCTGCGCCGGCTGCCCGGGCTGCGGCTGGCCGTGCCGGTGGCGCAGGTACCCCGGCTGCCGGCCGGGTCGCCGTTCCGCGGCCTGCTCGAACTGCCCGTCGCCTTCGCCGCCTGACCCTCGACACCCGTTCGTGACAACCCCACTTCGTCACAACCCACCAAGGAGCAGTCATGGTCTTCCGGAACGTGATCGTCTGCCACATGGTCCCCGGCAGCGAGGGCACCGTCGGCGACGTCTTCGGCTACTACGACCGGACCACCCGGCCCCAGGACCTGGGCGTCATCGGGCGGATCCTGCTGTCCCACCACGACCTCTACCTGCACGTCATCGAGCGCGAGCAGGACCCCAAGGTGTCCGGGCAGACCCGCGGCCTGCCCGCCTTCCAGAAGATCGCCGAAGCCATCGGCCCGTACGTGACCCCGTACCCGAGGTACTGGAAGAACCCGTCGGACTCGGTGGCCAAGGAGTTCTACCGCTGGACGCCGGAGGACCGCCCGGCGCCCGCCGACCCCGTGTTGACCGTCGTCGTCCAGCGGATCAAGCCGGGCGCCGAGCCGGACGTGGCCCGGATCTTCGCCGACTCCGACGCCGGGCCGCTCCCGGCCGAGCTGGGCGTCGCGGCGCGCTTCCTCTACTCGATCGACGACGTGTTCGTGCATCTGATCGAGCAGGATGCCGAGACCGCGGAGCGGCTGCGGCAGCGGCACGAGCAGAAGCCGGCCTTCGGCAAGCTGATGATCGAACTCGCCCCGTACGTCGAGCCGTACCGCCCGGAGAGCTGGCACGGCCCGCAGGACTCGGTCGCCGCGCCGTTCTACCGCTGGCGCGCCGAGGACTGACCCGCTCCCGGCCCCGCCGGGTCCCGGGTCGGCCACGGCCACGGCAGCTGCTCAGCAGGGACTGGTCGATGCGTCGCGGGCGGTCGGGTTCGGCCGCCGGATCGTCGAGCAGGGTGCGCACCCGACGGCGCAGGGTGGACGCGGACGGGGCCGACGTGCCGTCGGCACCGGAAAGCCGCCCGTCGGCGGCGCGCGGCCCTACTCGTCGCCGACGGTCTCGCTCTCGCCGTCGTGTTCGAAGCGGACCGGCAGGTGCTCGTCGGGCTGCGGCGCCTCGGCCATCGTGTGGTGGGGGTCGCCGTCGGGGGAGTACAGCACGTCGTCGGTCTTCCGGGTCTTCTCCTGGTCCTCTTCGGGCTCCGTCACGTCCCCTCCTCGTCGGGCCGTCGGCGACCGCCCCGTGATCCGGGGCCGCTTCCTGTCCCGGTGCCCAGCCTAGGCGGGGCGTACCCGGGTCGCAGGCGGTTGCCGGTGCGGGCCGGGCCGGGGTCGGGCGAAACCGCCCGGACGCGCCGGGGATGCGCCATGGTGGTGCTGTGGCCGGCCCAGGTGCGGAGGCTATCCGCGGCCGGGCGGTCGACGGCCGGTGGTGCGGGGGTGCGGGGTGCCGACGAGGGAGATCATCGAGAAGGTCGGCGCGCTGCTCGACCTGGCCGGGGTGTTGGTCATCGCGGCCGGCGTCACCCTCGCCACGGTGGTGTTCCTGGCCCGCTCGTGGCGCGACCGGCGGCTGGCCGACAGCTACCGTCCCTACCGGGAGGACGTCGGCAAGGCCATCCTGCTGGGGCTGGAGTTCCTGGTCGGCGGCGACATCATCCGTACCGTGGCGGTCTCGCCCACCTTCACCAGCGTCGGCGTGCTGGGCCTGATCGTGCTGGTCCGGACCTTCCTGAGCTTCTCCCTGGAGGTGGAGCTCGACGGCCGCTGGCCGTGGCAGGCCCGGCAGCCGGTGGCGGGCCGGAGCGTCGGCGCCGCACCCCGCTGAGGGGTCAGATGTTGGCCGAGTCGGCGGGCACGTCGCGGGGCAGCGCGGCCGCGCCCGCCGGCTGCTCCCCGGCGGCGCAGCGCAACCCCAGGGTGTACGCGGTCATCGACAGCGAACCGTAGGCGTACCCGTCGACCAGCACCTCGGGGCGGCTCCCGTCCGCACCGGCCAGGCCGGCCAGGTAGAGCAGCGGGATGAAGTGGTCGGGGGTCGGCACGGCCAACTGGTAGTCGCGGTGGGCGTCGAGCCGGGCCGCCTCGGTCGGCGCGTCCCGGACGATCTCCCGGGCCGCGTCGTCGAACCGGCGGGCCCAGTCGAAGCCCTCGTCGGCCAGGCGCCGGTCCACGCCGCCGAGGTTGTGCACCACGTTGCCGCTGGCCACCACGAGCACACCGCGCTCGCGCAGCGGTGCGAGCCGGGCGCCGAGGTCCAGGTGGTAGTCCAGCGGCTTGAACGCGTTGATGCTCAACTGCACCACCGGAATGTCGGCGGCGGGGAACGCGTGGGTGAGCACCGACCAGGTGCCGTGGTCGATGCCCCACGAGTCCAGGTCGGCACCGACCCAGGTGGGGTGCACCACGTCGCTGATCTCCTCGGCCAGCTCGGGCAGCCCGGGCGCGGGATAGCTGACGTCGAACAACTGCTGCGGGAAGCCGTAGAAGTCGTGGATGGTGCGGGGCCGGGGCATCGCGGTGACCGCGGTGGCGCCGATGTACCAGTGCGCGGAGACCACCAGGATCGCCCGGGGCCGGGGCACCGCTCGGCCGAACTCCCGCCACGCGGCGGTGTACCGGTTGACCTCCAGGGCGTTCATCGGGTTGCCGTGGCCGAAGAACGCCGCCGGCATCGTCATCTGCGTCCTCTGCTCGCTCATCCCGCTCCCGCCGCCGGCCGTGTCCCGAGGCTAGCCCCTCCGGCCGCCGGTGTCCGGTCGACGGTCGGCGGCGTTCGGCGTTCGGCGGGTGGTGCCGGAGACCGGTCAGCACCGACCCTGCGGTCCCGTCCCGGCGGTTGCCCCGGTTTGTACCGCTCGGACGCGAAAGGATGACCTCGGGTGGGGCGAGCGTCACCGTGACGAATACCCCCACCGGGTATATGGTCGCGGCGGAGGTGGAGTTCGATGGAACCCGAACACCGGCACCACGACGCGCACGCCGACCACGGCGGGCACGACAAGCACGCCGGGCACGACAAGCACGCCGGGCACGACCCGGAACAGTTCCGCCGGAAGTTCTGGCTGAGCCTGGCCCTGACCGTGCCGATCGTGCTCACCAGCCACATGGTGATGGACTGGTTCGGCTACCGGCTCGACCTTCCCGGCGTCCGCTGGGTCGGCCCGGTGCTCGGCTCGGTCGTCTTCTGGTACGGCGGCTGGCCGTTCCTGGTCGGCGGCGTCCGCGAGCTGCGGGACCGGGCACCCGGGATGATGCTGCTGATCTCGATGGCGATCACCGTGGCGTACGCCGCCTCGGCCGCGACCAGCCTGGGCTGGTTCGACCTGGACTTCTGGTGGGAGCTGGCGGCGCTGGTCACCATCATGCTGCTCGGCCACTGGCAGGAGATGAAGGCGATCGGGCAGGCCCAGGGGGCGCTCGCCGCGCTGGCCGCGCTGCTGCCCGACGACGCCGAACGCCTCGACGAGGCCGGGCGGCCGCACCCGGTCTCCGTCGCCGACCTGCGCGTCGGCGACCTGGTGCTGGTCCGCAGCGGCGGCCGGGTCCCCGCCGACGGGCGGATCGAGGAGGGCGCCGCCGAACTCGACGAGTCCATGATCACGGGGGAGTCCCGGCCGGTGCCGCGCGCCGTTGGGGACCGGGTGGTCGCCGGCACCGTGGCCACCGACTCCGCCCTGCGGATCCGGGTCGACGCCGTCGGGGAGGACACCGCGCTGGCCGGCATCGGCCGGCTCGTCGCCCAGGCACAGGCCTCCGGCGGGCGCGCCCAGGTGCTCGCCGACCGGTTCGCCGCGCTGCTGTTCTACGTCGCCGCGCTCGCCGGGCTGGCCACCTTCGTGGCCTGGCGCGTGCTGGGCGACACCGACCAGGCCGTGGTCCGCACCGTGACCGTCCTGGTGATCGCCTGCCCGCACGCCCTCGGGCTGGCCATCCCGCTGGTCGTGGCGCTCTCCACCGCGCTCTCCGCCCGCGCCGGCATCCTGGTCAAGGACCGGCTGGCGCTGGAGCGGATGCGTACCGTCGACGCGGTCCTGTTCGACAAGACCGGCACCCTCACCCGGGGCCGGCACACCCTGACCGGGGTGGCCGCCGCCGGCGGCCTCACCGAGGACGACGCGCTCCGGATCGCCGCCGCGGTCGAGGCCGACAGCGAACACCCGCTCGCCCGCGCCCTGGTCGCCGCCGCGCGGGACCGCGGCCTGCGGGCCGCGGCGCGCGACTTCCGGTCGCTGCCCGGCCGCGGCGTCCGCGCGGTCGTCGACGGTACGCAGTGGGCGGTCGGCGGCCCGGCCCTGCTGCGGGAACTCGGCGTCGACGTGCCGCCGGAGCTGACCCGCAGCGCGGCGGGCTGGTCGCGGCGGGGCGCGGGGGTGCTGCACCTGGTCCGCGCGCCGGAACCGGGCGCCGCGCGGGTGCTCGGGGCGTTCGCCCTCGAGGACGAGGTGCGCCCGGAGGCCCGCGCGGCGATCGCCGAGTTGCGCGCCCAGGGCATCCGGAAGATCGTGATGATCACCGGTGACGCCCGGCCGGTCGCCGAGGCGGTCGCCGCCGACCTGGGCTTCCGCCCCGGGGTGGACGAGGTCTTCGCCGAGGTGCTGCCCGCCGACAAGGACGCGGCGGTCCGCGAACTCCAGTCCCGGGGACTCACCGTGGCGATGGTCGGCGACGGGGTCAACGACGCCCCGGCCCTGGCCCGCGCCGACGTGGGGCTGGCCATCGGCGCCGGCACCGACGTGGCGATCGAGTCGGCCGGGGTGGTGCTGGCCAGCGACGACCCGCGCGGCGTGACCGGTGTGATCCGGCTGTCCCGGGCGTCGTATCGGAAAATGCGGCAGAACCTGGCCTGGGCCGCCGGCTACAACGTGCTGGCCATCCCGCTCGCCGCGGGGGTGCTGGCCTGGGCGGGCGTCGCGCTCAGCCCGGCGGTCGGCGCGGTGCTGATGTCGGCCTCCACCATCGTGGTGGCGCTCAACGCGCAACTGCTCCGCCGGGTCCGCCTCACCCCGGAGGACTGACCGCGATTGCGGCGAGCATCTGCGTGACGCTAGGGTGGCCGGGTGACGGTGTTCCGGATCGGCGAGGCCGCCGAACTGCTCGGCGTCAGCGCGGACACGGTCCGCCGCTGGATCGACGCCGGCCGGCTGACCGCCGGCCGCGACGAGCACGGCCACCGGGTGGTCGACGGCGTCGACCTGGCCGCCTTCGTCCGCGCCCCCGGGCACCCGGAGCTGTCCTCGGCCCGCAACCGGATGCGCGGCATCGTCACCGCCGTCGTCAAGGACACCGTGATGGCCCAGGTCGACATCCAAGCCGGGCCGTTCCGGATCGTCTCGCTGATGAGCCGCGAGGCGGTCGACGACCTCGACCTCGAGGTCGGGTCGGTCGCCGTCGCCGTGATCAAGTCGACCACCGTCGTGGTGGAGCGCGCCGCCCCGGCGAAGGGAAGGACCAACCCGTGACCGTACGGTGGACCCGGGCCGCCCGCGCCGCGACGGCCGCGCTCACCCTGGCCCTGGCCGGCTGCGGCGGCGCCGACGAGCCGGCCGCCGGAGACGCGGGCGGCCGGGTGACCGTGTTCGCCGCGGCCTCGCTCACCGAGTCCTTCACGAGGCTGGGCCGGGACTTCGAGGCCGCGCACCCCGGCACCACGGTGACCGTCAACTTCGCCGGCAGCTCCGCGCTGGCCACCCAGATCACCCAGGGCGCACCGGCCGACGTCTTCGTCGCCGCCTCCCCGGCCACCATGAAGACCGTCACCGACGCGGGCGACGCCGCCGGCGAGCCGACCATCCTGGTCCGCAACCAGCTGGTCATCGCCGTGCCCGCGGGCAACCCCGGCCGGGTGACCGGCCTCGCCGACCTGGCCCGCCCGGGCGTCAAGGTGGCGCTCTGCGCCGAGCAGGTCCCCTGCGGGGCGGCGGCGAAGACCGCGCTCGGCGCGGCCGGCGTCCGGCTCACCCCGGCCACCCTCGAACAGGACGTCAAGGGTGCGCTCGCCAAGGTCAAGCTCGGCGAGGTCGACGCCGCCCTGGTCTACCGCACCGACGCCCGCGCCACGGCCGGTGCGCTCGACGCCGTCGAGTTCCCGGAGTCCGCGCGGGCGGTCAACGACTACCCGATCGTGGTGCTCAAGCACGCCGCCAACCCGGGCGGCGCCCGGGCGTTCGTCGATCACGTCCGCTCCGCCGCCGGTCTGGCCGTGCTCACCGCCGCCGGGTTCCAGGCGCCGCAGAGCCGGTGAGCCGCCGTCCCGGGCAGCGGGTGCCGCTCGCCCTGCTGCTCCCCGCCGGCCTCGGACTGCTCTTCCTCGTCCTGCCGCTGGTCGGGCTGCTGGCCCGCGCCCCCTGGACCAGCCTGCCCCGGCGGCTCGCCGAGCCGGGCGTACGCACCGCGCTGCGGCTGTCGCTGGAGACCGCGACCGCCGCCACGGTGCTCTGCGTGCTGCTCGGCGTACCCCTGGCCTGGCTGCTGGCCCGGGTCGAGTTCCCCGGCCGGCGGCTGGTCCGCGCCCTGGTCACCGTGCCGCTGGTGCTGCCACCGGTGGTCGGCGGGGTGGCGCTGCTGCTGGTCTTCGGCCGGCGCGGGCTGCTCGGCTCCTGGCTGGACGCCACCTTCGGGATCACCCTGCCGTTCACCACCGCCGGGGTGGTGCTCGCCGAGGCGTTCGTCGCCATGCCCTTCCTGGTCATCGCCGTCGAGGGCGCGCTGCGCGGCGCCGACCGCCGGTACGAGGAGGCGGCGGCGACCCTCGGCGCCGGCCGCTGGACCACCTTCACCCGGGTCACGCTGCCGCTGGTCGCCCCCGGCGTGGCGGCCGGCGCGGTGCTCTGCTGGGCGCGGGCGCTCGGCGAGTTCGGCGCGACCATCACCTTTGCCGGCAACTATCCGGGCCGGACCCAGACCATGCCGCTCGCCGTCTACCTGGCCCTGGAGACCGACCTCCAGGCAGCCATCGTGCTCAGCCTGATCCTGCTCACCGTCTCCGTGGCCATCCTCGCCGGGCTGCGCGACCGCTGGCTCGGCACCACGTGACCGCCCCGCCGCCCCTGCTCGACGCGCACCTGGTCGCCGACCGGGGCACCTTCCACCTCGACATCCGGCTGCGGATCGCCGCCGGCGAGGTGGTCGCCCTGCTCGGGCCGAACGGCGCCGGCAAGACCACCGCGCTGCGCGCCCTGGCCGGGCTGCACCCGCTCAGCGCCGGCCACCTCACCCTCGGCGGCACCGACCTGGACCGCCCCGAGCGGCGGCGCTGGGTCCCGCCCGAGCGGCGGCCGGTCGGCGTGGTCTTCCAGGACTACCTGCTCTTCCCGCACCTCAGCGCGCTGGACAACGTGGCCTTCGGGCCCCGCCGACGGGGCGCCGACCGGCGGGCCGCCCGGGCCCGGGCCCAGGCCTGGCTGGACCGGGTGGGGCTGGGCGGGCGGGCCGGGGACCGGCCGCGCCAGCTCTCCGGCGGGCAGGCCCAGCGGGTCGCCCTGGCCCGCGCCCTCGCCGTGGAGCCCACCCTGCTGCTGCTCGACGAGCCGCTGGCCGCGCTCGACGCCCGCACCCGGCTGGACACCCGCGCCGAACTCCAGCGCCACCTCGGCGCGCACGCCGGGGCCGCGCTGCTGGTCACCCACGATCCGCTCGACGCCCTGGTGCTCGCCGACCGGCTGGTCATCGTCGAACAGGGACGGGTGGTGCAGGAGGGCGACGCGGCGACCGTCACCGCCCGGCCGCGCACCGACTACGTGGCCCGGCTGGTGGGGCTGAACCTGCACCGGGGCCGCGCCGAAGGGCGCTCGGTCACCGTCGGCGGACTCACCCTCACCGCGGCGGACAGCGTGCACGGGGACGCCTTCGTGGCCTTCCCGCCGGCCGCCGTGGCGCTGCACCCCGGCCGCCCCGACGGCAGCCCGCGCAACGTCTGGCCGGCCACCGTGACCGGCGTGCAGCGGCACGGCGACAACCTCCGCGTCCAACTCGCCGGACCGGTCGCGGTGGCCGCCGACGTCACCCCCGCCTCGGCCGCCCAGCTGCGGCTGCGCCCCGGCCAGCGGGTCTGGGCGGCGGTGAAGGCGGCCGAGACCCGGGCCTACCCGGCGTGACGCAGGTCGCTGGACGCTCGTTGGTAGGTGAGGAAGGTTTGACTCTGCCCCACCTGGTCAGTGAACAGGGGAGCGACGAGGAGAGGGGAACGGGGTGCCCGACACGACACAGGTCCGGTCCAGCCAGGAGGCGGTGCTCCCGGACGACGTGACCGACCCGTTGCTCTGGCGGACGGCGTACGACGTGGCCGCCGCCCACCAGCCGGACGAGACAGGCCGCTGTCCCAGCCTGCTCTGCGGCGGCCAGGCCGCGCCCTGCGACACCCTGACCGACGCCCGGCGCGCGATGGACCTGGCCCGCTCCGGCGAAGCCCCGGCGGAGGAGTCCGTCCCCGCCGCGGCCCCGCGCCCCCGCTCCCGCCGCCGCCGCAAGGCCGCCTGAGCACCCGCCACCGGGTCAGTGGCCCGGGGTGGGGCCGAACGCGGTGAGGAAACGGTCCCGGAAGGTGTCCATCCGCCACGCCGGGGTCTGCGGGCCGGGCCGCAGCCCGTCCTGCCAGCCCCAGCCGGCGATCCGGTCCAGCACCTTCGGATCCCTGGCCACCACGGTGATCGGTACGTCCCGGCTGGCCCCCTCGCCGGTGACCGTCGTGGTGGGCTGGTGGTCGCCGAGGAAGACCAGCACGAGATCGTCCCCGCCGTAGGTCAGCAGGTACGAGACCAGGGTGCCGACCGAGTACTCGATCGCGTGCGCGTAGTCGGCGCGGATCTGGTCGTTGCCGCGCTGGACCACGTCCCGGCCGCCCCCGGTGCGGGTCGCCGCCTCGTGGAAGATCGACCCGTCGCCGACCGCGTCCCACGGCACCGGCTTCGGGATCGCCGACCAGGGGGAGTGGCTGGACACCAGCGGGATCTCCGCCATCAGCGGCGCGTGCGGCCGGGACCGTTCGAGGCGCTGGAAGGTCGCCAGCGTGAACTGGTCGGGCATCGGCGCGTAGCTGAACGTCGGCCCACGGTAGGCCAGCCGCGCGGCGTCGTAGTAGCGGTCGTAGCCGAAGAATTTGCCCTCCGGCCAGGGCTGGGTGGCCGCGGGCAGCACGCCGACGGTCTGCCAGCCGGCCCGGTGGAACGCACCGTTGAGGGTGAGCCGGTTGCCGGCCAGCAGGTCGCGGTGGCGCTGGTCGTTGTCGATCCACAGGCCGGAGAGCAGGGTGGCGTGGGCCAGCCAGCTTCCGCCGCCGAAGGTGGGCGAGGTGAGGTAGCCGGTGCGCGCGCCGAACCCGGCCGCGCGCAGTTGCCGGTAGCCGTCGTCGAGCACCGCCGTGACGCCCGGGGCGAGCGCCGGGTCCGTGACGGCGTCCCGGCCGTAGCTCTCCACGAACGCGACCAGCACGTCCTTGCCGCGCAACCCGGTCAGCAACTGGTCGCCCGGCACGTTGCGGTACGCGTCGGTGGCCGCCTGCCCGGCGAACACCACCCGGTCCCGCAGCCCGGCGCGGACCTGGCCGACGTGCCCCGCGACCAGGGCGCTCGCCTCCCGGTCGGCGACCGGCAGGTCGGGCCCGACCCGTACCCCGAGGGCCGCGCAGCCGAGCCAGAGCACCGCGAGGGCGGCCACCACCCGCGCCGATGCCCGCCGGCGCCGGGCCAGCAGCCGGGTCAGCCGCAGCGCCGCCAGGGTGATCAGGACGAGCAGGCCGGCGGTGAGCAGCACCGCACCGGTCGCGGCGGCGACCGCGGCGGCCCGGCCGGAGGAGTCGGTGAGGTAGCCGAAGGCGTCGTCGAAGAGCGCCCAGTCGAGCAGCACGTCGAACGGCCGGTCCCGGGCCACGAAGAAGCCCATGTCCAGCAGCCGCAGCACGGTGAGCAGACCGAGCAGCAGGCCGGCCAGCGCGGCGACCGGGCGGCGGGCGCGGCCCGGCAGGACGAGCAGCACCGCCACCGCCACCAGCGCCTCCACCGGGATGCGCAGCACCGCTGCCGGACCGACCCGGCTCAGCTGGTCGGGCAGCGCCAGCGCCGTCACCACCAGCAGCGCGGCGAGCCCGGTGCACACCGCCGCGGCGACCCGGCGGGCCCGCGACGGCGTGTCCGCCGGCGCTGCGTCCGCGGCCGGCTCCGGCGTGGTGGCCTGTGCTGCGTCCGCGGCCGGCTCCGGCGTGGTGGCCTGTGCTGCGTCCTCAGCCGGCTCCGGCGTGGTGGCCTGCTTCGGCGTGGTGGCCTGTGCCGGGGTCGCGGCCGGCTCCTGTGCTGCACCCTCCGCCGGTGGTGCTGCCGGCTCCGGGTCCGGTGCGGCGAGGTCCCGGGCCGCTGGGTCCGGCCCGGCGTCCGGGACCGCGCCACCCTCGGTCGGCCGCGCGGCGGCGGCGTCCGAGGCGTCGGCCGGCGGGCTCTCGGCGGGGACGTCGGAGGCAGGGTGGGGCGGAGCATCGGCCGGCGGGGTCGCGGCGGGACGGTGGTGGTGGGCGGGACGTGACACGGCGGGGTCCTTCGGCGGGGGTGGGGAGGGCACGGGTGGTGCGGGCTAGACGGGCTGGTGGGCGCGCGCCCGGACCGGCAGCGGCCGGGCCACCGGACCGGTCGGCCGGGCCGGCCGACCGGTGGGTTCGAGCACGATCCGGGCGGGGGCACCCCGGCCCGGGCGAGCACCGGGGCTGCCGGCCGGGCTGGTCACCGGGCTGCCGGCCGGGACGGTGACCGGGGTGACCGGGGTGCCGGCCGGGACGGTGACCGGGATGGTGACCGGGGTGCCGGCCGGGACGGTGACCGCGATGGCGACCGGGACACCGGCGGTGACCGGCCGGTGCCGCCACAGCCAGGTCACGTCGCGTCCGAACGACTCGACCAGCAGCGCCAGCGCGCCGGCGACCAGGACGACGGTGGCCACCGGGGGCAGCAAGCCGCTCGCGGCCACCACGAGCGCCACGCCCTGCGCCGCCGCCGCCACCTTGCGCCAGAACCGGGGCGGCAGCGGGCGCCGCAGCCAGGGCAGCAGCCAGCCGGCCGCGACGAAGGCGTACCGCATTCCGCCGACGGCCAGCACCCAACCGCCGACGGCCGGCACCAGGTGCGCGCTGAGCAGCAGGAGCAGGAACGCGTCGACCTCCATGTCGAAGCGGGCGCCCAGCGGGCTGGCCGTGCCGGTGCGGCGGGCCACCAGGCCGTCGACGGCGTCCAGGGCCAGCGCCACCGCGGTGAGCGGGACCAGCACCACCGCCGGCGTCGGGCCGGGGGTCAGCACCAGCGCCAACACCCCGCCGATCAGCAGGGCGCGGCCCAGCGTCACCCGGTCGGCCGGGCCGAGCCGGTCCACGCCGGCGGCCCGCAGGCCGCGCCGCAGCAGCGCGCCGAGCACCCCGGCGTACGCGAGGCCGGCGAGCCAGCCCGCCACGCCGAGCCCCACCGTGCCGGCGAGGCCGGCCAGCAGGACAGACTGGAGGATCAGCCCGAGCAACGGGCCCGTTCGAACGGTGGACACCCTGCCTCCGTGTCTATGATCGACAACCCTGTGATCTCACTACGGGGAAACTGCCCGTCCGGTTCGGTCTGATGCGGAAAAGAGGAGAAAATCGTGACCGGCGTCGCCCGCGCCTTCTGGCTCCGTGCCCCCGGCGAGGGCGAACTGCGTCCCGTCGAGCTGCCCGCGCCCGGCCCCGACGAGGTGCTGGTCCGCACCCGCTACTCGGGGGTCAGCCGGGGCACCGAGACGCTGGTCTTCACCGGCCGGGTCCCCGCCGACCAGTACGCCACGATGCGCGCCCCGTTCCAGTCCGGCGACTTCCCGGCCCCGGTGAAGTACGGCTACCTCAGCGTCGGCACCGTCGAGCGGGGACCGGAGACGCTGCGCGGGCGTACCGTCTTCTGCCTGCACCCGCACCAGACCGCGTACGTGGTGCCGGCCGCCGCCGTGGTGGTCGTACCCGAGCAGGTGCCGGCGGCCCGCGCGGTGCTGGCCGGCACCGTGGAGACCGCGGTGAACGCGCTCTGGGACGCCGCGCCCCTGGTCGGCGACCGGGTCACCGTGATCGGCGGCGGCATGGTCGGCTGCTCGGTGGCCGCCCTGCTGGCCCGGTTCCCGGGGGTGCGGGTCCAGCTCGTCGACGCCGACCCGGACCGGGCCCGGGTGGCCGCGGCGCTCGGCGTCGACTTCGCGCTGCCCGCCGACGCGGCCGGCGACCGGGATCTGGTGGTGCACGCGAGCGCCACCGCCGACGGGCTGCAACGCGGGCTGGACCTGCTCCGCCCGGAGGGGACGGTGCTGGAGCTGAGCTGGTACGGCGACCGCCCGGTCACGCTGACCCTCGGCGGGGCCTTCCACGCCCGCCGGCTCGGCATCCGCAGCAGCCAGGTCGGCACCGTGTCGCCGCGGCGCGCCGACCGCAGCTACGCCGACCGGCTGGCGCTGGCCCTGGACCTGCTCGCCGACCCGGCGTTCGACGCGCTGCTCACCGGCCGGTCCCGCTTCGCCGACCTGCCCGACGTGCTGGACCGGCTCGCCTCGGGCCGGCTCCCCGCGCTCTGCCACCTCATCACCTACGACGAGGAGTGATCATGTTCAGCGTCACTGTCCGGGACCACATGATGGTCGCCCACAGTTTCCGCGGCGAGGTGTTCGGCCCCGCCCAGCGGCTGCACGGCGCCACCTTCGTCGTCGACGCCACCTTCCGCCGGCCGGACCTCGACGCCGACGGTGTCGTGGTCGACATCGGCCTGGCCACCGAGCAGCTCAAGGCCGTCCTCGGCGAGCTGACCTACCGCAACCTGGACGACGAGCCGGCCTTCGCCGGGGTGAACACCACCACCGAGGTGCTGGCCCGCACGGTGGCCGACCGGCTCGCCGAGGCGGTGCACGCCGGTCGGCTCGGCGCGGGTGCCCGCGGCCTCGCCGGGATCACCGTGACGCTGCACGAGTCGCACGTGGCCTGGGCCAGCTACGAGCGGACCCTGTAGCCGTCGATGACCGTCGTCCACGTGGTGCTGCCGGGCGACATCGACGACCCGGCCACCCCCAGCGGCGGCAACAGCTACGACCGGCGGGCCTGCCGCGGCCTGGCCGCGCTGGGCTGGACCGTGCGGGAACACCCGGTGCCGGGCGGCTGGCCGTACCCGGAGGCCGGGGAGCGGGCCGCGCTCGCCGGCCTGCTCGCCGCGCTGCCGGCGGGGGCCCTGGTCCTGCTCGACGGGCTGGTCGCGTCCACCGTGCCGGAGGTGCTGGCCCCGCACGCGCACCGGCTGCGCCTGGTGATCCTGGTGCACCTGCCCCGGGACGACGACGTGGAGGCACGCGCCCTGGCCGCCGCGACGGCCGTGGTGGCCACCAGCGAATGGACCCGCCGCCGGCTGCTGGACCGCTACCGGCTGGCCGCCGCCCGGGTGGCGGTCGCCGCCCCCGGCGTGGACCCGGCGCCACTCGCGCCCGGTTCGCCGGCCGGCGGTCGGCTGCTCTGCGTCGCCGCGGTCACCCCGGTCAAGGGCCACGACGTGCTCGCCGACGCCCTCGCCGAGGTCGCCGACCTGCCGTGGCGCTGCGACTGGGTGGGCTCGCTCACCCGCGAGCCGGCCTTCGTGGCGCGGCTGTCCGGGCGGCTCGCCGGCACCGGCCTGGCCGACCGGGTCCGGCGGCCCGGCCCGCTCACCGGTGCGGCGCTGGACGCCGCGTACGCCGCTGCGGACCTGCTGATTCTGCCGTCCCGGCAGGAGACGTACGGGATGGTGGTGACGGAGGCCCTGGCCCGGGGCGTGCCGGTGCTGGGCAGCGACACCGGCGGCCTGCCCGACACGCTCGGGCGGGCCCCGGACGGCACCCGCCCGGGCCTGCTCGTGCCGTCCGGAAACCCGGCGGCGCTGGCCGCCGCGCTGCGCGCCTGGCTCACCGGCCCGGTCCTGCGGGCCCGGCTGCGGCGCGCGGCCCGGCAGCGGCGGGACACCCTCACCGGCTGGACGGTCACCGCGCAACGGCTGGCGGCGGCCCTGAAGGAGGCGACAGCGGCATGACCACCCAGCTACCCCCGGACTTCGCCGACTGGCTGCGGCTGCGCGAGCCGGCCGACGCGGCCGCCCGGTCGGCCGACCTGGTGGACGCGGTCCGGCGCCGGCTGCCCGCCGGCCGGCCCGTCGTGGTGCACGACCTGGGCAGCGGCACCGGGTCGATGGCCCGCTGGCTGGCGCCCCGGCTGCCCGGCCCGCAGCGGTGGGTGCTGCACGAGCGCGACCCCGACCTGCTGGCGCTGGCCGCCGCCGAGCCGGTGCTCGCCGCCGACGGCAGCCCGGTCACCGTGCAGACCCGGGACTCCGACATCACCCGGCTGGCCGGCGCCGACCTGGCCGACGCCCACCTGGTCACCGCCTCCGCCCTGCTGGACATGCTCACCGCCGGGGAGGTCGAACGGGTGGTAGCGGCCTGCGCCGGGCACCCCACCCTCTTCGCGCTCTCGGTGGTCGGCCGGGTGGAGTTCACCCCGGCCGATCCGCTCGACGCCGGGTTCACCGCCGCGTTCAACGCGCACCAGCGCCGTACCGTGGCCGGCCGCACCCTGCTCGGCCCGGACGCGGCGCGGGTCGCGGCGGCGGCCTTCCGCCGGCGGGGCATCGAGGTGGCCGTCCGGTCCAGCCCGTGGCGGCTCGGCCCGGAGCAGGCGGCGCTGACCGCGGAATGGCTGGCCGGCTGGCTCGACGCGGCCGTCGAGGAGCGGCCGGACCTGGCCCCGGCGGCCGAGGCGTACCGGCGGCGGCGGTTGGCGGAGGCGGCGGCCGGCGGGCTGCGGGTGGTGCTGCACCACGACGACCTGCTGGCGGGGTGAACCGCGCGGCGGTCTGGCACGTGACATCAGGTGGACCCCGGGAGGACCACTTGTCACACGCCACCGTCGCCGCCCCCATCGGCGCCGTCCCCGCCGTCCCCGCCGTCCCCGCCGTCCCCGCCGTGGCCGCCGTGGCCGGCCGGACGCGGCCGGTGGGCGGGCGCGCCCCGGCCCGGTCGGCCTGGCCGTGGGTACGGCTGCTCGGCGGGCTCGCCGTCCTCGCCGCCCTGGTCTGGTCGGTGGGCGCCGGGCCGTTCCTGGCCGGGCTGCGGCTGATCGACCCGCCCGCGCTCGTCGCGGCGCTCGGCATCGGCGCGCTCACCACGGTCTGCTGCGCCTGGCGCTGGTCCCTGGTCGCCGGCGGGCTGGGCGTACGCCTGCCGCTGGCCACCGCGGTGGCGCACTGCTACCGGGCGGTCTTCCTCAACTCGACCCTGCCCGGCGGGGTGCTCGGCGACGTGCACCGGGCGGTGCGGCACGGCCGGGACGCCGGTGATGTCGCCCGGGGGGTGCGGGCCGTGGTCTGGGAACGGACCGCCGGGCAGGTGGTCCAGCTCGGCATCGCCCTCGCGGTGCTGGCCGTGCTGCCCTCCCCGGTCCGGCCGTACCTGCCGGCGCTGGCCGCCGCGCTGGCCGCGGCGGCGCTCGGGCTGGCGCTGCTGGTCCGGGTGGCTCCCCGCTCGGGGGCGTCCCGGTGGGCGCGGGCGGTGCGGACCGCCGGGTCCGACATCCGGGCCGGGCTGCTGGCCCGCCGCGCCTGGCTGGGCGTGCTGGTGGCCTCGGCGGTGGTGGTCGCCGGTCACCTGGCCACCTTCCTGGTGGCGGCGCGCACGGCGGGCGCGGACGCGCCGCTGTCCCGGCTGCTGCCGCTGACCCTGCTGGCGTTGCTCGCCATGGGGCTGCCGGCGAACGTCGCCGGGTTCGGGCCGCGGGAAGGGGTCGCGGCCTGGGCGTTCGCCGCCGCCGGGCTCACCGCCGGGCAGGGCGTCGCCGCCGGCACCGTGTACGGGGCGCTGGTCCTGGTCGCCAGCCTGCCCGGCGCGGCGATGCTGCTGGCGGGGCGGTCACCTGCGGCGCGGCCCGGCGAGTGTCGGTGATCCGGCCTACGGTGATGGGGCGAGGTGTGCGTTGCCGGCCCGCCCGGCAGCCCCGGACGGAGGAGAACGGATGGACGAAACACTGCCCACGGCGACGATCCGGACCCAGGTGACGGTTCCGCTGCGTTTCCCCGACGGATACCTGACCAGCGCCCGGGTCTACACCTTCCATGGGCTGGTGGACGGCCGCGAGCACCTCGCGTTCGGGTTGGGCGACCGGGCGGCCGCCGGGGACCGGCCGGCGGCGGACCTGCCGCCGCCGCTGGTCCGCCCGCACAGCGAGTGCCTGACCGGGGACGTCTTCGGCAGTCAGCGCTGCGACTGCGGCCCGCAGTTGCGGGAGGCGGTGGAGCGGATCGCCGAGGCCGGGGGTTACCTGCTCTACCTGCGCCAGGAGGGCCGGGGCATCGGCCTGTACGCCAAGCTCGACGCGTACGCGCTGCAGGACGGCGGGCTGGACACCTACGAGGCGAACGAGGCGCTGGGCCGGGGCGCCGACGAGCGCGACTACACGGTGGCCGCGCAGATGCTGGTGGCGCTGGGCGTGACCCGGGTGGCGCTGCTCAGCAACAACCCGGACAAGGCGGCGCAGCTGGACCGGCTGGGCGTGACGGTGGACGACCGGGTGTCGACCGGGGTGCACCTGTCCCCGGCGAATGCGCACTACCTCGCGGCCAAGGTGACCCGCGCCGACCACGCCCTCGACCTGCCCTTCGTGCCGTGAACGCGCGACCGTACGTGCTGCTCAGCTGCGCGATGTCGATCGACGGCTACATCGACGACGCGTCGACCGAGCGGCTGCTGCTCTCCAACGAGGCGGACCTGGACCGGGTCGACGACGTCCGCGCCGCCTGCGACGCGATCCTGGTCGGCGCCGCCACGGTCCGCCGGGACGATCCCCGGCTGCTGATCCGCGCCGAGCGGCGGCGGGCCGAGCGGGTGGCCCGCGGCCTGCCCCCGTCGCCGGCCAAGGTCACCGTCACCGGCAGCGGCGACCTCGACCCGACCGCCCGGTTCTTCACCTTCGGCGACGGGCCGAAGCTGGTCTACTGCCTCAGCGGGGCGGTGGAGAAGACCCACGAGCGGGTGGGTGACGTGGCCACCGTGGTCGACGCCGGTGATCCGGTCACCCCGGAGGCGGTCCTGGCCGATCTGGCCGCGCGGGGCGTCCGGCGGTTGATGGTGGAGGGGGGCGGCAGCCTGCACTGCCAGTTCCTGACCGCCGGCCTCGCCGACGAGCTGCACCTGGTGGTGGCGCCGTTCTTCGTCGGTGACCGGCGGGCGCCGCGCTTCGTCGGCGAGGGCAGCTACCCCTGGCACGCGGGCCGGCGCGCCCGGGTGCTCGAGGTGCGCCAGATCGACGACGTGGTGCTCACCCGTTACGCCCTCTCCGACCGCTGCGACGCCCGGCATTGACTTCGAGCACGCTCTGACGGCTAGCGTGCGCCGCATGACGACCACCCTGATCACCGGCGCGAACAAGGGACTGGGGCTGGAGACCGCCCGGCAGTTGACGGCCGCCGGCCACACCGTCTACCTCGGCAGCCGGGACCTCGAGCGGGGGCGGCTGGCGGCCGCGGCGGTCGGCGCCCGGGTCGTGCGGCTGGATGTCACCGACGAGGTGTCGGTCGCCGCCGCGGCGCGTTCCATCGCGGCCGACGGAGGGTTGGACGTGTTGGTCAACAACGCCGGAATCGCGCCGGAGTGGGGCGCGGACGGCACCGTCACGGATGCGTCGGGTGTGACGGCGGAGCTGATGGAGCAGACCTTCGCGACGAACGTCGTCGGCGTGGTGCGGATGCTGCACGCCTTCCTCCCGCTCCTCACCCGGTCCGCGGCTCCGGTGGTGGTGAACGTGAGCAGCGGCCTCGCGTCGCTGTACCGCGCGACAACCCCGGGCGAGCCCGGCTACGCCTACCCGGGCGTGGCCTACCCGGCCGCCAAGACCGCGCTGAACATGGTCACCGTCCAGTTCGCGAAGGCGTACCCGGCGATCAGGATCAACGCGGTCGAACCTGGCTTCACCGCCACGGACCTCAACGGCTCGGCCGGACACCAGACGGTGGAGCAGGGTGCCCGGATCATCGTCCGGATGGCGCAGATCGGTCCCACCGGCCCGACCGGGGGCTTCTTCAGTGCCGCTGGTCGCCTGCCCTGGTGAGCGGCCACCCGGCGGCTGCCCCGCGCCCCTCCACCGTCGGGCGGGCCGGCGCCACCCGTTCGTGTCGGCGCTCCTCCGTCCGCCCCGGTCGGTCGTCGTCCGTCCGGTCGGCCGGTGCCGGCGGCCGGGTGTTCGTGGTCGTCCGTACGGTGCCATTCCGCAATTGACATCTTGACCGGAATGGATGTCGCAGATATTGGGAGCACGTCATTTCCGGGGGCCGGCAGGGGGCGTCGCGCTATTTGCCCTGTCCGCGTGCGGGCGCTGCCGAAGGGCACAATTCCGGGTGCGACCGGTCGGGGCGCGCGACGCCGCGTCCGGGCGGTAAGCGCCGCTCGTGGAGGCCTTTTGTGGGTAGATGGGCGGATCGGTGCATCTGTTCGGTGACCGGTTCGTTTCTGTGGGTTGTGGCGCGATGCCGGAATGGATTTGCTTCTCCGCGCCCCTTGACCAGCTAATCAGTCTTTCGCCGCATCGATTCTTCGCCTTTCCTCGCCATCCCGGTATAGTGCCTGCAATCCCCATTGGAGTGTGCCGGAAAGCGTCTTGATCTGCGTGATGACATCTGGGCTGGACAATGCGCCGGCGGGCCCGTGCTTCGTCGGGCGGCGACCACAGTTGGCGCGTGTCGCGAGCGCCCACGCGGCGGTGCTGGCGGGCGGCCGGCAGCTGGCCTGTGAGGTGGTGGGGGAGCCCGGCATCGGCAAGACCCGGTTCGTCCACGAGGCTCTGCGGCGGTGCGTACCGGCCGTCCCCCGGGTCGTCGGCAGCTGCGCTCCGGACGAGCGCGGGGTGCCGTTCCACGTGTTCCGGCACGCCCTCTCGGCGGGGCGTCCCGCGCGAACCGGGCCGGGCGCCGGACGGCTGGCCCGGGAGGTCTGGGCCGAGCCGGACGCCCCGGTGCCGCCGGCGCCGACGCGACCCTCGGATGCCCGTCGGTTCGGGATCTACCAGTCGGCGCGCCGGCTGATCGGCCGGGCCGCCCGCGACGGCCTCGTGCTGATCCTCGACGACCTGCAGTGGGCCGACGCCTCCTCCACCGGCCTGATCGCCCACCTGCTCCGCTATCCGGTGCCGGCCCCGCTGCTGCTGGTGCTGGTCTACCGGCCCCGCCAGATGGCCACCCCGATGCCGTTCGGGCCTCCCGACGACCGCGCCGGACCCGACCCGCGGGTGCACGACCGGATCGAGCTCGGGCCGCTCAGCCTCGCCGAGACGGCCCGCCTGTGCCCGACCCGCGATCCGGCGGAGCTGGCGGCGCGGTACGACCTGACCGGCGGGAATCCCGGCTACCTGGGGGCGTTGCCGGGTGACGAGCCCGGCACCTCCCCGGACCGCGGCGACCCGATCCACGGCGGCCAGCTCGCCGCCCCGGCGATCGCGGCCCTACGCCGGGAATGGGTGGACCTGCCGACGGTCGACCTGGCCTGCCTGCGCGCCGCGGCGGTCTTCGACGTCCCGTTCGACGCGGACCTGCTCGCCCCGGTCGCGCAGGTGCCGGCCGCGCTGGCCGCCGAATCCGGCTGGCGGCTGGCCCGGCGCGACCTGATCCGCCGGGTGCCGGGCGGCGGACGGTTCGCGTTCCGGCACCCCGTGCTGCGGCTGGCGGTCGCCCAGGACACCGACCCGGCGTGGCGGGTGGCGGCCTACGGGCGGGCACTCACCGCGCTGGACGAGCGGGGAGCACCACCGGCGGACCGGGCCCGCTACGCGGAGCGGCTGCTGGACCTGCCGCACGGCGGCTGGGCCGAATGCTGCGTCGACGTGCTCTGCCGGGCCGCCCAGGAGATCTGCCGGGAGGCACCCGACCTGGCCATCCGCTGGCTGCGGGTGGCCCTGCGGGCGTTGCGTCCCACCGCCGCCCCGAACCGGCGCCGGCAGGACGTCTCGCTGGCCCTGGCCCGGATCACCGGCGAGGCGGGCAACCTCGCCGAGAGCCGCGCGCTGCTCCAGGAGATCGTGCCGCTCTTCCCCGCCGACGGGGAGGGCCGACGGGCCCGGGCGGTCGCCCTCTGGGCCCGGGTGGAACGCCTGCTCGGCAACTACGCGGAGGCACAGGCGATCAGCCGGCGCGAGTTGGCCGCGCTACCGCCCGGCACGGGGATCGCCGGCGGCTACCGGCTCGCCACCGAACTCGGGGCCGCCGGCATCCTGGCGGGCAACCCCGTGCCGCCGCCGGCCGGCGGCCTCATCGAGGACGCCGACGGGCCACCCCCCGACGCGCTCACCGGTGACCCGGACGGGTCCGGCGTGGACCGCGCCGGCCTGCTGGCCGTCCGGAGCCTGGCCGCCACGCACGACGGCGCACTCGGCCTCGCCCGGGACCTGGTCGACGCCGGCAGCCGGATCGTCGACGCGCTGCCGGACCGGGACGTACGGGACCACCCGGACTGTCTGGCCGCGCTCGGCCTGACCGAACTGCACCTCGAACGGCAGGCCGACGCCGTGCGGCACCTCGACCGGGGGCTGGCCCTCGTCCGCGCGGCCCACCGGGACGACGGCCTGTGCCAGCTGCTGCTCGGCCGGAGCCGGGTGGCGTACCACAGCGGCCAGCTCGCCAGCGCCATCGAGCTGGCCACCGAGGCGGGCATCGTCGCCCGGCGGATCGGCAGCCGCGACCTGCTGAGCGTCGCGCTGGCCAGCGAGGCGGAGGCGACCGCGTGGCGCGGCGGCCTGCGCGACGACGAACGGGCGGTCGCGCTGGCCCGCAGCGCCGTCGAGCTCGCCAGCGACCGCGCCAGCTGGTCCGGTCGTACCGCCGCCACCGCGCTGGCGACCGCGGCGTTGCTGGCCGGGGACCCGGCGACCTGTGTGGAGCTGCTGCGCGGGGCGGGCGGCGACGCCCGGCTGACCCGCCTGCAGGCCACCCTCCGGCCACTCTGGTACGAGCTGCTCTGCGCGGCCGCCCTCGCCGCCGGGGAGCCGGCCGATGCCGAGCGGCAGGCGCGACGGGCGATGGCCGAGGCGGAGCGGCTCGGCCTGCCCGGACAGCGCGGCTTCGCCGAGTCGGCGTACGGGGAGGTGCTGCTCGCCCGCGGCGAGGTGGTGGCGGCGCTGCCCCACCTGGAGGCGGCCGTCGACCTCTTCCGCGCCGGCGGGCTGGTGCTGCGGCGCAGCCTGGCACTGGCCTCCCTGACCCGCGCCGCCGAAGCCGCCGACCGGGCCGGGCCGGCCGCCCGCGCCCGTCGGCAGGCGCTGGAACTGGCCGTCCGGTGCGGGACCGAGCGGGTCGGCCTGCGCCTGGCCCGTCCGATCGGCCCGCGCGCGGTCGCCGCCCTGACCGACCGGGAGTGGCACATCGCGCGGCTGACCGCGACCGGGGCGACCAGCCGGCTGATCGGCCGGCAGCTGAACATCAGCCCCCGGACGGTGGAGGCCCACCTGACCCGGATCTACCGCAAGGCGGGGGTGGCCTCCCGGTCGGGTCTGGTCGCCTGGGTGGCCCGGCTCGATGACACGGATCGGTGACGCCGAACCGGGCCGGATGACGTCGTCACGTGCAACGCCGACGGGCCGGACAGCACGAGGCCGCACCGCCACCGGCGGGAGCCGACGGCGGCTCACATACTCGACGGCATCGGGCGCGAAACCCGCTACCGGCGATGGACGGAGGACGAGATGGTGGGCAGCAGAATCCCGCGAGATCTCGTGCCGGCCCGGCTCGCCGCGGCCACCGCGGCGGTGCTGCTCGCGCTGGCCGGCTGCGGCGGCCAGCCGGTCGACGCGGCCGCCCCGGCGCCCGGCGCCACGGCCGCCTTCGGTCCGGACCGGGCCGCCCTGGTGCTCACCGCCTTCGACCAGGCCGACTCCGCCGCCTCCGTCTCCGGGGACGTCGAGGCGCTGCGTACCCAGGAGGTGCCGCCCTCCCTGCAGCTGAGCATCGCCGCGGCCCGTCGGGCCGCCCACAACCAGCGCCCGCAGCCGGCGTTCCAGCATGTCAACCCGGTCTTCGCGCTGCCTCCGGGCGAACCGGGCTGCTTCCTCGCCACCGCCACGCTCCGGATCGCCGGTTCGGAGCTGGCGCCCACCGACGTGAGCCAGTTCGTGCTCGGGCCCGACGGGCAGTGGAAGCTCAGCCACAACGTCCAGGTCGCCCAGCCCGCCCTGGTGACCGCCCGGAGCATTGCCGGCCGGCCGGCGACGTCCGGCGGCGCGGCACTGGACGAGACCAGCCGCCGGGCCCTCGCCGCCGAGGTGTTCGCCCGCAGCATCGGGTCGACGACGGGCAACCGCTCGCTGGTCGCGTCGAGCCCGCTGCTCGACAACCAGTTCGCCGGTGGCTGGGAGGTCTACGGGCAGCAGTTGGCCGGTGTCGGTGCGACGGTGAAGCGGACCATGGACCGGGCGGAGTGGTCCGACTGCGCCGTCACCGTGCCGGCCGGCACGCTGGCCTTCCTGACCATCCACGCCACCGACACGCTGAGTCCCGCGCCCGGCGGCCCGGCCACCGTGCAGCTGGTGCCGCAGAGCCCGGACCTGGTCGCCGCCGGGCAGCGCACGGCGTTGCGCGGGAGGACGATCCGGGTCACCCGGGTGGAGACCTTCCTGCTGCTCGTACCGGCGCAGACCACGGGCGCCGCGGTGCTGGGGCTCAACGACACCGCGCTGACCGCCGTCGCCGACTGACCGTGCCGTCCGCCGTCCGCCCCGGGCGCCGACGGCAGAAACCGGTGGCATCACGCGGGATCCCGGCGGCGGAACGCGACGATGGGGAGCAGCCAGGATCAGGGCCGCCGCCGCGGCCCGGCCCGCCCGGCCCGGGAGGAAGACATGTGGCGTCCGCGATTCCGCTCGGACTACCTGCCGGTCCGGTTGCCCGACGGTCCGCTCGTCGTGCTCGGCGAGACCCGCAGCCTGCTGGTCGACGATCCGGTCGCCGCCGACCTGGCCGGCCTGCTCGACGGCGCCGCCCCGCTGGCCGACGTGCTGGCCCGGCTGGCCGGCCGGCACCCGGTCGCCGCGGTCGCCGCGGCGCTGGCCCGGCTGCGTGACCACGGACTGCTGGCGTCGGGCCCGGCACACACCGCACCGGCCGAGGCCGCCGGCTGGGACGCCCGGGGCGTGCCGCCCGAGCGCGGCAGCCGGTGGATGGCCGAGGGCGCGGTCACCGTGGTGGACCTCGACGCCCCCCGGCTCGCCGAGACCGCCGACGCGTTGCGGGCCCTGGGGCTCACCGTGACGGTGGTCGGGCCGGACGCGCCGGAGCCGGGCCCGGGCAGCCCCGTGCTGGTGCTGGCGTCGTCGATGCTGGACCCCCGGCTGGCGAGACTCAACGACCGGCAACTGGCCGCCGGACGCGACTGGACGCTGGCCCGGCCGCACGGCAACGTCCTCCTCGTCGGCCCCCACCTGGTGCCGGGCCGCACCGGATGCTGGGCCTGCCTGCGGCAACGCTGGCAGGAGAACGAGCAGGTGACCGCCTTCCTCGGCGGGCAGGACCTGACCGGTCCGGTGCCCGAACCCGGGCGGGCGGTGCTGCCGGGACTGGCCACCGTGGTCGCCGGGCTGCTCGCCGCCGAACTCGCCGTGCTCGCCCTCCGGGGCTCGTCGCCGCGGCTCACCGGCCGGATGGTCGCCCTGGACACCCGCGACCTGAGCATGGAGAGCCACCACCTGGTACGCCAGCCGCAGTGCCCCGCCTGCGGCGACCCGGACCTGGTCGGCAAGGCCGAGCCGCGGATCGACCTGCCGCCGAGCGGCACCCAGCCCAGCCGGGCCGGCGACTCCCGCACCCGGGAACCCGCCGAGGCGTACGCGGCGCTCGCCCACCACGTGAGCCGCTATCTGGGCGTGGTGAGCCGACTGACCCCGCTGGAGGCGACCGACAACGGCGTCACCCACACCTACTCGGCCGGGCACAACTTCGCCCAGCCGCGGCAACTCACCGGCCTGCGCCGGAACCTGCGCGGGCAGAGCGGCGGCAAGGGCCGGACCGACCTGCAGGCCCGGATGAGCGCGATCGGAGAGGCGGTGGAGCGCTACTGCGGGGTGTGGCGCGGCGACCGGCCGGTGCACCGGGCCAGCTACCGGCAGCTCGGTGCGGATCGGGCGGTGCACCTGGGCGAGCTGCTGCTCTTCTCCGAGCGGCAGTACGCCGACCGGGACCGGCTCAACGACGACCTCGGTCACCTGCACCGGATTCCCCGCCCGCTGCCCGACGACGTGGAGCTGGACTGGACGACCGGCTGGTCGCTGACCCGGGAGACGACCCGCGAGCTGCCGGCGGCCTACTGCTGGTACGGGCATCCGGAGCTGACCGGGCTGGGGGTGTGCTCGGCGGACTCGAACGGCTGCGCGGCCGGCGGCACCGTGCCCGAGGCGATCCTGCAGGGTTTCTGCGAACTCGTGGAGCGCGACAGCGTGGCGCTCTGGTGGTATCACCGCTCCCGGCTGCCCGGGGTGGACCTGGCCTCGTTCGCCGATCCCTGGCTGGCCGCCTGCGTCGAGCATCACGCCGGCGCGCTCGGCCGCGAGCTGTGGGCCCTGGACCTCACCGCCGACCTCGACATCCCGGCGTTCGCCGCGGTGTCCCGGCGGACCGCCGGCCCGGCCGAGGACGTGCTGGTGGGCTTCGGCGCGCACCTGGACGCCCGGGTCGCGCTGAGCCGGGCGTTCACCGAGGTGAACCAGTTCCTGCCCGCCGTGCCCGGCCCCACCTCCGGACGCAACCGGTACGGCCTCGACGACCCGGACAGCGCCCGGTGGTTCGGCGCCGTGCGGGTGGCCGACCAGCCCTGGTTGACCCCGGATCCCGCCCGGCGGCCGCGCACCCTCGCCGATCACCCGCCGCTGACCACCGGCGACGTCGGGGACGACGTGCGCGGGTGCGTACGCCGGGCGGAGCGGGCCGGCCTGGAGGTGATCGTGGTCAACCAGTCGCGACCGGACCTCGACCTGGCGGTGGTCAAGGTCGTGGTGCCCGGCCTGCGGCACTTCTGGCGTCGGCTGGGCCCGGGCCGGTTGTGGGAGGTGCCGGCCCGGCTCGGCCGCGGACCACTGGCCGCCGACGAGGCGTCCGCGAATCCGTTGAACGTGTTCTTCTAGCCACCCGTCCCGGCACCGCCGGGACCGGGGGAGGGATGTGGCGATGTCCACAGTGGCAGACCCGGTCGGTCGGGGGTCACCGTGACCGGCACCGTCGGCGGTCCGCCGATCCAGGAGCTGTACCGGCTGCGCCGCGACGCGGAGCTGCACCTGGGTGAGGACGGCTCGCTGAGCCTGCGGCAGACCCGTTTCCAGCTCGCGCTGGAACAGCCGGGCATGGGCCGCCGGGCGCTGCTGCTGCGGCTGGCCGCCGACTGGGTCAGCGACGTCGAGGTCGGCCGCCTGGTGATCGGCCTCGAGGGGGAGAGCCGGGTGCTGCCGGCCCAGTTGCTGCTGCGGCGGCTGGTGGCCCACTGCTGGCTGGACCGCCGCGTCCAGGTCGCCGACCGGCCCCTGTTCGACCTGCTGCCCACCGGTCTCGGCCGGGGCAGCCTGCCGGAGACCCGCCCGCACCTGCCGGGGACGCACTACCGGCTGTCCCGCTTCGCCACCCTCGCGCCCGACCAGGACCGGCTCGTCGCCGCCTCGTCGCTGAGCACGCTCACCGTCGGCTGCGCCGACGCCGCCCTCGGCGCCGTGTTGGCCGCCGCCGCGCGGGGGATCGGCCCCGAGACGGTGGCGCGCACGCTCGGCGTCCCGCCGGAGGTCGCCGCGCGGGTGCTCGACGAGCTGGTCACCGCCCGGATCCTGGTCACCGCCGCCGAGTTCGCCGCGGAACACGACGACCCGCCGCTGGCGTACTGGTCGCCCGAGGAGTTGCGGCTGCACCAGCGTTCCCGGGTGGGGCGGCACGTCCTGCCGGTGGGCGGCACCTACCGGCTGCGGGACCGCTTCGCGCCGCAGCCGCTGCGTCGCCACCACGACGGGGGCCCGGCGGTCGAGCTGCCGATGCCGGACCCGGCGACGATCCTCAAGGCCGATCCGCCGTTCAGCCAGGTCGTCGCGGACCGGCGCAGCGTGCGTCAGCACGACGAGGCGGACCCGCTCACCGTGGACCGGCTGGCGGAGTTCCTGTACCGGTCCCAGCACACCACCGCCATCGGGCAGGCCGGCGGGCAGGAGGTCGGCCACCGGCCCTACCCCGGCGGCGGCGGGGTGTACGAGCTGGAGATCTACCCACTGGTCGCCCGCTGCGCCGGGCTCGACCCGGGGCTCTACCACTACGACCCGGTCGGACACCGGCTGGAGCCGGTCGCCGGTTGGGGGCCGGCCGCCGACCGGCTGCTGGCGTACGCCCGGGGGGCCGGCGCCATGTCGCGGCCGCCGCAGACGGTCCTGGTGGTCACCGCCCGCGTACAGCGGCTGATGTGGAAGTACGAAGGGATGAGCTACGCGATGATTCTCAAGGACGCCGGGGTGTTGACCCATCAGATGTATCTCGTCGCCACCGCCATGGGGCTCGCCCCGTGCGCGCTCGGTGCCGGAGACTCCCACGCCTTCGCCGAGCTGTCCGGGCTCGATCCGCTGGTCGAGCCGAGTGTGGCCGATTTCCTGCTCGGTGCGGGGCGGGCCGCCGGCACGGCCGGGCAGGTGGGACCGTCGTGAAGTTCCGGCGGGCGGCACTGCGCCAGCTCGAGGCGCCCGAACAGCTGGACCGCGCGGTCCGGCTCACCACCGTGCCCAGCTGGCTGGCCACCACCGCGCTGATCATCGTGGTGCTGGCCGCGGGTGGGTGGTCGGTGCGTACCGTGGTGCCGCGGACCGTCGAGGCGGCCGGGGTGCTGATCCACTCCAACGGGATCTCCGCCCTCGACGCGCTGGACAGCGGCCAGGTCACCAAGGTGTGGGCGTCGCCGCACCAGCGGGTGGCCAAGGGCACCCCCCTCTACAGCCTGCGCACCCAGGACGGCAAGGTCCGGGTGGAGACCGCGCCGGGGGACGCGTACGTCGTCACCTGGCTGGTCTCGGAGGGGGAGATCGTCACGCCGGGCAGTCACCTGGCCGACCTGGAACGGCTGGACACCGCCGGCGACGCGTTGCAGGCCGTCGTCTACGCCCCCGCCGTCGCCGCGCCGATGGTGCAGCCCGGGGTGCCCGTCGAGGTGGCCGCCGCGGCGGCGCCCCGCAACGTGTTCGGCACCCTCGCCGGTCAGGTGACCGAGGTGGGCGCCTTTCCGGAGACCGAGGCGTCGCTGCGGGCCTTTCTCGGCGCGGGCCAGGACGTCCGGCGGCTGCTCGCGCACGGCAGCGTGGTCCGGGTGACGGTGGCGCTGGTGCCCGACCCGGCCGCGCCCGGCGGGCTGCGCTGGAGCAAGTCCCCACCGCCGTTCCAGCTCAACTCGGCCAGTGAGGTGACCGCCTGGTTCACCGTGGACCGGGAGCACCCGATCGACTGGCTGCTGCGGCGATGAGCGCGCCCACGGTCGCCCCGGCGGCGCAGACCCCCAGGATCCGGCGGCGCCGGGTCCGCACCCCCACGCTGATCCAGATGGAGGCGGTGGAGTGCGGCGCGGCCGCGCTCGGCATCGTGCTCGGTCACCACGGCCGGCACGTGCCGCTGGAGGAGTTGCGCCGGGTGTGCGGCGTCAGCCGGGACGGCTCGACCGCGGCCACCGTGCTCAAGGGCGCCCGCCGGTACGGGATGGAGGCCAAGGGCTTCCAGATGGACCTGGCCGGCCTGGCCGGCGTGCCGCTGCCGGCGGTGCTGTTCTGGCGCTTCGAGCACTTCGTGGTGCTGGAGGGGCTGGGGCGGAAGGTCTTCATCAACGATCCGGCCACCGGCCCGCGGGCGGTCAGCTGGGAGGAGTTCGACGGCGCCTTCACCGGCATCGTGCTCACCATGCGGCCCGGCCCGCAGTTCCGTCCCGGCGGCGCCCGCTACCGGCTGGTCCGGGCCCTGGCCGAGCGGTGGCGCGGCCCCGGCTCGGCGATCGCGCAGGTGTTGCTGCTGGGCCTGTTGATCGCCGTGGTCGGTCTGACCATTCCGGTGCTGGCCCGGGTCTTCGTCGACCGGGTGCTGTTGCAGGAGGACCGGGCCGCGTTCGCCGGCCTGGTCGCGGCGGTGGCGGTGGCCACCGTGCTGACCTTCCTGGCCAGCCTGCTCCAGCAGCGGCTGACCGTACGGGCGGAGACGACCCTCGCGCTGGCCAGCGCCGCCCGCTTCTTCCGACATCTGCTGCGGCTGCCGCCGGCCTTCTTCGACCAGCGCCAGGCCGCCGACCTCGGCCAGCGGGTCCGCAGCAACGACCTGGTCGCCGAGGTGCTCACCCGCCGGGCGGCCACCACCGTGGTGGACACCGCGCTGGTGCTGGCGTACGGCGCGCTGCTGTGCCAGTACGACCTGCTGCTGGGGTTGTGCGCGGTGGTTCTGGCCGGGCTGAACGTCAGCGTGCTGCGCTACGTGGCGTCGACCCGGTCGACGGCCGTCGCCGGCCTCCAGGCGGATCGCAGCAAGCTGGTGACCACCGTTTACACCACCGTCCAGATGATCGAGACGGTGAAGGCGGGCGGGGAGGAGGAACGCGCCGTTGCCCGGTTCGCGGCGCGCAACGCCACCGTCGCGACCCGCCAGCAGCGGCTGGGCGTGCCGACCGCGGTGCTGTCCGTGCTGCCCGCGTTCCTCGCCGCCGGCACCACCGCGGTCCTGCTCGGCCTGGGCAGCCAGCGGGTGATCGCGGAGGCGATGAGCGTCGGCGTGCTGGTCGGCATGCAGGGCCTGGCCGCCGCGATGAACCGGCCGCTGGGCAACCTGACCGCGCTGGGCTCGCGGTTGCAGGACATGAGCGCCGACCTCAACCGGCTCCGGGACGTGGAGCGGTACCCGCTGCCGGCCGGTGCCGGATCGCCCGCCCCGCCGCCCGCGCCCCTGGAGGGCCACCTACGCATCGAGGAGGTCACCTTCGGCTACCACCCGCTGGGCCGGCCGTTGCTGGAGAACTTCAGCCTCGACCTGCCGCCCGGTGCCCGGGTCGCCCTGGTCGGTCGCTCGGGCAGCGGCAAGTCGACGGTGGGCCGGCTCGTCGCCGGGCTGTACCGCCCGTGGACCGGCCGGATCACCGTCGACGGCGTGACCCGCGCGGAGACCGACGACGGTCTCTGGGCGGCCACCGTGGCCATGGTCGACCAGGACCAACGGCTGTTCGAGGGGACGGTCCGGGACAACGTCACCATGTGGGACCTCACGGTCCCCGACGACGACGTGGTGTCCGCGCTGACCGACGCCTGCCTGCACGCCGAGGTGACAGCCCGCCCGGGCGGCCTGGCCAGCGCGGTACGGGAGAACGGCCGCAACTTCTCCGGCGGGCAGCGGCAGCGGCTGGAGATCGCCCGGGCGCTGGTGCGCAACCCGCGGGTGCTGGTGCTGGACGAGGCGACCAGCGCCCTGGACGCCGAGACCGAACGGCAGATCGACCTGCACCTGCGGCGGCGGGGGGCGACCTGCCTGATCGTGGCGCACCGCCTGTCCACGGTCCGCGACTGCGACCTGATCGTCGTGCTCGACGGCGGTCGTGAGGTGGAGCGCGGCACCCATGAGCAGCTGGTCGCCCGGGACGGCGCGTACGCGCGGCTGGTCCGGGACCACTGACCCGACCCGAGGAGAGGCTATGCGTGACCCGGTGGAGGACACTCCGCCCGGCGGCCTGACCGGCTTCTGTGGCGATCCCGTACGCCAGGCCTGTCGCCTGGACGGTCCGGTGGCCGGCTGGCTGGTCACCGGCGGTGCGGCCGACCTGTTCGCGGTGCGCCGGGCCGGCATGCGCCCGTCGCGCCGGCATCACGTGGCCCGACTCCCGGCCGGGGGTCTGGTGCCGACGTCCACCGCGCTCGGCGCCTGGCAGCTGATCCTCGTGCCGCTGCCCGGCACGGAGCTGCGCGGGCTCGCCCGCGATCAGCTGGCCCTGCTGGAGCGGCACGTCCGCCTCGGCCGGGAGCCCGGGGCGTCGGGGCGGGCCGGGGCCGCGGCGCGGGAACTGGTCGTGGCCGTGGACGCGGTGCTGGTCGGCGTGGCCGACGCGCTGCGGCGCGGGCAGGCGCCCCGGGGCGCGTCCACCCTGCGCGGGCGGGAGATCGTCTCGCTGGCCGAGGGGAGCGCGCTGACCGCCACCGGCGGCGCCTGGTGGTTGCGCAGCGCGGGCGGCCAGCTGCGCCGCAACGACGGCGGCCCGGCGGAGATGTCGGGTGAGCGGGAGTTGCTGCTCGTGGTGGGCCGGGACTGGGTGGTGGCCGAGTCGGCCTGCGTGGTGGAGAGCCACAGCAGCGGGGACCTGCTGGCCACCGGTCAGCTCCGGTCGGCGGTCGATCAGCACGTGGCCCGGCTGCTGCGGATGGTGGAGACCCGGATCGAGGAGGCGGACGGGGCGTTGCTGGACGCCGTGCGCCGGCGTCGGCAGCTCGACGCGGCGATGCTCGCCGCGGCGGCCCGCCGGTCGATCGGCGTGCTCGGCGTGGGCGAGACCGTCCCGCTCCCGGCGCCTGAGCCCGGCTTCGACCGGTACGGGCGCGCGGCCGCGGTGGTCCGGGTGGTCACCGAGGGCACCGGGAGCCCGGTCAACGAGCCCCCGGACCGCGCCCGCACGCCGCTGGACGACCGGGCCGCCGTGCACGCGGTGGCCCGGTCGTCCAGTCTGTACCTGCGGGAGGTCACCCTGCCGGAGCGGTGGTGGCGCCGGGACCTGGGGCCGCTGGTGGGGTGGCGGACGGGCGCGGACCCGGCACCGGCCGTCGCGGTGCCGCTGCTGTTCCGCCGGGGCCGCTACCACCACGTGGATCCGGACACCCGGGCGCTCGGCGCGGTGGACGCGGCATCGGCCGCGACGTACGCCGCCGAGGCGACCCAGGTGCAGGCGCCGCTGCCGCCGGCCGCCCGGATGCGTCACCTGCTGCGGGCCGGACTGGTCGGCGCGGCCCGGGACGTACGGGGCCTGGTCCTCGCCGGCGCCTGCGTGGCGCTGCTGGGTCTCGGCGTACCCCTGGCCACCGGTGCCGTGCTCGGCCGACTGGCCCGGCAGGGCGAGGTCGACGGGCTGTTCGGCTTCCTGGCGCTGATGCTCGCCGCCGCGGTGGTGGCCGGGCTGGTCGGGGTGGTGCAGAACCTGCGGCTGCTGCGGCTGGACGGCCGGTTGCAGTCCGGCGCCCAGCTGGCGGTCTGGGACCGGCTGATGCGCCTGCCGGCCCGCTTCTTCACCGGCCGCAGCAGCGGGGAGATCGCCAACTCGATGCTGGGCATCTCGTTCGTCGGGGAGGCGTTGAGCGCGCTGCTGCCGCAGCTCGTCTCGGCGGGGGCGACGGTCGTGGTGACGCTCGGGATGCTGCTCGTGGTAGAGCCGGTGCTCGGCTGGTGGGCTGCCGGGATCGTCGCCGCCACCGCGCTCGGGTTCGCCGGTTTCGCCGTGCTGATCGCCGGTCAGCAGCGGGTCGCCCTGCGCGCCGAGCACCGGGCCGCGGCGATGACCAACCAACTGCTCGGCGGCATCGTCAAGATCAAGCTGGCGGCCGCCGAGGCGCGGGCGCACGCCCGCTGGTCCGAGGTGGCCGCCGTCGCCCGGGCGGCGCTGCAACGGGTCCGGCAGAGCCAGGCGGGCCTGGTCGCCTTCGCCACCGTGCTGCCGGTCGCCGGCCAGCTGGTCCTGTTCGCCGTGTTGATGGGGCCGCTGGCCGGGCAGGTCGCGCCGGCCGATTTCTTCGTCCTCAACGTCGGCTTCGCGATGCTGCTCGGCGCGCTGCTGGTGCTGGTGTCGGCGGGCGTCGAGGTGATCGCGGCGGTGCCGCGGCTGGGCAGCCTGCGGGAGATCCTGCACGCCGATCCGGAGGCCCGCCCGGATCGGATCGACCCCGGCGAGCTGAGCGGCGAGATCGCGCTGCACCGGCTCACCTTCGCCTACCAGCCCGACGAGCCGCCGGTGCTCGTCGACATCGACCTGCGGGTACGCCCCGGCGAGTTCGTCGCGATCGTGGGTCCGAGCGGCTGCGGCAAGTCGACCCTGCTCCGGTTGCTGCTCGGCTTCGAACGCCAGCAGCAGGGCGCGGTGCTCTACGACGGTCAGGACCTCTCCGAGCTGGACGTGCACGCCGTGCGTCGGCAGTGCGGCGTGGTGCTGCAGGACGGCCAACTGTTCGCCGGGTCCGTGCGGGACAACATCTGCGGTGCCGGCAGCTTCCCGCTGGACCAGGTCTGGGAGGCGGCGCGGATGGCCGGTCTCGCCGACGACCTGGAGGCGTTGCCGATGGGGATGAGCACGATGGTGCCGTTCGGCGGGGGCACGCTCTCCGTCGGCCAGCGCCAGCGGGTGCTGATCGCCCGGGCGCTGGCGCCCCGGCCCCGGATCCTCTTCTTCGACGAGGCGACGAGCGCCCTGGACAACCGGACCCAGGAGGTGGTCACCCGGAGCACCGCCGCGCTCGCCGCCACCCGCGTGATCATCGCGCACCGGCTGTCGACGGTCCGGGCGGCGGACACCATCGTGGTCCTCGACGACGGGCACATCGTCCAGCGGGGGAGCTACGACGAGCTGATGGCGCAGCCCGACGGGCTGTTCCACCGGCTGGCGCGGCGGCAGCTGCTGGCGGACCCGGAGCGGCCCGACACCGAGCGGCAGCCGGACGGCCAGCCGGCGACGGGCTGAGGCGCCGGTCAGCCGTTGTCGATGACCGTGCTGTCCTCCAGGCACACGCCCGCGTCGAGGTGGTTCTCCAGCAGCTCGGCGACGTGCGCCTCGGCCTGGTTCTCCACCGCGAGCCGGAACGCCTCGGTGAGGATGCCCACCACGCCCTGGGTCAGCAGCAGCGTCTCCCGGTCCAGGTCGGACCAGGACGCCCGGGATCCGCCGCGCACCGGCTCCGGCGACAGGGCCAGCATCCGCGCGGTCACGGCGGCGACCAGCTCGTCGGCGATCGGCCGGAGGCTGTCCAGCACCTCGCTGAGGGTCTGCAACGCCGGCACCGTGCCCATCCGCAGCCGGTGCAGCTCCAACGCGGCGCGCAGCGGCCGGGGCCGGACGGTGCGGACGGTGCCGTCGGCGGCCCGTCCGATCACGCCGTGCCGGGTCAGCGCATGGGCCAGCGCCGGCCGGTCGGCGGCCAGCCGTTGCAGCATCGCGGTCAACCCGTCGGGCGCGTCATCACCGGCCCGGACCCCGAGCATCGCCTCGATGGAGACCAGGTTGAAGCCCTGCCGTTGCAGGGCCAGGATCGCGTCCAACCGGCGGACGTGGGAGTCGTCGTAGCGCGCGACCCGGCCGCGCCGCACCGGCGGGGCGAGCAGCCGCCGGGCCTGGTGGGCCCGGATGTTGCGCGGCGACATGCCCACCTTGCGGGCGAGTTCCTCCACGGTGTAGCCGGCGGGACCGCCGGCCGGCGCCGCCGCGGTCGTCATCTGGTCGATGGTCACGGTGGCCTCCGGGAGCGCTCGGCGACGAACACGGCATCCCGTCCACCGCTTCCGGGTGGACGCCCCGTTGATCGCAGCGTATTGGCGGGCACTGGGCGGGTGACAGGCGGGGAATTACTACTTGTCCACCGCGACGTACCTCATTAGAATCCGCGATCCGTCGAAGCCGCTGATTGCCAATTACCCCGCTTTCCCCGTGGCCCGACCGTTTCCCGGCCACATTCGATGAAATTCCCGTTCGCCGGCCGGGCCGGGTCCCCGGGTGGCCGACGATGAACCGGAGCCGGGCGGCCGGAACCGACCGTGCCGCCGGCCGACGTCATCGCCCGATCGCGGGCGGTCGCATTCGGAAGGGAGCAGGGGTGATGACACCTGTCGATCGAGCGGTCTTCGTGGCCGCGTACAGCCGGCTGGTCGCCGACGTCTGGGCCGACCCGGCCAGGGAGCAGGCGCTCGACCGGGACCCGCGCGGTTTCCTCGCCGGCTACGGGCTCGCGCTGCCCGAGGAGGTGCAGGTCCGGGTGGTTCGGGATGCCGCGGACGTGGACCCTGACCTGGAGGTGCAGGTCGAGTCGTGGCAGTCGGCGACGACCACCGGGACCTTCCTGCTGTACGTGCCGTCGCTGCAGCCGGTGGCCGAGGCGGAGCTGGCCGAGGACGAGCTGGACAGCGTGGTCGCCGGCCTGGACTCCAGCTGTGCCTGCTGCTGCCCGTGCTGCTGCACCTGACATCGATGTCTGCCGCCGGCCGGCCCGCGCGGCACATTCTGATGGCAGCCGGCAGAAATCCTTGATTGTCGAATCCCGAGCTTTCTAGCGTTCTCGCCACAGCAATTCACCCCGCCAGTTCCGCGGCGATCCCCGAGGGAAGGACCACACGATGAGCAATGACGAGCAGGAATACGGCGCGAGGTTCGTGACCAAGTACTCGGAACTGGTCACCGCGGTGTGGCGCAGCGACGAGGAGTTGGGGCGGCTGCTCGCCGACCCGACCGGCTACGCGACGGCGGCCGGCCTGCCGGTGGCGCCCGGCGCGGTGGTCGAGGTCGACCGGGCCCAGCCGGCCACCCTCTACACCAAGGAGCAGATCGTCGCCGACTGGTCCGGCACGCCCGGCCGGCACGTGCTGCACGTGCCCGAGGTGCCGCTGGTCGACCTCAACGAGCTCACCGAGGCGGAGCTGGAGAGCGTCGCCGGCGGGGTGGCGGCGGTGGCGGACAACAACGTCAACGTCATCGCCGTCCTCATCGTCTGAGTTCCCCCCACCCCCGCCGGGAGCCTCGATGACTGACCCGACCGAGACCATCGCGTTCCGCTCCGGTACCTACCGGACGGCCACCGTGGAGCAGACCTGGGAACGGGTCGGTGGCCTGCTCGACCGGTTCCGGATCACCCGGGTCGCCGACATCACCCGGCTCGACGAGATCGGCCTGCCGGTGCACGTCGCCTACCGGCCCGTCGGGGCCACCATGGCGGTGAGCGTCGGCACCGGCGTCACGGCGACGCAGTCCCGGGTCAGCGCGGTCATGGAGAGCATCGAGTCCTGGCACGCCGAGAACCTCCGGCCGGGGACCGTTCTCCGGTCCCCGGCCGAGGCGCTCGACCTGCCGTACGACGTGCGGTGGCTGCACCTGGCGGAACGGTCACCGTTGACCCCCGCCGTCCAGCTCGACTGGGTGACCGGCCGGGGGCTGGTGACCGGCGCCGAGTGCCTGGTGCCGCGCGCCACCATCGAGCTCGACTTCACCGTCCGGCGGGGCTGGGACCGTGCCCTGTTCACGCCGAGCAGCAACGGGCTGGCCACCGGGAACACCTTCGCCGAGGCCAGCCTGCACGCCCTGCTGGAGGTCGTCGAGCGGGACTGCATCGCCCCGTACTGCACGTCGGCGCTGGCCGAGCGCAGCTACACCGATCCGGGCACCGCCACCAACGCGATGACCCGCACCGTGCACGCGGCGCTGGTCCGCGCCGGCTGCTGGGTGGAGGTCTGCGACATCACCAACGCCGTCGGCGTGCCCTGCTACGCCGCCTCGATCTGGTCACCGGACCTGCCGGTCACCTTCGGCGGCTTCGGTTGCCACGTGGACCCGGAGATCGCCGTCGGCCGGGCCATGTCGGAGGCCGCCCAGTCGCGGCTGGTGATGGTCTCCGGCGCCCGCGACGACATCGACGCGACCGCGTACCACGACGTCGGCGCGCCGCCGGTGCCGCCGCCCACCGTCGACCGGCCCCTGGCGCCGGTCCGCCGGGACGCCCCACCCGAAGGGGACGTGGCCCAGGTGCTGCGCGAGCTGGCGGCGCGGGTGCAGCGGATCACCGGCGTCGAACCGTTCAGCGTCGACCTGACCCACGACGACATCGGGATCGCGGTGAGCAAGGTGTTCGCCCCCGGCCTGCGGATGTTCGACGAGCGGGCCCTGAGTACCCGACCGGGAGTGCCCCGTGACTGACGTCGTCTTCATCGGCCCGAGCCTGCCGGCCGGCGAGGTCGTCCGGCTGCTGCCCGACGCGGTGGTGCTGCCGCCCGTCGCGCACGGCGACCTGCTCCGCCTCGACGTCGGCCCCGGCGACCGGGTCCTCATCATCGACGGGTTCTTCCTGCAACACCCGCCGGTCCGCCACCGGGAGATCCTCGACCTGCTTGACCGCGGCGTGACCGTGGCCGGCGCCGCCAGCATGGGCGCGCTGCGCGCCGCCGAGCTGTGGCCGTTCGGGATGCGCGGGGTGGGCGAGGTGTTCCAGCTCTACCGCGACGGCGTCGTCACCGGCGACGACGAGGTGGCGGTGGTGCACGGGCCCGCCGAGGAGGGCCACCGCACGTTGAGCGAGCCGCTGGTGAACGTCCGGGTCGCGCTGCGCCGCGCCGTCGCCGCCGGCGTGCTCGACGACGCCGAGGCCACGCTGCTGCTGGAGCTGGGCCGGGACCTGCCGTTCCGGCAACGGTCGTACCGCGCCCTGGAGCGGACCGCGCCACCCGCCGCGGCGGACACGGTGGACCGGTTCCTCGCCTGGCACCGCCGCGACCCGTGGGACGCGAAGAGCGCCGACGCCCGACTGCTGCTGACCATGGCGGCGGCCGGCGCGCCCGAGCTGCGCCCGCGGCACGCCGACGACCAGCCGATCGACAACCTGCACACCCGCTTCCTCGACAGCTGGCGGGCCCGGTTCGCCGGCTCGCCGGCCGGCGGGCACTGGGTCACCGAACGGGACCTGGCCGCGGTGTTGCTGCTGCTGCACCCGGAGGCGCCGGCCTGGCACCGGCGCGGGGTCCTGGCCGGCCTGGCCGAGGTCGACATCACCGACCCGACGGTCGAGGAGCGTGCCCTCGAGGCCGCCCACCGGCGGGGACTGACCGGCCCGCCGCCGGACGGGTGGGACTGGCTGACCGCGGGGGAGCGCGGACTCGACGACCGGGAGGCGGTCCTGCGGGTGCTGGTGCGGGCCTTCGGGACCACGCCGTACCGCAGCCTGGCGCTGTGGATGGTCGCGGCGCCGCTGCGTACCCCCAGGCTGCGCGACGCGGCCCGGCAGGTCGCGGCGACCGCGGCGGCGCTGAACGAGACCCTCGTCCCGCGTACGACGGGGCACCGCCGTCCGGGTGGCCGGCTGCACTTCCGCACCGAGGTCGTCGACGCCTGCTTCGCGCGGCTGTGGGGCTGTGCCGCCGACGGGCTGGAAGCGGCGGCCTGGGACCGGGGCTTCGTCGACCTGGCGGCGTTCCGGTACGCGGCGGAACCCCTGGTGGCGTACGTCAGGGCGGTCGGGGATCCGCGGTTGCCGGCGGTGGCCGGGGACCGGACGCGCGAGAACACCCGGGCCGGTGCACCGGCCCGGGTCGGCTGAGGAGGGGTCGATGAGCGGCACGGTGAAGGCGGCACTGATCTACCCCCCGTTGACCGATCCCACCTCCGGCTACCACTCCCTGAACTACCTCGACTCGTACGCCCGGGCCCAGGGGCACCGGCCGGCGGAGATCATCGACGCCAACATCGAGGCGTTCCACCACTCCCACACCCCGGCCGCGTACGAGTGGCTGCGGCGGGAGCTGTCCCGGGTCTCGACCGACGACCTGCGCGGCCCGGACGCGCTGATGGCCCGGGCGAACCGGCTCGGCCTGCCCGACCCCGACCCGGAGCGGCTGCGCCGGTCGATCGGGGTGCTGCGGGATCCGGCCCTCTTCTACGACTACCGGCACTACCAGGACGCCGTCGAGGGCGTCATCTCCTGGATGGACGCGCTCGGCGCGGTGGGCTTCCCGGGGCAGTTCCGGGCCGGTTTCCGGCTGCACCCACCGCCGATGGTCTCGATCGGCTCGGTGGCCGCGTTGACCGACGAAGCGGTGCTCGGCCGGCTCAACCGGCCCTTCCAGCCGTACTACGAGGACGTGCTGATCCCGCGGCTGGCCGCCGGCGGGCACCAGGTCATCGGGATCAGCGCGACCTACCAGTGGCAGTTGCCGTTCGCGCTCTGGATCGCCCGGCTCGTCCGGCGGGCCTGCCCGGACGTCTTCCTCGTCGCCGGCGGCACGGAGATCTCCGACGTCTGGAAGTGCGCCAGCAGACCCGAGTACGTCTTCCAGGTGTTGGCCGACTTCGACGCGATCGTGGTCGGCGAGGGGGAGAGCGCGTACACGGAGATCCTGGACGCGGTGGCGGCCGGCGCCCTGCCGGCCGGGCATCCCAACGTCCGCCTGCATCCCCGGTACGGCCGCCAGCGGCAGTTGCCGCTGCGTTACGAACGGCTGGGGCAGCTGCCCGTGCCGGACTTCTCCGGCCTGCCCTGGGACCTGTATCTGAGCCCGGAGCGGTTCGTCTACTACTCGCCGACCCGGGGCTGCTACTGGAACAAGTGCACGTTCTGCGACTACGGCCTGAACACCGACGGTCCCACCAGCCCGTGGCGGCAGGACACGGTGGACCGGATGGTCGCGGATGTCACCGAGCTGTCGCGGTTCGCCAAGTTCATCTACTTCTCGGTGGACGTGCTCGCGCCCGCGACCATCCTGCGCTTCGCCGAGCAGGTCGTCGACCGGGGGCTGGACTTCCGGTGGGGCGCGGAGATCCGGCTGGAGAAGTACTGGTCGGACGAGCGGTGCGAGCTGTTGCGGCGCAGCGGCTGCGTCGCCGTCTCGGTCGGCTTCGAGTCCGGCAACCAGCGCATCCTCGACCTGATCGACAAGGGCACCAGGCCGGAGCAGGTGCGCCGCACCATGACCGCGATGACCAAGGCCAACATCGGGGTGCAGATGATGGGGTTCACCGGCTTCCCCACCGAGACCCGGGAGGAGGCGCTGGACAGCATCACCTTCCTGCGCGACAACCCCGACCTGTGGACGCTCGGCGGGCTCGGCGATTTCATGCTCACCCCGGGTGCCATCGTCGCCAAGGACCCGCAGCGCTTCGGGATCACCAACGTGCGGCCGGTGGAGGGCTCGGACATCGTCCGGATGCTGCGCTACGACGAGCCGGTGACCGAGGCGGCGCGGGACGAGGTCGCCCGGGCCAAGGCCGACCTGAACCCGGGGCACTTCCACCGTCCGTGGCTGGGCAGCACCGACACCCCGCACACGTTCTTCTACCACGACCGCTACGGCACGGCGGTGCGCGGCGTGCTCGCCGCCGACCGGGTCCGGCTCGACTCCGACGACCGGACCGAGTTCCTCGCCAACGGCAGCTTCGTGGACGACGGCGACGCGCAGCTGCGGGAGGCGTACCGGCGGATCCGGTCGGACGACCCGGACGGCGCCGGCGAGTTGCCGGCCGGCCGGCACCTGTTCCGGCGGGCCGACGGTCAGGTGTTCGCGCTCAACCGCAGCAGCCGGTTGTTCCTGGACCTGTTCGCCGAGCCGCTCACCCTCGCCGACGCGCAGCGCCGCGTCTGGGTCGTCGAGCCGGCGGTGGCCGAGCGGGTGTGGCGTACCTTCATCGGGCAACGGCTGATCCGCCGGCACCGGGCCCCGGACCAGCCCGCGCCGGCGAGCTGAGCCGCCGCGCCGGACGGGGTCGCCCTCGGGCCACGCCCTGCCCGGCCGCCGAGCCGGGTGACCGGGACCGCCCGTTGATCGCCGCCGCTACCGTCGGCCCATGGTGTGGCCATCGAACCTCCGTCGGCCCTACCCGGGAATGCCGCTCGCTCTCCTGCTGCCGTGCGCGCTCCTGGTGGTCCTCGGGATCTGGTCCGACCCGCGGCCGCCACGGCCACCGGCCGGTGTGCTCGTGCCGGCGCAGGTGCTCGACGGACCGGACCCCACCGGCGCGGTGCTGCTGCGGGTGGATCAGCTCGCGGACCTTCCGGTCCTGTGCGGGATCGAGCGGAGCGCCTTTCCCGGCGGGCGCGTGCCGGCCGCGGGTTCCCGGATCACGGTCGATTACGCACCCACCGGCTGCGCGCTGCCGCCGGTGACCGAGGGTGCGGCCCCCGGTTGGGGGGTGAGCGTGGCCGGGCTGGTCGGGACGGCCCTGATGATCTTCTGGCTCTGGGCGGGCTCGCCGCGCGCCGCCCGGCGCCGGCGCCTGCGCAGGCAGGCGCGGGCCCGAGCGGCGGCGCGGCTCAGCGCACCTGGGACAGGAAGCGGCGCAGCCGCGGATGGTTAGGTGCCTCGAACACGGCGGCCGGTGCGCCCGCCTCCAGCACCACGCCGTGGTCCATGAACGCCACCGTGTCGGCGACCTCGCGGGCGAACCCCATCTCGTGGGTGACCACCACCATGGTCATCCCGGCGGCGGAGAGGTCGGCCATCACCGCGAGCACGCCCTTGACCAGCTCCGGGTCGAGCGCGGAGGTCGCCTCGTCGAAGAGCATCACCTGCGGGCGCAGGGCCAGCGCCCGGGCGATCGCGACCCGCTGCTGCTGCCCGCCGGAGAGCTGCGCCGGCCGGGCGTCGGCCTTGTGCGCGAGCCCGACCAGGTCCAGCTGGGCCCGGGCGAGCCGCACCGCCTCCTCCTCGGGCAGCTTCTTCAGCTTGCGCAGTGCCAGGGTGATGTTGCGCAGCACGCTCAGGTGCGGGAAGAGGTTGAACTGCTGGAAGACCATGCCGACGCGCTGGCGCAGCGCGTCCGGGTCGTCGTGCAACACGCTGCGCCCGTCCAGCAGCACGTCGCCGCGGTCCGGCTCGATGAGCCGGTTGATGGTGCGCAGCAGGGTCGACTTGCCGGAGCCGGACGGCCCGATCACACAGGCGGTGCTGCCCCGGGCGACGTCCAGGTCGGCGCCGCGCAGCACCGGGTGCGACCCGAAGGCCAGGTGCACGTCCCGGACGGCCAGGCTGACGGAGCCGTCGATGCTGGTGGTGGTGGTGCTCATCGCGGGTCCTTTCCGCTCGGCGTCGCGAGGCCGGTCGGTTCGAGGTCGACATCGGGCGCGGCCACCGGCCGGCCCTGCCGCAGCCGCCGGTCGATCGCGTTGACGGCGTGCGTGAGCGGCACGGTCAGCGCCAGGTAGAACAGGCCGGCCAGCAGCAGCGCCGACTCGTTGCCGGTGGTGGCGGCGTAGTCCTGACCGATCCGGAACAGTTCCCGCTGGCTGGCCACCAGGCCGAGGAAGTAGACCAGGCTGGAGTCCTTGATCAGCGCGATGAGCTGGTTCACCCAGGCCGGCAGGACCCGGCGTACGCCCTGCGGGATGATCACCAGCCGCATCGCCTCGCCCCAGGAGAAACCGAGCGCCCGGGCCCCTTCGAGCTGGGCGGCCTCGACGCTCTGGATGCCGGAGCGGAAGATCTCCCCGAGATAGGCGGCGGCGATCAGCGACAGCGCCAGCACGCCGAGCGGATAGGGGTTGGGACCCCACACCTGCATGCCCAGCGGCGCCAGGCCGACGCCGATGAGCAGGATGGTCGCCGCCGCGGGCAGGCCGCGGAACACGTCGGTGTAGACCCGGGCCGGCCACCGCAACCATCGGGTACGCGAGATCCCGGCGACCGCCAGCAGCATGCCCAGCACCGAGCCGAGCAGGGCGGCGGAGACCGCCAGGAGCAGCGTGTTGGGCAGCCCGACGGTGACCATCTCGGGCAGCGCCTCGCGCATCGAGGCCCAGTCGAAGAAGGTCTCCCAGAGGGTGCTCAGTGGATCCATGTCTGCCTCCGCCCCGCTCGTGCCACGTCGGTCCGGTCAGGAGGCCGCCGACGGCGACGGCACCGCGACCGTGCCGCTGCCCGGCGTGAAGTCGGCCGGGATGGGCCGGCCCGGGTAGTACTGCGCCTGGAGCCGGCTCCAGGTGCCGTCGGCGATCACCTCGTCGAGGCCCTTGTTCAGCGCCTCGCGCAGCTTGTCGTTGCCCTTGGCGACGGCGTACGCGGTCGGCGCGGGGCTGAGCTGCTTGGCGGCCACCTTGATCTTGCCGTTGCTGTCCGCGGCGGACGTGTCGCCGATCTCGGCCGGGGCGATCCAGGCGTCGGCGGTGCCGGCCTTGAGCTGGTTGACCGCGCCGTTGTAGTCGGGCACCCGCACCGGGTTCAGGTTCTGCCCGGTGGCGTAGTCGTCCTGCACGGTGCCCTGCACGACCACCACCCGCTTGCCGGCGAGCTGGTCGAAGCCGGTGATCGTCGAGCCGGCCGGCACGTCCAGCCCGAAGTAGCCGAAGTCGTAGCCGTTGCCGAAGTCGACGGTCTTCTTCCGTGCCTCGGTGATCGTGATGGACGAGCTGCCCACGTCGAACTTGTGGTTGTTGACCTGTGCCAGCAGCGCGGAGAAGTCGGTGCCGACGAACTCCACCTTCAGCCCCGCCTTTGCGGCGACGGCGGTGAGCAGGTCGTTGTCGAAGCCGGTGAACTTCCCGTCCTTCAGGTACACGTTCGGCGGGGCGTCGGTGAGCGTGCCGGCCCGCAGGACGCCGGGCTGGAGCAGCCCGTACGGGTTGGCGGCCTCGCTGGTGGAGCCGTCGTCGCCGCAGGCGGTCAGTGCGGTGGTGGCGAGCACGGCGGCGGCGCCGAGCACGGCGACGCGGGTCAGGGCGGTACGGATACGCACGGTTCATCTCCAATGTGGACGGCGACGCGAGGCGCGCGCCGCCGACGGCGCCGCCGGGGCAGGACGGGGCCGCGAGGTGGATCGAGGAAAGGGGGGAGTGGCGCTCAGCGGGCGCCGGGGCCGCGACAGGCGTCGCTGCACACCCGCATCAGGTCGACGTGCCGGCGCTTTACCAGCGCGAAACCGGCCGGGTAGGCGACGCCGTCGGCGGGTGGGGTGTGGGGTCGAGCAGACATGGGTCTCCCTGGTCGTTGCTGACCTGGGTGCCAGGCCACGCTTGCACCGGCGGCTGCCGGTGCCTGGTCCTCACCCGGGGCACCCCACCGCGGAGGAGGGTTGCCGGCCAGCGAGCCGGGGCTTGGCGCTGGCACTCATGACCTGCACAGAAGGCTAGCAGCAGCCCCGCCGGGCTCGTCCAGCGGTTATGACCACCCTCACGCGCCGCGCCTTACCGGCGGGCCGGCATGATCGGCGCGTCCCGGCCGGTGCCGTGCCGCGACGGCGCCTTCTGCTCGTGGTAGTCCTGCTCGACGTTGACCGTCCAGACGTCGTGCCCGGCGCCGTGGGCGATGTTCTCCGCGGTCAGCATGGCGGTGAGCATCGAGTGGTCGGCGTTGTTGTAGCGGTGCATGCCGTTGCGCCCGACCGGGTGCACGTTGGTGACCTCCCGGGCCAGCCAGTCCCGGATCACGTCGACGTTGTGCTGGTAGTGCTCGTCGTAGACCGGGTAGGCCTTCGGCATGCGGACCACGTAGCCGGTCTCCACGCAGCCGGGGCGGACCAGGCCGAGCCGCTCCAGCTCGGCGGTGGCGAGGGCGATCAGGTCGGCATCCGGGGTCCGCCACATCTCGTCGTCCTCGAAGACGAAGTACTCCAGCCCCAGGCAGGTCCGCCCGTCCTTGACCAGGTACGGCGACCAGGAGCCGAAGTTCTGGATCCGCCCCACCTTCGCGGCCGGGTCGTGCACGTAGATCCAGTTGTCCGGGAAGGAGAACTCCGCGGGCACCACCAGCGCGACGGTGAGGAAGTCCCGGTAGCGCAGGTCGTCCGCGGCGGCGCGGACCTCGGGCGGCGCCGCCGGGCGCATGGCGTGCACCAGCGCCGAGATCGGCATCGAGGAGATCACGTGGTCGGCGGGCTCGGTCCGCTCGCCGTCGGCGTCGAGCACCGTCACGGCGGTGGCCCGGCGCATCGCCGGGTCCCGGTGTACGGCGGCCACCCAGGTGTTCAGCCGTACCGTGCCGCCCCGCTTCTCCACCTCCTCGGTGCAGCGCTCCCACATCATGCCGGGGCCGTGCTTCGGGTACTGGAACTCCTCGATCAGGCTGGTCACGTCCTTGCGGTTGCGTCGGGGCAGCAGCGCGTTGAGCACCGCCGTGGACAGCGACAGGTTCTTGATCCGCTGGGCCGCCCAGTCCGCCTGCAACTGGTCGGCGGGCATCCCCCAGACCTTCTCGGTGTACGTCTTGAAGAAGATCGAGTAGAGCCGCCAGCCGAACCGGGCGGAGACCCAGCCCTCGAAGTGCGACTGGTCCCGCGGCGGGCGCAGCCGGGCCCGCCCGTACGAGCCGACGCAGCGCAGCGCCTCCCGCAGGCCCAGGTTGCGCAGGGCGTTGGTGGCGTTGAGCGGGTAGTCGTAGAGGGCGCCCCGGTAGTAGATCCGGCTCATCCGGGGCCGGAGCAGGAAATCCTCGTCGGGCAGGATCTCGTGCCAGAAGTCCTCGACCCGGGAGACCTTGGTGAAGAACCGGTGCCCGCCGATGTCGAACCGCCAGCCGTCGCGTACCACCGTGCGGCTGATCCCGCCGACCACCTCGTCCGCCTCGTAGACCCGTACCGCCTCGCCGTGGCGCAGCAGCTCGTAGGCGGCGGTCAGCCCCGCCGGCCCCGCTCCGATGACCACGGTTCCGTTGCCGTCACCCATACCGTCCGCGCCCCCCGTGAGCGTGCCGATGCGGCCCCGCCCTTACCCGTCCTGGCCGGGAACTCACCTCCGGCGCGGCCCGGGTTCGGCGGTGCTGTCCGGACGGTCGGGGGCCGAAGGTGTCAACCGGGCCGGAACGGGGATGCCGGGGACGGTTCGCGGTCCGAGGGTCGGTCGCGGGGCGATCGGTGGGAGCGCGATGGCGGAGGAGGGGCGGTCCGGCCCGGCCGACGGGCCGGCGGCGGCGGGGCGGTCGGCCGGGCGGCCCGGCGGACCGGCGGCGGGGCGGTCGGCCGGGCGGTCGGGCGGGCCGGCGGCGGTGGGGCGGTCGGGCGGGCCGGCGGCGGCCGGGCGGTCGAGCGGACCGGGCCGGAGCGCCGGCGTGCGGGCACGGCTGGCCGGCGCCGGCCGGCGGGTGTCCGGCCTGGCCGGGCGGATTCCCGCGCCGTGGGGCTTCGTGGTCGCCGTCTTCGTCGGGTCGAAGGTCGTGCTCAGCCTGGTCGGCACGCTGGTGCTGACCGCCTGGGACCTGGCGCCCGGGTCACTGCCCGCGGACGAGGCGACGATGCGGGCCCAGCAGGACGCAATCTCCGGGCAGCGCTGGTTCTCGCTCTGGTTCGCCTGGGACTCGTTCCTCTACGACCACCTGGCCCGGTTGCCGCTGGACCGGCCCTGGACCGACTTCGGCTTCCCGCTGCTCTACCCGTTTCTGGCCCGGCCGCTCGCGCCGCTGCTGGGCGGCCACACCGCCTGGGCGCTGCTGCTGGTCGCCAACGCGGCACTGCTGTTCCAGCTCTACTACGCGTACCGGCTCGGTGGCCGCCTGCTCGGCGCGGCGGACGGGGACGCCGCCGGCGCGGACGGCCGACGGTCGGTGCGGTACCTGCTGCTCCTGCCGACCGCGTTCCTGTTCCAGGCGGCGCTGACCGAGTCGCTCTTCGTCTGCCTGGCCCTGGCCACCTTCTGGTACGCCGAGCAGCGCCGCTGGCTGGTGGCCGGGATCGTCGGTTACTTCCTCGCGATGAGCCGCTCGGTCGGTTTCCTGGTGGTGCTGCCGCTGGCCCTGGTGCTGCTGAACCAGCACGGCTGGCGGTTCGACCCGCGGACCCTCCGGCGCTACCTGCGGCGGGGCTGGCCGCTGGTGCTGGTCCCGGCCGGCTGGCTGACCTTCATGGCGTTCTGCCGGTGGCAGGGCGGCGACTGGTTCGCCTACCAGCACGCCCAGGAGAAGGGCTGGGGCATCAAGGTGCAGAACCCGCTGCCGGTGGCCTGGTCGGCGCTGACCGGCGACAACTCGGCGGACGCGCTGCGGGTGTGGATCGCGGTCGCCATGGTGGCGGTGGCCGTCGCCGGGCTGCGCCGGCGGGCCGAGTGGCCGTACCTGGTCTACACCCTCGTCGTGGTGCTCGTGCCGCTGTCGATGGGGCCGCCGGTGTACAAGAGCCTGCTGCGCTACCTGCTCGCCGCGTTCCCGGTGGCGCTGGTGCTGGCCCGCTGGGCCCGCCGGCCCGGCCTGGATCCCTGGCTCACCGCGGGACTGGCGCTGTTCCAGGGCGTGCTCTTCGCCGTCTGGCTCACCTACTGGACCCACTTCATCATCTGATCCGGCAGTCCGCCACGCCTGCTTGGGCCTCGATCGGCTTCGATGCGGACCCTAGCCGGGCGCCAATCGGGGTAGGGCACTCCTGTCCGCACGCCGCTGTTTCTGGACGTTCCACGGCCTATGACCGAAGTTCGTCAGCTGGTAGTGGGTGGCGACTTCGGACGTCAGATCCGTGACGATCAGCACGATCAAGTGGTTTGCGTCGACGTCGACGGTCAGCTCGATCGCCGATCCGGCCGCTCGCACCTGCGCGACGCCGAAGGACTCTCCGCTGTCCGCAGGAAGCTCGATCACCTCCAGCAGGTGGACGGTCCCCGGCGACCCATCGAGGTTGAGGACCTCTGATCGTCTGGTGGGCATGGTGGTCGCCGGGTCGATTATCGTCAGCACATCGGTGTTCCGGGCCCGATCGGCCGAGACCGTGGCCACCGGCCTCATCAAGCTACGCCGCTCGCCGGCGTGGGACGGCTCCGGGTAACAGGTCCGGACCCGTACGCCGATCCCGAAGCCGAGCGCGTCGAGCAGCAGCACGCCGTCGACGGACTTGGAGAGCACACCGGAGTAGAAGCCGAGACCGTGCGCGACCGCGGTCTCCTGGAACTCGGCGACCACCGGGGCGCCGGGGAACAGGTCAGTCAGCTGCTCGCGGACGGTGAAGATCTTGGTGCCCTGGCCAGCGAGCAAGACCTTGGCGCCCCACGTCAGCCACGTGCCGATCGGTACCCCGTAGAGCTGGTTGGAAAAGGGCTTGGTCAACGTGTCGCGAACGACGTGGGTGAGGTCGGTGGTGATTCTGCGGAAAAGGTCCCGATCCAGGTCGATGCTGACGTCCTGCAGGCCGCGGTCGGCGTAGTCGAGGTCCTGCAGCAACAGGGTGGTGGAGCCTCGTCGGCCCAGGTCGCGCTTTGCCCGCTCGGCCTCGCGCCGCAGGGTCGCCCGGACGTTGTCGGTCAGCTCGCCACCCCACCGATGCCTGTTCCGCAACTGCTCCTCGGCGTAGGACACCACCGCGAGGTCGAAATCCAGGCCGCCGACGGTGTTGCTACCGGCCGAGGCCTTGATCTCGGCTATACCGTGCCCGGACTCCACCAGTGCCACGTCGAATGTTCCGCCGCCCAGATCGACCACCAGGCTGTGCTCCTCGTCGCCGGAGCCGATGCTGGTGGCGGCTGTCAGGACCGACGCGATGTTGGGCTCGCCGACCACGCGCATCAGTTCCAGGTCGGCCAGCTCGAAGGCTCGCTCCAACGCCGCGGTCTGCCGGCGGGAGAAGTTTGCCGGTCGCGCAGCGATGCACCGGCGCACCGGCGTGCCCAGCGACTCCTCCGCGTTGCGGCGCAGCGAGCGGATGATCAGGCTGGCGGCGAGTTCCGGAGTGATGCTACGGCCGTCGATGTTGTAGGTGATGTCCTGGCCAAGCGCGCGTTTGACGTGCCGGATTGTCGCCGCTGGCCGGAAGTGGTCCGCCTCGATGGCCGCGGTACCTACCAGATAGTCCAGCCCGGGCAGGAAGTGCACCACCGACGGCACCATCGGACGACCGTCCGGGCCCGGAATCAACTCGACGACTCCGCCGGGCCGGCAGTGGGACGCGATGGAGTAGCTGGTCCCGAAGTCGATGGCGATCAGTGGGTCCGGTCTGACCGGCTGCAGGGCGGCCGCCCGATGGCTGCGCCGCTCGCCACCGATCGGCGTGGCGGCCCGCCACTGGTTGCGTTTGCGCTCCGAGACGAGCTCGAGTTGCTGCACACCCAATGGCTCCACCCGCGAATGCGGTGTCTGCTGTGGCTTGCGTTCGGCGAGCGCGATCTCGGGCACTCGGGTGCCAAGAAAGGTGTCCAGCTCGTAGACGGTGCGGCAGCGGTTGGCGTCGCTGAATGCCTCACAAAGCGCCTCGGTGAAGACGCCCGACCGGATGGTGTCGCTCTCGTAGGACACGGCGCCGGGCTGACACGAGCAGAGCGTCACCACGCCGGGAGGACACAGCGCGGTCACGTCCACATTGGTGATCCACTGATCGCCTGCCGACTTGCCGCCCTGCACCACGTTGCGACAGGCATCGAGCAGCAACACGACGTGCGGCGCGGTCGCTGCGCCGAGATGCTGCACGACCAGGTCGAAGCGCAGCGCGGTCTCCTCGATGGCGTCCCGGACGCAGTCGATCGGCAGCAGGTAGTGGGTGTTGTCGGCGGCCTGGAACCCGTGGCCGCTGAAGTAGAAGAACAGGATGCCGTCGTCGGCGGCGCCCGCCAGGCGCACCAAGTGTCGCAGCAGGTTGGATCGGGTCGGGCGCATCCGCGGATCGGTGAGCCCATCGTGCAGCAGCACCAGGTCGTCGGCGGCTACGCCGCAGGTGCTGGTCAGGACCTCGGCAACCCGCGCGGCGTCGCGATGGGCGTACCGCAGCGGGGCGATGTCCGGATCCTCGTAGGCCGCGCATCCCACTACGAGCGCGCGGTTCACCGCGCTAGCCTTCGGCTCGGCGGAAGAGGAGCTTGACGCCGCCCCGGATCTCGCTGCCGGCCGAGCCGATCAGCCGGACCTCGCCCTTGGCCGTCAGCTCCAGCGTGACCTCGAACTCGTCCAGTTCGAACGGGCCGGGTTGGTCACGCATGGCGTGGAAGATCTCGCTCAGCTGGCCGGAAACCGCCCGCAGGTTGGCCGACAGCTGCGCCACGTCCACCGCGCCCACCCGGAGGGCGGCCGCTCTGGCGGCGCTGAACAGACCCTTCTCCCCGTCAACGGAGTGCTCGGCATACAGCACGGAGAGGTGGGCGCCATCGGCGGAGGGTTCAGGCACGGTCACCAAGTTACAAGGCACCATCAACCGGCGCAGTCAGCTATTTGGGCGAGCGGCTGGGACCCGCTGGCAGGACCGCCGACACGTGTTCCCTCGGGATCGCCCAGCCGCCCCGTCACCGGCGCCGCCGCAGCACGGCGCGGCTCCACGCACGACAACTGCCGTACTAGGTTGCGGGGATGTTCTCTCTCGCGCTGACCGACGACGCCGAGCTGCGGCCGCTCCAGCCGTGGCACTCCGACCAGTTCCTCGCCAACCTGGACCGGTGCCGCGAGCACATCGCCCCCTGGGTGGGCGCCTCCTTCGTCGCCACCGACCCCGAGTCGGCCCGCCGGGTGCTGCAGAACTACGCCGACCGGTGGGCCCGCGACGACGGCGGGATCTGGGGCATCTGGCGGGGCGGCACCCTGGTCGGCGGGGTGATGTTCGTGTCGCTGAGCACCGCCACCGGCGTCGCGGAGGCCGGCTGCTGGCTGGAGCCGGGCGCCGAAGGGCAGGGCCTGGTCACCCGCGCCGCCCGGGTGATCATCGACTGGGCGATCCGAGAGCGCGGCATCCACCGGGTGGAGTGGGTCACCAAGGCCGCCAACGCACGCAGCATCGCCGTCGCCCGGCGGCTGGGGATGAGCCGCGACGGGGTGCTCCGGGAGGCCGCAGCCGGCGCGGACGGCCGGGCCGACCTGGAAGTCTGGTCGGTGCTGGCCCCGGAATGGAAGCCGGAGGGATAGCCGGGCGGTCCGGGGCCCCGGGCCACGGTGGACACGCGGCGCAGTTTTGTCGTACCCGGACGTGAACATGTGTCCATGGCTGCCCCCGCTCTGGCCGACCGGTCCCCCCAGCCGCGCGCCCTGCCGCTGCGTGAGGTCCGCACCCGGCTCACCCAGCTCGTCGCCCTGGCCGAGCTGACCGACACCGTCACCGTGGTCACCCGCGACGGCGACCCCCGACCCGTCGCCGCGATCGTGCCCGCGGCGGCGGCCCGCACGGCGGCCCAGACCCGGGCCGACGCCGAGCGGACCGCCGCGATCAGCGCCGGCTGGGCCCGGCGGCTGGAGGAGCAACGCCGGCAGAGCAGCCGGCGGCACGCCGCCGAGCGGCAGGCCCTCGTCGAGGCCCTCGCCGAGACCTGGGCCGAGCTGGACCGGCGCGCCCCGGCCGGCGACCCGGCGTTGGCCCGGCTCCGCGCGGCCCACGCCGACCTGCTGCGCGACTGACCGCGCCATCCACGCCGACCTGCTGCGCGACTGACCCGCGCCGTCCACGCCGATCTGCTGCGCGACTGACCCGCGGCGCCGGCCGGCGACGCCCGGCGCGGGCGCCGCCGGTCGCGTACCCTCAGTCGCGGCCGCGCTGGGCGCGGTAGCGGCGGATCAACGCGGCGGTGGAGGAGTCCACGTCGGCCAGGTCCGGGCCGGCACCGGTGAGCTTCGGCGCGAGCTGGTTGGCCATCACCTTGCCCAGCTCCACCCCCCACTGGTCGAACGCGTTGATGTCCCAGACGGCGGCCTCGGTGAAGACGATGTGCTCGTACAGGGCGATCAGCTGGCCCAGCGTCGACGGGGTGAGCTTCGGCGCGATGATCGAGGTGGTCGGGTGGTTGCCCGGCATCACCCGGTGCGGCACCACCGCGGCGGCCGTGCCCTCCGCCTCGACCTGCTCCTTCGTCCGGCCGAAGGCCAGCGCGGCGGTCTGCGCGAAGAAGTTGGACATGAACAGGTCGTGCATGTCGCCCAGATCGTGGTTGGGCTGGCTGAACGCGATGAAGTCGGCCGGGATCAGCCGGGTTCCCTGGTGGATGAGCTGGTAAAAGGCGTGCTGGCCGTTGGTGCCGGGCTCGCCCCAGAAGACCTCCCCGGTCGGGTACGTCACCGGTCGGCCGTCCACCGTCACCGACTTGCCGTTGCTCTCCATGGTGAGCTGCTGCAGGTACGCGGGGAACCGGTGCAGGTACTGCGAGTACGGCAGCACCGCGTGCGTCTGCGCGTCGAGGAAATCGGTGTACCAGACGTTGAGCAGGCCGAGCAGCGCCGGCACGTTGCGCTCCACCGGCGTGCTGCGGAAGTGCTCGTCGACGGCGTGGTAGCCGGCCAGCAGCTCCCGGAACCGGTCCGGACCGACGGCCAGCATCACCGACAGCCCGACCGCCGAGGGCAGCGAGTACCGGCCGCCCACCCAGTCCCAGAAGCCGAACATGTTCGCCGGGTCGATGCCGAAGTCGCGCACCCGCTGCTCGTTGGTGCTGACCGCGACGAAGTGCCGGGCGATCGCCGAGTCGTCGGCGTCCAGCCCGGCCAGCAGCCAGCGCCGGGCCTGGTCGGCGTTGGCCAGGGTCTCCTGGGTGGAGAAGGTCTTCGAGACCACCACGAACAGGGTGCTCGCCGGGTCCAGGTCGGCGGTCTTGTCGTGGATGTCGGTCGGGTCGATGTTGGACACGAACCGGCAGGAGATCCCCGCGTCCCGGTACGCCTTGAGCGCCTCGTACGCCATCACCGGCCCGAGGTCGGAGCCACCGATGCCGATGTTGACCACGGTGCTGATCCGCTCGCCGGTGTGGCCGCGCCAGGCGCCGGAGCGCACCCGGTCGGCGAAGGCCGACATCCGGTCCAGCACGGCGTGCACGTCGGCCACCACGTCCTGGCCGTCCACCACCAGCGTGGCGTCCCGCGGCAGGCGCAGCGCGGTGTGCAGCACGGCCCGGTCCTCGGTGGCGTTGATGTGCTGCCCGGTGAACATGGCGGCGATCCGGTCAGCCAGCCGGATCCGCTCGGCGAGGGCGGTGAGCAGCGCGACGGTCTCGTCGGTGACCAGGTTCTTGCTGTAGTCCACGTGCAGGTCGGCGACCTCGCCGGTGAGCCGCTCGCCCCGCCGCCCGTCGGCGGCGAACAACTCCCGCAGGTGCGTGCCGCGCATCGCCTCGGCGTGCTTGCGCAGCGCCTGCCATTCGTCGGTGGTGGTGACGTCCACAGCCATCGGGTCGATCTTCTCCTTCACGACGGGTCTGCCAGCGGGCCGTCGTCGCCCCGCTGCCGGCGACCCCACCAGCCTGCCACCCGGGCCGGGTCCGCGCGACGCGACCCGGCATCGCCCACCCCTCGGGCACGGCCGGCGCGCCACCCGTGCACCGATGCGACCCGGCGCCCGCCCGGGTCCGGCGGAGGCCGGCGCGCCACCCGCGCACTGATGCGACCCGGCGCCCGCCCGGGTCCGGCGGAGGCCGGCGCGTCCGCCCTGGACGCCATCGCCGAGACTGCGGCAGGATGCCCGGAATGGCCACCCCGCCCGCCCGCCGCGCCACCGTCGCCGCCGCGCTCGCGCTCCTCGCCGCCGGCTGCTCGGGGCCGGCCCCTTCCACCGCCGCGCCCGCGCCGGCTGCCGCCACAGCCACCACCACACCCGCCGCCACCGCGCCGGTCGGCAGCGCCGCCCCGGCCCCGCCGGCATCCGCCGCACCGGCGACCCGCAGCGGCCTCGGCACCCGGCCCAGCCCGGCCGTCCGGGCCTGCACCGTCTTCCCGGCGGACAACGTCTGGCACGCCGACGTGTCCCGGCTGCCGGTGCACCCGCGCTCCGCGGCCATGATCAGCGCGATCGGATCCGGGGCGGCGGTGCACGCCGACTTCGGCTCCGGCACCTGGCAGGGCGCGCCGATCGGCATCCCGGTCACCGTGGTGCCCGCCGGGCAGCGGCGGGTCCCGGTCTCCTTCACCTACGCCGACGAGAGCGACCCGGGCCCGTACCCGGTGCCGGCGGACGCGGCGGTCGAGGGCGGACCGGCCGCGACCGGCGACCGGCACGTGATCGTCTGGGACCGGGCGGCCTGCCGGGCGTACGAGTTGTTCGACGCCCATCCGGCCGGTAGCGGCTGGCGGGCCGGCTCGGGTGCGGTCTTCGACCTCCGGTCGAACCGGTTGCGGCCGGCCGGGTGGACCTCGGCGGACGCCTCCGGGCTCGCCATCCTGGCCGGCCTGGTCCGCTACGACGAGGTGGCCGCGGGCCGGATCGACCACGCCATCCGGGTAACCGTGCCGCGTACCCGCACGGGCTGGACCTGGCCGGCCACCCACTCCGCCTCCTCGGCGACCGACCCGAACCTGCCCCAGCTCGGCCAGCGGCTGCGGCTCAAGCCCTCGGTGGACCTGTCCCGGCTGCCCCGGCAGGCGCGCATCGTCGCCGAGGCGATACGCCGGTACGGGCTGATCGTCGCCGACCACGGCTCGGCCTGGTACCTCTCCGGCGCACCGGACCGGCGCTGGGACAACGACGCGCTGCACGCCCTCGGCGGCCTGCGCGGCAGCGACTTCGAGGTGGTGGACGCGTCCGGGCTGCCGGTCGGCCGGGGCTCCGGCGCCGTCCGCTGAACCGGGTCGACCGCGCGCCGGCCGTCCGCCACACTGACCGTGTGGATCATCATGACCTGGTCCGGGTGAGCAAGCGGATCTCCCTGGCCCTGCGGCACCGGCCGGACCGGTTCGGGCTGGTGCTCGACCGGGCCGGCTGGGTACCGGTCACCGATCTCCTCGCCGCGCTGGGGATCGGCCGGGCCGAGCTGGACGCGGTGGTCGCCGGCAACGACAAGCAGCGCTTCGTGGTGGTCCGTGGCGCGGACGACGTCGACCGGATCCGGGCCAGCCAGGGCCACTCCGTCCCGGTCGAGCTGGGGCTGGCCCCGGCCGTGCCGCCCGACCGGCTCTATCACGGCACCAGCGAGCGCGTGCTGCCCGCGATCCGCGCCGACGGACTGCACCGGGGACGCCGCCACCACGTACACCTCTCGCCGGACGTGGCGACGGCGCGCCGCGTCGGCGCCCGCCGGGGCGGCGCGGTGGTGGTGCTCACCGTCGACGCCGCCGCGATGGCCGGTGCCGGGCATCTCTTCTTCCGCAGCGACAACGGCGTCTGGCTCACCGACACCGTCCCGCCGCGCTACCTCACCGCCTGACCGGCCCCGCCGGCCACCCGCTCAGCGCCGGCGGACGCCGGGTCAGCCGGCGGTGACCGGGTGGCGCACCACCCCGTCGAAGAGGTAGCCGAGGTCGTTGGGGGCGGCGCGGTCGGGCTGGACGGCGCCGGTCACGTCGGTGGCGCGGGCGCGCAGGACCCACCGGCCGGGCGCCGGCGGGCGCCACCGGACGGTCCACCGCTGCCAGGGCCCGCCCCGGTCGGCGGCGACCAGGTCGGCCGGGCGCCAGCCGTCCCCGGTGTCCACCTCCACCCGGTCGATCGGCCCGGCCCCGGACCAGGAGCGGCCGCGCAGCAGCACCTCCTCCCCGACGGTGACCCGGGCGTCCCAGGCCAGTTCGAAGGCGCTCTTGATCGACTGGACGGCCAGCGTCCCGCCGCCGGCCGGCTGCCCGGGCCCGAACATCCGGTAGAACTGGGTGTTCCACGGGGAGAAGAGCGGGGTGGCGGAGACCTCCATCGGACCCACCCACTTGATCGAGGAGATGCCGATCCAGCCGGGCACCACCACGCGTACCGGGAAGCCGTGGTCGGCGGGGAGCGGCTCGCCGTTCATCTCGTACGCCAGCAGCACGTCGTCGAGGGCCTTGGCGATCGGCAGCGGACGGCGTACCCGGCCGAGGTTGCGCCCACCGGTGACGTAGTCCGGGTCCAGCCCTTCCGGCATCACGTCGACCGCGTCCCCGGTCAGCCCGGCCAGCCGGAGCACCGTGCCCAGCCGGACGCCCCGCCAGCGGGCCACCCCGACGCCGCCCAGGTCCCAGGCCACGCCCGGCGCCGGCTCGTCCTGCTGGTCGGTGTAGAAGCGCCGGCCGTTGCCGGCGCACTCCAGCAGCGCGGTGCTCTCCTCGGCGGGCAGCCGGCGCAGGTCGTCGAGGCCGAACTCGACGGGGGTGTCGCGGGCGGGCGCGCCGCGCAGCCCGGTGCCGAACAGGCGCAGCCGCCAGGCGTCCGGGTCCAGGCGGGGCGTCACCGTGTGGTTGCGCACGAAGAAGCGGTCGTTGGGCACCACGTACCCCTGTCCGGCCAGCGCCGTCCAGCGCATCTCCGCGTTGGTGTCCAGCGGGCGCAGCAGGTCGGGCCGGAGCGGCTTGCGGATCGGCGTACCGGGGTCGACGCCCACCGGCGCGGCGGCCACCGCGACCGGTTCGCGTTCCGCCGCGGCGGCGGTGAGGGCGGCCATCGCGGCGCCCAGCTCCAGCAGCCCGTCGCGGTCCACACCGGCGCCGTGCGCCTCGCCGGCCAGCCACTGCCGGCTGCGGCGGGCGTCGTGCCCGGCTTCCTGGGGCGGCGGGGTACGGGACACGGCTGACCTCCGGCTCGGCGACGTTGCCGACCCATTCAACCCCGGTGGTACCGGTCGATCCGTCCCAGGTCAGGACCCGTACCGGCCCGCCCGGCCGGGCACCGCGCGGACCGGATCAGAGCGGGCGCTGGCCGGCGAGGAAGTCGGCCAGCACCCGGGTGTGCGTGGAGAAGGCCAGCTCGACCGGCTCGGTGAGGACCAACCACTCGGTGGCCTCCTCGGTCGGCGCGGACGGCGGCAGGTCGCCGACCGGCCGTTCGGGCAGCACCCCGAAGATCATCATGGTGTTGCCGGCCGGCGCCCCGTGCACCGCGAACAGCCGGGCCTCCTCGGCCTCGGCCAGCAGCCCGGTCTCCTCGCGCAGTTCCCGGACCAGCGCCGCAGACCACTCCTCGCCGTACTCGATGAAGCCGCCGGGAAGGGCGAGTTGGCCGCGGGCCGGCTCGATGTCGCGGCGGACCACCACCACGCCGAGGCCCGCCGGCGTGCGGACCGGCAGCACCGCCACCGCGACGGGCAGCGGATTGCGCCAGACCGTCTCGCCGCAGACCGCGCAGAGCCGCGGCCAGCCGGCGTCGACCGGGTAGGCCGAGCCGCAGTACGAGCAGTGCGAGAAGGGTGCAGCGGTCACGCCGCAGCACGTTACCCGCCCGGTGGCCGTCCGGCAGGCGTCGCGCCGGGCCGCCGGCGGCCGGTCCGGCCCGCGCCGGGTCGCCGGGCGCCGCCCGGGCCCCGCGCCGGGCCGTCGATCAGGCGCGGACGCCCGGTCGGTGGTCAGCTGTCGCATCCGGTGGGGCGGCCCGGAGGGTGGCGCGCGCCGCCATCAGCGCGAAACCGAGCAGGTTGTCGCCCCGCCAGCTCGCCGGATCGGCGGTACGGGGATCGTCGGCGGTCAGCCCGATGCCCCAGATCCGGTCCAGCGGGCTGGCCTCCACCAGCACCCGGTCACCGGTGCCGAGCAGGTAACGGCGCAACTCCTCGTGCTGGCCGAACTTCGCCACGCTGCCGGCCAGCACGATGTCGTAGCGGCGGGCCGCCCAGGTGGCCTCGTCGAAGCCGCGCACCTGCCGGCCCAGCGCCTTGGCCCGCCCCGGATGGTCGGCCGCGAGCACCCGCCCCGCGATGGCGTCGTCGCCGAACAGCGTCGCCTTGTGCCACATCATCCAGTGTTCGGCGGTGGCGTAGGTCCGGCCGTGCACGGTGAACGGCGCCGGCCACCACTGGCTCAGGCAGCCGGCGCCGACGCCACCGTCGCGCCGCGGGCGGTGCCCCCAGAAATACAGGTAACGCGGCTGCTGGCCGGACTCGACGGCGGCGAGCAGTTCGGCGACGGATCGGATCGGCACGATCGACAGTGTGCCGGACGGCACCGACACCCCGCCGCCGTGTTTCGCCCGCCGCCCGCCGGGGTCCCGCCGTAACGCTCGCCGTCCGCCGCCGCCCGCCGGGGTCCCGCCGTAACGCTCGCCGCCCGCCGCCGTCCGCCGCCGCCCGCCGCCGTCCGCCGCCGTCCGTCGTTCGTCGGGGCCGTCGGGACGCCGCGCGCCGGCCGGGTCAGGAGGCCGGGGCGCCGGTGTACGCCGCGGTGGTCCGGTCGGCCGCCGCCCGTGCCTCGTCGGCCGGGGTGCCGGCGGCCACGCTCGCCTCGCACCAGCGCTGGCTGCTCAGGACGATGAACCGGCGCGCGTCGTCGGAGCCCATCCACTCGGCGGCCTGCTCGGGGGTGACTCCGCTGCCGTCGGCGGCGAGGTGGGAGGCGAGGCCGAGCAGTCCCATGTCCCAGCCGACCCCGACCGCACCCGGCCCGAACTCGGCCCAGCGCTGGTCGTCGACGTGCGCCACGTGCTCCAGCTCGAACCGGGTACGCCCGGCGCCGGCCTCGGTGAGCCGCACCTCGATCCCGCTCACCTCGCCGCCGTACTCCCAGGTGGCGGCGAAGCTGTGCGGCGGGTCGCACCGCTCGATCGTGCCGCCGGCGTTCCCTTCCAGCTGGTAGCGTCCGCCGACCTTCAGCTCGCCGGAGACGGGCAGGAACCAGCGGGGGATCCGCTCGGCCGTGGTGCAGGCGTCCCAGACGTCGGCCAGCGGCGCGTCGTAGGTCTGACTGATGGTGAGCACCCGGGCCTGCCCGGCGGGCAGCGTCCGGCTGCCGACGGTGCGCTCGACGGCGCTGATCTGCCCGGTGGTGTCGGTCATGGTGTTGTCCTCTCGTCGGAAGGGTCCTCGCGCAGCCGCCGTTCGCGCCGGCCCCGGGCCAGTTCCGTGGCGAGCGCCGCCAGCGGAGGCGTCCAGAACCGCCGGAAGCCGGCCAGCCACTCGTCCATCTCCCGCAGCGGGCCCGGCTCCACCGCGTAGAGCCGGCGGGTGCCGGCGGCGCGCACGCTGGCGAAGCCGTGCTCCCGCAGCACCTTGAGGTGTTGCGACACGGCCGGCTGGCTGATGCCGAACTCCCGCTGGATGGTGGCCCCGAGCGCGCCGGCCGGCTGCTCGCCGTCGGCGAGCAGCTCCAGGATCCGGCGACGCACCGGGTCGCCCAGGACGTCGAAGGCGTGCACGACCTCTTTCTATCAGATCCGACTTATATAAGCGAGCACTGCATCATGGCGCCGCGGGCGGGTGCGACCGAGGAAGGCGCACCGCATGAGGGCGCACCGCACGTGGGGTGCGGTGCGGGGCGGTGGTGGGTCGCGACGGTCGGGTGGTGGGACGCCCGGCGGGGCCGGGCGTCCCGCGAGGCGCCGGTCAGCCGCCGAGGCGGGCGGCGACGGTGCTGCGCAGTTCCGGCAGCCGGTCGTGCAGCAGCCCCGGGCACTGGGTGTTGTTGAAGTCCTTGTGCCCGTAGATCTCGGTCGGCGGGATGCCGTACTGCTGGCAGGTGAACGCGCAGAACCACACCAGGCTGTTCCAGAGCGCCTGCGGTGGCTGCACGTCCAGGTAGATGCCGTCGTTCTCGATCCCGATGGCCTGGCTGTTCTGGCCCACGCAGTGCGCGCCCTGCACCATGGACTGCCCGTGCAGCAGCCCGTACAGGCTGCCGTGCCGGCCCTCGGTGAGGTAGCCGCCGCGGCTGTTGGTGAAGTGCTGCCCGGTGTCGAGCCAGCCGTTGGTGTCCATGTGCAGGTTCTGGATGTCGCGCGAGTTGCGGTACGCCTGGGCGAGGCTGTAGTCGGTGGTGTTCGGGAACGCCGTGTGATGGATGATGATCTTGTTGGGTCGGCTCTGCACCACGCTCACCGGCGACGACGGCGGGCGGGCGCCCCAGGTCGCGCAGTTGGCGATGGTCGGCTGGTCGATCCGGGTGGCGGCGGCGCGCGCGTCGCGGCCGGTGTCGA
>NZ_KQ058836.1:80850-81162 GCF_000982955.1 Micromonospora sp. HK10 | reverse complement strand
CCCGCGCCCGCGTCCCGGGCCGACCGGGTGCTGGTCTGGCTGGTCCCGGCGGCGGTGCTGGTGGCCAGCCGGCTCGTCCTCACCTGGTGCGCCGCCCCCGCGCACCTGCTGGTCACCCTCGGCGGGTGGGCGCTGTTCGCGGTGGTGGTGCGCCTGGTCGTCGGGCGGCGCGACCCGTTCCACCTGTGGGCCGTGGTCGGCGGCGTCGCGCTGCTGCGCAGCGCTCTGCTGCTGGCAGCGCTGGCCCCGCGCGGGCCGGGCGGCTACTGGTTCGCCTTCTGGACCGCGCCCACCCTGCGCGCCGGCTACCTC
>NZ_KQ058836.1:3399-80822 GCF_000982955.1 Micromonospora sp. HK10 | reverse complement strand
ACGGGCTGCTCCGCCGCCGGGCCGTCGGGTCGACCGTGGCCGCGGCGGGTGTTCCGCTCGGCGTGCTCGCCGGCCTGGTCGCGCTGGTCGGCCTGGAGCGGGCGCTGACGGTGTGGAACGACCAGTTGGCGCTGCTGCCCTGGGGGCTGTCCCGCATCCTCGGCATCACCGTCTATCTGGGCATCCCGCCCGGCCTGCCGGCGTACGCCGCGGCGGCCGGCGCCGCGCTCACCGCCGCCGGTCTCGCCGCGGCCGGTTGGCCCCGGCGTACCGCCTCCGGTGGTGGTGGGGTCGCGGCGTGACACCGGTACGGACCGGACCGCCGGTGCGGCCTAGGGTGGGCGGCATGGCAGGTCCCGATCACGCCGCGACCCGGAATCCGCTCACCCTGCTCACCCTGGCCGACCTGCGCCGACGCACCAGCGTGAAGTGGCGCCTGCACCCGCCGGACGTGCTGCCGCTCTGGGTGGCGGAGCAGGACGCGCCGCTGGCTCCCGCGGTGGCCGACGCGCTGCGCCACGCGATCGACCTCGGCGACACCGGCTACCCGCACGGCACCGGCTACGCCGAGGCGCTCGCCGGGTTCGCCGCCCGGCGCTGGGACTGGCCCGATCTCCGGGTCGAGCACACCACCGTGGTACCCGACGTCATGATCGGCATCGTCGAGGTGTTGCGGCTGGTGACCGACCCGGGCGACGCCGTGGTGGTCTGCTCCCCCGTGTACCCGCCGTTCTACGCCTTCGTCAGCCACGCCGGGCGGCGGGTGATCGAAGCCCCGCTCGGGCCGGACCTGCGGATCGAGCCGGCCGCCCTGGACGAGGCCTTCCGCCGGGCCCGCGCCGCCGGCCGCCGGCCGGCGTTCCTGCTGTGCAACCCGCACAACCCGACCGGCGTCGTGCACCGTCGGGACGAACTCGAGGTCGTCGCCGACCTGGCCGCCCGGCACGGCGTACGGGTGATCTCCGACGAGATCCACGCGCCCGTGGTGCTGGCCGGGGCGCGGTTCACCCCGTACCTCACGGTGGCCGGCGCCGAGGACGCGTTCGCGCTGACCTCCGCCTCGAAGGCGTGGAACCTCGCCGGACTCAAGGCGGCGCTGGCGATCGCCGGCCCGCGGGCCGCGGCCGACCTCGCCCGGATGCCCGAGGAGGTCGGTCACGGGCCCAGCCACCTGGGGGTGATCGCGCACACGGCCGCGTTCCGCGACGGCGGGGCGTGGCTCGACGGGCTCCTCGACGGCCTCGACGGCAACCGCGCGCTGCTGGCGTCGTTGCTGGCCGAGCACCTGCCGGCGGTCCGGTACCACCGCCCCGAGGGCACCTACCTGGCCTGGCTGGACTGCACGGCGCTCGGCGTCGCCACCGAGCAGCCGGACGGCGAGCCCGGCATCGCCAGCGACCTCGCCGGCCCGGCGAAGATGTTCCTCGACCGGGCCCGGGTCGCGCTCAGCTCCGGGCACGTCTTCGGCACCGGCGGCGCGGGCTGCGTACGCCTCAACTTCGCCACCTCACCGGCGATCCTCACGGAGGCCGTCACCCGGATGGGCCGGGCGGTCGACACCGCCCGGCCCACGGCCGGCTGAGCCCGCCGGTCGGGCCGCGCCGGCCGGCACCGGCCGGCGCGGGGAACGGCCGCCGTCAGTCGCAGCCCAACCCCTGGGCGTACCCGGCCGGCACCTGACCGGCGGCAACCTTGTCGGCGGTCTCCCAGAACACCTCCGGCCAGTCGCCCTCATCCTTCATCTCGTGCAGCACCCGCCAGTTGTGGCTGCTGCGCAGCGCGTCGGCGGCCCGGCGGCGGGCGGCCTCGTCACCGGCCCGGTCGGCGCGCAGCCACTCGGCGATCCAGCCGCAGCCCACCTTCGAGGTCACCCCGGCGCCGAACTGGTAGGCGTCGTTGGTGCCCAGGCTGGCCAGTGCGGCCTGGTCGAAGTTCGGCGGCAGCGGCACGCCGGCGAGGACCGCGGCCGCCCGGTCGTCGACCCGGTCCGGCGTGACGATCTCCGGCGGCAGCGCGGCCAGCCAGGTGCGGACGTCGGCGCGGACCACCCGTGCGAGCACCTTGTCGAAATCGGCCCGGTGCCCCACCCCGCCGCGCATCTCGACGAAGACCCCGTCGCGCGGGCGGAGCATGACCGCGAAGTCGTCCGCGCGGTAGGTGAACAGGTCCCCCGACCAGCCGTCGACCGTGACCGGCTCCGGATCGCTGACGTTGAGCCGGTCGGCGCGGAAGTTGGCGTACTCGGCGGCCGGGTACCAGTTCATCTCCACTTCCCGGTCGCCGTTGCGGAACGCGATGGTGCCCTGCTGGTCGGTGAACCCGTACACGGTGGTCGCCCGCCATCCGGGCTGGTCGATCAGCAGTCGCGGGTTCTGCTCGGCCGCCTTGAGGGCCACCGGCGAGTAGCGGACCGGGGCGCCGGACGCGGACGGGTCGCCGGCCGGATCCGGGGCCCCCGCGGCGGGCCCGGACCGGCCGCCGTCCGGGTCCGCCCGCAGCAGGCCGGGCACGACGAGGGCGCCGGTGAGCACCGCCGCCGCGGCGAACACGCCGGCCAGGCGACGGACCACGGTACGGCGCGGCCGGCCCGGCGGTTGCGGCGGTTCGGCGACCGGGGTGAGGGTCGGCTCGGACATGATCTCCTCCAGGAGGGTCTGCTCGGCCCCGTCGAGGTGCCCGAGGAGATCGGGTCGGTAGGGGTCGGCGTCTCGCACCATCCGGTCGAGGTGCTCCTCGGTCATCTGCCCTCCTTCGGGGCGGGTGCGGCCAGGACACCGGGTACATGTCCGGGTGGGCCGAGGTCGTCACCGACGAGTTCGCGCAGCCGGGCCCGTGCGCGCGAGAGCCGGGTCCGGACCACGGCCGGGCTGACCCGAAGGACACTGGCCGCCTCGCGCGGCTCGAGACCCTCCCAGACGGTGAGCATCAGCACCTCCCGGTCCAGCTCGCCGAGCCGGGCCAGCGCGGCCCGCACGGCGAGCCGCTCGGGCACCTCGCTGCCCGGGTCGGCGGCCATCGTCGCGGTGATCCGGTGCCGTAGCCGCTCCCCCAACCGCTGTCGGCGTACGCCGCCACGATGGTGGTTGGCGAGCACGCGCCGGGCCACCCCGTACAGCCAGAGCCGGGCCTCGCCGTCGGGCGGCAGGTCCTCCCGGCGACGCCAGGCGACCAGTAAGGTCTCCGCGACGACGTCGGCCGCGTCCTCGGGATGCGCCACGCGCCGCAGGGCGTACGCCAGCAAGGGCTGGAAGTCGGCCGCGTAGACGCGTCGGAAGCGGTCCTCGTGGTCAGTCCCGGAGCTCACGTTCACCCCATGTCCGGTCGAGGGCCGATCGTGACGGGCTCGGACGGAAAACCGGGAAACAGGCCGGGCGGCACAGCCCGGGAAAGAGCCCGGGCGGCGCAGCCCAGGCATAAAAAAAAGAGGGTCTGAACCCCTCCACTGTAAAGGTATATCGCACCCCCGGGCTTGCGGCAAGACCCCGGTCGTGCCGCAGAATCGCTGGCCGAGGTCCGGACGGGCGGCACCGGTGGTCGCGCGCCACGCCGCCGCCGGTCCTGACCACGTGCCGCCGGCACCCACCCGGTGCCGCGCACCGGTTCTCCGCGACAACCGATCGGAACAGACGATTTGACTTCCCTGAGCGGCAGTGTCTTCCACCTCCCCGACCGGCTCCGCGCCAAGGCCGATCCGGCGTTGATCGACGGCGACGAGCAGCACTTCGCGGCCATCGCCGAGCGGCTCGCGCAGTTGCTCGGCGACCTGTCGGACCGGCTCGACGCCGCCCGTCGGGCGCCCGGCGGCAAGGGCCGCCAGGCGTCGGACCGGGACATGGAGGTCCGCCGGCTGGAGGCCGAGCTGCGTCGCCTTCGCCGCTTCGGCCTGGACCTGTGCATCGGCCGGATCGTCGGCGCGGAGCACGCCGAGCCGGTGTACATCGGCCGGCGCGGCCTCACCGACAGCGCGGGTCGCCGGCTGCTGCTGGACTGGCGCTCGCCCGCGGCCGAGCCGTACTTCGGGGCGACCCACGCCAACCCGATGGGGCTGACCAGCCGGCGCAGGTACCGCTGGACCGACGGCCGGATCAGCGACTACTGGGACGAGGTGTTCACCCCGGACGGGCTCGACGGGCACGCCGCGCTCGACGACCAGTCCGCCTTCATCGCCAGCCTGGGCGGCAGCCGGTCGGCCCGGATGCGGGACGTGCTCGCCACCATCCAGGCCGACCAGGACGCGATCATCCGGGCCGGCTCGCGGGGTGCCCTCGTGGTCGACGGCGGTCCGGGCACCGGCAAGACCGTCGTCGCCCTGCACCGCACCGCCTACCTGCGCTACGCCGACCCGCGCCTCGGCCACCGCACCGGCGGGGTGCTCTTCGTCGGTCCGCACGAGCCCTATCTCGCCTACGTCGCCGACGTGCTGCCCAGCCTCGGCGAGGAGGACGTGCAGACCTGCACGCTGCGGGACCTGGTCCCGGAGGGGGCCGCGGCGGGCGCCGAGACCGACCCGGAGGTGGCCCGGCTGAAGGCGTCCGCGGACCTGGTGGTCAAGGGAATCGAGGCGGCCGTCCGGTTCTATGAGGAGCCGCCGGCCACCGGGATGACGGTCAGCACCGGCGAGGCCGACATCTGGCTGAGCGCCGACGACTGGGCCGAGGCGTTCGCGGCGCCGGGGCCGGGCACCCCGCACAACGAGGCGCGGGACGAGATCTGGGACGCGCTGCTCACCATCCTGCTGGCCGGATACGACGGCGACGAGCCGGAGGATCTGGTCCGCGGGTCGCTGCTGCGCAACCGGGAGCTGCGGGCGGCCGTCAACCGCGCCTGGCCGCTGCTCGACCCGGCCGAGCTCGTCGCCGATCTCTGGTCGGTGCCGGCGTACCTGCGCCGGTGCGCGCCCTGGCTCAGCCCGGACGAGGTCCGGCGGTTGCAGCGCCCGGAACCCCGCGCCTGGACCGGGTCCGACCTGCCGCTGCTGGACGCCGCACGGCAGCGGCTCGGTGACCCGGAGGCGTCGCGGCGCAACCACCGGCGCGCGGCCGCGCTGGCCACCGAGCGCACGCGGATGGCCGCGGTCGTCGACGAACTGATCGAGGCACACACCTACGACGACGGTGAGGGGGTGCTGTCCAGCCTGCGCCAACTGGACCTCCAGGACGCCCTGGTGGACGAGACCGGGCTGGCCACCGCCGAGCGGGACCAGCTCGCCGGCCCGTTCGCGCACATCGTCGTGGACGAGGCGCAGGAACTGACCGACGCGCAGTGGCAGATGCTGCTGCTGCGCTGCCCGTCCCGCAGCTTCACCATCGTCGGGGACCGCGCCCAGGCCCGGCACGGCTTCGCCGAGTCCTGGCCCGAACGGCTCGAGCGGATCGGGCTCGACCGGATCACCGTGGCCTCGCTGCGCATCAACTATCGGACGCCGGAAGAGGTCATGACGGAAGCCGAGCCGGTCATCCGGGCCGTGCTCCCGGACGCCAACGTGCCGACCTCCATCCGCAGCGGCGGCCTGCCCGTGGTGCACGGCCCGGTCGGGCAGCTCACCGCGATCCTCGACGCCTGGCTCGCCGGGCACGACGACGGCATCGCCTGCGTGATCGGCGCTCCCGCGTTCCGGCCGACGGCCCGGGTCCGGTCGCTGACCCCGGAGCTGGCGAAGGGACTGGAGTTCGACCTGGTGATCCTCGTCGACCCGGCGGCTTTCGGCGACGGCATCGAGGGGGCCGTCGACCGCTACGTGGCGATGACCCGGGCGACCCGCCAGCTCGTCATCCTCACCAGCCCTTGACCACGGCTGCCGGCTGAGCCGAGGAGGGCCGCGCGCCGCCCGGGGCGGCCACCGCAGGCCGGCGCGGCCATCGGTGGCCGGCGCGGCCACCGTCGGCCGGCGCGGCCGGGGGCGGGCCGGTCAGCCGGGGCGCAGGTGGACGCGCCGGGTCTTGCGCCCGGCCTCGTACCCGGCCCGGGCGGCCCGTCCCTCGGCCGTGGTCGACACCTCGGCCACCGGCACGTCCCACCAGGCGCCGGCGTCCGGACCCGCCTCGAACCGGTCGGTCCGGACGTGCACCACGGTGGTCCGGGTGGCCGCCGTCGCCGTGGCCAGGGCCGCCCGCAGCTGCGCCATGGTGGCCACCCGGATCAGGTCGGCGCCGAGACTGGCCGCGTTGGCGCCGAGGTCGACCGGCAGTGGGGCGCCGGCCGGGTCGGCGTAGGCGGTGCCGAGCCGCTGCGCGCCGACGCTCTCCGAGAGTCGGCCGATCGACGCGAATCCGGAGTTGTCGACCAGCACCACGACCAGCTTCACGCCGTCGGCGACCGCGGTCGCCAGCTCGCTGGGCAGCATCAGGTAGGACCCGTCGCCGACCAGCACGAACACCTCGCGCTCCGGCGCGGCGAGCTTCACCCCGATCCCGCCGGCGATCTCGTAGCCCATGCAGGAGTAGCCGTACTCGACGTGGTAGCTCTTCGGGTCGGCGCTGCGCCACAGCCGGTGCAGGTCGCCGGGCATCGAGCCGGCCGCGCACACCACCACGCCGCGCGGGCCGGCGGCGTCGTTCACCGCGCCGATCACCGCGGTCTGGGTGGGCCGCGCGTCCGGGTCGGCGTGCCGGGCGGCGTCCGCCACGGCCGTCCAGCGCTCGCGCAACCGGGTCACCGAGTCCCGGTACGCCGGCTCGGTGGCCCAGCCGGCGCAGGCCGCGTCGAGGGCGGCCAGGCTCTCCCGGGCGTCGCCGACGACCTGCGTACCGGCGAGCTTCGCCGCGTCGAAGCCGGTGACGTTGAGGTTGACGAAGCGCGTCCCGTCGCCGAAGAGCGTGCCGGAGGCGGTGGTGAAGTCGCTGTAGCGGGTGCCCACCCCGAGCACCACGTCCGCGCCGGCCGCGATCTCGTTGGCCGCACTGGTGCCGGTGACGCCGAGCGCGCCGAGGGCGAGCGGATGGCCGTACGGCAGTGCGCCGGTGCCCGCCTGGGTCTCCGCCACCGGCACCCCGTGCTCCTCGGCGAAGCGGCGCAGCGCTCCGGTGGCCCCGCTGTAGATCACCCCGCCGCCGGCCACCACCAGCGGCCGGCGGGCCGACCGCACGAATGCGGCCGCCCGGTCCAGCGCCGCGGCGTCGGCCCGAGGGCGCGGCACGTGCCAGACCCGTTCGGCGAACAGCTCGTCGGGCCAGTCGTACGCCTCGGCCTGCACGTCCTGCGGCAGGGCCAGGGTGACCGCGCCGGTCTCCACCGGGTCGGTGAGCACCCGCATCGCGGCCAGCAGCGCCGCCGGTAGCTGCTCGGGGCGGTTGATCCGGTCCCAGTAGCGGGAGACCGGTCGCAGCGCGTCGGTCACGCTGATGTCGTAGGAGCGCGGGTCCTCCAGTTCCTGCAGCACCGGGTTGGCGACCCGGGTGGCGAAGATGTCGCCGGGCAGCAGCAGCACCGGCAGCCGGTTGATGGTGGCGCCCGCGGCACCGGTGACCAGGTTGGTCGCGCCGGGGCCGATCGAGGTGGTGCAGGCCAGGGTGCTGAGCCGGTCGGTCATCCGGGCGTACGCCGCGGCCGTGTGCACCATGCCCTGCTCGGTGCGGCACAGGTGGTACGGCAGGTCGGCCCCGGCGGCGGCCAGGGCCTCGCCGAGGCCGGCGACGTTGCCGTGCCCGAAGATGCCGAAGCAGGCCGGGACGAGCCGGCGCCGCTGCCCGTCCCGCTCGGAGAACTGCCGGGCCAGGAAGGTCACCACTGCCTGCGCCACCGTCAACCTGGGCATCACGCCTCTTTCGTTCCGGGCCGGGCCAGCGGCAGCCGCGGGTCGACCGGCTGGCCGGCCCAGCTGCCCCGGATCCAGCCGTGCCGGGGATCGTCCACGCAGGCCATGGTCCGGGTCGGCCCCGGCCCGGCCAGCACGTTGAGGTAGTAGAGGTCGTAGCCGGGGGCGGCCATGGACGGCCCGTGGTAGCCGTACGGAACCAGCACCACGTCGCCGGTGCGCACCTCGGCCAGCACGTCGATCGGCCGGTCGGTGGTGCCGTACACCCGCTGGTAGCCGACCGGGCCGGCGCCGGGTTCGCCGCCGGCCACCTCGAAGTAGTAGATCTCCTCCAGCGCGGCCTCGACCCGCCCGTCGCCGTACGTCCGGTCCTGCTCGTGCTTGTGCGGCGGGTACGACGACCAGTTGCCGCCGGGGGTGAGCACCTCCACGGCGACCAGCCGGTCGCAGCCGAAGGCCTCCGGGGCGCAGAAGTTGTTGACCTGCCGGCTGGCCGGGCCGGCGCCGCGCAGCTCCACCGGCACGTCCCGGGCCGCGCCGTAGCGGGGCGACAGCCGGCGGGAGGCCCGCGCCGACGGCAGCGCGAAGCGGCCCTGACCGTGGATCGTCACGTCGGCGTCGCGGGGCAGGTAGGCGAAGTCGGTGACCGAGGCGAATACCGACTCCCGTCCGGTCAACGTGATCCGCAGCCCGTCGCAGTGCACGGTGGCGGCGCCGGCCAGCGGCAGCACCAGCATCTCCTCGTCGCCGGTGGCGAAGCTGACCTCGCCGCCGGCCGGCAGGGTGAGCACCCGCAGCCCGGCGTACGTCCAGCCGGCCCGTTCGGGGGTGAGTTCCAGCGCCCACGGCGCGCGGGCGGCGTCGCCCCAGCGCAGGTGGGCGTCCGCGGTCCTCACGCGTCCTGCCCGGTGGGCAGCAGCGAGCCGGCCAGGTCCACCGCGGCGGCCACGTCGTCGTCGGGCGGGTAGAGCAGCGCCCGGCCGACCACCAGGCCACGCACGCCGGGCAGCCGCAGCGCCCGCGCCCAGCGCGCGTACACCATCTCCGGGGCCTCCACCGGGTCGCCGCCGAGCAGCAGCACCGGCAGTGTGGTCGCGGCCATCACCCGTTCCATCTCGTCGACGGCCGGCAGCTTCAGCCAGGTGTACGCGCTGGTGGCGCCGAGCGCCTGCCCGACGCTGACGCCCCTGACCACCGCCTCCGGGCGCAGGTCGGCGCTGACCCGGCCGTCCTGGCGGGTCACCCAGAGCGGCTCGACCAGGGCCACGGTGCGGTGGGCGGCCAGGGCGGTGACCGCCTGGGCGCAGGCCTGCAGCGTGGCGGCGGTGGCCGGGTCGTCGGGATCGATCCGGCAGAGCATCTTGCCGCCGTCGTAGCGCATCGCGGCGATGCTGTCGGCGTCGTACGCGGTGAACCGGTCGTCGAGTTCGAAGGTGGCGCCGGAGAGGCCGCCACGGTTCATCGAGCCGATCGCCAGCCGGTTCTCCAGCGCGCCGAGCAGCAGCAGGTCCTCCAGGATGTCCGGGGTGCCGAGCACCCCGTCGACGCCCGGCCGGGACAGCGCCACCCGGAGCCGGTCGAGCAGGTCCACCCGGCCGGCCATGGCCATCGGCCGGTCCCGCACCCCGAGGGCGCCGCGGGCCGGGTGGTCGGCGGCGATGACGAACAGCGGGCGGCCCGGCTCGGGCCAGGGTCGGCGGGTACGGCGGGCGGCGGCTTCGGCGATCGTCTGCGGCCGGTGTGCCCGGGTGCGGGTCAGCGCGTCGTACTCGGTGCTCACCGGTCTTCTCCTGTCAGGACGGCGGTCGACGGCGCCGGTCCCGGCGCGGCGTCCCCGGCCAGCGCGGCGGTCTCGGCGTAGTCGGGCATGGCGGCCGAGCAGGCCAGGCGGGAGGCGACGATCGCGCCGGCGGCGTTGGCGAAGCGCAGCGTCCGCGCCAGCGGCCAGCCGCGCAGCAGCCCGAGGCAGAGCGCCCCGCCGAACGCGTCGCCGGCGCCGAGCCCGTTGACCACGTCCACCGGCACCGGCGGCACCCGGACGCTCTGCTCGGCGGTGCGGGCCAGCACCCCGTCCGGGCCGAGCTTGACCACGGCGAGCCGGGGCCCGCGGTCGAGCAGCAGCTCGGCGGCCCGGTCCGGGTCGCGGGTGCCGACCGCGACCTCCACCTCGTCGAGGTTGCCGACGGCGACGGTGACGTGCGGCAGCGCCTCCGCGACGGCGGCGCGTGCGGTGCCCGGGTCGGGCCAGAACATCGGCCGGTAGTCCAGGTCCAGCACGGTGTGCGGGCGGCCCCGGCGGGCGGCCAGCGCGGCGGTGTGCGCGGCCCGGCTGGGCTGCTGGCACAGGCCGGTGCCGGTGAGCCAGAGGACGCCGGCGCCGGTGATCGTGTCGAGGTCCAGTTCCTCGGGGCGGATCTGCAGGTCCGGTGCGGTGGGGGTGCGGTAGAACCAGAGCGGGAAGTGGTCCGGCGGGAAGATCTCGCAGAAGGTCACCGGGGTGGGCAGGCCGTCGACCGGGCGGACCTGGCTGTCGTCCACCCCGAATTCGCGCAGCGCCCGGTGCACGTAGTCGGCGAACGCGTCCGCGCCGGTGCGGGTGATCACCCCGGCCCGCAGCCCCTGCCGGCTGGCCGCGACCGCCACGTTGGTGGCGCTGCCGCCGAGGAACCGGCCGAACGTCTCGACCTCGGCCAGCGGCGTGGCGATCTGCAACGGGTAGATGTCCACCCCGACCCGGCCGATGGTGAGCACATCGAGCATGCGGCGCCCTCCGTCCCGGCCGGCGTCGGCCTGCTCGCCGGCTGATCCCGTCCCTGATTGGTAACAGTGCCCTGCGAGTTGTGTCAATGTGTTGTCTTTACATCCTTGCTCTGCTCAGGGTGATCGCTTCGGTACAGTGGCGCCCATCAACGCCCCGGATCCCCGCACCGCCGAAGCGAGGAGGCACCCGTGACCGGCCCCGAGATCGCGGTCGACCGCAGCAGCCCGATACCGCTCTACTTCCAGGTCGCCGAGCAGTTCGCCGCGGCGATCCAGCGCGGTGAGCTGGCCCCCGGTGACCGGCTGGACAGCGAACTGCAACTGGCCGACCGGCTGGGGCTGTCCCGTCCCACCGTGCGCCAGGCCATCCAGCACCTGGTCGACAAGGGACTGATCGTGCGCCGGCGCGGGGTCGGCACCCAGGTGGTCCGGGGCGAGGTCCGCCGGGCCGTCGAGCTGACCAGCCTCCACGACGACCTGGTCCGGGCCGGCCAGCAACCGTCCACCTCGGTGCTGGAGCTGGCCACGGTGGCCTGCCCGCCTGCGGTGGCGGCGGCGCTGGGCCTGCCACCGGGTGGCGAGGTGCAGCACCTGCGCCGGCTACGTTTCTCCGACGGGGAGCCGCTCGCGGTGATGGAGAACTGGCTCCCGCTCGACCTGCCGCGGCTCACCATGGAGGCGTTGCAGGCCGACGGCCTCTACGCGATCCTGCGCGCCGGCGGCCGCCGGATCCGGGGCGCCCACCAGCGGATCGGGGCGCGGGCGGCGACCGCCGCGGAGGCGCAAATGCTGGCCGAGCGGCGCGGCGCGCCGCTGCTCACGATGACCCGCACGGCGTACGACGACCAGGGCCGCTACGTCGAGCACGGCGCGCACATCTACCGGGCCAGCCGCTACTCCCTGGAGATCACCGTCGCCGAGCGCTGACCGGTGGATGTTTCGCGCTCATTTCAGTGACAGGTATTTACGTCGTCAGGCTGTCATGACATTGTGGCCGCAGCACCGCCGGCAGCGGACGTGCGGCCGGCGGGGCGACCTCGCGAGTCTCTTCGAAGTCACTCCTTGCGAAGGGAAACAGCCCATGTCAGCCAAGCCGAGACGCGCCGCGGGCGTACTCGCCGCGCTCACCGCAGTCGCCCTCACCGGCACCGCCTGCGGCGGGTCCGACGAGCCCGCCGGCAAGGACGCCAAGAACATCACCCTGACCATCGCGGCCAACTCCATCGCGGGCGGGAAGAACTCCGCCGGCGCCGAGTGGATCGAGAAGTGGGTCATCCCCAAGTTCGTCGAGGCGCAGAAGGCCAAGGGCGTCACCGCCAAGGTGACCTTCGTGCCCAGCGGCGTCGACGACGAGCAGTACAAGACCAAGCTGGCCCTGGACCTGCGGTCCAAGGGCGGCGCCGACGTCATCGCCGTGGACGGCATCTGGATCGGCGAGTTCGCCCAGGCCGGCTACCTCAAGCCGCTGGCCGAGGTGGCCGGCGACCAGGTCGACTCCTGGGAGGGCTGGTCGCAGATCCCGGACAGCGTGCAGGGGCTCGGCTCCTTCGAGGACAAGCGCTACGCCATCCCGCTCGGCACCGACGGCCGGGTCCTCTACTACAACAAGAAGCTGTTCGCCCAGGCCGGCCTGCCCGCCGACTGGCAGCCGAAGAGCTGGCAGGAGATCCTCGACGCCGGCACCAAGCTCAAGGCGCTGCCCGGGGTGACCCCGATCCAGATCAACGCCGGCACCGCGATGGGCGAGGCCACCTCGATGCAGGGCGCGCTGCCGCTGCTGGCCGGCGCCGGCGGCGAGATCTACCGGGACGGGAAGTGGGCCGGCGCCACCCAGCCGGTCAAGGACGTGCTCGACTTCTACACCAAGATCTACGGCGGCGGGCTGGGCGACCCGAAGCTGCAGCAGGAGGCGAAGGGGCGGGACAAGTCCTTCGCCGAGTTCGCCGCCGGCAAGATCGGCATCCTGGCCGAGGGCGACTACTTCTGGCGCAGCGTCATCAACCCGAAGGACGGCATCGCCAAGATGGCCGACCGGGACACCACCGTCGGGTACGCGATGATCCCGGCGAAGCAGCCCGGCGCCGGGCTGCGCGGCCAGGACTTCGTCAGCATGTCCGGCGGCGGCGTCCGCACGCTCAACCCGAACTCCAAGTACCCGTCCCAGGCCTGGGAGCTGCTGTCGTTCATGCACTCGGCCGAGGCGGTCAAGGCCGAACTGGCCGGCGAGGCGCGGATCACCGCACGGCAGGACGTCAACAAGGAGGTCCTCGCCGGCGACCCGATGCTCAGCTACGTCACCGAGAAGGTGCTGCCGCTGACCGCGTACCGGCCGCCGCTCGCGGTGTACCCGCAGGTGTCGGTCGCGCTCCAGGAGGCCACCGCGGCCGCCGCGTCGGGCAAGAGCGCCGAGGAGGCCGCCACGGCGTACCAGAAGAAGGTCGAAGGGCTCGTCGGTGGTCCAGGTAACGTCACCTCCTGACGAGATGGTCGAGGGAGCGCGCCCGGTCCCGGGCGCCTCCCCGGCCCCCGACGCCGCCGGTCTCGGCCGGGCCCGGGCCACCGGGTTCCTCGTCCCGGCCATGGTGCTCATCCTGGTCTTCCTGGTGGTGCCGGCGGCCTGGACGATCTACCTGGGCGTGACCAACTACCGGCTCACCGGGCTGGCCGCCGCTCACCCCGAGGTCGTCGGCCTGGACAACTACACCCGGGCCCTCGGCGACGAACGGTTCCGCACCTCGCTGCTGCTGACCCTGCAGTTCGTCCTCGGCTCGGCGGTCATCGGTCAGGCCGGCCTCGGCTTCGCCATCGCCTTCGCGCTGCGCGACCGGCGCGGCCCGCTGCGCCGGCTGGTCGAGGGGTTCGTCCTGCTCTCCTGGATCCTGCCCAGCTCGGTGGTCGCGTTCCTCTGGATCGCCCTGCTCGACCGGGACGCCGGCACGCTCAACGCGCTGCTCGGCATCCCCGGGACGGCCTGGCTGCTCGACCACCCGATGCTGTCGATCATCGTCTTCAACACCTGGCGCGGCACCGCGTTCTCGATGATGCTCTACGCCGCCGCGCTGGAGAACGTCCCCCGCTCGCACCTGGAGACCGCGCGGCTGGCCGGCGCCTCGACCTGGCAGCAGCTGCGCGACGTGGTCTTCCCGCACATCCGCGGCCACGTGCTGACCAACCTGCTGCTGATCAGCCTCTGGACGTTCAACGACTTCGCGCCGTTCCTGATCACCGCGGGCGGGCCCGAGCAGCGCTCGGAGATCCTGCCCGTCTACGTCTACAAGGTGGCGCTCTCCGGCGGCGAACTCGGCTTCGGCGCCGCCATCTCGTTCGTCATGCTGCTGATCAACCTGGTCATCGCGCTGGTCTACCTGCGCATGCTGGGCCGGCGGAAGGAGGCGGCGTGACCAGCACGGCCACCACCGCATCCAGCACCGAGCCGACCGGCGACCGGCCCGCCGTCGCGGTCCGCCACCTGCTCGCCCAGGTCGGCCGCTACACCTTCCTCTGCGTCGTGCTGGGCTTCTTCGCGCTGCCGCTGCTGTGGCTGGCCACCGCCCCGTTCGACGACACCCCGACGGTCACCGCCTCGCTGCCGGCGTTCACCCTGGACAACTTCCGCGCCCTGCTGGACAACCCGTACGCGCTGAGTTCGCTGCTCAACTCGGTCTACCTGGCCGCCGGCACCGCCGTCCTGGTGGTGGCCTTCGCCGCGCTCGCCGCGTACGCGCTGAGCCGGGTCCGGGTGCCCGGCCGCGACGCGCTGCTCTACGGGCTGCTGCTGCTCTCGTCGATCGTCACCGGCACCGCCACCATGGTGCCGCTGTTCGAGCTGGCCTTCCGGCTCAACCTGATCGACTCCCGGCTCGGCGTCATCCTGATCCTCAGCGGCGGGCTGCTGCCGGCGGCCATCTTCATCCTCAAGGACTTCATGGACTCCACCCCGACGTCCTACGAGGAGTCCGCCCGGGTCTTCGGCGCCAGCCCGTTGCAGATCATGCGGCACATCGTGGTGCCGCTGGTCCGCCCCGGCCTGGCCACCGTCGGGGTGTGGGCGGTGGCCAACGTGTGGGGCAACTTCCTGGTGCCGTTCCTGCTCCTGCGCGGGCCGGACAAGGCCCCCGCCGCGGTGATCATGTACACCCTCTACACCGAGGGCGGGCAGGCCGACCTGCGCCTGCTCTCCACCTTCTCGCTGCTCTACTCGCTGCCGGTGGCGCTCATGTTCGTCTTCGTCAGCAGCCGGTACGGGTTCCGCTTCCACGGAGGGATCAAGCGCTGATGTCCGCCATCACCATGCGCGAGCTGACCAAGGTCTACCCCGGCGGGGTACGCGCCCTGGACGCCCTCGACCTGGAGATCGCCGACGGCGAGTTCTTCGCCCTGCTCGGCCCGTCCGGTTGCGGCAAGACCACCCTGTTGCGCACCATCGCCGGCCTCGAGGTCGCCTCCGGCGGCAGCGTGCGGATCGGCGAGCGGGACGTCACCAACCTGCCGCCCGGCCGGCGCGACGTGGCCATGGTCTTCCAGGACTACGCCCTCTTCCCGCACATGACGGTGCGGGACAACATCGCCTACCCGCTGCGGATCAAGAAGGTCGACCGGCGCAGCCGGGCCGGCAAGGCCGGCGAGACCGCCGACGAGCTGGGCCTGGCCGGCCTGCTGGAGCGCCGCCCCGGGCAGCTCTCCGGCGGCCAGCAGCAGCGCGTCGCCCTGGCCCGGGCGATGGCCTGCCACCCGCAGGTGTTCCTGCTCGACGAGCCGCTGTCCAACCTGGACGCCCGGCTGCGGCTGGAGGCCCGTACCTTCCTCAAGCGGCTGCAACGGGAACTCGGCGTCACCACCGTCTTCGTCACCCACGACCAGGCCGAAGCGCTCGCCCTGGCCGACCGGATCGCGGTGATGGAGGGCGGCCGGATCCGGCAGGTCGGCACCCCCACCGAGGTGTTCCGCCGCCCCGCCAACACCTTCGTCGCCGGCTTCATCGGCTCCACCCCGATGAACCTGATCGCCGCCCGCGTGCACGGCGAGGAACTGGCGGTGGCCCGGGCCCGGCTACCGCTGCCCGAGGACGCCCGGGACCGGGTCACCGACGGGGAGCGGCTGGTCTACGGGGTGCGCCCCGAATACCTCGACTACTCCGCGAGCCCGGTCGACGGCGCGCTGACCGGCGAGGTCGTGGTGGTGGAGAACCTCGGCAGCGTCTCCCTGGTCTCGCTGGACGTACCCGCCGACGACCCGGACGCGGCCGACGCCCCGGACGGCGGCGCCGGCCCGGATGGCGACGCCGGCCCGGACGGCGGCGACGGGCCCGGCGCGGGCCTCGCGGCCGGCGACACGGGCGCGGGCGCGGGCCGGACCAGCGTGCAGGTGGTCGTGCCGGAAGGGAGCGAACCCGAGCCGGGCGACACCGGCTGGGTGGTGCCCCGCCCCGGCCGGTCGCTGCTCTACCGCGACGGCAACCTGGTCACCGCCGCCCCGCCCGCCGGCGTGCCGGCGCCCCGCGCGGGCGTCGCCGCCCGGAGCTGACCGTGGTCGTGCACCGGGGCAGGTGGACCCTGCAGGACCGCGCCGACGACGTGCTCCGGACCCTGCCGGTCACCGTCGCGCCCGGCACCGCCGCGCTCACCGTCCGGCTGGACTACCCGCGCCAGGCCGGGGTGCTCGACCTCGGCTGCGTCGGCCCGGCCGGCTTCCGCGGCTGGTCGGGGGGTGCCCGCGACGGCTACACCGTGACCGCCGACTGGGCCACCCCCGGCTACCTGCCGGGCGAGCTGGAACCCGGCGAGTGGCAGGTGCTGCTGCGGTTGCACCGCATCCCGCCCGACGGGCTGGACTACGAGGTGACCGCCACCACCAGCGGCACGCCGCCGCCCGCGCCACCCGCACCCGCGGCGCCACCCCGCCCGGACCGGCCGCCCCGCCGCGACCTGCCCACCGTCGACGGCCGGCGCTGGCTCGCCGGCGACCTGCACGCGCACACCGTGCACAGCGACGGCAGCTCCACCATCGACGAGCTGGCCGCGCTCGCCGCCGACCGGGGCCTGGACTTCCTCGCCGTCACCGACCACAACACCGTCAGCCACCACCCGTGGCTGCCGGCCGCCGCCGCCCGCTACGACATCACCCTGCTGCCCGGCCAGGAGGTCACCACCGACCGGGGGCACGCCAACGTGTTCGGCCCGGTGCGCTGGGTCGACTTCCGGCGGCCCCCCGACGAATGGCTCGGCACCGCCCGGCGCGACGGCGGGCTGATGTCGATCAACCACCCGCTCGGCGGCGACTGCGCCTGGCGCCAGCCGCTGGCCGAGCGCACCCCGCTGGTCGAGGTGTGGCACTCCGGCTGGTGGGACCGCACCTGGGGCGCCCCCCTCGCGTGGGCCCGGGCCTGGCGGCCGGACGTGGTGGCGATCGGCGGCAGCGACTTCCACCGCCCCGGCGACGACGCACTGCCCGGCTCCCCCACCACCTGGGTCCTCGCCGGCGGCGACACCCCGCCCGGCGACGCCGTGCTGGACGCGCTGCGCGTCGGCCGTACCGCCGTCTCCGCCGCCCCCGACGGGCCGCTGCTGCTGCGCCTCGGCGACGAGCTGCTGGTGCTCGACGCCGACGGCGCGCTGCTGGCCTACCCCGACGGGCGGCACCGGCTGGTCCGCGGCGACCGGTGCCTGCTGCCGGCCGGCGACGGGCTGCACGTCCTGGAGTCCCACCGCATGGAGGTGATCGCACTGTGCAGCTGACCGGACGCACCCGGGTGGCCGGCGCCCCCGTCAACTACGGCATCTACCGGACGGCCGACGCACCTGTCGGCCCCGACGATCTGCTCGCGGACCTGGCCCGCGACGGCTACACCGGGGTGGATTCCGGCCCGATCGGCTACCTCGGCGCCGGCGAGGCCCTCGCCGGACGGCTGGCCACGGCCGGCATCGGGCTGGCCGGCGGCTGGGTCGACCTGCGCTTCGCCGACCCGGCCGGCTTCGCCGCCGACCTGGCCCAGCTCGACGCCGCGCTCGACGTGTTCACCGCCGCGCCGGCCGACGACGCCCGGTTCACACCCCGGCCGACGCTGGCCTGCCCCGGCAACCCGGCCCGGATGGCCCGGCCGGGCACCCCCACCGACCTGGCCTCGGCGCTGCCCGCCGCGGCCTGGCCGGACTTCGCGGCCCGGGTGCAGCAGGCCGCCGACCGGTGCCGCGACCGCGGCCTGGAACCGGTGTTCCACTACCACCTCGGCACCGACGTGGAGACCGAGGCGGAGGCCGACCGGCTGCTCGAGCTGACCGACATCGCCATCTGCCTGGACACCGGGCACCTCACGCTGGCCGGCGGCGACCCGGTGGCCGCGCTGCACCGCTGGGCCGGGCGGATCGGGCAGGTGCACCTGAAGGACGCCGACGTCGCCGCGCACGCCCGGGTCCGGGCCGCCGGCGGCGGGCTCATGGACGTGGTCGCCGCCGGCGGCTTCTGCGCCCTGGGCCGTGGCGACGTCGACCTCGCCGGGGTGCTCGCCGGCCTCGACGAGATCGGCTACACCGGCTGGCTGGTGATCGAGCAGGACGCCCCCGAGGGCGGGGCGCTCGACCGGATCCGGGCCGACCAGCAGGCCAACCTCCGCTGGCTCGAGGAGGCGCTGCGATGACCGAGCCGGGCAAGCGGATCCGGATCGCGGTGGCCGGGCTGGGCGTCATCGCCCGCACCGTGCACCTGCCGCTGCTGCAACGCCGCGCCGACCTGTTCGAGATCGTCGCGCTGGCCGACCTGTCCCCGGCCCGGGTGGCCGAGCTGGGCGACCGGTACGGCGTCGAACCCGCCCGCCGGCACACCGACGCGGCCCGGCTGGTGACCGACGGCGGCTGCGACGCCGTGCTGCTGGCCACCTCCGGCTCGCACGGTGAACTGGCCGCGCTGGCGCTGCGCGCCGGCCTGCCGGTGCTCTGCGAGAAGCCGCTGGCCTACACCGTCGCCGAGACCGCCCGCCTGGCCGAGCTGGGCGCCGGCGCCCCGGCGCTGATGGTCGGCTACATGAAGCAGTACGACCCGGCGGTGGCCGAGGCCGGACGGCTGCTGGCCGAGCTCGGCGGCGCGGCGCGGGTGCACGCCGTGGAGGTGACCGTGCTGCACGCCGGCGGTGACCGGCAGCTGCGCTTCGCCAACCTGCCGCCGGCCCCCGGCGACCTGCCGGTCGACGAGGTGGCCCGGCTGACCGCCGCCGACCACGCGCTGCTCGACGCCGCCGTCGGCGCCGACCCGGGGGCCCGCGCCCTCTACCAGATCCTGATCAACAGCATCTCGCACGACCTGTCGCTGTTGCGGCTCTTCACCGGGGCGCCGGCCACCGTGGAACAGGTCGCCACCTGGCCGCTCGCCCCGCACGGGCCGGCCGAGCCGTCGGTGGAGATCAGCGGGCGGCTGCCGGGCGGGGCGCGCTACGGCATCCGGTGGCTCAACCTGCCGGACTACCCCGCGTACCGGGAGACGGTCACCCTGCACCATGCCCGCGGCTCGCTGGAGCTGGTGTTCCCCTCGCCGTACCTGCTCAACGCGCCCACCACGCTGACCGTGGTGGACGAGCACGGCGGCGGCGAGCGGCGGGCCGCGTACCGGTCGGTGACCGAGGCGTTCGAGCAGGAACTGGTCGCGTTCCACGCGATGGTCACCGCGGGGGCCGCCCCGCTCACCGGCATCGCCGAGGGCACGACCGACATCCGGACCAGCCAGCAGGTGGTACGCCGCTACGGGGAGCTGACCGGGGCGGCGATCGGCGGAGAGGCGGCGAGCTGATGACACGACCGACCGAGATCATCGTGGTACCGCACACCCACTGGGACCGCGAGTGGTACGAGCCGTTCCAGCGGTTCCGGTTGCGCCTGGTGGCGCTGCTGGACGACGTGTTCGACCGGATGGCGCACGACCCGCGGCAGCGGTTCACCCTGGACGGGCAGCTCGCCGCGGTGGACGACTACCTGGAGGTCCGCCCGGAGCGGCGGGCGCAGGTGATCGACCTGGTCCGCGCCGGCCGGCTGGCGGTCGGCCCCTGGCAGATCCTGCTCGACGAGTTCCTCTGCTCCGGCGAGAACATCGTCCGCAACCTGGAACGCGGGCTGGCCCGCAGCGCCGACCTGGGCGGCGCCATGCCGGTCGGTTACCTGCCGGACATGTTCGGCCACATCGCCCAGATGCCGCAGATCCTGGCCGGCGCCGGACTGGCCCACGCCTGCGTGTTCCGGGGCGTGCCCGAGCGGGTGCGCAGCCACGCCTTCGCCTGGCAGGCGCCCGACGGCACCACCCTGCGCACCCAGTACCTGCCCGGCGGCTACGGCAACGCCGCCGGGCTGATGGAGGATCCCGCGCAGGTCACCCGCCGGGCCGCCGACCTCGCCGACCGGCTCGCCGGGTGGCGGCCGGCCGGCGACGACACCCCGGTCCTGGCCATGTACGGCACCGACCACGCCGCCCCCGCGCCGGACGCCCCCGACCTGCTGGCCACCGCCGACCTCGCCGGCACCCGGCTGCGGCTGGGCACCCTCGCCGAGTACTTCGCCAGCCAGCCGGCCAGCGTCGACGGCCTGCCGGTCGTCCGCGGCGAGCTGCGCTCGCACGCCCGGGCCAACATCCTGCCCGGAGTGATCTCCGTGCGCGCGCACCTCAAGCGGGCGATGAACCGCGCCGAGCGGCGCGTCGAGCGGTACGCCGAACCGCTCGCCGCGCTCACCCACGACGGGTCGGTGCAGCGTTTCCTCGACATGGCCTGGACCCGGCTGATCGACGCCAGCTGCCACGACTCGGTGACCGGCTGCGGCTGCGACGAGACCGCCGAGCAGGTCGCCGCCCGCCTCGCCGAGGCCGACCAGCTCGGCCGGGCGGTCTGCGACCTGGTCGGCGCCCGGCTGGCCGCCGCCGTGCCCCGCGACGGCTACCTGCTGTTCAACCCCACCCCGGCGGCGCGGACCGCCCTGGTGCACCTGGACGTGGCGGTGCCGGCCGACGGCGGCGTGGCGCTCACCGACGCCACCGGGCGCGCCGTGGCCGCCCAGGTCCTCGACCGGGCCCGCACGCTGCTCGCCGACGACGTGGTGCCGGCGGCGGACCTGCCGGCCGTGCTCACCCGGGTGCACGGCCGGGAGCTCTACGGCCAGGAGGTCACCGCCTGGTCGGTCTCGCCCGACGACGCCACGCTCACCTTCCAGGTGGCCCGGCACGGCGACCCGGCCTTCGACGTCGAGGACGTCCGGCTGGAGCTCGCCGCCGCCGGCCCGCACGACCGGTGGCGGGTACGGATCCTCGCCGCGCCCCGGGCGACCGTCGCCGCCCTGGTCGAGGTGCCCGCGCTGGGGCGCGCCGCGGTCCGGCCGGCGCCGCTGCCGGCGACCGCGGCACCCGCCGCCGCCCCGGTCACGGTGGCCGGCCGCGGTCTCGACAACGGCCTGCTCCGGGTCGACGTCGCCGAGGACGGGACGCTCACCGTCGCCACCCCGGACGGGGTCACCGTGGACGGGGTCGGCCGGATCGTCGACGGCGGCGACGTGGGCGACAGCTACAACTACGCCCCGCCGGCCGCCGACGAACTGGTCGACAAGCCGCGGGCGGTACGCACCGTGGTGCGCCACGACGGGCCGCTGGTGGCCGTCCTGGACGTGCTGCGGGAGTACCGCTGGCCGGTGGCCGCGGACGTGGACGCCGGTTCCCGGGCGGTGGACCGGGAGCCGATCACCGTGACTACCCGGGTCGAGCTGCGCTGCGGTGAGCCGTTCGTCCGGCTGCGCGTCGAGTTCGACAACCGCTGCGACGACCACCGGGTCCGGCTGCACCTGCCGCTGCCGTCCCCGGCCGACACCTCGTACGCCGAGGGCCAGTTCGCCGTCGTGGCGCGCGGCCTGACCGCGGAGGGTGGCGGCGGTGAGGTGCCGCTGCCCACCTTCCCGGCCAACGGCTTCGTGGCCGCCGGTGGGGCGGACGGCGCGCTCGCGGTGCTGCTCACCCAGCCCACCGAGTACGAGCTGACCGACTCGGGCCGCGAGCTGGCGGTCACCGTGCTGCGGTCGATCGGGATGCTGTCGCGCAACCGGCACGCGCTGCGCGACGAGCCCGCCGGACCGCAGCTGCCGACGCCCGAGGCGCAGTGCCGGGGCGCCCGCACCGTGGACCTGGCGGTGCTGCCCTACCGGGGCTCCTGGCACGAGGCCGGCGTGGTGGCGGCCGCCGAGGCGTACCGGCACGGGCTGCTGGCCTTCCCCGGCACCGCCGGGCCGGACGTACCGCTGCCCGGGCCGGTGGTCGGGCTCGGCGTCGCGGGTGCCGGCGTGGCGATGACCAGCGTGCGGGACCGGGCGGGCCGCACCGAGGTACGGCTGGTGGCGCAGACCCCGGTGCACACCGTCGCGGTGCTGGGCGGTGTGCCGCTGCGCGGCGCGTGCCGGGCCGACCTGCTCGGCCGGGCCGGCGAACCACTGCCGGTCGACGCCGACGGCCGGGTCCGGCTGCCGCTGCGCGCCTGGGAGATCGCCACGGTCCAGCTCGACCTCGCCTGAGCGGGCCGCCCCCACGGGCGACCGCACCGGTCGGGCCGCGCCGGCGGCGTCCCGACCGGTGCGGTGGCGACCCGGCAGAGCCCGCGCGCCGCACGGGCCGCGCCAGCGGCGCCCGGCCGGCGCGGTCGCGACCCGGCAAAGCCCACGCGCCGCCCCGGCCGCCCTCCTAGCCTGGAACGAGGACGCGGGCCGCCACCGTCCTGCCCGACAGCGACCAGGTCGGGCAGCCGACGGTCGACCGGCCCGCAGGACGGGGCCGTCCCCGCGCCGGACGCGCCCGGTGCCGACCCCCGAAGACGACCCGGGGGGCCGATGTCGGAGGCAGCAGCACGGTCGGCCGGGCCGGAGAACTCCGACGACGTGGTCGAGCTGCGGATCCACGGCGCCGCCAGCGGGGGCACCGGACCGGGGCTGGATCTGCCACCGGTCGAGCAGGTCGCCGGGGATGCCAGCGGGGGCTTCTACCGGGCGCGCCGCGACGCGGGCAGCCCGGGCGGCGACCGGGTGACGCTGGAGGCGTACCGTTGGGCCGACCTGCCCTCCGGGACGGTGGCCGGGACCCTGGCGATGGTGTTCCTGCTGCCGTTCATGCTGGTCAACGTGGCGATCTGGATGCGCCCGGCGAACCCTGGCTCGGACCTGGTCGTCCGTTCCCTGTGCCGGTTGCTGGCGCTCACCCTCACCGTGCTCTACGTGCTCACCGTCGCCGGGGTGGCCCTGGACCTGATCGCCTGGAAGTGCCTGGGCTCGCCGCACTGCCTGACCGGCCGGAGCTGGTTGTCCTGGCTGGGCGGACGGCCGGTCGGGGTGCGCCTGGCGGTGCTGGCGATCGTGCCGGCCGCCGCCGTCGGCCTGGTCTGGCGGGGCAGCACCCGCCCGGGGCGGGTGTACGAGGCCTTCCGCGCGCCCGAGGAGGGCGTCTCCGGGCACCGGCTCGGCGGCGTCGGCCGGTGGGACGCCGAACCGCTGGTGCGCCGGCTGCGCTCCCTGCACGTCGCGGCCGCGTTCGCGACCCTGGACGCCGTCCTGCTCGTCACCCGGCTCGCCGCCACCGATTCGGCCGGCACGCTCGTGCTGGCGGTGCTCACCGGGGCGGTCCTGACCGCCTGCGCGGTCCTGCTCTGCACGCCGGCGCTGATCGACCGGTCCCCCGCCGACCGGCGCCTCGACCGGGTGGCGAGCGGGCTGCGCACCATCGCGCTCGGGCTGACCGCCGCGGCGGCGGCCGATGTCCTGGCCGCCCCGCGGCGCTGGCCCGAGGAGGCCGGCCTGCCCGGCTACGACGCCCTGCTCACCGGGTTGTTCGTCGGCCAGACAGCCCTGCTGGCCGCCCTGGCGGCGGTGCTGCTCGTCCGTCGGGACCGCCGGCCGCCGGGCAGGCCGCTGTTCGGGTTGGGCGCGCTGGTGGTCGCGGCCGCCGCGATCAGCCTGGCGGCGGCGTTCTCCGCGGAGCTGGTCTACCGGGTGACGGACTTCCTGGACCGCGACGCGCAGACCGCGGCGGGGGTGGCCGCCGGCCCGCCGCGGGCGTACACCTGGGCGATCTTCGGCTTCTTCCGGACCGTACTGATCACGCTGGTGGTCGCGGGGCTGGTGACCCTGATCTCCCGTCCCGGCCGGCTGCGCGCGGCGGCGGCGATCGTGGCCCGCGACCATCCGGACCGGGCGGAGGCCGGTCCGCGCCTGCGGCAGGTGCGGGAGGCGATCGCCCACGCCCGGTTCACCGAGCTGCTCATCCCGTTGGCCGTGGTCTACGCCGGCCTGGCCGCCGCCGGCACCGCCACCACCACCGTCGGCCTGCTGCGGGTGGTGCCCGGTGACGTCGTCGAGCGGTTCGCGGGGTTGCCCGCCGACCTGGTCAGCATCGCCATCGCGGCCGGCAGCTGGCTGATCGCGCTGGTCATCCTCGGCCTGGTGCTCGGCGGGATCTTCGCCCACCGCACGGCCGGGTTCCGCCGCCACGTCGGCGTGCTGTGGGACCTGGGCACGTTCTGGCCCCGGGCCGCCCATCCGTTCGCGCCGCCCTGCTACGCCGAACGGGCCGTGCCGGAGCTGACCCGGCGGATCACCTACCTGGTCGGGCGCGGTCAGGCGGTCCTGCTCACCGGGCACAGCCACGGCTCGGTGCTGGCCGCCGCGACGGTGCTCCAGCTGCCGCCCCGGGTCAGTGGCCGGGTCGCCCTGCTCACCCACGCCTCACCGCTGCGCCGGCTCTACGCCCGGCTCTTCCCCGCCTACCTCGACGACGAGGTGCTGCACGAGATCGGGGCCCGGATCGGCTGGCGGTGGGTGAACCTGTGGCGCGACACCGACCCGGTCGGGGGTTGGGTCTTCTCCGCGGACCGGTCGCCGCCGCCCGACCCGGCCGGCGACCCGGCGGCGAGCGTGGACCGCCGGCTGCGCGATCCCACCGACGTGGTGGCCCCGCCGGGCGACAGCGTCCCACCGCCGATCCAGGGGCACCGGCCCTGCGAGTCGGATCCGCGGTTCATCGCGGCGGCGCACGAGCTGGTCGAACGTCTCCGTGCCGGGGCGGACGGCGGGCCGCACCGCAACGGTCCGGGGCGGTGACGTCGCCGGCCCGGCCGGCTCCTCGCCGGCTCGGATCATGCCGGCGCGGCCGGCGTGGCGGTCCGGCGACAGGCCGCGGCTCGCCCGGTCAACCGGCGGCGCCCGGTGGCGACGGCGCCTCGACCGGGTGCGCGCGGGCCCGGGCCGCGTCGGCGAGGGCGACGCCGGCCAGCACGGCGGCGGCCGCGACGCCCACGAGCAGCGGCGGCAGCCGGACCAGCGCGGGGATGAGGGCGACCGCCACGGCCAGCCCGATCAGCCGGCCCCGGGACACCTGGGAGAAGACCGTGTACTCGAAGGCCGCCCGGCCGGCGAGGAACAGCACGGGTCCGCCGAGCAGCACGACCGCCCAGGCCGGCCGGCCGGCTTCCAGCGGATGGGCGATCGTCACCTCGGCCCCGACGGCGGTGCACCCGGCGCCGGCCACCATGACCAGGTGGGTGTACGACACGGACCGGGCGAGGCGGGCCCGGTCGGGCGCCGCCGCGATGGCCGCCGACAGCAACTCCCCCGCGCGGTAGATGTAGATCCGCCACAGCAGCACGGTGGTGCCGATCGCGACGATGAAGGCCGGGGTGCCGTAGGTGGTGAAACCGGTACCGCGCAGTGTCAGCCCGGTGACCAGGATCAACTCGCCGAGCGCGATGATGAAGAACTGCCGGTACCGCTCGGCCAGGTGCTCGGCGACGCTCGGCAGCTGTGCCGTGGGGGTGCGGCCGACCCGCGGCGTGGGATGGCGGAACAGGTACGCCGCGTAGTCCAGGGCCACCGCCAGGCTCCACAGGATCGCCCGCCCCGCCCCGTGGGTGAGCGCCCCCGCCAGCCAGGGCAGCGCGGAGACGCCGAACCAGAACAGTCCACGCACGGTGGTCCGCCGCAGCTCGTGCCCGCGCAGCGCGATCGCCAGGAAGAAGTCGCGGCCGACGTGGATGAGGACGTACGCCGCCGCGAAGATCAGACCCCCCGCGCCGAACGCGCCCGGCAGCGCGACCGCCATCACCAGGGCGCCCACCATGATCGCGATGGTCAGCACCTGGATCGCCGGCCGCTGCGGGTCGAACAGCTCGGTGATCCAGGCGGTGGTGAACCAGACCCACCAGACGGCCAGCAGCAGCACCAGCGCCCGGCCGGCGCCGGACCAGGACAGGTCCTCGAGCAGCGCGTACGAGAGCTGGGCGAGCGCGAAGACGAAGGCCAGGTCGAAGAAGAGCTCCAGGTAGGTGGCCCGTTGATCACCGGGTCCGCGGAGCCAACCGTTCGCCCTGCCGGCCGTCACGCGCTCGCCCGTCCTGCCGGGTCGCCGCCGGGTGCCGGTCGGTCAGCGGGCCGACTGGAGCCAGTCCCGGTAGTGGGTGGGCGCGCGGCGCGCGTCCGGGCCGCCGATGAGCACGTCGCCGTCGACGACCGCGAACATGCCGGCCTGGTCGTCGGTGACCACGGTCCGGTCGTCCTGCTGGGCGGCGAGGGTGAGTCGCCCGAGTTCGTCGAGGGCGAAGACGTCCGGGCCGGCGACGTTGCGGATGCCGTTCAGCGGCGCCCCGGTCGCCACCTCGACGACCGCGTCCACCACGTCGGCGGCGGCCATCGGCTGCACCGGGGTGGCGGGCAGGCGGACGGTCTTGTCGTCCGAGGTCCAGGCCAGGACCGCGTTGACGAACTCGAAGAACTGGGTGGCGCGCACGATGGAGTACGGCGTGGGCCCCTGGCGGAGCAGCTCCTCCTGCAGCGTCTTGGCCCGGTAGTAGTCGAGCTGCGGGACCTGGTCCACGCCGACGATGGAGAGGACCACCTGGTGCCGGACGCCGGCCCGCTCCCCGGCGGAGAGCAGGTTGTTCATCGAGGTACGGAAGAAGTCCAGCGAGGCCTCGTCGAAGGTCGGCGAGTTCGCCACGTTGACGACCACGTCGGCGCCCGCCAGCGCCTGCCCCAGGCCTTCACCGGACAGCAGGTCGACGCCGGTCGACGGGGATGCCGCGACGGCCTCGTGCCCGGCCTCGGTCAGCTTCCGGACCACCTGGGAGCCGATCAGTCCGGTGCCACCGATGACTGTGAGCTTCATGGCTCTCACCCTTCCACGGCCTGCCGCCCGGCACGCCCGGTTCGTCGAGGCGCCCGGCCTCGAACTCGGATACTTCTTGTCCGAGACAATAATCGGATAGCCTTTGTCCGAGTCAAGGGGGGGTCGGATGAAGCTGTCGGGTGGGGTGGAGTGGGCGCTGCACTGCTGCGTGGTGCTGACCACGGCGACGGAGCCGGTGCCGGCCGCCCGGCTCGCCGCGCTGCATGACGTCTCCGGCAGCTACCTGGCCAAGCAGTTGCAGGCGCTCTCCCGCGCCGGCCTGGTGACCTCCGTGCAGGGCAAGGCAGGCGGATACGTGCTGACCCGGGCACCCGAGCTCATCACCGTCCTCGACGTGGTGGCCGCCGTCGACGGCGCGGCGCCCGCCTTCGTGTGCACCGAGATCCGCCAGCGCGGCCCGCTGGCCACGCCCGCGGAGGCCTGCACCCGGCCGTGCCCCGTCGCCCGCGCGATGGCCGGCGCCGACGCCGCCTGGCGCGCCGCGCTGCGCGCGGTGTCGATCGCGGACCTCGCCCGCGGCGTGGAGGAGGACTACGGCCCCACCGCGCTCGGCGGCATCCGCAACTGGCTGGACGGACCGGACGAGGGCGAGCCCGCGCGCCGGTGAGCGCGGCCGGCCAGGCGGCCGCGCGGATGATCGCGGTGCCCGAGGTGGACGTACCCGTCCGCCGGGCGGTCCACCGCATCGAGGTGCGGCAGACTGAGGGCATGACGCGAGGCATCGCCCTGGTCCGGCGACCCGGCAGCCGGCTGGCCGAAGGGCTGGTCACCCACATCGAGCGCACCGACGTGGACGTCGCGCGGGCCCGGCGGCAGCACGACGCGTACCGGGCGGCGCTCACCGGGGCCGGCTGGCCGGTACGCGAGGTCCCGCCCGCCGAACACTGCCCGGACGCGGTCTTCGTCGAGGACACCGTCGTGGTCTGCGCCGGCCTGGCGGTGCTCACCAGACCCGGTGCGCCCCAGCGCCGTCCGGAGATCGCCGGCACCGAGAAGACGGTACGCGAGGCGGGGCTCGAGGTCCTGCGGATCGAGGCGCCCGGGACGCTGGACGGCGGGGACGTGCTGCAGGTCGGCACCACGGTGTACGTGGGCCAGGGCGGGCGCACCGACGCCGCCGGCGCGGCCCAGCTCGCCGCCCACCTGGCGACCCGCGGCCGCACGGTGGTCCCGGTCCCGCTGCGCGGCGTGCTGCACCTCAAGTCGGCGGTGACCGCGCTGCCCGACGGCACCCTCCTCGCGCTGCCGGACCTGCTCGACGCCGCCGCGCTGCGGCATCCGGTGCGCCCGGTGGACGAGGAGGCCGGCTGCCACGTCGTGCCGCTCGGTGGCGACCGCGTGCTGCTGGCCGCCTCGGCGCCGCGCACCGCGGCGCTCGTGACGGACCTCGGCTTCACCCCGGTGATCGTCGACATCGCCGAGTTCGAGAAGCTCGAGGGCTGCGTGACCTGCCTGAGCGTGCTGATCCCCGGCGCGTGATCGCCGGCGGCCGGTCCCGCCTGAACATCCGGCCGGCGGTGGTCAGCGCCGGCCGCCAGCCCGCCACCGGGGAGGTCCGCCGCGGACGCCCTCGCTGGTGAACGCGTGGTAGATGATCATCGTGATGATGCCGAGCAGCCCGAGGAGCGGGTGCACGAACCAGCCGAGCAGCCCGGTCAGCCCGAAGAGCACCAGGCCGGTGACCGGCCGCACCTCCTGCGCGCGGACCCGATCCTGGCTGACCCCGCGCGCCCGCAGACTCGGATGGCGGCGGAGGTAGGCGAAGAAGACCAGCCAGGGCGCGGACATCAGCGCCGCGGCGGCGGCGTACAGGACCACCGCCACCCGCAGGTCGGCCCGGTTGCCCTCGCTGAGTGCCGAGGCCAGCACCATGGTGGGGAACGGGATGAGGACCGCGCCGAAGAGGATGGCGAGGTTGATCCAGTTGAACGCGAGCGTGGTGCCGCGGACCAGCCGCAGCGCCGCGTGATGGTTGAGCCAGAGCACGCCGACGTAGACAAATGACACGACGAAGGCCAGGAAGGACGGCGCTTCCGAGCGCAGCGCCGCGGCCAGCTCACCCTCGTGGAGGTCCGGCACCCGCAGGTCCAGCACGAGCAGCGTGATGACGATCGCGAAGACCGCGTCGCTGAACGCCGCCAGCCGGCCGGTGTCCGCCGGCCCGGCGGCGGGGTCGCCCGGCTCGACATCCTCCGGTGCGGACATTGCCGCAGGCTAACAGCCCGTGGCGGGGGGACGGGCGCGGTCGGCCGGTCTGCACCCGTGGGGGACCTCCGGGTCGCGGGTGCGGCTCGGCTGAGGCGTCCCACCCGCAGGCGGGGATCGCGAGCCGGCCCCCGAGCACGGGCGAGCCCCGGTCGATCCACCAGGGATCGGCCGGGGCTCGCCGTCGGGGCCGGATCAGGCCAGGTCGAACCGGTCCAGCTCCATGACCTTGGTCCAGGCCGCGACGAAGTCGGTCACGAACTTCTCGCGCGCGTCCTCGCTGGCGTAGACCTCGGCGAGGGCCCGCAGCTGCGAGTTGGAGCCGAAGATGAGGTCGACCGCGGTGGCGGTCCACTTCACCTCGTCGGTGGCCAGGTCGCGGATCTCGTAGACGTGCTCGTCGGACTCCGACGCCTTCCACCGGGTGCCCGGCGAGAGCAGGTTGGTGAAGAAGTCGTTGCTGAGCACGCCGGGCCGGTCGGTGAGCACGCCGTGCCGGGCGCCACCGACGTTGGCCTCGAGGGCACGCAGGCCCCCGACGAGGACGGTCATCTCGGGCGCGGTCAGGTTGAGCATGAACGCCCGGTCGACGAGCAGCACCTCCGGCTGGGTCTTCTCACCGGGGCGCAGGTAGTTGCGGAACCCGTCGGCGCGCGGCTCCAGCACCCGGAACGACTCGACGTCGGTCTGCTCCTGGGACGCGTCGGTGCGGCCCGGGTGGAACGGCACGGTCACCGGCACGCCCGCGTCCCGCGCCGCCTTCTCGACGGCGGCCGAACCGGCCAGCACGATGAGGTCGGCGAGCGAGATCTGCGCGCCGCCGGCGGAGTTGAACTCCCGCTGGATGCCCTCGAGGGTCGCCAGCACCGTGGCGAGCTGCTCCGGCTCGTTCACCTCCCAGCTGCGCTGGGGCTCGAGCCGGATCCGGGCGCCGTTGGCGCCGCCCCGCTTGTCGGTGGAGCGGTAGCTCGCGGCGGAGGCCCAGGCGGTGGTGACCAGCTGCGCGATGGTGAGCCCGGACTCCAGGACCTTGGCCTTGAGGGCGGCGATGTCGGCCTCGCCGACGAGCTCGTGGTCGACGGCCGGCACCGGGTCCTGCCACAGCTGGGGCTCCGGCACCCACGGGCCGAGGAAGCGGCTGACCGGACCCATGTCGCGGTGCAGCAGCTTGTACCAGGCCTTGGCGAAGGCCAGCGCGAACTCGTCGGGGTGCTCCAGGAAGCGGCGGGAGATCTTCTCGTACGCCGGGTCGACCCGCAGCGCCAGGTCGGTGGTGAGCATCGTCGGCTTGTACTTCTTCGCCGGGTCGAACGGATCCGGGATGATCTCCGGGGCGTCCTTGGCGACCCACTGCTTGGCGCCGCCGGGGCTCGTGGTGAGCTCCCACTCGAAGCCGAAGAGGATCTCGAAGAAGCGGTTGCTCCACTGCGTCGGCCGGTCGGTCCAGGTCACCTCGAGACCGCTGGTGATCGTGTCCGGGCCCGCGCCGCTGCCGTAGGTGCTCAGCCAGCCCAGGCCCTGCGCCTCCAGCGGGGCCCCCTCGGGCTCGGGGCCGACGTGGTCGTCGGCGACGCCGGCGCCGTGGGTCTTGCCGAAGGTGTGGCCGCCGGCGATGAGGGCGACGGTCTCCTCGTCGTCCATCGCCATCCGGCGGAAGGTCTCCCGGATGAAGTGGGCCGCGGCGGCCGGGTCCGCGTTGCCGCGCGGGCCCTCCGGGTTGACGTAGATGAGTCCCATCTCGGTCGCGCCGACGCCCTCGCTCATCTCCTTCTCGGAGACGTAGCGCTCGTCGCCGAGCCAGGTGTCCTCCGGACCCCAGAAGATCTCCTCGGGCTCCCAGACGTCCTCACGACCGAAGGCGAAACCGAAGGTCTTGAAGCCCATCGACTCCAGCGCGACGTTGCCGGCGAGCACCAGCAGGTCGGCCCAGGAGACCTTCTGGCCGTACTTCTGCTTGACCGGCCAGAGCAGCCGGCGGGCCTTGTCCAGGTTGGCGTTGTCCGGCCAGCTGTTGAGCGGGGCGAACCGCTGGCTGCCGTCGCCGGCGCCACCGCGGCCGTCCTGGATGCGGTAGGTGCCCGCGGAGTGCCAGCTCATCCGGATCATGAGGCCGCCGTAGTGGCCGAAGTCGGCCGGCCACCAGTCCTGCGACGTGGTGAGGACCTCGGTGATGTCCCGCTTGAGGGCCTCGACGTCGAGCTTGGCGAACTCCCGGGCGTAGCTGAAGTCCGGCCCCAGCGGGTTGCTCTTGGGCGAGTTGGCGTGCAGCACCGACAGGTCGAGCTGGTTGGGCCACCAGTCCCGGTTGCTGCGCGGACGACCGCCGGTCTTCGGAGTCGGCGAGTCGATCGCCGGGTTCTCGCTCTCGCTGCCGTGCGCGGTCACGGAGTCGTGCGCGACCGGGCAGCCGGCCGCGGCCTTCGCGTCCACGCCCTGTGCGCTCACCGGGGTGTTGTCCTGGGTGTCGCTCATCTGTTTCCTTCCGAACTGGCGGTTCACTGGGAGGTGCGTGCGGTCGCGCAGCCGGGGCAGGTGCCCCAGTAGACGACCTCCGCCTCGTCGACCACGAAGCCGTGGTGGTCGGAGGCGGTGAGACAGGGAGCGTGGCCGACGGCGCAGTCGACGTCGGCGATCGCGCCGCAGGAGCGGCAGACGACGTGGTGGTGGTTGTCCCCCACCCGCAGCTCGTAGCGGGCGGTGGCCCGGGCCGGCTGGATGCGCCGTACCAGCCCGGCGTCGGTGAGGGCGCGCAGCACGTCGTACACCGCCTGGTGGGAGACGGTGGGCTGGTCCGCCCGCACCAGCGCGATCACCGTGTCGGTGTCGACGTGCGGGTGGTCGCGCAGTGCGGTGAGCACCGCCAGCCGGGGCCGGGTCACCCGCAACGAGACCGCCCGCAGTCGAGTCTCGAAGTCGGACGCCATGGCACGACCCTAGCCCAGTCTTTTGGAATCAATCAAGTTTTGCTCCACGACACGCCCGGACCAGGTCCGCCGCCCGGTCGCGCCGTAGTCCGGCCGTCGGCAGCGTCCGGCACCGGGCGCGAAGCCGGGTACGCCACGACTCATCATGGCGTACCCGGGGGGAGATCGACGGGGGTTTGCGACGGCTGCCGCGCGGCCCTCAGCCGGCCTGGCCGATGAGGGCGGCGTACCGGGCGAGGTACAGCGGCCATCCCTCGTCGTGGCCGACGCCGTCGCTCACCGACTGCCAGCCCGGGCCGTGCCGGTCGAGGTGGCGGTGTTCCAGCTCGACCCGGGTGCGGTGCGGGGTCTCGGCGAGGAACCGGACCTCGACCTCGCTGGTCCGGTCCGGGTCCGTCTCGATCTGCCACTGCGGGTCGATGTCCCAGCTGAACACGACCCGGTTCGGGGGTTCGTAGACGAGCACCCGCGCCCACCGGCAGACGGTGCCGTCGACGGCGCGGTCGTAGATGTGGCCGCCGACCCGGGGCTCGAACACCGTCTCCGCGATCGCGGCACCGAGCAGGTTGTGCTCCGGCGGCTTGACGTCACCGAACCGCTCGGTGAACACGGTGAACGCCCGTTCCAGCGGGGCCTCGACGACGATCTGCCGGTGGACGGTGGGGACTGTGGTGCCGGTCATGGGATCTCCTCGGTCGGTTCCTCGACGATGTCCTGGTAGCTGCCCAGCGCCCGGCGCCAGAACGTGTCCAGCTGGTCCCGGAGCGCGGCCACCCCGGCCGGATTGAGCCGGTAGACCCGGCGGGTGCCCGCCGCCTGATCGGTGACCAGCCCGGCGTCCTTGAGGACCTTGAGGTGCTGGGACACCGCGGGCCGACTGACCGGCAGCTCGTCGGCGAGTTCGCCGACGGCCCGGGGTCGCTCGGCCAGGCACGCGACGATGGCCCGCCGGGTGGGATCGCCCAATGCGTCCCACCCGTCGGGCGCTTGGTAAGTAGCCACGAACGGTAGGTTATGACTTACCGATGCCGGGGTCAAGCCGATCAGCGCGCCGCCGGGCCGCCGGCCCGGCGTCAGGTCCGCGGCGCCGCCGCGCCCGTCAGCGCGTCCGCCGGGTCGATCGCTTGCGGGGCGGGGTGAGCAGATCCGCGATGGTCGCGATCGCGGTCGGCACCAGCCGGTAGTACGCCCAGACCCCGCGCTTCTCCCGCTCCAGCAGGCCGGCCTCGGTGAGGATGCGCAGGTGGTGGCTGACCGTGGGCTGGGAGAGGCCCAGCGGCGCGGTCAGGTCCGAGACGGACGCCTCACCCTCGGGGGCGGACTGGATCAGGCTGACCAGGCGCAGCCGGGCAGGGTCGGCGAGGGCCTTGAGCACCCCGGCGAGCCGCTCGGCGTCGGCACGTTTGATCGGCTCACCGGCGAGCGGCGAGATCTGAGGCATGGTCATTTCGGTAGCGGCATTTCCCACATCGCCATCATCACACCCAAAGCATCCACTGAGGCGCATATCGCCATCTCCCGCCCGGAACCCTCGACCGATCGGGGTGCCGGTCGCGCGTGTCGAGCGGGCCGATCGCGTTTTGCATCAAAGCGGTTTGATGTATTGTCGGGCCATGCGGCGCGACCGGAGCGGCACCGGCGCGGCCCTGCCGGATTTCCTGCGGGCCGCGGGGCACCCGGTGCGGTGGCGGCTGCTGGGCGAGCTGGCCCGCGGCGACCGGCAGGTGCACGAGCTGACCGCGTTGCTCGGTGAGCAGCAGAGCCTCGTCTCCTACCACCTCGGCCTGTTGCGGCGGGCGGAGCTGGTCCGGACCCGGCGCAGCTCCGCCGACGGCCGGGACGTCTACTACCGGCTCGACCTCACCCGCTGCGGGCACCTGCTGGCCGCCGCCGGCGGCGCGTTGCACCCGGGGCTGCGCTACACGCCCCCGCCGGTGGCCGCGCCCCCGTCGGCCCGGGTGCTGTTCCTGTGCACCGGCAACAGCTCGCGCTCCCAGCTCGCCGAGGCCCTGCTACGACAGCGGTCCGCCGGCGCCCTGGCCGTGTTCAGCGCGGGCAGCCGGCCGAAGCCGATCCACCCGGACGTGGCGGCGGTGCTGGCCGCGCGCGGCATCGACCTGGGCACCGCCCGGCCGAAGCACCTCGACGAGTTCGCCGGCCAGCCCTTCGACCACGTCATCACGCTCTGCGACCGGGTCCGCGAGGTGTGCCCCGAGTTCCCGGGCCGGCCGGCCACCGCGCACTGGAGCATCCCCGACCCGGCCACCGACCCGCAGGGCCGGCCCGCCTTCGAGCGGGTCACCGCCGAGCTCGCCGAACGCGTCGAGTTCCTGCTGCACGCCATCGCCGCCGCACCCGCACTGGAGGCGTCATGACCGACCAGACCGTCCACGTCCGGTACCTCGTCGACGACGTCCAGGCCGCCGTCGACTTCTACACCACCCACCTGGGCTTCAGCCCGCACACCGCCTTCCCGCCCGCGTTCGCCGACGTACGCCGCGGAAACCTGCGGCTGCTGCTGTCCGGCCCGGCCAGTTCGGCCGGCCGGGCGATGCCCGACGGACGCACCCCGCACCCGGGCGGCTGGAACCGCATCCACCTGCTCGTCGAGGACATCGACGCCGAGGTGGCCCGGCTCCGGGCGGGTGGCGTGGTGTTCCGCAGCGACATCGTCACCGGCCCCGGCGGGCGCCAGATCGTGCTGGACGATCCCGCCGGGAACCCGGTGGAGCTGTTCCAGCCCGCCGGCGGCTGACCGCCCGCCCGACACCCGGTGGGGCCCAGGGGCCGGCCCCGGCCGGCGCACCACAGTGGGGTGCGCGCCGGCACCCGGGCCGGACAGCCGACGGCCGGCCCGCCCGGGGAGCGGGCGGACCGGCCGTCGGGTAGAGGTCAGATTCGGCGACGTCCGTAGGCGCCCGCGGTGATCGCCACGCCGATCGCCGCGAAGACGACCTGGATGAGCAGCTCGATCCAGTCGATGCCCTTGGTGTCGGCCACGTCGAGCGCGCCGGCGACAGCGGTGCCGAGCAGCGCGGCGACGACGCCGATGAGCAGCGTGAGCCAGATCGGAATGTTCTGCTTGCCGGGTACGACCAGCCGGCCGAGTGCGCCGATGATCAGACCGATGATGATGGCCGAGATGATGCCGGTGACATGCACGAGAGCCGTCCCTTCCCGAGAGGGTGTGTCGCCCCGATCCTTGCCCCCGGCAACAAATGGCCAAACCTGCCCGCCGGGCGCCGGCACCGGCGCGCCCGCGGCAGCCCGATCTGGTCGGCCTATTGCCGAGGATCATTCGCGAGCGTAGGAAGGACATCCGCCCGCCACCACCGGGCCCGTGCCACCACCTCGGCGCTCCCCCTCCGTCCACCCTCGAAGGAGATGCCTGTGACCACCCCCAGGCGGCTGCCTTTTGCCCTGTCCGTGCTGGTCACCGTCGGTGCCGTGCTGCTCGGTTCCACCGCCGCCGCGGCACCGCCCACGGCACCGCCGCGGCCGGCCGCGCACGGCGTCTGCGACCCGATCGACCCGACGGCGTGCCTGCTGCCGTTCCCGAACGACTACTTCACCGTGCCCGACCGGAGCAGCCCCACCGGCCGGCGGGTGCGGTTCGCGGCCAGCTCGATGCCGACCACCGTCGGCGGCGTTCCGATCGACCCGACCGAGTGGAACCGGCAGGACGGGTTCAGCCCCGGCACCCCGATCCTGGTGCACGTGCCCGGCCTGGACGCGACCGCCAGCGGCATCGCGCCGGTCACCGACATCGGCCGGTCGCTGGCCCCGGACGCGCCGGTCGTGCTGCTCGACACCGCCACCGGCCGGCGCACGCCGTACTGGGCGGAGCTGGACGCGCACGCCGCCGGTCAGCCCGACCGCCAGGTGCTGATCATCCGGCCGGCCGTCGCGCTGAGCGAGGGCACCCGCTACGTCGTGGGCCTGCGCGGCCTGCGGGACCACCAGGGCCGGGCGATTCCGGCGCCGGCCGCGTTCCGGGCGTACGTCAAGGGCGGCGGTGCCCACCCCGGCGACCCCCGCACCCCGCAGCTGAAGCGGATCCTCGCCGACCTGGGCGCGGCCCACGTCAAGCGGCACGACCTCTACCTCGCCTGGGACTTCACCGTGGCGAGCCGGCCGGGTCTCACCGGGCGGATGCTGGCGATCCGGGACGGCGCGTTCGCCGCCCTCGGCGCGCAGGCGCCCTCGTTCACCGTCAGCCAGGTGGTGAACTACGCGCCGGAGCAGGATCCCCGGATAGCCCGGCAGGTGAGCGGCACCATCGCCGTACCGTCCTATCTGACCGGCACCGGCGGGCCCGGGTCGCGGCTGCACTACGGTCCCGCCGGCGGCGACGGGAAGGCCCGCACGCCGGACGACCGGCCCACCCCCTCCGGCGCGACCGTGCAGGCCGACTTCGTCTGCAACATCCCGCGCAGCGCTTCGGCCGCCGCTCCGGCGCACCTGTCGCTCTACGGCCACGGCCTGCTCGGCCGCCCGACCGAGATCAACGCCGGGAACGTCAAGGAGATGTCGGCCAGCCACAACTTCACCTTCTGCGCCACCAGCTGGATCGGCATGGCCAACGCCGACGTCCCGTACGTCGCCGGCGCGTTCAGCGACCTCAGCGCCTTTCCCGCGGTGGCGGACCGGCTGCAGCAGAGCTTCCTGAACTTCCTCTTCCTCGGCCGGGCGATGATCCACCCGGCCGGCTTCGGCGCCGACCCGGCGTTCACCGACGCCACCGGACGGCCGTTGATCGACGGGCCGGGCGGGCTGCACTACGACGGCAACAGCCAGGGCGGCATCAACGGTGGAGCGCTCACCGCCATCGCCCAGGACTGGACCCGTTCGGTGCTCGGCGTGCCGGCGATGAACTACTCGACGCTGCTGCAGCGCAGCCTCGACTTCGCCCCGTTCCAGAGCATCATGGACCAGTCCTACCCGGACCGGGCCGACCAGCAGCTGATCTTCGCGTTGCTGCAGATGCTGTGGGACCGGGCCGAGGCCAACGGGTACGCCCAGCACATGACCGACCGGCCGTTGCCAGGCACCCCGGCGCACCAGGTGCTGATGCACGTGGCCTTCGGCGACCACCAGGTCTCCCCGGCCGCGGCCGAGGTCGAGGCGCGCACCGTCGGCGCCCGCCTGCACACCCCGGCGCTCGCCGACGGCTGGTCGCGCGACGTCACGCCCTACTGGGGCATCGCGCCGATCCGCGCGTACCCGTACACCGGTTCGGCGATCGTGATCTGGAACAGCGGCGGCGCCACCGCGCCACCGCCGACGAACCTCCCGCCTGCCGGCCCCGAGTACGGCGACGATCCGCACGAGTTCCCGCGTGCCCAGCCCGCGGCGCAGCAGCAGAAGGCGACGTTCCTGCTCACCGGCGCCGTGGTCGACGTCTGCGCGGGAGCGCCCTGCTCCTGAGACCGGTTGACCCCGGTCCGGACGGCGGGCGGCGGCGCTGCCGCCGCCCGGCGTCCGCGCCAGGGCTCAGTCGGCGATGCCGGTGTAGCCGAGGGCCTTCTCGACCCGCAGGCGCACCAGCAGCTCGCCGGCCACGGCGTTGCGGGCACCGAACTCCGCGGCCCGGTCGGCGCCCATGTAGCGCGCGCCGATGCGGGTCGCCCACTGCCGCATCTCGGCCAGGTCCTCGCTGATGGTGACGTGGCCGCGCAGGGTGACGAACGCGTACGGCGGGTGCTCGTCGTCCACGCACAGCACGGCGCGGCCGTCGCGGGCCAGGTTACGGGCCTTCACCGAGGTCTTGCCGGTGTTGAACAGCACGTCGTCGCCGTCGAGCACGAACCAGACCGGGACCAGGTGCGGCGAGCCGTCGGCCCGCGTCGTCGCGAGTTTGCCGGTGCGCGTGCCCTCGGTGACGAACCGCTGCCACTCCCCGTCGGTCATCCGCTTCGCCATCCGGCCAGTATGCGGGGCCGGTCGACGGCCACCGCCGGCCGGGCGCGCCACTGGCGGACGTCTGGGCGAGCCTCACCGACCCGGAACGCACGGCGCGCTGGTTCGGGCCCTGGCAGGGCGACGCGGCCCCGGGTCAGGACGTCGCGGCCCGCTCGGCCGCGCTGCGCAGGACGCAGAACTCGTTGCCTTCCGGGTCGGCGAGGACCGCCCAGCCGGAGCCGTCCGGATTGCGGTGGTCGGCGACGAAGGTGGCGCCGAGGCCGAGGAGACGGTCCACCTCCTGGTCCCGCGACGTGTCCGGGCGCAGACACAGATGGACCCGGTTCTTGACCTGCTTGGGCTCGGGCACCTGGTTGAAGTGCAGCACCAGGCCGTCGGCCAGCGCCACCTGGGCCTCGGGGTCGCCCGGCCGGTCCTCCGGATGCAGGTCGCGGCCGGTGACCCCGCTCCAGAACCGGGCCAGCCCGTAGGCATCCGAACAATCGATCGCCACGTTCTGCACCACCGAAACCATGCGCGCCAGCGTGCCCGATGCCGCCTCCGGACGCCAGCGGACCACGCCCGGGCGCTCCTGCGCCGTCCCTGACGCCACCGCCGCCGGCCACCTGCTCCCCCGGGCCGGCGCCAGCCTCCGGGCACCCGGTTCCGGGCGTACCGTTGGCGCATGAGCGACCAGCATGGCATGCCGGATGACTCCTGGGTGCCCGACGCGTGCACCCTGCCGACGGCCGAGCAGCCGCTGCGGCTCGCCGAATTCGACCGGTTCTTTCAGGACGCGGTCCGGGGCGTCGACCGGCTGTCGGCAGGGTGGCTGCTGCTCCGGCTGGACGGCGCGGAGCAGACCGAGCGGGCGGCCCGGGACCTGGCGGCCCGCGAGTCGTCCTGCTGCTCGTTCTTCACGTTCGACATCTCGCGCGCGGACGCGACCGGCCTGACGCTGGACGTGCGGGTGCCGGCGGCGCACGTCGACATCCTCGACGCCCTCGCCGAGCGGGCCCGGCGGGTACGCCGATGACCGGACCGGGACGCGCGCCGGCCGGGTGACCAGCGGGACCGCCGGGAGGCCCGGCTACGGTCTGGGCATGACGGTCGCCCGGTCGATCCTGCTGTTCCTGCTCGCCGCGCTCGCCGAGATCGGCGGCGCCTGGCTGGTGTGGCAGGGCTGGCGGGAGCACCGGGGACTGCTCTGGGTCGCCGGCGGCGTGATCGCGCTGGGCGTCTACGGCTTCGTCGCCACCTTCCAGCCCGACGCCAACTTCGGCCGCATCCTGGCCGCGTACGGCGGGGTCTTCGTCGCCGGCTCGCTGGTCTGGGGCATGGTCGTCGACCGGTTCCGCCCGGACCGCTACGACCTGATCGGGGCCGCCATCTGCCTGGTCGGCGTCGCGGTCATCATGTACGCCCCCCGGGCCGGCTGAGCGCCGGTCGACCCGGCCACACCCGTCGCGAGCAGGTACGACACGGTCAGTCACCATCTCGACACACCTCTGGCCCGCGCCGATCGCCCGGGTGGAGACTGCGCCCATGAGCAACGGCGAGCACGAGCGCGGCGACGAGCGCTTCGAGAAGGTGGCCGACGAGACCTCCGAGACCGTGACCCACGCGGCCACGGTGCTGGAGGAGGAGCTCGCCGCGGGGCTGGCCGGGGCCCGGCGGCTGCAGGAGCGGCTGAGCGAGGACCGCCGGGTCGATCCGGAGGCGTTCGACGAGCTGGTCGCGCGGGTCCGCACCGACGGGCACGCGCTGATCGACACGGTGATCGCCCAACTGCGGACCGCGGACGAACGGCGCGGCGAGGTCGTCCGCCGGTACACGTCGGACGCGCACGACGCGCTGGACACCGTGCTCAACCTCGCCCGCCTGGTGCCGGACGTGGCCAACGGGCTCGCCGACCGGCTCATGCCACCGACCGGCAGGCGCCCGGCGTCGCCGGACCGGTAACCGGCGATGACGCCGAGGGCCGGCGCGGTCCCGCCGGACGTGGAGGGCACCCTGGAGCGCTACCGTGCGCTCATGCTCGGCGCGCTCCTCGACGACGTGCCCCCGGGCGGCCCGCGCTACCTCTACGACCTGGTCACCGAATACCCGCGGCGGTGGGGCAAGGGACTGCGCGCGGCGCTGTGCCTCGCGACCTGCCGGGCGTTCGGTGGCACGCCGTCGGTGGGGCTCAACGCCGCGGTGACCGTGGAGCTGTTCCACAACGCCTTCCTCATCCACGACGACATCCAGGACGCCAGCGAGCAGCGGCGCGGGGAGGAGACCCTGCACGCCCGCTACGGGGTCGGCGTGGCGTTGAACGTCGGCAACATGACGAACCTGCTGGCGTTGCAGCGGCTCGCCGCGAACCGGGCGGCGCTCGGCTCCGGGATCGCCTGGCGGCTGTTCGAGGAGACCGAGCTCATGCTGCGCCACTCGCTGGAGGGGCAGGCCATCGAGATCGGCTGGATCCGGGACAACGTGTGCGACCTGGCCGCGGACGACTACTACCGGATGTGCCTGAAGAAGACCTCCTGGTACACCTGCATCTACCCGTGCCGGACCGGGATCCTCGTGGCCACCGGCCGGCACGACGCCGTCGACGTGCTGGACCGCTACGGCTGGTATCTGGGCGCGGCGTTCCAGATCCAGGACGACGCGCTCAACCTCACCGGCGACTACGCCCGGTACGGCAAGGAGATCGCCGGTGACCTGTGGGAGGGCAAGCGGACCTTGATCCTCATCGACTTCATGCGGCGGTGCACCGCGGACGAGCGCGAGCGGCTGCTCGGCTTCCTGAGCCGTACCCGCGCGGAGCGCACCGCGTCCGAGGTGCGGTGGCTGCACGGTCGCCTGCTGGCGTACGACTGTGTGGAGTCGGCGCGCCGCAGCGCCCGGGAACTCGCGGTGGCGGCCCGGCGGGAGGGGCAGCGGGCGCTGGGCGCCGCCGCCGACACGGCCGACGGTCGCTTCCTGCTCGACCTGGCGGAGTACGTCGTGGAGCGCAGCCGCTAGCCTCGACCGGCCGGCGTGGCCCGGGAGCCCGTCGGCGTCCGGCCGCCGGCAATAGGCTGGACGGATCGGGCCGGCGTTCGGTGCCGGCCCCGCCCGGGGAGAGCACGATGACCGAGAGCGCCCGCCGACCGGATCGGGCCGGGGCGCCCGGCGACGACGGGTGGCTGACCGAGGTGGCCCGGGCGGCCAGCGCCGACGCCGGCGGCGTACCGGTGGAACTGCTCGGTGACTATCTACGGTTGCTGACCGAGGCGGCGGCGACCGGCCGCCGGCCGCGCCGCGGCGAACTCGACGCGGTGGGCGCGCTCGGCCGGCGCGCCGCCGAGCAGGGCGTCTCCGCGGGCCGCGCCGTCCGGCTCTACCTGTCGGCGGCCCGGCGGCTCTGGCGGCAGCTGCCGCACCTGGCCTCGGCCACCGACAGCGAAACGGTGCGGGCGGCGGCCGACGCGGTGCTCCACGTGGTCGACACCGCCGTGGCCACGCTCGCCGAGGGCTACGCGGCGGCCCGCCGGGAACTGGTCCGGCGTGAGGAGACGCTGCGCCGGGAACTCGTCGACGACCTGCTGCGCGGCGACTCCGACCTCGGCGGGCTGGTGGAGCGGGCCGAGCCGTTCGGGCTGGATCTGGCCCGGGTCCACCAGGTCGCGCTCGCCGCACCGGGCCACCGCCTGCCGGACGCCGAGTCGGCGATCAGCGCGCTGGAGCGGGTCATCTTCGACCGGTTGGGCGACCGGGACGTGCTGGTGGCCACGAAGGAAGGGCTGCTCGTCGTGATCGCCCCGGCGGAGCCGGTGACGCCGGACCGGGGCGCGGGCGACGGCGGGCCGGCGTTGGGGCGGTTGATGCACGGCGAGTTGGACCGGCTGGTCCGGGGCCGGCCGTGGCAGGTGGCGGTGGGCCGCCCGCACCCGGGCCTGTACGGGATCGCCCGCTCCTACGAGGAGGCCCGGGAGGCGCTGACCACGGCGCGGCGGCTGCACGCCGACACCGCCGTGATCGACGCGCACGACCTGCTCGTCTACCGGGTCCTGCTGCGGGACCAGGCGGCGATGGTGGACCTCGTGCAGGCGGTGCTGGCCCCGCTGAGCCAGGCCCGGGGCGGCGCCGAGCCGCTGCTGGACACCCTGCACGAGTATTTCGGGTGCGGCGAGGTCGCCACGGAGGCGGCCCGCCGCCTGCACGTGTCCGTCCGCACCGTCACCTATCGGCTGGGCAGGATCCGGGCGCTGAGCGGCTACGACCCCGCCGACCCGCGGGACCGGTTCACCCTGCATGCCGCCGTGCTCGGCGCGCGCGCACTGGACTGGCCCCGTCGGCCGTTGCCGGCCTAATGGGTCAGGCCGGCACGGCGACCACTTCCGGGAAGCCGAGCAGGGCGGCCAGCGCGCTGGCCTCACTGCGGGTCAGGGTGAGGGTGACCATGCCGTCCGGATCGTTCGGGTCGTCGTGGACGACGTCCCGGCGGTCGCCCACCAGGTACTCCACGATGCCGATCCGGCGGCCCTCCCGGGTGGTGAAGATGTGCCGTACGCCAATGCCGGGCAGCGTCGTGCGTTCGATGTTCACAGCGGATGCTCCTTGCGGGACGGCTGCCCAGGGCCGGCCGGGAGCGGGGCCGGCGCTACGGCAGCGCGGTGGACGATCGTTCGGCTCGCACGATGGACGGCGGCGCCCGGTCGGCCGACCAGGCGGGTACGCAGCCCGCGATGGCACGGTTCAACCGGACCACGATGCACATGCCGAACGCGCAGCCGGCACGGAGCGCCGCGAGGACGACCGCCAGCACCGCCAGCATCGACAGCGCGAGCGACCGCTGCGCGCCGGCCGGGCGCCGTCGGCTCTCCATGCGGCCAACCATAGCCGCTGAACACCCGTGCGTGGCCGACATGCGCAGGTCACCGGGGCGGCGACCAGGGGCCGCCACCAACGGTGACGGCGGCCGGACGGGACGCGATGGTGTTCTCCGGCGGCCGGCAATCAAGCGCGCTCTTGTTGGCCGGCCGCGCGCAATGCCAACGTCGTGCTTCCGGGCGACGCTTGAGGTCCGACGCGTACCCGAGCAGCGAGGAGGCGGTGATGATGACCCGCACGCCGGTGGCCACCCGACGCGTGTTCGCCGGTTGCCCGCCGCTGTCCCGGCGTGCGCCGGCCCGGGTGGCCCGGTCCGGGCCGCAGCGGCCCGCCGCCCGGACCGGTGAGGTTATCCCGCCGCCGCGTGCTGGACGTCCCTGAGCCCCGGCGGGTCGACGCCGTAGCGGGCGCACCGATCTGACGGTCGCCGTACGGCCCGACCGCCCGTTCCACCGCATTCCACCCCCGCCGCCTCGACGGCCCGGGGGTCTCACCGTAGAAGAGGTCGGTATGTCCGGCAACGTCACTTCCGTACACCCTCCGGCCCGCACCGGGATGCTGGTCGGCCGGTCCCACACCACCCGCCCGGTGGTCTCCGTCGCGCCCGAGCCGGTCGCCGTGGACCTCGGCAGCGCCCAGCTGCGGATCTGGCTGGGGCCGCACGGCATGCTGAGCGTCCCGGTCGGCCAGGGCCTGCGGACCCCGGTGGTACGGCGCGGACGCATCGTCGACGGCCCGGCCTGCACCACCGAACTGCGGCGGCTGCTGCGGGACCACCGGCTCCCGCTGCCGGTGGGCTCGCTCGTGGTGGCCTGCCGTCCGGTCCTCGCCACGCCGGCCGACCAGGCGGCCACCCGCCGGGTGCTCAACGCCGTACTCGCGCCGTCCCGGCTGCTCTTCGTCGACAGCGTCCGCGCGGGCGCCATCGGCGCGGGCGCCGCCGCCGGCACCCTGCTGCTCGCCGACATCGGCGCCCAGCTCACCGAGGTGGCCCTGCTCGAGCACGGCCGGGTGGTCGCGGCCCGGCGCGCCGAGGTCGGCACCCGGGACCTGAACCACGCGGTGACCGCCGGCATGCTCGCGGACACCGCGACCAGGCTGATCCGGGAGTTGCGGCAGGAGCCGGCACTGCGGCAACCCCTCCGGGCCGCCCTGGGCCGGGGCGTCGTCGTGATCGGCGACGGGGCCACCCGGCCCGACCTGACCGCCCGGCTGGTCGCCACGCTGGGCGCGACCGTGCACCGCGCGGCGTCACCGCGCACCGCCGCGCTGACCGGGGCCGGCATGGCCGCCGTCGCGGCGACCCGACACCCGATGGCCGACCGGACCCGGCCTCCTTCCGGAAAGGACGAGCGAGCATGACGCACACCCTCGAAAACCGCACGGAAGCGCTGCGCGAGTTGCTGGAGCGCCAGTTCCAGCAGCACACCGACCAGCTCACCGAGCTCACCGTGCACACCCGACAGCCCGACCACGGCGGTCACGACCCGGACACCCTGCGCCGGCTGATCGAGGTGGCCCAGCAGGGCGTCGCCGCCACCGCCCAGGCGCTGCGGCGGATGTCCGAGGGCACCTACGGCGTCTGCGACCGCTGCGGCCAGGACATCCCGACGGCGCGGCTGGAGATCCTGCCCTCGGCCCGCTGTTGCGTACCGTGTCAGCAGCGTGGCTGACCGGTCCGGGACCGTCCACCTACCGGCAGCGCGGCCGGTAGGCACGGCGCGCCGGGAACCCCACCCGCGGGTTCCCGGCGCGCCGCCGGGCGTTCGGGCCGGCCTAACCGGGGCTCACCGGCAGGACTTCGCGCCCGTCGCGTACGCCAGGCCGAAACCGCCCGCCGACGAGTCCATGTAGATCACGTCGCGCCCCGCGCCCGCCGTCGCGAACATCTGCGCGCCCGGACTGCACGACGCCGGCCCGACGTACGTCCCGTCGAACCGGTACTGCTCGAGCTTCGGGTTCAGCGAGTTGTCCGGGTAGCCGCCGGTCGCCAGCCAGCGGTCCACGGGAGCCTCCTCGGTGATCGTCAGGGTGGTGTCGGAGAGCGTGAGCACGTCGGCCCGCTTCGCCTGCGGGGAGTTCTCCTCGAAGAGCAGGTGACTCGTGCCGGTGGCGAAGTCGAAGAGCCGCACCGAGTCGTGGTACGTCCCCTGGCTCCACGCGCCGTCGACGTAGCGGCCGTAGTCCCGGTTGATCACCCAGGCGACGGCGGTGCCGGACACCTGCGGGTAGCTCATCGTCTCGGCGCCCGGGTCACCGCCGGCGAAGGTCGTCCTCCCGGTCGCGACGTCGTACACCTCGACGCCCAGCGACCACCAGGTGCCGTCGGGGTTGGGCTGCGCGAGGTCCTCGTACCGGACGTAGGAGATCTTCCCGTGCCGGACGCTCGGCGCGGTGGCGTTGCCGACCCAGCCCGGGTGGGCGAGGGTGTGCACGGTCGGCGAGTCGCCCCGCAGGTAGCGCACGACGTCGAGGTAGTTCTGCTCGGGGTCGTACTGGCTCCACGCCAGCACGGTGCCGTCGAAGCCCAGGCCGTCGATGCGGTACGGGGAACGGTAGAGCTCCTCGACCTTGCCGCCGCCGACGGGCGCCGACAGGATGCGGTCGATCTCCCACGTCGGCGAGTCGGCGTTCGCCTCGATCGACAGCCACACCACCCGCTTGCCGTCGGTGTGCGGGAAGCTGTGCACGTTCCCGTCGTCCGGGGAGATCCGGTACGGCGCGGTCCTGCCGTTGGTGCGGCCCACCCAGATCGAGGTCGGTTGGGTGTGGTTCGCGTCCGACCGCGGCACGGCGAACCAGCCGCCGGCCAGGCTCGCCGTCATGTCGACGTACAGCCCGGTGTTGAGCCGGTCGACCAGCAGGTCGGTCTTCTTGCCGTACAGGCCGGCCTTCCACTTCGCGGTGATTCCCCGCGAGTCGAACGCGGCCTGCACCACCCGGAGGTCCTTCTTGCTCAGACCCCACGACCGGGCGGAGGCGAGCACCGCCTCGCGGGCGTCGACGAAGTCGGACATGGGCGCGAGGTAGTCGGTGAGCGCCCGGTAGACGATCTTGTCGGCGACCGCGCCGCCGAACGCCTGGCGCAGGTCCCAGAGCGCCCCGGACACGATCGTCGAGTTGAGGTGCACGCCGCCGTCGTCCATCGCCGGGGTGTCCATCAGGTGCTGGAAGTCCGCCGTGGTGGCACCGTCGTCGAGGTTGCGCAGGGCGCACCGGGCGGGAGCCAGGGTGCGGCAGAGGTCGCCGCCGAGCAGGCTCGCCTCCGGGTCGGACATCGAGGTGCCCGACGCGTCGACGTCGATGGCGTTGCCGAAGTAGTCGGCGATGGCCTCGTTGAGCGCGCCCGGCTGGCCGCCATAGACCAGGCTGGCGGTGTGCTCCACCACGCCGTGCGTCATCTCGTGGCCCACCACGTCCGGGTCGGCGGCCAGCGGCAGGTACTCGTCGTCGCCGCTGCCGTACACCATCCGGGTGCCGTCCCAGTACGCGTTGACCCACGGGTAGCCGCCGTAGGTGATGCCGACGATCGAGTCGATCGGCATGCCGTCGCCGTCCAGGCTGTCGCGCCCGAGTTCGGCCTGGTACCACTCGAACACCTGGGCGGCGTCCCAGGCCGCGTCGACGGCGCCGGCGTCGGTCAGGTCGGCCCCGAGCGTGCGGGACGGCGACGCGAACGGCCCGACGCCCTCCGGCCACCCGCCGTCGAGCAGGTCGTAGTAGTCCCGGCCCCGGCCGTCCCAGGTGGTGATCGGCACCGTCCGGCCGTCCTTGCGGGCGTGGGTCCGGTCCGTCATGAGGTAGCCGTCGCCGCCGTCGGGCCGGATGAGCGGGATCGGCACCGTGGCGCCGTGCAGGGTGGTGCCCGTGCCGGCGACCGGCGTCGCGCCGGTGCCCGTGGCGGTCGCCGCCGGCGCGGCCTGCGGCGCCTTGGCGGTTCCCCGGGCGGCCAGGGCGGCGGCCTGCTGCGCGGTGGCGAACGTCTTGATCCGGCTGACGCTGAGCAGCGGCACGCCGTTCGTCGCGCCCACGTACACGTCGCGCAGCACGGGCTGACCCGTCACGACGTCCCGGCCCTTGACGAGCACCCGCCGGGCGAGCACGCCGGTGCCGGTCGGCATGACCACGAGCCCCTGGTCGGTGCCGGTGAGGTCGGCGCGGGCCGGGTCGGGCTTCGCGCCGGGCCGCGGGGCGCGGGCCACCACGGCCGCGCCGGGGTGCAGGCTCCTGCGTACGTCCTCGACGGCCCGGGCGATCGCGATGTCCGCGGGCAGCGGGGTGGCCGTGGTGTCGACGTCGAGGTCGGTGAAGTAGGTGCCCGAGGTGCCGGTCACCGTACGGGTGCCGGCCTTCTTCTGCATCCGCACCACGTACTGGGCGCCGAACACGGGCAGGCCCCGGTATCTCTGGTCCAGCCGGACCGTCTCCCGCGTGCCGTGCGTGTCGACCCGCCCGGTGGTGAGCGTGCCGGCCGGGTCGGCGATCCGGTAGCGGTCCCGGTGGCCGGCGAGGTGGGCCCGCGCGGCCTTGTCCGGTGCGATCGTGGCGTCGGCCGGGTCGGCCAGGTCGTCCACGAGCGCGGGGGTGTCCGTGGCGGGTGCCACGGTGGCCGGGACGGACGCCCCGGCGGCCGTGCTCGGGCCCGCCGGCGACGGGCTCGCCGCGTGCGCGGCCTGGGCGGTGGTGCCGAGGAGGGCGGCCGCCGCCAGGACGGCGAGGGCGGGTGGTGCCTTGAGACTTCGCAACTGTTGCTCCTGCGTGGTGAGGACCGCGTCCAGCCCGGAGGGCTCGGTGCGGCACGGGCTCCACTCACCCTCACCGCGCTGTCGGCACCGCCACAAGGACGACTTTGCGCAGCTGCGCAAGTCGGAAGCTGACGCAGACGCCGGGCCGACTCCGGGTCAGCCGTCGCCCGCCGCCGCGCTCACCCGGGCACCGGCGGACGGTTACCGTCTCACGGTGCGGATCCCACCGTCCTCGGTGTACTCGAGCGGGGCGATCCGCACGTCGCGCAGGTGGTCGACGCCGGACCGGCTGGCGTCGTGGTAGAGCAGGTACCAGTCGCCGCCGAACTCGACGATCGAACCCTGCGTGGTCCAGCCGTCGACCGGTTCGAGCACCGTGCCGCCATAGGTGAACGGGCCGTACGGCGAGTCGCCCGTCGCCCACGCCAGCTGGCGGCTCTCGCCCGTGGAGTACATCAGGTAGTAGCGGCCGGCGTGCCGGTGCACCCACGACCCCTCGAAGAAGCGGCGCGGGTCGCCCTGCCGCAGCGGCCGGCCGGCCTCGTCGAGGACGACGACCTCGCGGACCGGCTCGGCCAGGCCCAGCAGGTCGTCGGTGAGCCGCGCGACGCGCGGGCCGAGCGCCGGCTCGTCGTCCGCCGGATAGGTGTCCGTCCCCACGTACTCGCCGTTCCGCCAGCGCTGCAGCTGCCCGCCGAGGATCCCACCCAGGTAGAGGTACGTCGTACCGTCCTGGTCGGTGAAGACGGCCGGGTCGATGCTCTGGCTGCCGGCGATCGGCTCCGGCTCGGCGACGAACGGGCCGGCCGGGTCGGCCGAGGTGGCCACGCCGATCCGGAAGATCCCGTCGCGGTCCTTCGCCGGGAAGAACAGATAGTAGCGGTCGCCCTTGCGCGCGGCGTCCGGAGCCCAGAGCTGCTTGTCCGCCCAGGGTATGTCGGCGAGGGTGAGGGCGACGCCGTGGTCGACGACCTCCCCGCCGACCTGCGCCATGGACAGCACGTGGTAGTCGCGCATGTCGTACTGGCTGCCGAGCCGGTCGGCCGGCACGCCCGTGTCGACGTCGTGCGAGGGGTACACGTAGAGCCGGCCGTTCCAGACGTGGCCCGACGGATCGGCGGTGTGGATGTGCTCGACCAGCATTCCGTCCTCCGTGGTGGGTCGCGCGGCCGGCCGGCCCGGCGGACCGCCGCCGCAGCCGACCAGGGCCGTCAAGGCGGCGGCGCCGGCGACGGCGCAGACGATTCGGCGTGGGTGCACGGGGTTCCTCGGGTGGCCGGATCGGCGCCTTCCCGCCCGGGCGGGTGGGCGCCGGCGCTGGTGCGGTTCCGGGCCAGCCTAGTGGTCCGGGCACGGTCGGGCGGACCGCCATCCGACCGGTGGGATCATGGTCGGGGTACCAGCCGCTCGACGGAGCGGCGCACGTGGTCCGCGGCGTGCGGCTCATCGAGGCGGATGGCGGTGTTGGCCGCGGTGAGCACCGCGTCGACCTGGAAGGCGACCAGGTCGGCGTCCGGGTCGACGACGTCGCCGGCGGCGATCGCGTGCCGCGCCTGTTCGGCGATGAGCGCCAGCCAGGCCCGGCGCTGCCGCCGCAGCGCCTCCCGGACCGGGCCGGGGCGGCTGTCGAAGTCGGGCAGGTTTGCCGCCCAGAAGCAGCCGCCCGCGAAGGTGGGCTGCTCGGCGTAGCCGATCCAGCGCTCGACGAGTGCCCACAGTCGAGCGGCGCCGCGCGGCGTGTCCAGGACCGGCCGCACGACCGCGTCCAGGAAGACCTCCCGCGCGGCCTCCACGGTGGCGAGTTGGAGCTGTTCCTTGCTGCGGAACAGGGTTGCCACCCCGCTCTTGCTCAGTCCCAGGTCGGCGGCGAGACCGCCGAGGCTCAGGCCGGCCAGGCCGGTCACGGAGGCCACGTCCGCGGCGTGTCGGGTGATGGTCCTTCTGGTACGCGCCCCGCGGGCCCGGCGTTGGTCAGTGGTCATGGCAGCTCTCGCTCGGCGACCCTTGCAAAAAGTACACGAACGATCGTACGTTTTGTTTATGAGCCCAGCAAGCGGAGAGCTGACGGAGGAATCGGATCCCTCCTGCCTGTCCCCGTCCCGTGCTACGGCCCTGCTCGGCCGGGCCCCATGGCGTCGCTTCGCGACCGTCGGCGACAGCCTGTCGGCCGGCGTCGGTGATCCGAGTCCCGGATACGGCCTCCTGGGCTGGCCGGCCCGGGTCGCGGATGTGCTGCGTCAGGTCCACCCGGACCTGGCCTACCTGAACCTCGGCGAGGCCGGCGCGACCACGTCCCGAACCCTGCGCACGCAGGTGAACCGGCTCGTCGAGTTCCGTCCTGACCTGATCCACCTGCCCTGCGGCGCCAACGACCTGTTCCGGCCGGACCCGGACTACGCGCTCATCGCGAGCCGGCTGGAGCGGCTGTTCGAGGTCGCCGCCGGGACCGGTGCGCAGCTGACGGTGTTCACTCTGGGCCGGGCCTTCGTCGTGCCGCGGTACGCGGACTGGACCGACCGGGTACGCCGGATCAACGCGATCACCCGTGCGCTGGCCGGTCGGCACGACGCGGTCCTGGTCGACATGTGGGACCACCCGGTCAACGACCGGCCGGATCTGCTCAGTCGGGACGGGATCCACTTCGCCACCGTCGGGCAGGCGGTACTGGCGACCGAGATCGTCAAGGGCCTCGCCGGCCGGCTCGCCGCCCCATCATGACCGAAGGGGGCCACGCCGGGATGGCCGGACCGCGGACGGCGGATCACGCCGGCCAGGCGCGCCGTCGCCACCCATTCGGACGCCGCGTCCACTTGCTAGGCTGGCCCGGTGAACGGCCGCACCGACCGGTTGACCGGGGACCCGCTCGGCGATCGCGCTCCGGGCGAGCGGGCCGACGCGGCCAGGAACCGGGCGCGGGTGCTCGCCGCCGCCCGGACCCTGTTCGCCGACGGCGACCCGCGGAGCGTCACGATGGAGGACATCGCCCGGGCCGCCGGCGTGGGACGCGCCACCCTCTACCGGCGCTACCCGGACCCCGCGTCGATCGCCCAGGCCCTGCTCGACGAGCACGAGCGCGACCTCCAGCAGCGGATGATGTCCGGGCCCCCGCCGCTCGGTCCCGGCGCTCCCCCGGCCGAACGGCTGGCGGCCTTCTACGCCGCGATGGTGGACCTGCTCGAGCAACACCTGCCGCTCGTGCTCGGCGCCGAGGTCGGGCCGGCGCGCTTCGCCACCGGGGCGTACGGCTTCTGGCGGGCACACGTGCGGGCGCTGCTGGCGCAGGCCGCCGCGCCGCAGGTCGACGCGCTCGTCGACGTCCTGCTCGCGCCGCTCGCCCCGGACGTCTACCAGTACCAGCGGGAGCAGCGCCGCCGCACGCCGGAGCAGATCGCCGCCGCCCTGCGCACCCTCGCGGCCGGCGTGCTCGACGGCGGATGAGCCGTGCGGGACGGGTCCGCTGCCCGTTGCCGGACCCGTCCCGCACGGCCGTTCCCGTCCGGACCGACGAGCGCCGCCCGCGCCGATCAGGCCACCGCGGGGGCGGTGCTCCGCATGCTCAGTCCGGGTTGGTGACCCGGGCGAGCACGATGCCGCCGACGATCAGGGCCAGCGCGGCGAACCTGCCGACGCTGACCGGGTCCCGGTGCACGACGATGCCCAGCGAGATCGCCCCGATCGCGCCGATCCCGGTGAACACGGCGTAGGCGGTGCCGACCGGCAGGTCCCGCATGGCCCGGGACAGCAGGTACACGGCCGCGGCGCCGAGGACGAGACAGATCAGCGTCGGCACCGGCCTGGTGAAGTTCTGGGTGGGCTTGATGCTCTGCGACCAGACGATCTCGACCAGGCCGGCGAGCACCAGGATCAGCCAGGTCATGACCCGGCCCGTGCCGCGACGGGGCCACCGGCGGCCAGGGTGCGTGCCAGGTCGGACACCGCCCGCTTTGCCGCGTCGAACGAGGCGGCGTACGACTCGCGCCACCGCGCCAGCGTCGGGTCCACGGTCGAGTTCACGAACTCGGCGTTGATGACGGTGATGTCGTCCACCTGGAAGTGCCCCCGGAAGAAGTCGCGCAGGTAGCGTTCCTGATGGTCGACCGGCTCCCGGGGTGTGCCCGGCGCGTACGAGCCGCCGCGCGCGGAGACCACGACCACCGTGGCGTCCAGTGCGGCGCGCGGGAACGTCACCTGGTCGAGCCAGAGCTTGAGGCTCGCCGGGATCGAGAAGTTGTACATCGGCACTCCGATGAGCAGCACGTCGGCGGTGACCAGCTCGGTCAACAGCGGCTCGACGACCGCCCAGGCCGCGCGCTGCGCCGGGGTGCGCACCCCGTCGACGAGGCGGACCGGGTCGGTGATGCCGTGGGCCAGGGCGTAGTCGCAGAGTTCCGTCCACGCCTCGCCGATCACCGGGACCGGATCCGCGGCGAGGTCCCGGTAGGTGTAGGTGCCCGTCGGGCTCGCCGCCCGCCACTGCTCGGCGAACACCCTGCTCAGGGCGCGGGAGTGTGAGGCGCGGCGGGCGCTGGTGTCCAGGTGCAGCAGATGGACCATGACGACCTTCCCTTCTTCCTCCCGGATATACGGACACCATGTCCGCTTACCGGCTTCGACCCTGCCAACGAAACGGACGGGGCGTCCATTTCCGCTCGGGTTGTGACGCGCAGCACACGCCCGGACCGACCGATCGGCCTATCTCGTCGCGGCGCCCGCCGACCGCTCGGCGCGGGCGATCCGGTCGAGGAAGCCCGCCACCAGCGGCGCGATCCGCGGCAGCTTCTCCTCCAGCGCGAAGTGCCCCGTGTCGAGCAGGTGCAGCTCGGCATCGGGAAGGTCGCGCAGGTACGCCTCGGCGCCCGGCGCGGGGAAGAACGGGTCGTTGCGGCCCCACACGATCAGCGTCGGGGGCTGGTGCAGCCGCAGCCACTCCTGCCAACGGTCGTACTGCCGGAGGTTCGACTGGTAGTCGAAGGCCAGGTCGAGCTGCGGCTGGCTGCGCCCCGGCTGGTCCAGGAAGTGCTGGTCCAGGGTCCAGCCGTCGGGCGCGACCTCCTCCGGGTTCGAGGTGCCACCCTCGTACTGGCCGCGGGTGGCGGGCAGCGTCAGCAGCGCGCGGACCTGTTCCTCCGCGCCCGGGTCGGTGGGGCGCAGCGCGATGAAGTCCCGCGCCTGATCCGACAGCCCTTCGAGGTACGCGTTGCCGTTCTGCACGATGAGCCCGGCCACGCGGTGCGGGTGGCGGGTGGCGAGCCGGAAGCCCACCGGGGCGCCGAAGTCGAACATGTACAGCACGAACCGGGTCAGCCCGAGGCGCTCGACGAACCGGTCGACCGCGTCGGCCAGTCCGTCGAAGGTGTAGTCGAACGTGCCGCCCAGACTCGCCGGCGTCGGCACGTCACTGTGCCCGAAGCCCGGGTAGTCCGGCGCGATGAGCCGGTGGCGGTCGCCCAGCGCGTCGATGAGCCGCCGGTACTGGTGCGAGGCCGACGGAAAGCCGTGCAGCAACAGGACCGGTGGCCGGTCCGCCCCTCCCGGCGCGGAGGGGACGGACTCCCGGTAGAAGAGCCGGAGCCCGCCCACGTCGAGGTGCCGGTGCACGACCCGGGTCACGCGCACAGTCATGGTCACACCCTTCTTTAGCCCAATGTTGCATTAGAGTTACCGGTGACCGACCTAACGCGTCAAGAGGCCGGGATACCATTAGCCGATGACGGACCTGACGCCACTCGTGGGCGAGCCGCTGCCACTCGACCTGATCAACACGGTGGTGCGGCACGGCGGCAACACCGTCGACCTGCTCGCCACGCCCGCACAGGTGCAGGCGTGGCTCGCCGCCCAAGCCGATCGCGGGTCCGACCTGCCCGAGGCGTCGGCCACGATCACGCCGGACGACGTGGCGATGGTCCAGGCCGTACGCGGCCACATCGCGGTCGCCGTCGACCACGCCCGGCGCGGCCTGGCGCCACCCGCCGACACCGTCGCGTACCTCAACGACAGTCAGCGCCGGGCGCCCGCGATCCGGGAGCTGCGCTGGCTGTCGGGTGCCCCACGGGCGCGCGTGGGCCGCGAGGGCAGCCCGGGTGCGCAGCTCGCGGCCCGCCTCGCCGAGGCCGCCGTCGAGCTGCTCACGGATCCGGGGCTGGCCACCGTGCGGCAGTGCGAGGCCGAGAACTGCGTCGTGCTCTTCCTGCCGGCGCATCCCGGTCGCCGCTGGTGCTCCCGCACCCGGTGCGGCAACCGCGCCCGCGTAGCCCGGTACTACCACCGGCACCGGGCCGGACGGGCCGAGCCCGCCGGCGCCGACGATCCGCCGCGGTGACCGCGGGTCAGGCTGGCCGCTCCGCGCTACTGTCCGCCGACGGTGCCGACGGGAAACCGGCTGCCGGGCTGTGCCGCGTCCAGCGCCCGACCATCGGCAACGCGATCGCGGCATTGGCCGGTATGGCGTTGATTCCCAACACGACGGTCGACAGCGCGGCCAGAACAAGCGATGCGATCTTCACCCGGGACGCGGCGCGCCGGAATCGGGTCTTGCGGGAGTCGGCCCAGTCCATGTCCGCTGACACCAGGTCCCGAAAATGTACGAACACCTCGCGGAGCGGCCGGTCGGACTGCCGGCCAGCCAACTCCAGCAGGCCCTGCTCAGCGCGGCCCAGTGGCACCTGGACGAGGTCCACGACCCGCAGCTCGCCGCCGAACTGCGCGCGTGGATCGAGATCAAGCCGCGCCTCGGGTAGCCGCCGTTCGGGCGGCCGCAATCAACGGGTCGGCTGGCCGGACGGCTCCGTGAGGAACGACCTGATGTGGTCCAGGGCCATGTCCAGGGCGACCTCCATGGGCGCCACGTCGTGCGCGGCGTTCGCCAGCAGGTAGCCGCCCTGTAGGGCCGCCATCAACCCGGTGGCCAGTTTCTCCGGGTCGGCGTCCCGGCGCAGCGCACCGCTGTCCCGCATCCGGTGCAGGCCGTCGCTGATCAGCTTTTCCCATTCCGCGAACGTCTCCGACAGCATCGATCGCGCCTGCTCGTCCTGATCGGACAGCTCGACTGCCATCGACCCGAGGCCGCACCCGTATCTGCCGTTGTTCAGCGAGTTGGCCTGGACCAGCGCGTTACGCCACCGGACCAGCCCGGAGAAGGACCTCAACCGTTCGAGCCCGCCGCGCTCACGCTGCAGCACGAGTGCGCCTCGATAACTGACCAACGCGCGGACGAGTTCCTGCTTGTCCGCGAAGTGGTGGTAAAGCTGGGACTTGCTGGTCTGGCTCGCCTCGCGGACGTCGTCCAGGGTCGTCGCATTCACTCCGCGCACGAACATGAGGCGGTTCGCCGCCTCGAGGATCCGCTCGCGCGTCGCGATGCCCCGTTGGCTGATCCTCCGCGGCTTCGTCGGCGGAGCCACCTGCTCGTCGCCCATCGCGCAAGTGTATCCAGCGGCACGCCCGAAAAGTCCGTGGCGGACCGCACCGTGGAGTCGGTCCGGCGTCGTGTCCCATGCTGGCCGTGGGGACGACGATCGGCCGTGCCGACACTCATCCAGGCGCGCCGGCGCGCGGACCTCGGGGTCCGCGCGCCGGGGGTGTCAGGCCGTCGCCCGCTTCGGGAGCTTCCAGCCGGGGCGGGGAAAGTGGCAGGTGTAGCCGTCCGGGTAGGTCTGCAGGTAGTTCTGGTGCTCGGGCTCGGCCTCCCAGAAGTCGCCCGCCGGAGTGACCTCGGTGACGACCTTGCCGGGCCACAGGCCCGAGGCGTCGACGTCGGCGATGGTGTCCTCGGCGACCCGCTTCTGCTCGTCGCTGGTGTAGAAGATCGCCGACCGGTAGCTGGTGCCGATGTCGTTGCCCTGGCGGTTCTTCGTCGACGGGTCGTGGACCTGGAAGAAGAACTCGAGCAGGGCGCGGAAGTCGGTCTTCTCGGGGTCGTAGCTGACCTCGATCGACTCGGCGTGCGTGCCGTGGTTGCGGTAGGTGGCGTTCGGGACGTCGCCGCCGCTGTAGCCGACGCGCGTGGACACGACGCCGGGCTGGTGCCGGAACAATTCCTCCATGCCCCAGAAGCAGCCGCCGGCGAGGATCGCCCTTTCGATGGTCACGTCGTCTCCTGACTGGTGGTTGGTGTCACTCGTGCACAGGGGCGCGCCTCCGCTGCGGCACCGCCCTCCCGGCGTCTCGACGGGAGATCTCCGCCATGACGTGAGACGCCCCTGTACAGACGCCACACGGGCCGGCCGTATTCCCGCAGCCGATCGACTTATTTTGGACCAGTTAGTCCAATAGCGGTGCCGACCCGACGCGGGCAGCACGCCAGCAAGCTGTGCTAGAACGCCGTCACGGTATCACTCGTCCGCTTTCAGGCTGGACTTGACCGACCAGTTGAGCGGCGGCTAGGTTCGAGGCGTCCGACCGGGCGCCGCCGTTGGCGACGAGGTGCCCGGCGGGCCCACCGGTGCCGAGTTCCCCGTACCTGAGGTTGCCGCCGGGGAACCGGGCGATGCTGACACCAACCGCGAACCGTGCGACGGACCATTCGGCTGGCCGATGGCCGCCGGCATCAGACCAGGTGGGCTTCTCATTCCGACCGCATCTCCAGCACAGAGACAACGACCGAGGAGGCAATTCCCATGAAAGCGATCGTGGTGACGGACCAGGCCGCGGGAAAGGCCGGGATGACGCTGGTGGACCGGCCCGAGCCGACGCCGGCGCTGAACGACGTCGTCGTTGAGGTTCATGCGTCGGGGTTCGTCCCGACCGAGCTGGCCTGGCCCTCGACCTGGACCGATCGCCTCGGCCAGGACCGGACGCCGTCGATTCCCGGGCACGAGCTGGCCGGCGTGGTCACCGCCCTCGGTTACGGCACGACGGGACTGTCCGTCGGGCAGCGGGTGTTCGGCCTCGCCGACTGGAGTCGCGACGGCACGCTGGCGGAGTATGTGGCCGTTGAGGCGCGCAATCTCGCCCCGCTCCCCGGCGACGTCGACTTCACCGTGGGCGCGAGCCTGCCGATCTCCGGCCTGACCGCGTGGCAGGGGCTGTTCGAGCACGGCCGCCTCCGCGCGGGGCAGAGCGTCCTCGTGCACGGCGCGGCCGGCGCGGTGGGTTCGCTGGTCACGCAGCTCGCCGGCGAGGCCGGCGCGTACGTCATCGGCACCGGACGCGCCGGCGACCGTCAGGCGGCGCTCGACTTCGGCGCGCAGGAGTTCGTCGATCTCGAGAACGACGCCCTCGAGGACGTCGGCGGAGTCGATCTGGTGTTCGACGTCATCGGCGGTGACATCGGCAAACGCTCGGCCGGGCTGATCCGGGCCGGCGGAACGCTGGTGTCCGTGGTCGGGCCGCCGGAGGCCCGACCCACCGAGGGCCTGGCGGTCGACTTCGTCGTCGAGCCCGATCGCGCCCAACTGGGCGAGGTCGTCCGGCGGGTGCGGGACGGACGACTCCGGACCCACATCGGCCTGGTCGCGACCCTCGACGACGCGGTGGCCGCCTTCAACCGGACCGAGCGGGTCACCGGGAAGACGGTCATCCGCATCCGTCCGTGAGGACCCGGCGAGCGAGCACCGGGCTGCGGACACACCGGAGGCGTCCGCAGCCCGCGGGAAGACCACCAGCGGGCGGCACCGCGCCCGCTCCGGGACGGCCCGCTGATCCCCGACGAGGTCATCGACACCACGCACCGCACGCCCGCCCGGTAAGCCGCCGGACAGATCGCGCGGCGGCTCACCCGGGGGCGACCGCCGCTCGGAACGGACCACGTCGGCGAGGGTCGGCCGCCGCTCCCTCGCCCGCTGACGCAGCAGAGCGGGGCCCGCACCGATGCGGGCCCCGCTCTGCGGCCACGGGTCAGTGCCGACCGCGTGGGCCGGGCACCGGCTCCCAGTTGGTCGCCGTGTTCGGGTCGCCGCTGCCGTCGTAGCTGGCCTGCAGCGGGTACGCGTACACCGGACGCTGCATGGTCGTCGCACCACCGCTGACCTTGCTGGCCAGTACCGAGGTGGGCGCCTGGCCCCGCTCGGTCCAGTCGCGGATCGCGCCGAGCCAGTCGACCCGGTCGGCGCCGGGGCCGCCGGAGCAGTGGTACACGCCGGGCAGCAGGAACAGCCGGGCGAACTGCTGGGTGCTGGCCAACGAGCCGTACCGCGCCACCACGTCCTCGTAGTACTGGATCGTGCCGAAGGCGGTGATCAGCGGGTCGGCCAGGCCGTGGTAGAGCATCAGCTTGCCGCCGGCCTTGCGGAACGCGTCCAGGTTGGGGGTGTCCGCGTTGTAGACCTTCGCCATCGTGTCCAGCTTCGCCGCGTCCCGGTTCGGGTCGAAGTCCCACAGCGAGTAGCTCGGTCCCGGGTCGGTCGGGAACGCCAGGTAGCGCAGGACCTGCTCGGCGTACGCGCCGCCGCCGCTCAGCCCGCTCGGCGACGTGCTGATGTTGGCGCCGACCCAGCCGCCCTCGGAACCCAGCGGCAGCCCGCCCGGGTACAGCTCGCGGCCCTGGTCGTCGCGCGGGCTGTCGTACCACTTCTTGAGCACCGCGACCTGCGCGGCGCTGAGGCAATCCGGTCCGGTCGTGCCGGCCGGGCAGAGCAGCGTGGTCGGGTCGAACCGGCAGGCGCGCGGGTCGTCGACGACGCCGTCCTTGACCACGCCGTCGCACGCCGCCAGCACGGCCTGGTTGATCACCGCCGCGGTGGCCGCGGTGATGATCTGGCGGCCGTCGGCGTCCCGGTTCTGCAGCTCGCGCACGCCCTGGGAGAGCGGGGCGAGGTAGTTCTGCCGGTGGGCCGGCGCGCCGGCGACGATCCCGTCGAAGTCGCCGGGCCAGCGCTGCGCCTCGATCAGGGCCTGCCGCCCGCCGGTCGAGCACCCCACGAAGTAGGAGTACGCGGGGCTGTGGTGGGTCAGTTCCTTGAGGATCGCCTTGGCCGCGAGCGCGGTCAGGTGCTCGGAGAGGTACGCCCAGGTGTTCTGGGCGGCCGTGTTTTGGTAGGCGAACGAGGCGTCCGAGCCGCCACCGACGTGGCCGGTGTCGTCGGAGGCGACGGCGTAGCCGAGGTCGACGTTGCCGTCGCCGGAGGTGCCGGCGGTCGGGATGCTGCCGCAGAAGCCGCCGCCGCCCAGCTGGACGTAGCGGCGGTTCCAGTCGATCGGCGCCTGCAGGCGCAGCTGGATGACGGAGGTGCTGCCGTCGTCGGCGCCGACCGTGATGCTGGTCCGCACGTCGCAGTAGCGCGTGCCGGCCGCGGTGGTGCCGGTGGTGAGGGAGGTGATCGTCGTCGGGTAGCCGACCGCACGGAGGAGCTTCTGGGCGGCGGCGGGAGTGGTGGTGGAGCAGTCGGGTCGCGGCGCGGCCTGAGCGATGCCGGGAGACCCGGCGACGACGAGGCCGGCGGCGACGGCCAGTCCGGTGAGGAAACGGAACCTGTGGAGCACATGCCCTCCAGTGTTTCGCTAAGCGGAACGCGGTGACAGCACCACGATCTGGAGAATGACGCTAGAGCTGGGAGAATAGCCTGTCAATATCCATGTGCATCGTTCCGCTCAGCGGAACCTAGCGGATCACATCGCGCTCGCGTAGCGCCGCCAGCTCCGCCGCCGACAGGCCCAGCTCGTCGCCGAGCACCGCATCGGTGTCGGCGCCCGGCGCCCGCCCGGTGAACCGGATCCGGCCCGGCGTGCGACCCATCCGCCAGAGCACGTTCTGCATCCGGATCGGACCCAGGTCCGGATCCTCCACCGTGGTCACCAGCTCCAGCGCCCGCACCTGCGGGTCGTCGAGCAGCTCGCTCGGCCGGTAGACCGGGCCCACCGCGGCGCCCGCCTCCGCGAACGCGCGCAGCACCTCGTCGCGCGTGCGCGCCCCGATCCACTCCCCCACGTAGCCGTCGAGCAGGTCGGCGTGCTGGGCCCGCTGGCGGCCGGTGGCGAACCACGGCTCGTCGATCACCTCCGGATGGCCGACCAGAGTCAGCACCCGCCGGGCGATGCTGTCGGCGCTGGTGGAGATGGCCACCCAGTGCCCGTCGGCGGTCCGGTAGGTGTTGCGGGGCGCGTTGTTCTGCGACCGGTTGCCGGTGCGCTGCTGGTCGACGCCGAGCTGGTCGGCGTAGATCACCCCGGGCCCGACCGCCGTCATGATGGGGCTGAGCAGGTCGAGGTCGATCTCCTGACCCCGACCGTCCTTCTCCCGCTGGAAGAGCGCCATCGAGACCGCCGCCGCGCCCGCCATGCCGGCGATCGAGTCGGCCAGACCGAACGCCGGCAGCGTCGGCGGGCCGTCCGGCTCGCCGGTCAGGTGGGCGAAGCCACTCATCGACTCCACCAGCGTGCCGAAGGCCGGCCGCGCCGCGTACGGGCCGGACTGGCCGAAGCCGGTGACCCGCAACAGGATCAGCCCGGGGTTGTCGGCGGACAGGACGTCGTAGCCGAGCCCCCAGCGCTCCAGCGTGCCGGGCCGGAAGTTCTCGATCACGACGTCGGCGGTGGCGGCCAGCTTGCGGAAGATCTCCGCGCCGGCCGGGTCACCGAGATAGAGCCCGACGGTCCGCTTGTTGCGGGCGATCATCTTCCACCACAGCGGCTGGTCGTCCTTGGCCAGCCCGTGCCCGCGCATGCCGTCGCCCCGGCCCGGATGTTCGATCTTGATGACCTCGGCGCCGAAGTCGCCGAGCACCTGCGCCACCAGCGGGCCGGCCAGGATGGTCGACGCGTCGAGCACCCGCAGACCGGCCAGCGGCCCGTCGTTGCCACCGGACATGCTCACCCCTGGTACGGACGGTGGACGTAGCGGCCGCTCGGGGTGCCGACGACGTTGCCGGCGTCGAGCACGTGCTGCCCCCGGACCCACGTGTCGGTGACCCGGGCGCCCAGTTCGAAGCCCTCGAACGGGGTGTATTCCTGGGTCGACGCGGAGTCGGCCGCGTGCACGGTCCAGCTCGCGTTCTCCACCAGGCACAGGTCGGCGTCGAAGCCGACCCCGATGGTGCCCTTGCCGGGCAGGCCGTAGCGGCGCGCCGGGTTCCACGCCACCAGCTGCGCGATCCGCTGGGGCGACAGGCCGCGCTTACGACCCTCCGAGACCAGGCCGGGCAGCAGGTACTCGGCGCCGCCGAAGCCCGACTTCGCGGCGAAGACGTCGTCGCGCGGATCGCCGAACTTCATCTCGTCCTTGCAGCACGCGTGGTCGCTGACCACCCAGTCGACGCTGCCGTCGAGCACGTACTCCCAGAGCGCCTCCACGTCCTCCTGCGGGCGCAGCGGCGGGTTCACCTTGCCGCCCAGGCCGTGCGCGGTGTCCACACTGGCCAGCAGGTGACCGATGGTGACCTCGCGGCGGAAGTCGACGTGCGGGAACGTCCGGGCCATCAACATCGCGGCCCGCAGCGCCTTGCGCGAGGAGAGGTGCAGCAGGTTGATGTTGGGCAGTCCGGTCTCGTCGGCCAGGAACGCCGCGATCGTCACGGCGAGCCCCTCCGAGTGCGGCGGCCGCGACGCGCTGTACGCGGCCAGACCCGACAGCGACCCGTCCTGCTCGACCAGCTTCGTGTAGGCGGTCATGATCTCGGCGGTCTCGCAGTGCAGCGACAACGACACGTGCGGCGCGGCCTCGGTCAGCTTCTCCCGGGCCGCCTGCACGCCGCGCATCACGAACTCGAAGTGGGCGAGGTCGTACCGCTCGTTCGGCGGGATCATCAGGAACGAACTCTGGTCGGCCGACCGGCCGTGCAGGCCGTGGCTGCCGTAGAACATGAAGATCTTGAAGGAGGTGACGCCGAAGTTCTCCACGATCGACGGGATCTCGTCGATGTGCTCCTTCGACATCGGCGCCAGGTGGAAGCCGTAGTCGATGAACGAGCGGCCCGCCGAGGCGGAGAGCACCTGCGGGAAGAACTCGGCGTACGAGCCGCCCCGGTTCAGGTAGTACTGCCCGGTACGCATGTAGGTCAGGCCGGTGGTCACCCCGCCCTGCGCGCTGGCGCGGCTCTCCGTCTCGGTGTCCTCGGCCAGCGGGTTGTAGATGCCCCAGTGCTGGTGGGCGTCCACCGCCCCCGGGTACGCGAACCGGCCACGGCCGTCCACCACGGTCTGCGCCTCGTCGGCCGGGATGTCCGCCTCCAGCCGCACCACCTTGCCGCCGGCGATGCCGATGTCGAGCGCGTCGCCGTCGGGCGAGCCGGCGTCAGGACGTACCACGGTCACGTTCTTGATCAGGGTTTCCAGGGGTGTCATGGGGTTCCTTCCGTGGTTCGGGCGACGTGGTTCGCCGCGAGGTAGGCGAGGCCGAGCGCGGGCAGCAGGCCGTTGCCGGCGAGGTAGCCGGCCGCGCCGTGGCCGGAGATGCCGGCCGCCGCCCCGCCCGAGGCGTAGAGCCCGGGGATCGGCGCGCCGTCCGGGCGCAGCACCCGGGCGTGCTCGTCGACCACCAGGCCGCCCTGGGTGTGGAAGAGCGCCGGCACCACCCGGGCGATGAGGTACGGCGGCTCGAGCGGCGCCTCGAAGAAGGTGCGACCGAACCGGTCGGCGCGCTCGCCGCGCGCCACCGCGGCCGTCTCGGCGAGTTCCGCGGTCACGGCGTCGGCCGGCAACCCGGTGACCGACGACAGCGCGGCGGCGTCGGCCGCCTCCAGCAGCGCGCCCGACTCGACGCTCTGCCGGAAGTCGGTGAACGCCAGGCAGGCGTCGTGGATCCGGCGGTCCAGCACCAGCCAGCCGGTGGCGTCGGGGCGGGCGGCGAGCGCGGCCGCGTACTCGGAGTAGCCGCTCGTCTCGTCGCCGAACCGCCGTCCGGTGGTGTCCAGCAGGAAACCGCCGTGCATCACGGTCGCCCAGCCGACCAGCGTCGCCGCGCGGGCCGACAGCGCGGCATGCCCCTGGTACGCGTCGAGGAAGGCGCTCTCCGCGCCGAGCGCGGTGCCGATCCGCAGCGCGTCGCCGCGGGACGTCTCACTTCCGTGGTAGACCGCGTTGGCGATCTCCGGCAGGTGCTCGGCGACCAGCGCCCGGTCGGCGCCGTAGCCGTTCGTGGCCAGCAGCACCGCCCGGGTCGGGATCTCCTCGCGGGTGCCGTCCGGCCGCTCGACCACGGCGGCCCGCACCCGGCCCGCGTCGACCACCACGTCGACCAGGCGGGCCGGCACCATCAGGTCGATGCCGGCCCTGGTCAGCTGCTGGACCAACTGGTCGAGCAGCACGGTGCCGTGCCGGCCCGCCACGGTGTGGCAGCGGTCGACCGAGTGGCCCGGGTAGTGGAAGTCGGTGACCAGAGACAACTCCAACCCGACGCTGTCGGCCAGCCACTCGACCAGTTCGGCGCTCACCGCGCCGAGCGCGCGGGCGAGCCGCTGGTCGCCCTGTCCCCCGGTCTTGCGGGCGACGTCCGCCGCGAACAGCTCGGCCGAGTCGTCGATGCCGGCGGCGCGCTGCCACCGCGAGCCCGCGCCGGGGATCATCGCGGTCGACATCGAGGTGTTGTTGCCCCGGCTGAAGTGCTTGCTGGCCTCGACGACCAGCACGTCCAGGCCGAGTTGCGCGGCACGCAGGGCGGCCACCAGGCCCCCGCCGGCGCCGGCGACCACGAGGTCCGGTCCGGTCACGCTGTGCCGGTCGCTCATACGGCCACCTCCCCCGCGGCGATCAGCCGCAGCGCCAGCGCGGTCGGGTCCACCACCCGGGCCGGCAGGCGGGCGCCGGACGGCAGGTCGACCGCCGAGCATCCGTTGATCACCGAACGGGCGCCGCCCGCGGCGAGCGTGCCGACGGCGGCGCCGAGGGTGTCGGCCCAGCGGGAGGTGTCCGCGATCGCGTGCACGTCGAGGTCGAGCACCTCGACGCCGAGCAGGTCGGCCGACCAGCCGTAGACCCCGGCCCGAGCCACGATCTCGTCGGCGATCGCCTTGTTGCGGGCCACCGCCGCGCACCTGCGCCCGGTCAGCACGGCCCAGCCGAGGCTGAGCCGGAGCAGTCCGAAGACCGGTACCGGCAGGGTGCCCGCGAGGTCCGCGACGCCGGGGTCGAGGACGCAGTCCGGCAGCAGCGCGTCGAACCCGGTCGGCGCCGTACGCAGCGCCGCCGCGACCAACGCCTCGCTCTCCCGCACCTGCGCGTCGGTGTCCAGGGCGCGCGGCGCGTCCGCGCCGATGTCGTGCAGCACGACCTCGACGCCGGGCGGCGAGAGCGCGGCGTAGCGCGCCTGCCGGCGGGCCAGCTCCTCGGCGTCGACGTGGATCGGGGTCACGGCGTAGATCCGCACGGTCTTCCTCCTAGATCTCGGCGAGGCGGCGCAGGTCGGGGCCGACATCGGCGCTGCTGGCCAGGCCGGTGACGACCTCGTGCACGGCGCGGACGGTGCCGGCGTCGAGCAGTCGTTCGAGCAGCGCCAACACGTCGTCCTCGGCCATCGGGTGGTGGGCCGCGTCACCGACCGGGTTGGGCACCTCGAGCACGCGGGGCGGCCCGCCGGCGGTGCGGACGGTGACCCGGGCGGCCCGCTCGTCGGGCAGTCTGGCGTCGAGGTCCGGTGCCACCCGCAGCACGACCTTGCCGGCCAGCGCCCGCACCCGGGGGTCGTCGCGCTGCCCGTCGGCGGAGACGGCCGGGTCGACGGTGCCGTGCACCAGCGCGGCGGCCACCACGAACGGCGTGGAGAACAGCGCGGCCAACCGGCTGTCCCAGCTCGTCCGGCCCAGCCCGCCGGCCAGCGAATGGGTCTCGACGACGATCTCCTCGACGGCGTCGAGCGGCAGCCCGTCGGCACGCATCAGCAGGGCCGCGTCGGCGGCCGGGTGGGTGAACGAGCAGGACGCGTGCCGCTTGAAATAGCCCAGCCGCACCTCCCACCGGCTGCCCAGCCCATCGGTCAGCGGGGCCGGGTCGAACCGGCCGAGCACGTCGCCCAGCGACACGGCGGGCGTGCCGGTGTTGCGCGCGACACCGGCCGCGGCCATCCGCGCCGCCGCCAGCCCGGACCCGTTCGAGGCGCCCAGCCAGGCGTCGCGGACCGGGTTGCCGTCCAGGGCGCTGGTGAAGTGCCCGGCGACCGGCAGGCCGGCGCCCGCGTCGATGGCCGCGGCGACGCCCTCACCGGGCAGGCCGAGCAGCCGCGCGCAGCCGGCCGCCGCGCCCGCGACGCCCCAGCTGCCATGCGGATGCAGGCCGGCCCGCAGGGTGGTGGCCCGGCCGAACCGCGCCGCCACCTCGTACGCCGCGAGCAGCGCCGCCATCGTCTCCGGACCGGAGGCACCCAGGTCGGCGGCGAGCGCCAGCACCGCCGGTAGCCCGTGCGCCGCCGGATGGCCCTTGGCGTACTTGTGCCCCTCGTCGAGTTCGAGCCGGGCCAACGCGGTCGCGTTGAGCCAGGCCGCCACCTCGACGGTGGTGGTCGTGCCGCCACCGACCAGCGGCGCGGGACCGGGACCGGGGCGCCAGGCGGCGGCCAGGGCCCGCTGCTCGGCCTGCCGGGCGCCGACCACGGTCACCCCGAGCGAGTCGAGCAGCACCAGCCCGAGCCGGTCGCAAACCGCGTCCGGGACGTCGGCCCAGCGCAGCCCGGCCGCCCAGGCGCCGAGCCGGGCTACGGCCGCCACGGTCGAGGTCATGGCTAGAGCCCCAGGTACGCGGCGCGGACCCGGTCGTCGCGAGCGAGTTCGGGTCCCGGGCCGTCGAGGACCAGGCTGCCGCTCTCCAGCACGTACGCCCGGTCGGCCAGGTTCAGCGCGTGCGCGGCGTTCTGCTCGACCAGCAGCACCGAGACGCCCCGGTCGCGGATCGCCTTGACCGCGTCGAGCACGGTCCAGGTCAGCTTCGGCGACAGCCCGGTGGACGGCTCGTCGAGCAGCAGCAGCCGGGGACCGGCCATCAGCGCCCGGCCGATGGCGAGCATCTGCTGCTGCCCGCCGCTGAGCGTCTCGGCGGCCTGGGCGCGCCGCTCGGCGAGGATCGGGAACAGGTCGAAGACCTCGCGCAGCGGCGCGTCCAGCGGCTTGCGACCGCGGGTCCAGCCGCCCATCCGCAGGTTCTCCTCGACGCTGAGCGGCCCGAACAGCGCCCGCCCCTCCGGCACCTGCAACAACCCGCGGGTGACCAGCTCGCTGGGGCGTACCCCGTCGGCCCGCCGGCCGTCGAACGTGATCGTGCCCGCGGTCGGCTTCACCAGGCCGGAGATGGTCTTGAGCGTGGTGGTCTTGCCGGCGCCGTTGGCCCCGACGATCGCCACGATCTCGCCCTCCTCGACCCGCAGGTCGAGCTCGTGCAGGATCTGCAGGCCGTGGTAGCCGGCGCTGACTCCGTCAAGCGTGAGCATGCGGGTCCTCCCCGAGGTACGCCTCGATGACCCGGGGATCGCGGGTCACCTCCTCCGGTGCGCCCGAGGTGAGCACCCGGCCCAGATCGAGCACCAGCACGGAGTCCGACAGCCGCATGACGGCGGCCATGATGTGCTCGACGAAGACCAGCGTCACGCCGTCCTCGGTGCGCAGCCGTTCCAGCAGCTCCATCACCGGCGCCCGCTCGGCCGGCACCAGACCGGCCAGCACCTCGTCGAGCAGCAGCACGCGGGGTTTGCTGGCCAGGGCCCGGGCCAGCTCCAGCCGCTTGAGGGCCGCGGTGGGCAGGCCCTCGGTCGGCGCGTCCCGCCACCGGCCGAGGCCGACCCGCTCGATCAGCTCGGCGGCGGCGGTCCGGGCGGTACGCCGGGCGGCGCCGCCGGCCAGCACCGCGACCGTGACGTTCTCCAGCACGGTCATCGAGTAGAACGGCCGCATCAGCTGGAACGTCCGGGTCATGCCCGCGGCGGTCACCTGGTGCGGCACGTGCCCGGTGATCTCCCGGCCGGCCAGGTGCACCCGGCCGGTGTCCGGCCGCAGGGCGCCCGTGATGAGGTTGAACACCGTGGTCTTGCCGGCCCCGTTGGGCCCGATGACGCCGAGGATGCTGCCCTCGGCGACCTCGAAGCTCACCTCGTCGACCGCGCGGAGACCCTTGAACGACTTGGAGATGCCGTCGACCCGTAGCAGCGTCATCGCCGGGACCACCTTTGCCGGATCGTGCCGTAGATGCCCTTCGGCAGCACCAGCACGATGATGATCAGCAGGATGCCGTAGACGATCACGTCAAGGCCGCTGCGCCCCTGCAGGAACTCCAGCGCGGGCGGCGGGTTGCGCAGCATCGTCGCCGTCACGTCGTTGAGCGGGCCCATCACCACGGAGCCGATCACCGGACCCCAGATGGTGGCCACGCCGCCGATCACCGCGGGCAGGATCGCCTGGATCGACACGCTCGACCCGAACGCCAGATCGGGGTCGATGAACAGGAAGTACTGCACGTAGAAGGCGCCGGCGACCGCGGTGATCGCGGCGGAGAGCGCCATCGTCAGCAGCTTGTAGCGCATCACCGGGATGCCGACCGCGGCCGCCGCCTCCTCGTCGTCACGGGCCGCCTTGGTGAACTGCCCGGCGCGCGAGCGCACGAACTGCACGCTGACCACCAGCGCCACGACGGTGAGCCCGAGCGCGATCCAGAAGTAGTTCGGCGAGCTGGGCTCGAACTGGAGCCACCACCAGGAGCTGTCGGTACGCAGCGGCACGTGGTAGCCGACCGCGCGGTTGACGAAGTCGCTGTTGGTCGCCCAGAGCCGGAGCATCTCGGCGAACGCGAAGGTGGCCAGCGCGAAGTAGGCGCCGCGCAGTTTGTAGCGCAGCGCGAGGAAACCGATCAGGGCGGCGAACGCCGCGGCGATCACCATGCCGGCGAGCATCCCGATCCACGGCGACACCCGTTGCTCGACCAGGAGCCAGGCGCAGGCGTACGCGCCGATGCCGAAGTAGGCCGCGTGACCGAAGCTGAACATGCCGCCGAAGCCGCTCATCATGTTCCAGCCGATGCTCATGAGGGCGAAGATGAGCACCCGCACCGCGACCGAGGCCTGCGCCGCCGGCAGGATCAGCGGCAGCGGCACCAACAGCACGGCCAGGACCGCGATGGCCACCAGGTGCCGGTTCCACGGCAGCCGCGGCAGCGGCCGGCCGGCCGCCGTCTCCGCCGCCGGGGTGTCGGTGGTGGTCGTCATGCCGACCTCCCGAAGAGTCCCTGCGGGCGCAGGAAGAGCACGAGCACGAAGACGATGAACACCGACAGCAGCGGCGACTGTCCGGGCAGGTAGATGCCGCCGAGCTGCTCGGCCAGCCCGATCACCAGGCCGCCGACCAGCGCGCCGACCACGTTGCCCATGCCACCCAGCACGACCACCACGAAGGCCACGATGTTGAACAGCGAACCGGTGGTGGGCTCGATGGTGACCAGCGGCGCGACCAGCGTGCCGGCCGCGCCGGCGCAGGCGGTGCCGAGCGCGAAGGTCACCGCGTAGATCACCCGGGTGTCGATCCCGACCAGCTGCGCGCCGGTGTCGTTGGCGGCCACCGCGCGGATCGCGGTGCCCAGCCGGGTGCGCTGCAGCAGCAGGTAGAGCAGCCCGGCCAGGATCAGCGCGCCGACGAAGGCGAGGATCCGGGACAGGTTGGCCACCGCCTCGAAGATCGGTACGCCGCGGTCGCCGGGCAGTGCCACGGAGCGCGGGTTGGCGCCGAAGAAGAGCAGCAGTCCATTTTCGATGATCAGGGAGATGCCCAGCGTGATCAGGAGCTGGTTCTCCAGCGGTTTGCCCATCGCGCCGGCCAGGACGCCGCGCTGTACCAGCACGCCGAGCAGGAACATCGCGGGCACGCTGGCCGCCAGGGCGAGGTACGGATGCAGCCCGGCCTGGGTCAGCCCGAAGGTGAGGAACAGGGCCAGCGCCAGGAAGCTGCCGTGCGCGAAGTTGACGATGTCGAGCACGCCGAAGATCAGCGTGAGGCCCATGGCGATCAGGCCGTAGACGCCGCCGATCAGGACACCGGTGGCCACCGCCTGGACCACGACCACCCCGCTGCCGGAGCGGACGTAGGCCAGCCCGATGGCGAGCACGACCAGCGCGGCGATCACGCCGATCCGCAGCCACGGCACGGCGCGGGCGGTGGGCGCGCGTACCTCGTCGGGATCCAGGGTCGCCACGCCGCCGCCGGTGCCGGCGGCGACGTGGCCCTGGTCTGCTGGCGAGGTCACTGGCTCTTGAAGGCGGGGAAGACCGGCTTCGCCTCCGCCTTGTCGGCCGGGAACACCTGCTTGATCACGCCGCTCTGGACCTGCATGAGGATGGGGGTGGCGTTCTCGTTCTCCCCGGTCGGGCCGAACTTGATCGGGCCGTTGCCGGCGATCAGGGTGGGCACCGAGCCGCTGGCGATCGCGTCACGGACCTTGGCCGGTTCGGCGCTGCCGGCGCGCTCGAGCGCGTCAGCGATCACCCGGACCGAGTCGTACGCGAGCACCGCGCCGGTGCGGATCTGGTCGTTGTGGCGGTCCTGGTAGAGCTTCGCCAGCGCCTGCATGTCCGGGTTGGTCATGTCGGGGTGGTAGTTGGCGTCGAAGTAGCCCTCCGCCGCTGCGCCCACCTCCTTGGGGAACTGCGGCAGGTCGAACGCGCCGTTGGCGACGCCGTAGACGGCCTTGAGGGCCGGCGGCTTGACGGTGGCGACGGCCTTCGCGGCCAGCACCCCGTCGCGGTAGTAGCCGGCCACCATCAGCACGTCGGCGCCGCTGGCCTTGACCTGGGTGACCTGGGTGGTCAGGTCGGAGACGTTGGCGGCGTCGTAGGCGAGCGCCGGGCCGACCTTGATGCCGGCCTTCTCGGCCTCGGCCTTGAAGGCGTCCCGGATCGCGGTGCCGAACGGGCCCTGCTCGTGCAGCACCGCCACGGTCTTGACCGGCTGGTTGGCCGCCTTGGCCACCTGGTCGAGGAACTGTGCCCCGGCGGTGCCGAGCACGGTGGAGCTGGGCTGCACCCGGAAGGTGAACTTGTAGCCCTGGGAGAGGATCGAGTCGGCACTGGACACGTCGATCAGCAGCGGCACCTTGTTGCGTTCGGCCACCGTGGACACGTTGGCGGTGACCGCGCTCTGGTAGGTGCCGACCAGGCCGACGACGCCGTCCTGGATGAGGCGCTGCGCCTCGCTCTGGCCGACCTCGGGCTTGCCCTGGGTGTCGGCGCTGACCAGTTCGAGCTTCTTGCCGCCCTGCGACTTGATGCCGCCGGCGTTGTTGATGGCCTCGACGGCCAGCTTGGCTCCGTTGTCCATCTGCTGCCCGTCCGCCGCGGCCGCGCCGCTCAGCGGGTGCAGGGAACCGATCTTTATCGTGCCGCCGGACTGCGCGCCACCGCCGTTGCTGGTGCCGGCGGGCGCGGACCCGCCGCACCCGGCGAGGGCCAACGGCAGGGCTATGGCGAGGCTCAGGGTCCAGGTCTTCCTCATGTCAGCTCCTGGGGGTGACGGTGTTCCGCCGCACGGAACATCACATGGGGCATGATGCTGGCACCGCCGGTTCACCTGGTCAAGGGTTCGTCGCAGAATCGTGTTCATCGCAGTACAGAGCCCACATTGGGGGGTTGACCCCGCAGCCGGTCGGTGCTGGAATCGTGTTCCGCTGGCAGAAACATGGCATGGGGAGACGACGACGTGGCAGAGAGTCAGGGCACCGAGGCGGCGAGCCGCGTGGCCGATGTTCTCCTCCTGTTCACCGACGGGCCGGACTTCCTCGGGGTCACCGCGATCGCGCGCAGCCTCGACCTGTCCAAGGCGGTCGTGCACCGGATCCTGCAGACGCTGGTCGAGCGCCGGCTGCTGGTCAGCGATCCGGCCAGCCGCGGCTACCAGCTCGGCCCGGGGGCCGCGGCGCTCGGCGCCCGCGCCCTGCGCGAGTCGCAGCTGCGCACGGTCGCCATGCCGGTGCTGCGCGAGCTGCAACTGACCACCGGCGAGACGACGACCGTGTCGGCGCGGGTGCACGGCGGCCGGGTCTACCTCGACCAGGTCGAGTCCACCCGGGAGATCAAGATGACCGTCGAGGTGGGCCGCCGTTTCCCGCTGCACGCCGGCAGTTCCAGCACCTGCATCCTGGCCTTCCTGCCCGACCTCGAGCGGGAGGCCGTGCTCGGCACCGAACTGCCGTCGCTGACCGGCCGCACGGTGACCGTCCCCGACGTGCTCCGCACCCGACTCACCACGATCCGCGAGACCGGGCTCGCCCACTCCGACGGCGAACGGCAGGACGGCGCCGGCTCGGTCGCCGCACCGGTCTTCGGCATCGACGGCACCGTCGTCGGCGCCATCTCGGTCTGCGGCCCCGCGCACCGGGTCGACGCCGCCGCCCGGGAACGCTTCGGTCCGCTGGTCCGGGAGGCCGCCGACCGCATCTCGCGGGCGCTGGGCTGGTCCGGCGGGCTGCCCAAGTGACCCCGCGATCCTGGCTCTACGTGCCCGGCCACCGCCCCGACCGGGTGGCGAAGGCCCTCGCCGCCGGCGCCGACGCGGTGGTCGTCGACCTTGAGGACGCGGTACCGCCGGACCAGAAGGCCGCCGCCCGGAACACCGCGCTGCGGCTGGCCGCCGAGGCTCCCCACGACCGCCCGCTGTGGGTACGGGTGAACGACCCGGCCGGCCCGTGGGGCGAGGACGACGTCGACGCGCTGGCCGGGCTGGGCCTGACCGGGTTGCGCCTGCCGCGCTGCGAGGACCCGGCCCTGGTCCGCGAGGTCGCCAACCGCGCCTTCCTGCCGCTGCAACTGCTGCTGGAGAGCGCCGCCGGGCTGGCCCGGGCCGCCGAGCTGGCCACCGCGCACCCGCGCGTCGCCGGGCTGGGGCTGGGCGAGGCCGACCTCTCCGCCGACCTGCGGGTGACCGGCGACGACGGGCTGGCCTGGGCGCGCGGCTGGGTGGTGGTCGCGGCCCGGGCCGCCGGGCTGCCGTCCCCCGTGCAGAGCGTCTACACCGACGTCGCCGACCTCGACGGCCTGCGCGCCAGCACCGAACGGGCCCGGGCCACCGGCTTCGTCGGCCGGTCGGTGGTGCACCCGCGACAGATCCCGGTCGTGCACGAGGTCTTCACGCCGACCGCCGCCGAGGTGGCCGCCGCGCGGGCCGTGGTGGCCGCGGCGGCCCGCGCGGAGGAAGCCGGCGAGGTGGCCGTGCTCGACGCGGCCGGGCGGTTCGTCGACCCAGCGGTGGTGCGCCGGGCCCGACTCGTCCTCGACCTGACCGACCCGTCCGAACCACCCTCAGGAGGAACGAGTTGACCACCGAGCCGCAGGCCCGCCCGGCGCGCACGGACGATCCCCTACTCGCCGCGGTGACCGCGGGGGTACGGCTCGTCGAGCTCGGGCACCCGCACTTCACGGGCATGCCGTGCTCACCCAACCACCCCGGCTTCCGGATGAGCCTGATCCGCCGGCACGGCGACATGGTCCGCCCGGACGGTGGCTCGGCGGCCAACGAGATGATCGTGACCGGCGGGCACGTGGGCACCCACGTCGACGCGCTGTCCCACGTCAGCCACGACGGCCGGCTGCACGGCGGCGTGGACGCCGCGGCGGCGCAGACCGGCGGCCGGTTCACCGCGCTCGGCGCCGAGCACACGCCCGCGCTGCTCACCCGCGGCGTGCTGCTCGACGTGGCCGCCGTACACGGGGTCGAGGTGCTGCCCCCCGGGTACGGCGTGACCGCGGCCGACCTGGCCGCCGCCGCCGAACGCGCCGGCGTCGAGCCCGGCCCCGGCGACGTGGCGCTGGTCCGCACCGGCTGGGCGCGGCACTTCGCCGACGCGACCACCTATCTCGGGCAGACCGCCGGCGTGCCGGGCGCCACCACCGACGCCGCCGAGTGGCTCGCCGCGCGCCGGGTGGTCGCCACCGGTTCGGACACCACGGCGTACGAGCAGATCCGCCCGGGCTCCGGGCACAGCGTGCTGCCCGTGCACCGGGTGCTGCTGGTCGACGCCGGCATCTACATCATCGAGCACCTCAACCTCGAACAGGCCGCCGCCGAGGGCCTGGCCGCCTTCGTCTTCGTGATGGCGCCGCTGCGCATCGTCGGCGGCACCGGCTCCCCCATCCGCCCCTTCGCGGCGGTGACCCCATGAGCAGCCCGACCGTGGTCCAGCGGCTCGCGGCGGTCGCCGAGGACGTGCGGCGCTGCGGGCTCCCCGGGGACCTGCGGCAGGACGTGGCCCGCCGGGTGCTCGACCTGATCGGCAACAGCCTCGCCGCCAGCGGGCTGCCGCCCGCCCGGGCGGTCACCGCTTACGTGCGGGCGGCGGGCGGCACGCCGGAGGCGGTGGCGATCGGCACCGGCCTGCGCGTGCCGGCCGCGAACGCGGCCCTGGTCAACGGCACGCTGGCGCACTCGCTGGACTTCGACGACACCCACCTGCCGTCGGTGCTGCACCCCTCCTCGCCGGTGGTGCCGGCGGCGCTGGCGGTGGCCGAGGCGCGCGGCGCGTCGGGGGCCGCGCTGCTCGACGCGGCCGGGATGGGCATCGAGGTCGCGGTCCGGCTCGGCATGGGCGGCTACGACCGGGCGCTGGGCAATTCCGAGTTCTTCGAGCGCGGCCAGCACGCGACGTCGATCTGCGGCGCGGTCGGGGCGGCCGTGGCGGCGGCGATGGTCGGCGGGGCCGACGCCGACGGCATCGCGCACGCCGCCGGGATCGCCGCGAGCATGGGCGCCGGCCTGCTGGAGGCCAACCGGACCGGCGGCACCGTGAAGCGGGTGCACTGCGGCTGGGCCGCGCACTCCGGCGTGGTCGCCGCCGAACTGGCCCGGCACGGGCTCACCGGGCCGCCGACCGTGGTCGAGGGGCGCTTCGGTTTCCTGCACGCGTTCTGCGGGGAGCGGGCCGACGTCGACGCGGTGGTCGACCGGCTCGGCACGCACTGGGAGCTGCCCGGCATCTTCTTCAAGCCGTACCCGTGCAACCACTTCACGCACGCCGGCATCGACGCGGCGCTGGCCCTGCGGGCCCGGGGTGTGGCACCGGACGCGATCGAGTCGATCGAGCTGGGGGTGCCGTCGCCGGTGCTGCGTACGATCGCCGAACCGCCGCAGGACAAGGCCCGGCCGGAGTCCGGTTACCACGCGGCGTTCAGCGGCCCCTACACGGTGGCCGCGGCCCTGCTGGGCGGCGGCGGTCTCGGGCTGGGCCATGACGACTTCACCGACGCGGCCGCGGCGGACGAGGCGCGGCTGGCGTTGGCGGCGAAGGTGCGGTGCGTAGCGGACGCCCGCTGCGACGAGATCTTCCCGAACCAGTTCCCGGCGGTGCTGCGGGTCGTGCTGCGCGACGGCACCCGGCACGAGGAGCGGGTCGACGTCAACCGGGGCGGTCCGGGCAACCCGCTCAGCTCGGCCGAGCTGGCCGCCAAGTTCGCGTCCAACGCGGCGCGGGTGCCCGACCGGGAGGACATCGCGTCCGCCGTCCTCGACCTGGCCGCCGCGCCGGACGTGGCCGGCCTGATGGCCCGGGTGCGGGGATGATCGAGCAGCTCGCCGCGACCGCCGCGGCCACCGACTGGGCGGCGGCGCCCGCCGCCGTGCGGGACCGGGTGGTGGACCTGGTCGCGGACACGATCGCGGTCGCCGCGCTGGGCAGCGGGCGGCCCGAGCTGCGCGCGCTTGGCGCCGGTTCCGGGGGTTCGGGCGAGTCGACGGTGGTGGGCTCGTCGCGCGGCTGGCCGGCCGCCGACGCCCAGTTCCGCAACGGCAGCGCGATCGCGGCCGACCAGCTGCAGGACGGTCACCGGCCGGCGCGCGGGCATCCGGCGTCGCACGTGGTCCCGGCCGTGCTGGCGGTGGCCGAGGAGCGGGACCTGCCGGGCGGGGAGCTGCTGTCGGCGGTGCTGGCCGGCTACGAGGTGGGCGTCCGGGTGGGCCGGGCGATGGGCGGCACGCCGGACGGCGTACACGACATCGGCACCTGGGGCCAGGTCGGCGCGGCGGCGGGGGTGGCCCGGCTGCTGGCGCCCGGCGATGCCGCCGCCATGCGCCGCGCCGTGGAGCTGGCCGGCTCGGCCGTGCTGCTCAGCGACGCGGCGACGATCTTCACTGGGCGTACCGGGGGGCACGCGTTCCTGGGCGCCTCGGTGCAGCTGGGCGCGAGCCTGGGCGCCGCGGCCGTGGCCGGTCTGGAACCGCTGCCCGGCACGCTGGACCGGCATTTCGCGGCGGTCGCCGCCCGCGACTGGTCGGGGCTCGGGCGCGACCACGGCCACGAGGTGCTGCGGGGCTACACGAAGGCCCACCCCACCTGCGCCCACCTGCACGGCGTCAACGACGCGGTGGCGGACATCGTGGCCGCGACCGGCCCGCTGCCGGACGTGGCGCGGGTCGAGGTACGCACGTTCGCGCACGCGGCCCGGTTCGGCGCGGTCGCCGACAGCGAGCTGGCCGCCCGGTTCAGCGTGCCCACCTCGGTGGCGGTCGCGCTGCTCACCGGCCGGCTCGACGAGACCACGCTGACCGCGGCGACGGTATCCTCCCCGGCGGTGCGCGACCTGGCCGCGCGCGTGCAGGTGCGGCACGACCCCGCGCTGGACGCCGGCTACCCGGCCGGCCGACCGGCCCGGGTGCGGGTGGTCCGCGCCGACGGCACCGTGCTGGTCGGCGCCGCCGACCTGCCGCGCGGCGACGGCCCCCGGGCCTTCGACCGGGCGGCGTCGCGGGCCAAGGCCCGGCGGCTGCTCGACCACCGCTTCCCCGGACGGGCCGCGCCCGTGCTGGCCGCGGTCGACGGGCTGGCCGGCGGCAGCGCCCGGGCTCTCGGGGCCGCGTTGCGGGCGGTGGCGGCATGATCGTCGTCCGGCGCGACGGCGCGCTGCACCTCATCGAACAGGTCGAGCACGGCCGGATCGCCGGCGAGCTGGCGGACGCCTGGGGCAACGAGCGGTTCGAGACACCCACGCCGCGTTCCCCGGTACGCACCGCCGCGAGCCGGCACGACGAAGGCTGGCGGGCCTGGGACGCCCGGGTGCTCTTCCACGAGCTCGAACGCCGGCCGCTGCACTTCCTGGAGATCGACGCGACCGAGCACGTGCGGCTCTACCGGCAGGGCGTCGAACGGGTGGCGCTCGGCGACGTGTACGCCGGCGTCCTGGTCGGCATGCACTGGACCGGCCTGTACCGGGGCCGGTGGTCGGCGCCGGGCGCCCGGGGTCGGCTGGACCTCGGCGCGGACGGCCGGGCGGCGCAGGACGACGCGGTCGACACCGAGGAGCGGCGGTGGATCGAGGCGAAGCGGCTGGCCTGGACGGCGGCCGAGCCCCGGGCCGCGTTCGAGACCCGGCTCTGGCACAACTACGAGCTGCTGCAACTGTGGGACCTGCTCTCGCTCTACCTGTGCGTGATGCCGTCGCGGCCGGCCGCCGAGCCCGGCCCGGCCCGGCCCTGGGGGCCGCAGCTGGCCGCCCTCGAGCACTCGGCCGAGGACGTGCTGCTGCCGCCCGTGCGTACCCACCCGTTCGGCCCGGCGGAGCGGATCACGGTGGGCGTGCGCCGGCCGGGCGAGATCTGGCTCGACCCGTACCCGTTCGCCCGGTCCGGCATCGCGGTGGACGTGGTCAGCGCGGTCGTGCCCGACCGGGCGTACACGCACAGTGAACTCGCCGCCCGGGTCCGGCGGACGCCGGCCAGCGTGACGACCTGGCGCCTGGCGCCGTGGAGCCGGTGATGGAGCTGGCCGCGGCCCGCGTCGCCGCGTACGCCTTCGTCCACGGGGAGGCCGGCTTCGCGCAGGTGACCACCATCGACGCCGGCGGGTTCCCGGTGAACCGCACGATGACCGCGTTCCTGGAGCCGGACTGGTCGGTCAGCCTGGTGCAGCGGGCCGGCCACCGGCGGCTCGCGCAGTGGCGGCGCGACCCGCGCACGCTGGTCGCCTGGGTGGGCCCGCCCGCGCCGGGCGCCAGCAACGAGCGGCCGCACGTCTTCGACCTCGGCCTGCTGCCGCCCCGGATGGTGGCCGTCCGCGGCACCGCCTCGGTCATGCCCGCCGAGTGGACCGTCGCGGTCTACCGCCGGGAGGTGGCGCGGCAGCGGGCGTCCGGTTTCGACCGGGCACCCGTCCGCACCGACGACGAGGTGGCGGCGGAGCTGGCCGGGGTGCGGATCGAGCCGGTCCGGGTGCGGCTCGAGGGATTCGGCGTGGGCGCCGAGTCCCACCTGTGGACAGTGAGGAGAACGACCACATGATCAAGACCATTCTCGGGTACGAGATCGAGGAGGGCGTCAGCCCCGAGGAGTACGAGCGCTGGCTCTTCGAGGTGCACGCACCGGACCTGCTGGCCAACCCCTATCTCGACCGGATCGTCTTCAACAAGGTGCTGCGCCCGGTGCGGCAGGCCTCCGGCGGCACGGCGTCGGTGCCGGACGGCTACACCTTCTACCGGATCGCCGAGATGCACTACGCCGACGAGGAGGCGTACGCGAACTACCTGCGCTGGTTCGAGGAGCACCCGTTGCCGGCGGAGCGCGGCCCGGCCGGCCGGACGAAGTTCAAGTTCTACCTGGTCACCGAGAGCGTCGAGGTGACCCGGGAATGAGCGTCGCCGCCCTGCTGGCCGGGTTCGCCGCCCTGCCGCCGCCGGAGGGCTCCCTGGCCGCGTGGGCCGCCCGGGTCGGCACGCCGGACGGCGACTTCCCCCTCATCGGCGCCGGCACCCGGGCGGAGACCTACGTGGCCCTGCACTGGAACGGCGAACGGTGCGCGTCGCTCGGACCGGCGGTCGGGCCGACGCTGGTCGGTCTCGCGGTCGGCGCGGCCCACGGCCGGTCGGTGGCGGAGCTGGCGGCGGCGGTCGACGCCGGACTGGCTGCCGCAGCCGGGCTGTCGGCGCCCACGGTGCCGGTGAGCACCGGCGTGCTGACCGCCACGGTCTGCGCGGCCCGGCTGGCCGGGGTGCCGGACGGCGAGCTGCCGGCGCTGCTCGACCTCGCGGCGAGCCTGATGCTGATCGGCCCGCCCGGGGTCGCGCCCGGGCACGACCCGGCCGCGGCCTGGCTCGCCCTGCGGGCCTGGGACGCCGGCATCACCGGCATGCCCGGCGGGCTGGCCCACACGCTGGCCGTGGTGGCCGACGGGCTTCCCGACCGGAGCGGCGCGGTCGCCGCGCCCGCCGCGGCGCCGCCGCAGCCGGTCGCCACCGCGCCGGTCCGGGCCGAGCAGACCGCCACACCGGTCCAGGCCGAGCAGACCGCCACACCA
>NZ_KQ058836.1:0-3299 GCF_000982955.1 Micromonospora sp. HK10 | reverse complement strand
ACACCAGTCCGGGCCGAGCAGATCGCCACACCAGTCCGGGCCGGGCTGGCGGTCGCGGACCTGGTCGAGGCGCTGCCATGATCGTGCTCAACGTGGCCCGGCCGGCCGGTGCGGCCGACCCGGTCGAGCTGGCCGGCGCCGCGCTCGCCGCCGGGCTCGACGGCGTCGCCCTCGCCGACAGCCCCCGGCTGTTCCCCGACTGCCTGGTCGAGACCGAGCGGGTGCTCAGCGCCACCCCGGCCCGGCTCGCCGGGCCGTGCGTGCTCAGTCTCGGGCTGCGGCACCCGGCCGCGGTGGCCGGCGCCGTGCGCACCCTCGACGCGCACCACCCCGGTCGGCTGCTCACGGTGGTCGGGCGGGGCGAGAGCTCGGTGCGCAACGAAGGGCTGGCGCCGCCGTCGCTGCGCGCGTACGAGGCGTCGCTGCGTACCCTGCGCGAGCTGGTGCCGGCGTCGGCGCTGCTGCTCGGCGCGGCCTCCGGGCCGCGCACCATCGCGGCCACCGCGGCCCGGCTCGGCGGCGTGCTGATCGACGCGGGCGCGGACCCGGCCGTGGTCGGCAAGGCGGTGGCGCTGGCCCGGTCGGCGCGGCCGGACGTGCCGGTCTGGATGTTCGTCCGCGCGGTGGTCACCGACGACGACGCCGCCGCCGATGCCGCCGCCGCGCCCGTGCTCGGCTCGTGCGCGGCCCGGCTGGTGCAGGCGCCGGACTGGTTCGACGTGCCGGCCGCGCTGCGCACCGGGGTCGCCGCCGTGGCCGACGCACACGACTACCGGCGGCACGGCACCGCCGAGGCCCGTACCGGCCGCGACGTGCCCGCCGGGGCCGACCGGTTCGTCCGCGACCGGTTCGTGGTCACCGGCGAGCGGCAGGCGGTCGCGGAACGCTTCGCCGCGTTCGGTGCGGTCGGCGTCGACGGCGTGGTGCTGGCCGGAGCTCTCGACGGTGTGCTGGACCGCCTCGACGACCTGGGCCGTGCGGTCCGCGAGGGTCTGACGAAGGACGGACGATGACCGGAATCGACACCGCGCGGATCGCCGCGTTCGCCCACCACAGCAGCCTCGACGACGCGCCCGCGGAGGTCGTCGGTTTCACCCGCGCGCTGCTGCTCGACACCCTGGGCGCGCTGCTGGGCGGTCTGCGCTATCCGGCCGTGCGGACCCTGGGCGAGGCGCTGCGCCCGGCGGCCGCCGGCGACCTGCCGTTCGGCCGGCTGCTCACCCTCGGTGCCGCCGCGACCTGGCTGGACGCCGACTCGGGCGGGTCGTTCCACCCGCAGGGGCACCGGCTGCCGCCGGTGCCGACGGCGCACCCCGCGCCGCACTCGCTGCCGGTGCTGCTGCACGCCGCCGCGAGCGGGGTCGACGACCGACGGCTGCTGGAGATCTTCCTGATCGCCAACGAGATCGGCATGCGCTTCGGTGTCGGCACCACCCTGCGTCCCGGCCTGCACCCGCACGGCATCCACGGCCCGATCGCCGCGGCGGTCGCCACCGCCCTGTGGTACGACCTCTCCCCCGCCGCCACCGCGACCGCCATCGAGCTGGCCGGCGCGGTGCCGATGGCCGCGACCCTGGCCGTGCCGATGAACGGTGGCACCGTGCGCAACCTGTGGACCGGGTTGGGCGCCTACCACGGGGCCGCCGCGGCCCGTCGCGCGGCCGACGGCGTCACCGGCTCGCCGGCCCTGCTCGGCGAACTGCTCGACGGTCTGGTCTGCACCGACCTGTCCACCGTCGACCTGACTGCCGGCCTGGGCACCCGTTGGCGGCTGGCTGACAGCTACCTCAAGCCGTACGCCTGCGCGCGCTGGGTGCACCCCGCGCTGGACGCGTTCCGGGCCGCCGTCGCGGGCGTACCGGACCCGGTGCGCGACCGGGGCGGGCTGGCCGCGATCGAGGTCGACACCTTCGCGTTCGCCGCGTCGCTGTCCGCCGCCGAGGTCTCCTCGGACCTGCACGCGCGGTTCTCGGTGCCGGTCAGCCTGGCCACCCTGGCGCTGGACGGCGAACTGGCCGCGGCCGGCTTCCTGCCCGACCGGTTGGCCCGCCCCGAGGTCGGCGCGTTGGCCGCGCTGGTCGACCTGCGCGAGGAACCGGCCTTCACGGCCGCCCTCCCGGGCGAGCGGCCGACGAGGGTCACGGTGCGCTGGCGGGACGGCGGCACGGCCTCGGCCACCGTGCGCAACGCCCGCGGCAACCCGGACGACCCGCTGAGCCCCGCCGAGGTGGCCGCCAAGTTCCGACGCAACGCCGCAGACGTCCTCACCCCGGCGACCGTCGAGGCCGTGGTCACCGGGGTCCTCGACGGTGCCGGCGGCGACACCCTGGCGCGGGTGGCCGCCGAGGTGATCGGCCCGCGCTGCCCGTGATCCGGGCGGCCCGGCCCGGCACCCGCGGCCAGCCGGTCAGAAGCAGGGTGTCTCGGTGATGAACGGGATGATGCCCCGCGACGGGCTGCGCGCGAACCTGCCGTAGATGCCTCCGCTGTAGGTGATCTCCCCGACGCCCCAGACCTGCACCTTGTACATGCGTTGCGGGTTCCTGGTGTAGTAGAAGGTCAGGTTGCCGCTGGTCGGGCCGCCGGTGGGATATTCCAGCGTGCGGTGCATGACGGTGTAGCCCTCGGTGCAGTCGATGACGAGATACCAGAAGATGCCCGACAGCAGTCGCTTGTCGTTGTTCGTGTGCCAGTGGCCGTCGACCTGGATGTAGTCGCCGTTGCGGGTGCCGCGGACGGTGGCGGTCATGTCATACCGCTGGATGGGGTCGAACTGGCCGTAGTCGGCGAGGATCCAGCTGCTGGTGACCGCGGCGGCCCGGGTGGTGCCGTTGGCCCACTGGGGCAGCGCGGTGACGATGTTCGTCGACGCGCTCTCCCCGGCCGCGTTGATCGCCGTGACCTTGAAGTTGTAGTAGTGGCCGTTGGCGAGGTATCCGGCGGTCATCGACGTCTTGCTGACCGGGTACGGCAGCTTCTCCCACCAGCCGTTGAGCGAGGCGTCGCGCTGGTAGACGTTGTAGTAGACGCCCGGGGTCGGGCTGGCCGTCCAGCTCAGCTGCACGTCCCCGTCGCGGGCCAGGGCCCGCAGGTTGGCCGGTGGCTTCGGCAGCGGCGGCATCGGCCGGGCGGTGTCCGTGTTCGACGGCGAACTGGTCCCGGCCAGGTTCGTCGACCGGACCCGGAACTCGTACGTGGTGCCGTTGTTCAGGTACTTCACCGTGAACGAGCAGCAGGTGCTCACCGGATACGGCAGGCGGATCCAGGAACCGCCGACCTTGCGGTACTCGATCCAGTAG
>NZ_KQ058835.1 GCF_000982955.1 Micromonospora sp. HK10 | reverse complement strand
TCCAGGTATCACAACACTCTCTCAGGCAGGGTAACGGTCACCGGGGCGCGCGGACTGCCGGTAGGCGCCCGGGCTGCGGCCGGTGACGCGCTTGAAGGCGACGCTGAGCGCGCTCTCCGACCCGTACCCGACCTCCCGGGCGATGGTCGCCAGGGTGTCCCCGCCCCGCCGGATGCGCGCGGCGGCCAGTTCGACCCGCCACGCGGTGAGGTAGTCCAGCGGCCCCCGGCCCACCACGGCCCGGAACCGCGCGGCCAGGGTGGAGCGGGAGACCGCCGCGACGCCGGCCAGCTGCGCCACCGTCCACCGCTGCGCCGGGCGCGCGTGCATCGCCCGCAGCGCCGGACCGACCACCGGGTCGGCCAGCCCGGCCAGCCACCCCGTGGGGCGTCCCCGGTCCAGGTGCAGGCGCAGGATCCGGATCAGCATGACCAGGGCCAGGTGCTCGGCGACGAGGGTGGCTCCGGCGCGGGCCTGCCGCAGCTCGGTGTCGATCTCCACCACCGACCGGTGCAGGGCCGCCGCCTCGGGCAGCGCGGCGGGCACGTGGATGACCGGCGGCAGGCTGTCCAGCAGCAGGTCGCGGGCGCGGGCGGTGAAGGTGAACGCGGCGCCGACGAGGAGCACCTCGTCGCCGGTGCCGGCCCGGGCCAGGCCGCCCGTCGCCGCCGTGAAGATCGGCTCGGCCGGTTCCGGCGGCAGCTCGGCCGCGCCGGCCAGGACGTACGACACCGGCCGGGTCAGCAGGTAGCAGTCCCCCTCGGCCAGGTCGATCGGCGCGGCCACGCCGTCCACCCGCAGCCGGCAGTGGCCCCGCCGCACGGCGTTGAACTTGATCCCGGCCGGCGGCGGGAACCGGACGGCCCACCGGCCGCCCGCGGCCAGCGTGGCGGAGACGTGACCGGTCGTGCCGAGCAGCGCGAGCACGTCCGCCAGCGGATCCACGGCAGGCCTCCCGTCGGACGGTCGCTCAAGAATGCCGGACTGCGAACTACAGGCAGTCCAGGGTCACGCTCCGTAGCGTAAGGGTCATGACAGCTACCGCCCGCCTCACCACACCGTTCCACGCCCGCACCTCCGCCGCCGAGATCCTGGCCGGCGTCGACCTGACCGGGCGCCGCATGATCGTCACCGGGGGCGCCTCCGGCATCGGCCGGGAGACCGTCCGTGCCCTGGCCGGCGCCGGCGCCGAGGTCACCGTGGCCACCCGCGACCCCGGCCACGCCGCAGACCTGGTGGCCGAGTTCGCCGGCCCCGGCCCGGGCAGCGTCCGGGCGGCCGCCCTCGACCTGGCCGACCTGGCCTCGGTCGACGCGTTCGTCGCCGACTGGCAGGGCCCGCTGCACGCCCTGGTCGCCAACGCCGGGATCATGGCACTGCCCGACCGGCGGCTCACCGACGCCGGCTGGGAACTGCAACTGGCGACGAACTACCTCGGCCACTTCGCGCTCGTCCGCGGCCTGCACGACAACCTGCGCGCCGCCGGTGCCGCCCGGGTGGTCGTGGTCAGCTCCGGGGCGCACCTGCGCGAGGCATTCGACTTCGACGACCCGCAGTTCGCGCGACAGCCGTACGACCCGTGGGCGGCGTACGGCCGGTCCAAGACCGCCGGCGTCCTGCTCGCGGTGGGCATCGCCCGGCACTGGGCCGGGGACGGGATCACCGCCAACGCGCTCAACCCCGGCTACATCACCACCAACCTGCAACGGCACATGGACGCCGCGACGCTGCGCGCGTTCGGGGCGATGGACGAGGCCGGCAACCGGGTCGACCCGCCGTACTACAAGACTCCCGCCCAGGGCGCGGCGACCTCGGTGCTGCTGGCCGCCTCGCCGCTGCTGGACGGGGTCACCGGCCGGTACTTCGACGACAACCAGGAGGCCGAGGTGGTGGCGGGCGGAGCGGAGGCGACCGGCGGGGTGGCCGCCCACGCCGTGGACCCGGCCGCCGCCGACCGGCTCTGGGCGTACGCGGAGCAGACGCTCACCTCCCGCTGAGCCGGCCTGCGCCGGCCGGTGCCCGTGGTTACCCAGGCCAGACCCGCTGAGCCGGCGGCGCAGGCCGGAGCCGCCGGCGCAAGGGACCAACGGCCCGGCCGGCTGTGCTGATCTTCACTGGTCGCCCCGGGGGCGGATGAACCACCATGAAAGGTGCGGGCAGGCCAGAGCGGCAGGGCCGGGAAGGGGTACAGCGCGATGGTGGGACGGCCGGTGACCGGTGCGACCGAGGTCGTAGCCGACCCCACGCCCGGCGTCGACCTGGCGGGCGCCGGGGCCGGCCTCAGCTCGGCGGAGGCGGCGGACCGGTTGAGCGCCGACGGCCCGAACAGCACGGCCGCCCCGCAGCGCCGGCACCTGGCCACCCGGATCCTGCGTCAGCTCACCGACCCGCTGGTCGCGCTGCTGCTGGCTGCCGCCGTGGTGACCACGGTGCTGCGGGACTACCCGGACACCGCGGTGATCCTGCTGGTCGTGCTGGTCAACACCGTGATCGGCGTGGTGCAGGAGGTTCGCGCGGACCGGGCGATCGCCGCGCTGGACCGGCTCGCCGCGCCGACCGCCCGGGTGGTCCGCGACGGCCGGGACCTCGTCCTGCCCGCCGCCGATCTGGTCCGGGGCGACCTGGTCCGCGTCGAGGCCGGCGACGTGGTCCCGGCCGACCTGCTGCTCGCCGAGGCCGCCCGGCTGCACCTCGACGAGTCGGCGCTGACCGGCGAGTCGGTGCCGGTCGCCCGGGACGCCGGCGACGAGGCCAGCGCCGGCACGGTGGTCACCACCGGCCGGGCCACCGGCACCGTGGCGCGTACCGGCGCGGCGAGCGCGCTCGGCCGGATCACCGCGCTGGTCTCCGCCACCCGGCCCGCCGCCACTCCGCTGCAACGCCGGCTGGCCGCCCTCGGCCGGGTCCTCGGCCTGGCCGCCGTGGTGCTCTCCGCCCTGGTGTTCATCATCGGCGTGGCCGGCGGCCGGCCGGTGGTCGACATGGCGGTCACCGCGGTCAGCCTGGTGGTGGCGGCGGTGCCCGAGTCGTTGCCGGCCGTGGTCACCCTCGCGCTGGCCCTCGGCGCCCGGCGGATGGCCGGGGCGCGGGCCATTCCCCGACGGCTGCACGCCGTGGAGACGCTCGGCTCGGTGACGGTGATCGCCTCCGACAAGACCGGGACGCTCACCGAGGGCCGGATGGCGGTCCAGCACGCGATCACCCCGGACGGCAGCCGGTACGGGGTCACCGGCCACGGATACCAGCCGGAGGGCGCCGTGCGGCGGCACGGCGAGCCGGTGGCCGTACCGGAGGAGCTGCGCCGGCTCGCGCGGGCCGGACTGCTCTGCAACGACGCCACGCTCTCCCCGCCCACCGGCGAACGGCCGGACTGGGCCGCCGTCGGCGACCCGCTCGAAGCGGCGCTGGTGGCGTTCGCCGCCCGCTGCGGCCTGGACCCGGAGCAGACCCGGACCGCCTGGCCGCGGGTCGCCGAGCACCCGTTCGACCAGGACCTACGCCGGATGACCACCGTGCACCGGGCGTGCGACGGCCGCTACCTGGTGGCCTGCAAGGGTGCGCCGGAGAACGTGCTGCGCGCGCCGCTGGTCGACGCCCCGGACGCGGAGATCGCCGAGCTGATCGCCGCCGCGCGCCGGCTGGCCGGCGAGGGCCTGCGGGTGCTCGCGGTCGCCTCCGGCGTACGGGACGCCCCGCCGGCCGACCCGGCCCGGCCGACCGGGCTGCACCCCGTCGGGCTGGTGGCGATCGCCGACCCGCTGCGCGCCGGCGCCACCGACGTGGCCGGCAGCTTCGACGCGGCCGGCGTACGCCTGGTGCTGATCACCGGCGACCACCCGGCCACCGCCACCGCGATCGGCGGCCAGCTGGGCCTCTGGCGCGAGGGCGAGCCGTTGGCCTGCGGCGACGACGGCGACCTGGCGCGGGCGCACCCGCACACCCGGGTGTACGCGCGGACCCAGCCGGAGCAGAAGCTCGACATCATCGCCGGGTTGCAGTCCCAGGGGCACGTGGTGGCGATGACCGGCGACGGCGTCAACGACGCCCCGGCGCTGCGCCGTGCCGACATCGGGGTGGCCATGGGCGGCGGCAGCGAGGTGGCCCGGCAGGCCGCCGACCTGGTGCTGGTCGACGACGACCTGAACACCGTGGCGACCGCGATCGGCGAGGGCCGCCGGATCTACGCCAACATCCGGCGCTTCCTGCGCTACGCCCTGTCCGGTGGCGTCGCGGAGATCGCGGTGATGCTGCTCGGCCCGCTGTTCGGGCTGGCCGTGCCGCTGCTGCCGGCGCAGATCCTCTGGGTCAACCTGCTCACCCACGGGGTGCCGGGAGTGGCGCTGGGCGCGGAGCCGGCGGAGCCGGGCCTCCTGCGCCGGGCGCCCCGGTCCCCGCAGGAGTCGGTGCTCGGCGCCGGGCTCGGCCGGGACGTACTGCTCACCGGCGGGCTGATCGCGGCCGTGGTGCTCGGCGCGGGAGCGCTCGCCGCCCACTGGGACCGCCCCTGGCAGTCGGTGGTCTTCGTAGTGCTCGGCCTGGCCCAGCTCGGCGTCGCGCTGGCGGTCCGGGCGCCCCGGACACCCGGCTCGGCGGAGCGCAACCTCGCCCTGCCGGCCGCGGTGGCGCTCTCGGCGCTGCTGCAACTGGCCGGCGTGCTGCTGCCGCCGCTGCGCGGCCTGCTCGGCACCGAACCGCTGGGCGCGGCGGAACTGCTGGCCTGCGCCGCGGTGAGCACGCTGCCCGGCCTGGTGCTGTGGCTGACCCGGGCCCGGCCCGGTCGCGCCGGCACGGACGGGCCGGACGCGACCACGCCCGGCAGCGGCGGCCCGGCCGTCGGTGTGGCGCCGGACGGAGCGGAAACGAAAAGGAGTGGCTCGCGATGACCAGCGACAGCGGCACCCCGGTCGTGGTGGGTGTGGACGGTTCGACGATCGCGTTGGACGCGGTGCGCAGCGCCGCTCGCGAGGCGGCGCAGCGGCAGCTACCGCTGCGGATCGTGCACGCGTTCATCTGGCCGTTGATGAACGTGCCGCTCGGCCCGCACCCCGGCGGGCCGGCCACCGGCGGGCTGCGCAACCAGGCCGAGCGGTACGTCGCGGACGCGGTGGCCGAGGCGGCCAGGGTGGCACCGGACCTGCCGGTCACCGGCGCGGTGGTCGACGGTGCGCCGGTCCCGGTGCTGCTCGACGAGGCCCGCCGGGGCGCCCTGCTGGTGCTCGGCAACCGCGGGCTCGGCGGCTTCGCCGGGCTGCTGCTGGGCTCGGTCACGGTGCAGGTGTCCGCCCGCGCGCAGTGCCCGGTGCTGGTCGTGCGCGGCGAGCCGCGCGCCGACGGCCCGGTCGTGGTGGGCGTGGACGGCTCCGAGTGCTCCGCCGAGGCGCTCCGGTGGGCCGCCGACGAGGCGGCCCGACGCGGTGTGCCGCTGGTGGCGGTGCACGCCTGGCGCTACCCGACGGCGGTCGCCCCGGGTGACCTGGTGCCGCTCGGGCACGACCTGGACGCACTGACGGCGGACGCGCAGCGGCTGCTCGCCGAGTCCGTCGCCGGGTCCACCGCCCGCCACCCCGACCTTCCGGTGCGGCAGCGGCTGGTGTCCGGCTCGGCCGCCGGGGCGCTGGTCGAGGAGTCGAAGACGGCGCAGCTCGTGGTGGTCGGCGCGCAGGGCCGGGGTGCCCTCGCCGGGCTGCTGCTCGGCTCGGTCAGCCACGCCGTGCTGCACCACGCGCACTGCCCGGTGGCCGTGGTACGCACCCGCTGACCCGACGCCCGGCCCTGAGCCGGGCCGCCGTGGCACCGCCGGGCGGCGGCGTGTGAGCGGGCCCGGAACGGGTAGACCGCCGCGCCGTGCGCGCCCCACCGGGCTTCGCGGTACCGGTGCCACCACCACGCGGGGGATCGATGTCGGACGCGCCAGCGCAGCCGGACCCACCGACGGAGATCGTCGAGCTGCGGGTGCACGGGGTCTCCGGCGCCGGCGCGGAGCAGGTGCTGGACCGGCCGCACGTGCGGCAGGTCGCCGGGGACCGCAGCGGCGGCTTCTACCGCCCCCGCCCCGGCTACCCGGACACCCGGGGCGCGGGCGGGGTGATCCTGGAGGCGTACCGGTGGCGGGACCTGCCGTCGGGCACGGCGGTGCGCACCCTGTCGCTGGTGTTCCTGCTGCCGTTCATGCTCTGCAACATGGCGATCTGGATGCGCCCGGCCGGCGGAAACGCGTCCACCGCCGTGGTGAAGGGCCTGTGCCGGGTGCTCGCGTTGACCCTCACGGCGCTGTACGTGCTCACCGTGGCGGAGGTGGCGCTGGACCTGCTCGCCTGGCGGTGCATGGGCACGCCCTGGTGCGTGGCCGGCCGGAGCTGGGTGTCCTGGCTGGGCGGACGGCCGGTGGGGTTGCGGCTGGCGGTGCTGGCGCTGGTGCCGGTCGCGGCGGTCGCGCTGGTCTGGCGGCTCGGCACCCGGCCGGGCTGGACGTTCGCGGAGTTCCGGGGCGCGTTGACCACCTCGAGCGAGCACCAGCTCGCCGCGGTCGGCCAGTGGGACGCCGCGCCGATCGTGGCCCGGCTGCGCGCGGTGCACGTGGCCGCCGCCCTGGGCACCCTGGACGCGGTGCTGCTCGCCGCCCGGATCGCCGGCCGGGCTGCGGTGCCCTGGGCGCTGCCGCTGGCCGGGCTCACCGGGCTGCTCCTGGCCGTCTGTGTCGGGCTGGTCTGCGCGTACCCGCTGATCGACCGGACCGGGCCGAGCCGGGTCCTGGACCGGAGCGTACGCGACCTGCGGGTGGCCGCGCTGGTGCTCACCGGGGTGGTGCTGGTCGCGGTGGCGGTCGAGCCGGCGCCCTGGCCGGCCGCGACCGGTCTGCCCGCGTACCCGACGATCCTGGGTCTGCTCTTCCTGAGCCAGACGGTCCTGCTCGTGGTGCTCGCCGGGGCGGTGTGGTGGGCCCGGGGCCGGGCGCCCGGGGGCAGCCGGTTGCGGGCGCTCGGCGCCCCGGTCATGGGCGCGGTCGCCACCGGGCTCGCGGTCGCCTTCTCCGGCGAGGCGGTCTACCGGGTGGCGGACCTGCTGGACCGGGGTGCCTCGGCCGCCGAGCGGCTGTCCAGCAGCCCGCCGCTGGCCTTCAAGTGGGCGATCTTCGGGTTCTTCCTGGCGGTGACGGTGGCCGCGGTGGCCGCCGTGGTGGTGGCGGTGGCGTCCGGGCCGGCCCGCCGGCGCGCCGCGCGGGAGATCGTCGCCCGCGACTTCCCCGGCGCGCCGCCCGAGTCGGACCTGCGCCGGCAGCAGGTGCGCCGGGTGATCGCCCGGGCCCGGTTCACCGAGTGGCTGACGCCGCTGGCCCTCAGCTACGCGGCGCTGGCCGGGGTCGGGATGGCCACCAGCACCCTCGGCATGGTCCGGGAGTATCCCAGCGACCTGATCGAGCGCTGGACGCGGATCCCCGGCGACCTGGTCAACTTCAGCCTGCTCCTCGGCAGTTACGTCATCGCCGCCGTGGTGCTCGGCCTGATCGTCGGCGGTCTCTTCGCGTACCGGACGCCGGAGTTCCGCCGCTTCGTCGGCGTGCTGTGGGACGTGGGCACGTTCTGGCCGCGCGCCGCGCACCCGTTCGCCCCGCCCTGCTACGCGGAGCGGGCCGTGCCGGAGCTCAGCCGGCGGATCAGCTACCTGACCGGGCAGGGCCACGGGGTGCTGCTGACCGGGCACAGCCACGGCTCGATGCTGCTCGCCGCGGCCGTGTTGCAACTACCGCCGGAGGCCGCCGACCGGGTGGCCCTGCTGACCTACGGCGCCCCCATCCGCCGGCTGTACGCGCGCTGGTTTCCCGCGTACGTGCACGACGAGGTGCTCGGCGAGCTGGGGCGGCGGGTCGGCTGGCGCTGGCTCAACCTGTGGCGGGACACCGACGCGATCGGCGGCTGGGTCTTCTCCCCGCACCGGCCGGGCGAGCCGGCCACGGTGACCGGACCGGCGGCCACGGTGGACCGGCGGCTGCGGGATCCGACCGGGGTGGTGGTGCCACCCAGCGACACGGTGCCGCCGCCGATCGTCGGGCACTGGCCCAGCGAGTACGACCCGCGCTTCGCCGCCGCCGTCCGCGACCTGGCGGACCGCCTGCGCGGCCGCCCGGCCGCGCCGCACTGATTCGGGGCGGCACGGCGCTGCGCCGGCGGTCGGGTGGGTCAGATCTGGTGCCGGTCGTCGGCCGGCAGGCCGGGCGAGGTGGGCGGTTCGGCGGACTGGCCGGGCGGGTCGAGCTGCGCGACGTGGGTCGGGTCCAGCACCCGGGAGAGGAACGAGCGGGTGCGCTCGTGCCGGGGCGCGCCGAGCACCTCGCGCGGCGGGCCCTGCTCGACCACCACGCCGCCGTCCATGAACACGACCCGGTCGGCGACGTCCCGGGCGAACGCCATCTCGTGGGTGACCACCATCATGGTCATGCCCTCCTCGGCGAGTTGGCGCATGACGGTGAGCACGTCACCGACCAGTTCCGGGTCGAGCGCGGAGGTCGGCTCGTCGAAGAGCATCAGCTTCGGGTCCATCGACAGCGACCGGGCGATCGCCGCCCGCTGCTGCTGGCCGCCGGAGAGCTGCGCCGGGTACGCGCCGGCCTTGTCGGTGAGGCCGACCCGCGCCAGGTTGGCCCGGGCGACCCGTTCGGCCTCGGCCCGGCCGCGGCGCAGCACCCGGCGCTGGGCGATGGTGAGGTTGTCCAGCACGGTCAGGTGCGGGAAGAGGTTGAACGACTGGAAGACCATGCCGATGCCGCGCCGGACCGCGTCGATCTCGACGTCCGGGTCGGTCATCTCGGTCCCGTCGACCCAGATCTTGCCGGCGGTCGGCTCCTCGAGGAGGTTGACGCAGCGCAGCAGGGTCGACTTGCCGGAGCCGGAGGGTCCGATCACGCAGACCACCTCGCCGTGCCCGACCTCGAAGTCGATGCCCTTGAGCACCTCGAGCGGGCCGAAGGACTTGTGCAGGTCACGGATCTCGACGGCGGGCCGGGACGGGGAAGTCGTCATCAGGGTCACCGGGCCTTGGCGTAGCGGAGTTCGAGGCGTCGTACCAGCTGGGACAGGGGCAGCGTGATGATCAGGTAGGTGAGGCCGGCCACCAGCAGCGGGGTGGCGTTCACCCGGTCGTTGAGGGTGTCGCGGCCGAACTTGGTGACCTCGATGGTCTGCGCCGTGACGCCGAGCACGTAGGCCAGCGACGAGTCCTTGGTGAGCAGGATGAGCTCGTTGGTCAGCGGCGGGATCACGATCCGGAACGCCTGCGGGATGACGATGGTCCGCATCGCGGTGAAGTGCGACATGCCCAGCGTGCGGGCCGCCTCCATCTGCCCCTTCGGCACGGCCTGGATGCCGGCCCGGATGGTCTCGGCCATGTAGGCCGCGGCGGTCAGGCCGAGACCGATCGAGATGGATCCGAACACCCCGCCGGGGATCTCCCGCTCCGGGAAGGCGATGGGGATGCCGTAGCCGACCAGGAAGAGCACCAGCAGCGCGGGCAGGCCCCGGAACAGCTCGATGTACGCGGTGGCCACCCAGCGGTAGGGCGCGACCCGGGACAGCCGCATGAGCGCCAGGATGGTGCCGAAGACCAGGCCGAAGGCGAACGCGCCCAGGGTGTAGAGGATGGTGTTGCGCAGCGCGACGGTGATCACCGTCGGGAACATCGACTCGATGATGTCGACGCGGAAGAAGGCCTCCCGCAGCCGGCCCCAGTCCGCGGCGAGGACCACCACGGCGATGACCGCGACGAAGGCCAGGTACTGGAGCCAGAGGGACAGCCGTTCTCGCTGGCGACGGCGCAGCTTCACGGTTCGACGCTCCTTGCGGGTGCGGGGTGGACGGCGCGGAGGGCGCGCCCAGCCGGGCGCGCCCTCGGGAAACCGGTCAGGCGTTCGGCTTCTTGCCGATCCACTTGGCGTAGATCGTGTCGTACGTGCCGTCCTGCTTGGCCTTGGCCAGCGCGTCGTTGATCTTCTTGAGCAGCTCCGGGTTGCCGTCCTTCTTCACCGAGAAGCCGTACTGCTCGCCGGTGTCGAACTCGGCCGCGACCTCGAAGCCGCCCTGGTGCTCCTTGATGTACTCGGTCCAGACCGGCAGGTCGTTGATGGCCGCCTCGATCTGGCCGTTGGCGAGGGCCTGCTGCTCGGCGGCGAGGTCCTCGAACTCGACGAGCTGCAGGCCCTTCTCGTCGGCGTACTTCTTGGCGTAGTCGCGGCCGGTGGTCGCGGCCTGGACGCCGAGCTTCTTGCCCTTGAGGTCGTCCAGCGACTTGTACGGCTTGCCGGTCTTGACCAGCAGCGCCTGGGTGGCGTCGAAGTAGGGGGCGGAGAAGTCCATGACCTTCTTCCGCTCCTCGGTGATGGTCATGCCGGCCGCCGCCGCGTCGCACTTGCCGGCGTTGAGGTCCTGGCCGGACTTGATGCCCTCGAACGGGGTGTCGATGATCGTCTGCTCGACGCCCAGGTCCTTGGCGACCAGGTCCATGAGCTCGACGTCGAAGCCGATCACCTTGCCGCTGGCGTCCTTGGACTGGAACGGCGCGTACGGCAGGTGGGTGCAGACGGTGAGCTTGCCCTTCTCGACGAGCTTGACCCCGTCGGCCTGGACCTCGCCCTGCTCCTTCTTGGCGCATCCGGCGCTCATTGCGAGGGCGGCGATCGCCACGACGAGGCCAGTCCTGCGGACTGCGCTACGGACCTTCACGGCAGTGTCCCTCCGTTCGACCCCGGCGAACGCGCAGCCAGGGCTGGTGCAAATGACGGCGTTGCCGGGGGACGCTACCCGATCGGCGGGGCGCCTCCAAGATCAGGAGTAAGGACCGCAGCCAAGCTGTGACCGATTCCCCGCGGGGAACCCGGCAGGCGGCGCCGAACGGGACGTGGCCGCCTTGCCAGCAAGCTGTGAACGGTGGTTCACTTCTTTCGTGCCGTACCGCAGCACCGAGCGGGTGAAGGCCCGACTGAGCGCCTCCCGCGAGCGGATCATCACCGCCGCGCTGGAGATCATGGCCGGGCACGGCTACGCCGGCTGCTCGGTCGCCGCCGTCGCCGAGCGGGCCGGGGTCGCCACCGGCAGCGTCTACCGCCACTTCCCCACCAAGGCCGAGCTGTTCGCCGAGGTGTTCCGCACCGCCTCCGGGCGGGAGGTGGCCGCGGTGGCCCGCGCCGCCGCGCCGCTGGGCAGCGCCGCCGCGCAGGTGGCCGCCGTGACCGAGACGTTCTGCGGCCGCGCGCTGCGCGCACCGCGCCTGGCGTACGCCCTGCTGGCCGAGCCGGTCGACCCGGCGGTCGACGCCGAGCGGCTGGTCTTCCGCCGCGCGTACGCCGACCTGATCGCCGGCTACGTCGCGGCCGGGGTGGCCCGCGGCGAGCTGCCGCCGCAGGACCCGGAGCTGACCGCGACCGCCCTGGTCGGCGCCCTGGCCGAGGCCATGGTCGGCCCCCTCGCCGCCGGGGTCGCCGGCCCCGACACCATCCCCGACCTGGTCACCTTCATCCACCGCGCGCTGGGAGTAACGCCGTGACGACACACGAGGTCCGCAACCAGGTTCCCCCGCTGGTCGGCTACGACGCGGCCGACGACCCGGCGCTGCTCAGCGGGCTGGACCGCGAGGGCGCCGGCTGGGCCGCCGGCGAGCTGCACGAGCTGGGCCGGCTCGGCGGCGGCGAGGCGGCGATCGAGCAGGGGCGGCTGGCCAACGAGCACCCGCCGGTGCTGCGTACCCACGACCGCTTCGGCCACCGCGTGGACGAGGTGGAGTTCCACCCGGCCTGGCACGAGCTGATGCGGACCGCGGTCGGGCACGGCCTGCACGCCGCGCCCTGGGCCGACGACCGGCCGGGCGCGCACGTGGCCCGCGCGGCCAAGTTCTACGTCTGGCGTCCCGACGCCGGGCACGGCTGCCCGATCTCGATGACCTACGCGGCCGTGCCGGCGCTGCGGCACGCCCCGGACCTGGCCGCCCGGTACGAACCGCTGCTGACCGCCACCACGTACGACTTCGGCCTGCGCGCGCCGCTGGGCAAGCGGGGACTGCTGGCCGGCATGTCGATGACGGAGAAGCAGGGCGGCTCGGACGTACGCGCCAACAGCACCACCGCCCGCCCCGAGCCGGACGGCAGCTACCGGCTGGTCGGGCACAAGTGGTTCACCTCGGCGCCGATGTGCGACCTCTTCCTGACCCTGGCCCAGGCGCCGGGCGGGCTCACCTGTTTCCTCGTCCCGCGGGTGCTGCCCGACGGCACCCGCAACCCGATGCGGCTGATGCGGCTGAAGGACAAGCTCGGCAACCGGTCCAACGCCTCCGCCGAGGTCGAGTACGAGCACGCGGTCGCCTGGCGGGTCGGGGACGAGGGCCGGGGGGTGCGCACCATCATCGACATGGTCAACCTGACCCGGCTGGACTGCGTGATCGGCGCGGCGGCCGGGATGCGGCAGGGCGTGATCACCGCCGCCCACCACGCCATCCACCGGCAGGCCTTCGGCCGCTACCTGGTCGACCAGCCGCTGATGCGCAACGTCCTCGCCGACCTCGCGGTCGAGTCCGAGGCCGCCACGGTGCTGATGATGCGGCTCGCCGGCGCCACCGACCGGTCGGCGCGCGGGGACGGCCGGGAGACCGCGTTCAAGCGGCTCGCCCTCGCCGTCGGCAAGTACTGGGTCTGCAAGCGCTGGCCGGGGCACGCCGCCGAGGCCCTCGAATGCCTGGGCGGCAACGGTTACGTCGAGGAGTCGGGCCTGCCCCGGCTGTTCCGCGAGTCGCCGCTGAACTCGATCTGGGAGGGCTCCGGCAACGTGGCGGCGCTGGACGTGCTGCGCGCCCTGGCCCGGGAGCCCGAGGTGATGGCGGCCTTCGAGACCGAGGTGGGCGCCGCGGAAGGCGTCGACCGGCGGCTGGACGCCGCGCTGCGTCAGCTGCGGGCCGAGCTGACCGACCACGCCGACCTCGAACTGCGGGCCCGCCGGGTCGTCGAGCGGCTCGCCCTGGTCCTGCAGGGCGCCCTGCTGGTCCGGTACGGGCATCCGGCCGTCGCCGACGCCTTCTGCGCCTCCCGGCTCGGCGGCGACCACGGCCAGGCCTTCGGCACCCTGCCGGCCGGCGTGGACTTCGCCGCGATCGTCGCCCGGGCCACACCCAAGCTGGGCTGAGCCCTCCGGCCGGCGGCCGCCCTCCCGAGCGGAGGGCGGCCGCCGCCGTCTATAGCTGACCGAGTACTAGATCTGATAAAGTACTAGTCATGTTTGAGAGAAGCGATAGCGACGCCGCCCTGCTCGGCGACGCCTTCGCCGCCGACCTGCTCCGCGGGCACACCGACACGATCGTGTTGGGGATCCTGCGCCGGGGCGACAGCTACGGGTTCGAGATCTTCAAGACGGTCCGCGAGGCGACCGGCGGGGCGTACGAGATCAAGGAAGCGACCTTGTACGCGAGCTACCGGCGCCTGGCCAAGGACGGGCTCGTCGAGGCCTACTGGGGTGACGAGACCCAGGGTGGCCGGCGGAAGTACTACCGGATCACCGACGCCGGCCACGCCGTCTACCGGCGCAGCGTCGCGGCCTGGGTGGTCACCCGCGACCTCATCGACTCGCTGCTCGACCTCGGCGACCAACCCACGTCCCGGCACCGGACCACCGGAAAGGCATCGTCATGACCACCTCGGACGGCACCACCCGCAGCCCCGCGACCGACCTCCACCGCCTCCTCGACCAGGCCTTCGCGGACGTCGAGATGACCCCCGAGGTCCAGGACCTGAAGGAGGAGATCCGGGCGAACCTGGTGGCCCGGGTGGCCGACCTCGAACGGGCCGGCCTCTCCCCCGCCGCCGCCGTGCAGCGCGCGACGGCCGAGTTGGGCGACGTCCGGTCGCTGATCGACGAGATGGCGTCGGCGCCCGACTCACCGGCCTCCGCGTGGGCCCGGCTCCGGGTGCGGCCCAAGCCCGGGTTCCTGGTCCGCACCGTCGTCCTCGCCGCCGTCGCGGTCGCCGCGCTCGCCGTGCCCGTGCTCGCCGCGCTCGACGTCGCGGTGCCCGACCCGGCGCGGCTCGCCGCGATCGCCGCCGTCGCGCTGCCCGCCGGCCTCGTCGTGGCCGACGCGCTGCGGCAGGAGACCACCATGAGCTACCCGATGCCCGGCCGCCGTGCCGCCGGCTACGGGGCCGCCACCACCGTCGCCCTCGCCGGCGCCGGCGCCGCCTGGCGCTACCTGACCGGGGCGGAGCTGCCCTGGCTGATCGGCGGGGTGCTCGCCGTGGTGGCCGCGGCCGTCGCGTTCACCTACCTCGGGGCCACCCAGACCAACCGGCACAAGCCGTGGGTACGCCACCACCAGGCCGCCCACCAGGACGTCGGCGACCGGTTCACCACCGACCCGGCCGCGGCCGCCCGGTTCGGCATCTACACCCTCACCCTCTGGCTGGTCGCCATCGCCGCGTTCGTGGTGCTGGGCCTCACCGTCGGCTGGGCCTGGTCGTGGCTGGCCCTGGTCGGCGGCTTCGCGGCGATGATGCTCGTGCTGGCCCGGATGCTCTTCCCGCCCCGGAACTGACCGCCGGCACGCCTTCCGCCCGGTACGTCCCACCGGCCGGCTGCCGCGGCCGCACCCCGGTTGACCCGCATGGCCGGTGCCGGGCCGGGTACGCCACGGCCGGGATCAGCGGCCGCGAGCGGAGGTGGGACGTGAGGCGCTACGACGACGGGGTGACCGGGCCGGCCACGCCGCCGGCCGACCGGGACGTACCGCTGCACCGGGGTCCGTGATGCGGCGCACCGTCAGCGTGCCACCGGAGATCACCGGCGGGGAGGCCCTCGGGCTGGCCGACGCGGTGTGGGACAACGCGCGGCGCGACCCGGAGGCGGTGCAGTTCCGCCGCCCGGACCCGGACGCCCGGAGCTGGCCGCACCCCTCCCCCGACCCGTCGGTGGTGACCTGCCGGCAGTTCCGCGACGACGTGCTGGCGGTGGCGCGCGGGCTGCTGGCCGCCGGCGTGCAGCCCGGGGCCCGGGTGGCGCTGATGAGCCGCACCCGCTACGAGTGGACCCTGGTCGACTACGCGCTCTGGGCGGTCGGCGCGGTGACCGTCCCGGTGTACGACACGTCCAGCGCCGAGCAGTTGGCCTGGATCCTCGCCGACTCGGGCGCGGTGGGCTGCGTGGTGGAGACGGCCGACCACGCGGCGCTGCTGGCCGGCGTCCGCGACCGGTTGCCGGAGCTGCGCGAGGTGTGGGGGATCGACTCCGGTGACCTGGTCCGGCTGGCGGAGCGCGGCCGGGCCGTCGACGACGCCGCCGTGCAACGCCGGCGGGCCGCGGTGTCGGGCGCCGACCCGGCGACGATCGTCTACACCAGCGGGACGACCGGGCGGCCGAAGGGCTGCGTGCTGACCCACCGGAACATCCACCTCGACGTGGCCAACGCGGTCGCCGCGCTGCCCGAGCTGTTCAACCAGGCGGCCTCGACGGTGCTCTTCCTGCCGCTGGCCCACGCGTTCGCCCGGATGGTCCAGGTGGGCATGGTGCGGACCCGGGCCACGATGGTGCACAGCCCGAACCCGCGCGGCGTGCTCCAGCAGCTGCGCCGGTACCGCCCGACGTTCGTCCTCGCGGTGCCGCGGGTTTTCGAGAAGGCGTACACCGAGGCGCGGCGGCAGGCCACCGACCGGCATCTGGGGTGGCTGTTCGCCGCCGCGGACCGGGTGGCGGCCCGGTACAGCCGCGCGCTGGACACGACGTCCGGACCCGGCACCGGCCTGCGGCTGCTGCGGGGCCTGCTGGACCTGCTGGTCTACCGGAAGTTGCGGGCCACGTTCGGCGGACGCTGCCGGGTCGCCGTCGTCGGCGGGGCGCCCCTCGGTGAGCGGCTCGGGCACTTCTTCCGGGGCGCCGGCCTCACCGCCCTCGAAGGCTACGGACTGACGGAGACCTCCCCGGCGCTGACGGCCAACCGGCCCTCGGCCATGCGGATCGGCACCGTCGGCCGGCCGCTGCCCGGGGTGGAGGTGGCCATCGCCGACGACGGGGAGATCCTGGTCCGCAGCGACGTCGTCTTCCAGGGCTACTGGAACAATTCGGCCGCGACCAGGGAGACGTTCACCGCCGACGGCTGGTTCCGCACCGGCGACGTCGGCAGCCTCGACGACGACGGCTACCTGCGGATCACCGGACGCACCAAGGAGATCCTGGTGACCGCGGAGGGCAAGAACATCGCCCCCGCCCCGATCGAGGACCAGGTCCGCGCGCACCCGCTGGTCAGCCAGTCCATGCTGACCGGCAACGGCCGGCCGTACGTGGGGGCGCTGGTCACCATCGACCCGCAGGCGTTGACCCGGTGGGGCGACGCGCACGGCCGCCCGCACGCCTCGGTGGCGCAGTTGCGCGAGGACCCCGCCCTGCGCGGCGAGGTCCAGCGCGCGATCGACCAGGCGAACCGGTCCGTCTCCCACGCCGAGGCGATCAAGGCCTTCCGGATCCTGCCCGACGACTTCACCGAGGCCAACGGTGAGCTCACCCCGACGTTGAAGGTCCGACGCGAGGCGGTGCAGCAGCAGCGCGCCGCGGACATCGAGGCCCTCTACGACGGCCGGTGAGGGTGTGCGCGGACGGCGCCGGTCACCGCCCACCGGTGCGCGCGGCGGCCAGCACGTCCCGCAGCGGGGCCGGGGCGCGGCCGGTCAACTCGGCCACCGCGCCGGAGGTCGCCGCCCAGCGGCCCTGCCGGACGGAGGCGAACATGCTGGCGTACGCGTAGGTCCACCACGGCTCCTCGCCGTGCCGCAGCAGGGCGCCGGCGAAGTCGGCCGGCGTGGTGTCGGCGTACCGGTATCCGGCGGCCGCGACGACCGCCTCGACGGGCAGGCTCTCCGGCCCGGTCACGTCGTGGTGGCCGTTGGTGGGTTCGCGCAGCGCCAGGGCGGCCAGGCAGGCCGCCACGTCGTCCCGGGCCACGGGGGCGACCCGGCCGGCCCCGGCCGGGAGCGCCACCGTCCCGCCGTGGCGCGAGCCGACCTGCCGGATCAGGCCGACGAGGAACTCGGTGAACAGGCCGGCGCGGGCGATCGAGTACGGCAGGCCGCAGGCGCGCAGCAGCCGCTCGGTGTGCCCGTTGGTGTGCGCGTAGCAGAACGGGGAGTCCACGTCCGCGTCCACGCCGCTGAGCAGCACCACGTGCCGGACGCCGGACGCGGTCGCCGCGTCCAGCACGTTCTGGTGGTGGACGATCACCCGGGCGGCCTCGCCGTCGCTGGACACGAACACCAGGGTGTCGACCCCGGCCAGCGCGGCCCGCAGCGCGGCCGGGTCGTCGTACGGGGCGGTGCGGCTGGACAGCGCGACGACGTCGTGTGCTCCCTCGGCGGCCAGCAGGCGCGCCACCTGCCCGCCGACCCGGCCGGTGCCCCCGGTGACCGCGATCCTCAGGCCGCCCAGGTGAACCCGTCCGGGTCGGTGAAGGGTCCGGCGGCACTGCCGATGACGAGCCGGTGCGAGCCGGTGCCGTCCGGGGAGACGCCGGCGTCCTTGGCGGCGGCGCGCCGCCCGTAGAGCGCCAGCTTGACCGACGACGCCGGGGTGGCGAACTCGACGTACTTGCTGCCGAAGCTCTTCGCCACGGCCAGTCCGCGGTCGAGGTAGAACTGCTTGCTCGCCTTCACGTCCGCCACGCCGAGCAGCAGCACGAGGTCGTCGATCCGCCGGGTGGCGGGGCCGGTGTCCTTCTTCGCCGACGTCGCGACCTTCCAGATCGTCCCGTCCGGGGCCTGCACGACGCCGCCGTACCCCCAGAAGCTCTTCTTGACCGGCTTCAGCGCGGTGGCCCCGCCGGCGAGGGCGGCGCCGACGAGCGCGTCGACGGTGCTGGGCTGGGACACCACGAGCGAGAGCACGAACCCGCGGAAGCCGGAGGTGGGCGCCTCGGTGGCGCGTACCCGCACCTGGTCGGTCAGGCCGAAGCCGGTGTAGAAGGCGGTGGCGGCGGCGGGGTCGGGGACTTCGAGGGTGAGGGACTCGATGGCGGTCATGGCGATCACGCTAGGTGCGGTGGTACGGCCGGTGCTTCTCGATTCCTGACCGGTCCGGGGGCGCGGGCGGACCGGCCGGGCCGCCCGGCGCTTCCGCGAGCCGCCGGGCAGGCTGTTCGGCCATCCGCGCCGACACGGTGATGACCAGCACGAGCGGCGCGATCAGCAGCACCGGCGACCAGGCGGGCAGTTGCCGGGCCAGCAACGAGCCGACCACCGCGCCGCTGATCAGGGCGAGCAGGACGTGGGCCTTGGGTCGCAGGTGTCGCCAGGGGCGGCGGGCGGCCACCCCGGCGATCAGGCTGGTGAGCGTGCCGGTCAGGTAGGTGGAGGACAGGCCCGGCACGCCGAAGCGCTGGATGGCGCTGCTCTGCACGCCCAGCGCCGCCGCCGACAGCATCAGCAGCCCCAGGTCGACCGGCGGCGACCGGCTGGGCAGGGTGACCACCCAGACCACGAGGAAGACGACGAACACCAGCAGTTCCAGGACCAGCGTGTGGGTGACCCGGCGGGGCCAGACCGGGTCGTCCGGCTGCGCCGGGCCGGCCAGGCGGGCGCCGGCGAGGACCCCGATGATGAAGCTGAGGATGGCGCAGCCGGAGGTGAGGGCGAGGTCGGCGTCGCCGCGGCCCGCCGAGAGCCCGAGCAGGACCATGTTGCCCGTCATGACGCTGGAGAAGGCCCCGCCCAGGGCCAGGAAGCCGATGGCATCGGCGCTCCCGGTCAGGAAGGTGAGCACGACGACGAGGGCCTGCCGCCGCCGGGCGAGGTCCGGGCTTCCCGGCGCCGCGGCGCGCAGGCGCATGACGGATGGCAGTGTTTTCGGCACGGTCGGCTGTCCTCCGCAAATTGTTCTTCGTATACGCTCTGCTTGGACGGGGTTCACGGAGAGGCGGTCAGGTTGGCTGATGACCTGCGAGGCAAGCTCGGCGCGCAACACCTGCCGCTACGCGACCAGGTCCTCGCCGCCCTGCGGACCGCCATCATCGACGGCCACTACCTGCCCGGCGAACGACTGACCGAGGATCGGCTCGCCGAGGACTTCGCCGTCTCCCGCAACCCGGTCCGGGAGGCGTTGCGCGTCGCCGAGGCGGAGGGTTTCGTGGTGATCCTGCCCCGCCGCGGCGCGGTGGTCGCCTCCCCGAGCACCGCGACCGTCGCGGACATGTTCGCCGTCCGCCAGCGCCTGGAGTCGCTGGCCGCCCGGCTGGCGGCCGAGCGGGCGACGGCGGCGGACGTGGCCGCCCTGCGGGGCCTGCTGGAGCAGGGCCGCGAGGCGACGCAGCGGCAGGACCTGGCCCGCGTCGCCGAGCTGAACAGCGCCCTGCACCTGCGGATCCTCGAAATCAGCGGCAACCCGTGGCTGTTGTCGATCGCCAAGGCGCTCTACCTCCATGTGCAGTGGGTCTTCCGGCTGGGCGCCGCGGAACGGGCACCGCACTCGTGGGCCGAGCACATCCAACTGGTCGACGCCATCGAATCCGGCGACGGAGACCGGGCCGAGCGGGCCGCGCTGGCCCACCTCGACGCCGCCTCCGCCGCCGCGTTCGAGAACGCCGAGGCCGGATACGGGGCCCGCTGAGGGTCAGCGGCCGCAGGCGTAGCCCTGCATGCCTCGGGGGTTCGCGCCGGCGGCCAGCACGCCGGTGCCCGGATCGCGGGTCACCGCGCAGAGCCGGCCCAGGCTCCACGCGCCGGAGCGGCGCACCTCGTGCCCCCGTGCGCGCAGCGCCGCCTGCACCGCCCCGTCCAGCCGGTCCTCCGCCACGAGCACGCCGGGTTCGCTGTCGCGCGGGTAGAACGAGCCCGGCAGGCTGAGCGTGTGCCACATCGGCGCGTCGATCGCCTCCTGCAGGTCCTGGCCGCCGACCAGGTGGCGCAGCAGGAACAGCAGTTGCCACTGGTCCTGCTGGTCGCCACCGGGCGTGCCGAACGCCAGGACGGGCTTCCCGTCGCGGTGCACCATGGTCGGGCTCAGCGTGGTACGCGGGCGGCGTCCCGGCGCCAGCGACGAGGCCAGCCCCTCCTCCAGCCAGCACATCTGCAGCCGGCTGCCGAGGGGAAAGCCGAGCTCCGGAATGGTGGGCGAGCTCTGCAGCCAGCCGCCGCTCGGGGTCGCCGAGATCATGTTGCCCCAGCGGTCGACCACGTCGACGTGACAGGTGTCGCCCCGGGTCACCCCGTCCGACTGCACCGTCGGCTCGCCCGTCGTGGGGTCCGCCGGGTCGGCCCGGTCGCCGGCGCCGCGCCGCACGTACGCCGGCAGGCGCGGCTCGGCGCCCTCGGGGCGGCCCGGCCGCAGCTGCGCCGACGCGCGTTCCCCGACCAGGCCGGCGCGCTCCCGGGCGTACTCGCCGGAGAGCAGCGCCTTCGCGGGCACCGGTCCGTCGCCGTACCAGGCCTCCCGGTCGGCGAAGGCGAGCTTGAGGGCTTCGGCCTGGGCGTGGATCCCGGCCGCGGTGGACGGGTCGTACACCGCGGCGTCGTCGAGCGCGTCGAGGATCGCCAGGGTCTGCAACAGCACCGGGCCCTGGCCCCAGAAGCCGGTCTTCGCCACCGTGCAGCCGCGCCAGTCCAGGGTGGCCGGCTCCTCCCAGCTGGCCCGGAACGCGGCCAGGTCCGCGCCGGTGACCAGGCCGGCGTGCGGGCGTCCGCTGGAGTCCTGGAAGGGCTGCCGGCTGAACCGGTCGATCGCCTCGGCGACGAAGCCCGCACCCCAGGCGCGACGGGCGGCCTCGATCTGCGCCTCCCGGTCCGCGCCCGCCGCCCGGCCGGCGTCGACCAGGCGGCGCAGGGTCTGCGCGTACGCCCGGTTGGTGAACAGCTCCCCCGCCGCGGGCGGCCGGCCGCCGCGCAGCCAGAGCTGGGCGGAGGTCGGCCAGTGCTCCTCGAAGAGCGACCGCACGGCGGCCACGGTGTCGCCGACCCGGCCGACCAGCGGGTGGCCCGCGCCGGCGTAGCCGATCGCCGGCTCCAGCACCTCCTCCAGCGAACAGGTGCCGTGGTCGCGCAGCAGCAGCAGCCAGGCGTCCACGGCGCCGGGGACGGCCGCGGCGAGCGGGCCGGAGCCGGGGATCAGGTCCATCCCGAGGGAGCGGAAGTGCCCGATGGTGGCACCGGCCGGCGCCGGCCCCTGCCCGCAGAGCACCTTCGCGGTCGGGTCCTGCGCGGTGGCCACGATGGCCGGCACCTCACCGCCGGGCCCGTTGAGGTGGGGTTCGACCACGTGCAGGACGAACCCGGCGGCGACCGCGGCGTCGAAGGCGTTCCCGCCGCGCTCGAGGATCCCCATCGCGGACTGGCTGGCCAGCCAGTGCGTGGAGGACACCATCCCGAAGGTTCCCCGCAGGGTCGGCCTGGTGGTGAACGTCATGACAACACCTCACTCGGGTCGGCGGCCCGGACGTCGGGCCGGGTGCCGTCGGGCTGGACCAGGTGGCAGGCGGCCATCCCGCCGCCGAACGCCACCTCGGCGGGCACCTCGGTGGCGCACCGGTCGAAGGCCAGCGGACACCGGGTACGGAAGCGGCAGCCCGACGGCGGGTCCAGCGCGGACGGCAGGTCGTCGCCGAGCAGCACCGGTTGCCGCTGCCGTTGGCGTACCGGGTCGGCCACCGGCGCGGCCGCCAGCAGCGCCTGGGTGTAGGGGTGGGCCGGGCGGGCGAAGATCCGCTCGCGGGGGCCCTGCTCCACCAGTTGGCCGAGGTACATGACGGCGATGTCGTCGGCCAGGTACTCGACCGCGGACAGGTCGTGGGTGATGAAGAGGCAGGCGAACCCGATGTCGCGTTGCAGGTCGGCGAGGAGGTTGAGCACCGACGCCTGCACCGACACGTCGAGGGCGCTGGTGGGCTCGTCGGCGATGAGCAGCTTCGGCTCGGAGATCAGCGCGCGGGCGATGCTGACCCGCTGGCGTTGCCCGCCGGAGAGTTCGTGCGGATACCGGCGGGCGACCTCGGCCCGCAGCCCGACCCGGCCCAGCTCCTCGGTGACCCGGGTCGCCCGGTCGCGGCGGCTCAGCCGCGCGCCGGAGAGCCGCAGCGGCTCGGCCACGATCTCGCCGACCAGCATCCGCGGGTCCAGCGAGCCGGCCGGGTCCTGGAAGACGATCGACACGTCGCCGCGGTGCCGGCGCAGCTGTCGCCGGGTCAGCCCGGTGACGTCGGTGCCGGCGATGCGGACCGTGCCGGCGGTGGGCTTCTCGAGCCGTACCACGCAGCGGCCCACGGTCGACTTGCCCGAGCCGCTCTCCCCCACCAGCGCGGTGACCCGGCCGGTGGGGATGGTGAGGGACACCCCGTCCACGGCCCGTACCGGCCCGAAGTGCATCACCAGGTCGGCGAGTTCGAGGGCGTTCGGTTGCGGCGTCATCCGGTCGTCTCCTGGGGCTGCGGCCGCGGCGCCGGGCACGGATGCCAGCAGGCCGCGAGGTGGTCGGTCACCGCGGCGCCGACCGCGTCGAGCGGGGGCACGGCCTGCCGGCACCGCTCGTCGGCGGCGGGGCAGCGATCCGCGAAGGTGCAGGCGTCGGGCTGGGCGGACAGCACCGGCACCAGGCCGGGGATCTCCTGGAGCCGCTCGGTGCCGGCGTGCCTGCCCGGGGTGGGCGAGGCCGCCAGGAGCCCGGCGGTGTACCGGTGCCGGGGCTGGGCGAACAGGTCGATGACCGGGGCCCGTTCCACCACCCGCCCGGCGTACATGACGACGACCCGGTCGGCGATGTCGGCGATCACGCCGAGGTCGTGGGTGATGACGAGGATGGTGGTGCCGAGCCGGTCCCGCAGGTCGCGCAGCACCTGCAGGATGCCGGCCTGGACCGTGACGTCCAGGGCGGTGGTGGGTTCGTCGGCGACCAGCACCTTCGGGCCGCAGGCCACCGCCATCGCGATCATCACGCGCTGGCGCATGCCGCCGGAGAGCTGGTGCGGGTAGGTGTCGACGCGGGTCGCGGCGGACGGGATGCCGACCAGCGACAGCAGCTCGACGGCGCGGGCCCGGGCCGCCTTGCGGGACATCCGCTCGTGGACCTGCAGCACCTCCCCGATCTGCCGGCCCACGGTGAGCACCGGGTTCAGCGAGGTCATCGGCTCCTGGAAGATGTAGGCGATCTCCTTGCCGCGCACCCGGCGCAGCACCGACTCGCGGGCGTCGACCAGCTCGGCGCCCTCCAGCCGGACGGAGCCGGTGACCCGCGCGCTGTCCGGCAGCAGGCCGGCGATGCTCATCGCCGTGACGCTCTTGCCGCAGCCGGACTCGCCCACCATCCCGACGATCTCGCCGGCTGCCAGATCCAGGCTCACCCGGTCCACCGCCGAGACCGTCCCGCTCTCGGTGCGGAACGAGACCGACAGGTCGCGTACCGCCAGGACGGGCGATCCGCTGGTGGCGGCGGAGGCGGCCGCCCGTTCGACCGTGGTCATCGCCGGTCTCCCTTCGGGTCGAGGGCGTCCCGGAGGGCGTCGCCGAAGACGTTGAACGCCAGCGCCAGGCCCATGATGACGACGCCGGGCAGCACCGCGGCCCAGGGCGCCCGGGCGGCGAACTGCTGGGCGGTGGCCAGCATGGTGCCCAGGCTGGGGGCCGGTGGCTGGATGCCGAGGCCGAGGAAGGAGAGCACCGCCTCGCCCAGGATCGCGGCCGGGATCGCCACGGTGGCCTGCACCAGGATCACCGACGTCGCGTTCGGCAGGATGTGCCGGGCGAGCACCCAGAGGTCGCTGGCCCCGTCCACCACGGCCGCGGCGACGAAGTCCAGCGACTTGAGCCGCAGGGTGTCCGAGCGGACCACCCGGATCACGCCGGGGATCTGGGCGATGCCGACGGCGACGGCCGCGTTGGTGAGGCTGGCGCCCCGGATGGCCGCCAACCCCACCGCCATGATCAGGAACGGGAAGGCGAGCAGCAGGTCGGTGAAGCGCGAGATGACCGCGTCCCAGGACCGGAAGTAGCCGGCGGCCAGGCCGAGCGGCACCCCGATGATCAGGGAGGTGGCCACCGCCAGGAGCGCGACCTGCAGCGAGGCCCGCGCCCCCAGCATGATCCGGGACAGGACGTCCCGGCCCAGGTCGTCGGTGCCCAGCAGGTGCCCGGGGGTGCCGGGTGGGGAGAACGTGTGGGCGAAATCGGTCTGCTGGACCTCGTGCGGCGCGATCCACGGCGACAGCAGGGCGACGACGGCCGCGAGCGCGAGCACCACGAAGCTCACCACCGCGAGCGGGTTGCGGCGCAGTCGCCGCAGGACCCGGGCGCGCCGGCTGATGCCGGCGGGCGCGGCGTCGGCCATCCGTACGGTGAGGACGGTCATGCCGGCTCCCCCGTCACCCGGATGCGCGGATCGATGACCGAGTAGAGCAGGTCCACCAGGAAATTGATCACGATGTACGCGGTGGCGGTGAGCAGGACGACCGCCTGGATCACCGGATAGTCCCGCTGGAACACCGCGTCGATGGTCATCTTGCCGAAGCCGGGCAGCCCGAAGATCTGCTCGGTGACGACGGCGCCGGAGATCAGGCCACCGAGTTGCAGGCCCACGATGGTCACCACCACGATGAGGCTGTTGCGCAGGGCGTGCCGGGTGATGACGGCCCGGGGCCGCAGGCCCTTCGCCTTCGCCGTCCGGACGTGGTCGGAGGAGAGCGCCTCCAGCATCGCCGACCGGGTCTGGCGCATGATGATGGCGGCGAGGCCGGTGCCGAGGATGACGGCCGGCAGGACGATGTGGTGCAGGTTGCCGACCGGGTCCTGGAGCAGGGGCACGAAGCCGGAGGCCGGGAAGAGCCCCGCCGCCACGGAGAGGTAGAGGATCGCCAGCAGTCCGAGCCAGAAGTGCGGCACCGACAGGCCGATCAGGGCCAGCCCGTTGGCCAGCCACTCGGCGGGGCGCCCGCGGCGGACCGCCGCGAGCACCCCGGCCCCGACGCCGAGCGCGGCGGCGAGGACGATCGCCAGCAGGGACAGCTCGACGGTGACGGGCAGGGCGGTGCCGAGCATCGACGAGACCGGTATCCCGGTCCGGATCGACACCCCGAAGTCGCCCTGCACGACGCGCGCCACGTACTGCCCGAACTGGATCGGCAGCGGCTGGTCGAGCCCGTAGTGGTGGCGGATGGCCTCCAGCGCCTCCGGGGACCGGTCCTCGCCGGCGAGGGCGAGGGCCGGGTCCCCGGGCAGCGCCCGTACCCCGAGGAACACCACGACCGTCGACAGCAGCAGCGTCAACGCCGAGTGCCAGGCGCGGGTGAGCAGATAGCGAGCCACGACCGGACCTACTTGGTGAACCCGGCGAAGGCCGCCCGGATCACGCCGTCGGGGAAGACCTGCAGGCCCTGGATCTTCTGGGAGACGGCGGTCAGGTTCCGCTGCCGGTAGAGGTAGATCAGCGCGTCGTCCTGCTGCAGGATCGCCACCGCCTGCCCGTAGAGCTTCTTGCGCTCCTCGAGGTCGTTGGACTGCCGGGCCTGGGTGAGCACGGTGTCGAGCTGCGGGTTGCTGTAGCCGGAGACATTCTGGCTGCCGCCGGTGCCGACGAAGTTGGTGATGTTGGCGTCCGGGTCGATCCGTCCGCTCCAGCCCAGTTGCAGCAGCTCGAAGTTGCCGCGGTCCTGCTCGTCGAGGAGCGAGGAGTACTCCACCGGGTTGATCTTCAGGTCGAATCCGCCGTCCTTGACCATGGCCTGCAACGCCTGCGCGAGGCGCAGCGAGTCGGGCGTGTTGGAGATGAGCATGGCCACCGGGTACGGCGTCTGGGCGCCGGCCTCGGACAGCAGTTGCTTGGCCTTGGCGGGATCGTGCGGGACGCACGTCTGCGCCTGCTCGGAGGAGAACGGGCTGGCCGGCGAGATCGGCGAGCAGGCGGGGGCGAAGAGTCCGTTGAAGACGGCCTGGACCAGTGCCTTGCGGTCGAGGGCGTACTCGAAGGCCTGCCGGACCTTGGCGTTCTGCGCGATCGGCCGGTTGATCGGCTTCGGCGGGGTGCCGACGCCGTCGACGTTGCCGATGTTGAAGGTGAGCCCCTGGTAGCCCAGCGACTGGGACTGGAGCACGGTGAGCGAGGAGTCGCCGCGCAACGCGGCGTAGTCCTGGGTGGAGATGCTGTCGGCGACCTGCGCGTCGCCGGAGCGCAGGTTGGCCGCCCGGATGCTCGCGTCGCTGAGGATGTGCCAGGAGATGGCGTCGAAATTGACCTTGCTGGCGTCGTAGAAGTTCGGGTCGCGCACCACGTCGATGGAGTTCTGCGGCACCCGCTTGGCGAACTTGAACGGGCCGACGCAGACCGGCGCGTTGGCGAAGTTGTCGCCGAGGCTCTGCAGCGCCTTCGGGCTCATGATCATGCCGGCCCGGTCCGCCAACGCCCCGACCAGCGGCGCGAACGGCTGCTTCAGGTGGATCACGACGGTGTTGGCGTCGGGCGTGTCGACGGTCTCGACGGGACCGAGTTCGCTCTTGCGCGCGGAGCGGGCGTTGGTCAGGTGCCGTTGCAGGGTGGCCTTGACGGCGGCGGAGTCGAACGGCGTCCCGTCGGCGAACCGCGCGCCCTGGCGCAGCGGGATGGTGACCGTCCTGCCGTCGCTGCTGGTGCTCGGCAGGGCGGTGGCCAGCTGCGGTACGACCTGGGCCTGCTCGTTGACGTCGTAGAGCTTCTGGCAGATGGCCTGGAAGACGTAGCGCGAGTAGAGGCTGCGCGACAGCGTCGGGTCCAGCGCGTCGGGCTCCGCGGAGAGGGCGATGACCAGCTTGCCGCCCTTCTTCACGGCGGCCGGGTCGGCCGGCGTGCCGAAGTTGTCCTGTCCTGCCGCCTGGTCCTCGCCGGACTTGGCGCCGCCCTCGTCGTTCGACACCGGCGAGCAGGCTACGACGGTGCAGGCGACGGCGAGCGCCGCCACAGCTGCCCGTAAGGGAGAGAGCCTTCGCAGGCTCGGGTCACTGAGGTTCGTCATTGGGAGCTCCTCGAGTGGGCGATTCGGGGAGCGTATGTTGTATACGAACTGCTCCGCAAGACCTCCGGACTGCGGCCGGACGAGCGGTCGGCGGCCGGCACCCGGGCCCGGCGCGGCGCGGCGGGCAGGTGCGCGGCGACCCGTCGGCGACGACAGAGCTCGCTGGGCGACTCCGCCAGCACCACCGGTTTCCGGGACGTGGGAAGGTGGATTGCGGCGGCCCGGCAACCCTCGCTACGGTGACGCCAGGTCATGAGTGCCAGCGCGAAGCCCCGGCTTGCTGGCCGGCAACCCTCCTACGCGGGTGGGGTGCTCCGGGTGAGGACCCGGCCCGGCACAGGGTGTGCCCGGCAAGTCGCGGACGGAGCGTTCCCCTGCCATTCCCACCGAGCCTGAGCGCACCGCTGCTCGACGGTGCACGTGTCCGGCTGGAGCCGCTGGAGCACAGACACGCCGCGGACCTTGCCCTCGCCGCCGAGGAGGACCGGACCTCGTACCGCTTCACCTGGGTGCCCACCGCGGGCGAGGTGAACGACTACATCGATGCCCAACTGGCCCGGGCCGCGGCCGGGAGTCTGCTGCCGTACGCGCAGATAGCCAAGGCGTCCGGACGCGCGGTGGGGGCGACCGCCTACTGGGACCCGCGGCGGTGGCCGGACCGCGACGAGTTGTGCGCGGTCGAGGTCGGCTTCACCTGGCTGGCCGCGTCGGCCCAGGGCAGCGGGCTGAACACCGAGGCCAAGTTCCTGCTGTTCGCCCACGCGTTCGAGCAATGGCGGGTGGCCCGGGTCGATCTCAAGACCGACGCGCGCAACACGCGCTCCCGGGCGGCGATCGAGGGCGTGGGAGCGCAGTTCGAGGGCGTACTGCGCTGCTGGTCGCGGTCCTGGGCCCCGAATGAGGAGGGCCGGCTCCGGGACTCCGCGATGTACTCCATCATCGCCTCGGAATGGCCGGCCTGCCGGGCCCGACTACAAACCCGGCTCGCCGGAGGCTGATCCGTCATGCTGTGCCCATGAGCGGTCCGGTCATCGCCGCCGGACGCCGCCACTCGGTGGGGCTGCGCGCCGACGGCACCGTGGTCGCGGCCGGCACCGGCACCTCGGGTGAGTGCCGGGTCGAGGACTGGGCCGAGGTGGTCGCCGTGGCGGCGGGGAACGTGCACCCGGCGCCGAACACCGGGCGGTCGCACAGCGTCGGCCTGCGCGCGGACGGCCGGGTGCTGGCCACGGGCTGGAACGGCGACGGGCAGTGTGACGTGGCGTCCTGGCGGGACGTCACGGTGGTCGCCGCGGGCTGGCGCCGCACCCTGGGGCTGGTGGCTGACGGCACCGTGCGGGCCGCGGGACGGCGGCACGAGGGCGCGTGCGACGTGGGCCGGTGGCGGGAGGTGGTCGGGTTGGCGTGCGGGGACTGGCATTCGGTGGGCGTCCGGGCCGACGGGACCGCCGTCGCCGTGGGGAACAACCGCCGCGGGCAGTGCGCGGTGGACTCCTGGCGTGACGTCACCGCCGTTGCCGCCGGCTACCTGCACACGGTCGGTCTCGGCGCCGACGGGCGGGTGTCCGCCGTCGGGGAGCGATCGGCGGGCGCCTGCGACGTCGGCGGCTGGCGGGATGTCGTGGCGGTGGCGGCCGGGAGCTACCACACCGTGGGAGTCACCGCGGCCGGCCGGGTCCTGGCCGTCGGCGGCAACGACGCCGGCCAGTGCGAGGTCGCGGGCTGGCGGGCGATCGTCGCGGTGGCGGCCGGATCCGCCCACACGCTCGGACTACGGGCGGACGGGACGGTGGTCGCCGCCGGCGACAACGCGTACGGCCAGTGCGACGTCGCCGACTGGCCCGCGATCCGGTCGCCCCACTGACGACCACCCGCCCCGCCGCGGGAACCTATTCGGTGAGCACCTTCACCGAGTCGGCCAGCCCGTCGTTGCGGTTGATGCCGACGAAGAACTCGCTCCCCACGTGGGTGACGTCCTCGATCTCGTCGGTCAGGTTGTTGCCCGGCACGCCGATGTCGCTCTCCACATCGCCGCCGGACCAGTTGTACTGGTAGATCCAGTTCCAGCCGGTGTCGGGCGTCGAGGTGTTGATGGACTTGGTGTTCCAGATGTAGTTCTCGGAGCAGTCGATGCCCTGGTCGGAACGATTGTCGTGACTGGTCAGGTTGCTCTTCACCAGGGTCCAGCCACTGGTGAGCGCACCGGCGCCGGGATGGGTCCACAGGCTGCCCAGCCGCCGGGCAGCGTACTTGCCGGCGCCGCCGGCGGCCGTCGCGCTGTAGCAGAAGCCGCTGATGTTGCCGATCGGCAGCCGCACCTCGCTGGCGGCACCGATGGATCCGTCCGCGGCCAGCCGGACGATCGTCACCTTGTCGCTCAGATACGCCGACTGGCTGCCCTGGGTGGCGATCAGCGCCGGGCCCTGGCCCAGGTAGTTCGCGTGGTAGGCGAGGTCGTTGCCGTGGCCGAGGGTGGGGATGGAGGTCGGCGCCCCGGCGCACACCCAGCTGGCGCCGTCCCAGGTGGAGCCGTCGCGCAGCCACCGGGACAGCACGGGCTCCGCGCCGGCCGCCTTGGTGAAGACGATGTAGAGCTGCCCGCCCGGCCCGGCCACCATGCCCTGCATGACGGTGCGGCCCGCCTTGCACGCGCTGCTGTTCGGGATGTTCAGCCGTTCCGCCCCGCTCCGGTCCGTCGCCGCGGCGGCGGACGCCGCCGGAACGACCGCGATCCCGATGGCGAGGACCAGCGCGGACGCGACGCTTGATAGCTTCTTCACTTCGGTGTCTCTCCTCCAGGGGTAAGGAGGGAGCAGCGTATCAGTTTATGTGGACTCGTCTATTTCATGTCGTTATCGCCGGGACTGCCCGGCTGCCGTCTCCCGGGCCCGTTCAGTGCGGCGTGCTGTCCCGCCTGACCAGGTCGACCGGAAACCGCTGCCGGTGACCCGGTGCCGGCGTGCCGTTCAGCAGCAGGCGGGCGGCCGCTGCCGCCATGTCCTCGACCGGGAGCCGCATCGTGGTCAACTGGGGGTTGGCGCACACGGCGGCGATGCTGTCGTCGAAGCCGATGACGCTCACATCGTCGGGGATACGACGACCGGTGGCGGTGATCGCCTGCACGGCTCCCGCCGCCATCAGGTCGTTGGCGACGAACATGGCGTCGATCTCCGGGTCCTGGTCGAGCAGCCGCCGCGCGGCCCGGTAGCCGCCGTCGCGCTGGAAGTCGCCGTCCGCGCTCACCTCCACCAGGCCGAGGTGGCGCACGGCGCGGCGGAAACCGGTACGCCGGTCGGTGGCGCAGGGATTGACGGCGGGGCCGTGGATGGCGACGATCCGTCGGCGGCCCAGCCGGTGCAGCTCGTCGACGGCGGCGATCACACCGTCGATGTTGTCGGCCAGCATCGCGGGAACCACCGCGGCGGTGGGCACCATCGACACGATCCGACGGCACCGCCGGTAGAACCGCGTCGCCAGATCGGGTGTGGTGTCGGCGAGAACCGCCCCGAGCGTGGCGTTCCTGGCGATGGTCTCGATCGCTTCGGCGGCCCGCTCGCGGTCGATCGTGTGCAGCCGCAGTTGCGCGTTGACGCCGTCGAGCACCGGCATGACGCCGGCCAGGATCCGACTGAAGTACGGATCCGTGCCCAACCACCCGGTCGGGCGGCCACAGGTCACCGCGACGACATCCACCGCCCGCTGACGCCCCGAGGCCAGCGCACGGGCCACCTCGTTCGGCCGATAGCCCAGCTCGGCCACCGCGGCGTGGACCCGCGCCCGCACCAGGTCGGACGTGCCCGGCGCATCATTGATCACGCGGGATGCCGACGCCCGGGACACCCCGGCGGCACGTGCGACGTCCTCGATAGTCGGCTTGACCTTGTCCATCGCAGCCCACACTCTCCATCACGTGCGCCCCCGCGCCGAGATGGACTGAACGATAGACCCGAGAGCGCTCTCAGACGAAGCACTTGTCACGCGCCCCGGGGCACGAGACGTCAGCGGCGCAGCCGGCGGGCGCACGGGCCATCGTGGTCGGTGCGGAGCAGGCAGCGCCGGCCGCCGGGCAGCAGCCCGTCGCAGAAGACCCAGTGGCGTACGTTCTGGTCGTCCTCGGCCGAGACCGTGATCCCGCCCGGCTCGGTCTGCGGCAGCACCAGCAGCCAGCGGCCGACCACCCGGGCCAGGCGCTGCGCGGCGGGCAGGTCGGCGGCGACGATCGGCACATGGATGACGTACCGCGCACTCACCGCTGGTGTCCCCGGGCGTCGCGGGCGCGGGACTGGTCGGACTGCCAGCGGCGCAGCGCGTCCTTGATGACCGCGGTCTCCCGGCGGCTGGCGGCCAGCGCGGCGTGGACGGCGGCCAGGTCGCCGGCAACCCGGTCGAGGAAGGCATAGACCTCGCCGGGGTCGAGGCCCCGGCGGCCGAGCCCCACCGGCGGGAAGCGGCGCTCCCGCACCTGCCACGGCAGCAGACTGGTGTACGCGCCGGAGCGGTAGGTCGCTCCGCTCCCCCGGGCCGGTCGCTGGTTGCGGACCATCATGCCGCTGGCCTTCCTCTGCGTCGGATGTGGATGGGTGGGGCCGCCCGCCCTCCCCGCACGCGCGGACCCACCCGGCCCTGCCACCGCAGCTCAGCAGCGGTACGGCAGCACGGCTCCTGTAGTCAGCTTGTGACACTGCGGAGCCTCGGCGCAACGTTCCACATCAGATTTTTCGCTCAGGTCATTGACTTTCTTTACTGCAACCGGTAAAGGTTGCAAGGCGACGTTACGCAGTGTTGCAGGACGGAATCAGGGAGTGTTCGGGTGGCCGAGGACATCGGATCGACCGTGCCGCGCCGGCAGCTCGGCCGGCTGCTGCGCCAGTACCGCACCGAGGCCGGCGTGACCCTCGACGCCGCCGCCGAGGCGCTGGAATACAGCCGGCAGAAGATCTGGCGCATCGAGAGCGGCCTCGGCCCGGTCCGGGTGCTCGACGTCAAGGCCATGTGCGAGCTGTACGGGGTCTCGGCCGAGCTGACCGAGGCGATGAAAGGGCTGGCCACCGAGACGAAGTCGAAGGGCTGGTGGCACGCGTACGGAGACGCGGTGCCGAGCTGGTTCGAACTGTACGTCGGCCTGGAATCCGCCGCCGCCCACCTGCGCCGCTACGACGAATCGCTGATCCCAGGGCTACTCCAGACTCGGCGGTACGCGCTGGGGCTGTACCACCCGGGTAGCCGGCTCAGTGCCGAGGACCGGGAGCGAGCCGTCGAGGTGCGGATGCAGCGTCAGGGGCTGCTGACTCGCCGCCTGCCGAAGCCGCCACGGCTGGAGGTCGCGCTGTCGGAGGCTGTGCTCCGTCGACCTGTTGGCGGACTGGGCGTGATGACCGGGCAGCTCAGCTACCTGCTCGAAGCCTCCGAGATGTCCAACGTGTCGGTGCGCGTGGTTCCCCTCGCGGCCGGGCCACATCCCGGGGCAGTAGCCGGATCCTTCGTCATTCTCGACTTTCCGGCTACCAGAGGCGGCCGTGCGGCACCTGAACCGTCCGTCGTCTACAGCGAGTCGCTGACCGGGGCGCTCTACCTTGACAAGCCCGACGAACTCGCGGCCTACGAGAGCACCTGGAACGGTGTAGAGGCTCTCGCGTTGAGTGAGGCAGAATCGAGGGACATGATCAAGCGGATCGCCGGGGAGTTGCGGCATGACTGATCTGACCGGCGCCATCTGGCGCAAGAGCACCCGCAGCGGCGACAACGGCGGCGACTGCGTCGAGGTCGCCACCAACCTTCCCGGCGTCGTCGCCGTTCGCGACTCCAAGGACCGGGTTGGGCCGGTGCTCACCTTTCCCGCAGCCGCCTGGGCCGCCTTCACGGTTGCCACGGGTACCGGCCAGCTCGCCGGTCGTCCGCTCGCCTGACGTCAGCGGGGACGGGTAGCCACCGGGCTGCTGCGGCGGGAGACCACCGGGCTGCTGGTGCCACCGCCCCGCTTCGGTCGTTTCGGCTCGCCGCTGACTCCGCTCTTGTAGGTTGGCGGGGAGCGCCAGGCTGCCCGCGCCTCCGCTCCCCCGGTGCGGCGTGCCAGAGGAGGCAGACGCGGTGACGTCCAGCCCGCTACCCCGGATCCTGCGCGGGCGCGGCGAGCCCCAGTATCCGACGTTCCTGGAGCTCTTCTTCGACCTGGTCTACATCTTCATGCTCTCCCGGCTCTCGGTGGGGCTGGCGGAGGACCTCACCGTCCGGGGCGCCGCCCAGACCGCCGTGCTGCTGATGGCCGCCTGGTGGGTGTGGGTACTGACCGCGTGGCTCACCGACCTGTTCAACCCCCGGCTGTCGATCATCCAGGCCACCGTCCTGGCGGTCATGTTCGGCACCCTGCTGATGGCGATCGCGGTGCCGCGCGCCTTCGGCGACTACGGCTGGCTTCTGGTCGGGGCGTACTTCGGCATCCATCTCGTCCGGGACGCCGTCCTCATCCCGGGTACCCGGGTGAACCGCACGGTCCAGGCCAGGAGCATCCGGGTCTTCTTCTGGTTCGGCGTCACGGCGGTGCCGTGGGTGGCCGGGGTGTTCGTACACGGAACGGCCCGGCTGCTGCTCTGGTCGGTCGCGGTGGTGGTCGACCTCGGGTCGGCCCGGATCGGCTGGCCGACGCCGAAGCTCGGCCGCACCGAACTGGCCAGCCAGATCTTCACCGGCTCTCACCTGTCCGAGCGGCACCGGGAAATCTTCTTGATCGCCCTCGGCGAGCTGATCCTGAGCGCCGGCATGGGGCTGGCCGGCAGCGGCTTCCAGGCCGGCCGGGTGGCCGCGAGCGCCGTCGGGTTCGCCAGCGCGGTCGTGCTGTTCCAGCTCTACTTCCACCGGGTACGGCAGTTCCTGGCGCCGCCCGCCGTCAAGGTGGTGGAGCGGGTACGGCCCGGCACCTCCACCTCGTACAGTCATCTGGTGATGGTGGCCGGGGTGCTGGTGGTGTCGACCAGCGTCTCGCTGGTCGCCGACCGGCCGTTCGGCGCGGCACCGGCCGCCTGGGTCGCCGCGATCGTCGGCGGGCCGGTCCTGTTCCTGCTCGGGAGCCTGCTCTTCGACGCCGTACTGACCGGCCGGGTCCTCTGGCCCCGGGCACTGGGCATCGTGGTGTTGTGCGCCATCGCGCCCGCGATGGCGCTGCTGCCGCCGCTGGCCGTCCTGATCGTGGCGAACCTGGTCCTGCTGCTCATCCTGGTCTGGGAGACGCTGCCCGCGCACGCCCGGCCGGCCCGGGTCACCGTGGCGACCGGCTGAGGGTCACCGGAGCGCCGGCGGCATCGGGATCCGGGCGTGCAGGTGGGTGCTCACCAGGTTCGCCGCGGCGATCAGGGCCAGGACGCTCATGGCGAGCAGCGCGACCGCGACCGGCGGCAGCAGGTGCGCGGCCGGTGCCACGGCGGCCAGCAGCACCAACCCGGCCAGCCGGGACCGGGAGATCCGACCGAACACCGTGTAGTCCAGCACGCCGCGACCCACCAGGAACATCGCCGGTCCGCCGAGGGTGACGGCAACCCAGGAGGGCGGGGTTTCCCCGAAGGGACGCATCACGACGAGCTGGCTGGTGACCGCCATGCCGGCGATGCCGGCCACCATGATCAGGTGGGTGACCGCGGCGGACTGGGTGAGCAGCGCCGGGTTCGTCGACCGCGCGATGGCGTCGGTCAACAGCTCGCCGGCCCGGTAGATGTAGATCCGCCAGGCCAACACCACGATCGTGAACATCACCAGGAGCGCCCAGGCCTGGTCGATCGTGTACTCGCTCAGGCTGAAGGTCGTTCCGATCACGAAGATGGCCGCGCCGAGCGCGACGATGACGAACTGCCGGTACCGTTCGGCCACCCGCTCGCCGACCAGCTGCCACTCCTGCGGCTGCGACCGCCCCAGCCTCGGCACCGGCCAGCCGAACGAGGCGGCACCGTACTCCACGGCGACCGTCACCGCCCAGATCAACAGCCGGGTGGGGCCGGCGACCAGCCCGCCACCGATCCAGCCGACCGCCGCGATGGCGTACCAGAAAACGATCCGGCCGCTGCGGCGCGGCTCGGCCGCATCCCGCCGGAGCAGGAGGTAGTAGGCGCTCGACCCGAGGTGGACGGTCAGGTAGGTGCCTGCGAAGAGCAGGCCGCGCCCGTCGTACGCGTCGGGCGCCGCGGCGGCCAGCAGCAGGCTGGCGGCCGCCACCCCGATGAACTGCACCTGGACCGTGGGCCGGGCCAGGTCCAGGGTGTCGGCGGCCCACGTGGTCAGCGCCCAGACCAGGGTGAACGCGAGCAGCAGGACCAGCGCCTCCGCGACGCCGGTCCAGCTCAGCTCGGCGGCGAGCATCTTGACCAGGGAAACCAGCGCGAATACGTAGACCAGGTCGAAGAAGAGTTCCAGGAACGCCGGCCGCCCCGGGGGCCGCTGCACCGGGGCCGCCACACCGTCGTCGCCTTCCGCTGCCATCGGCCTCCTCCGGGACCGCCGTGTTGTCCTCGCCAGACGACACTACGGGCACCGGTACGGCGACAGCCGCACTTCTCCTGCATGCCCCGCCATAGCGGGACCTTTCACATCGACGTCGTCTGGATCGCGCACCCGACCGGCCTCGCCAGTCGTACGCCGTTCCCGAGTCGCCGAAAATACGCCGTTTTCTCGGTGGCCGACCGACGCGGTCCGTACCGTGGATACTCGAAGAAGGCCAGCTACGCCCGCCCGCAACTATTGCCTTCCGGCCAATGCGAGGTTGACCGTTGGGCCTGTACGCCCTCGTCGAACTCAATGAGGCTCTGCCGGAGGAAGACCGTCCGACCGGGGTGGTCGGCACGATCGTGCATGTGTTCCACCGGCCGGAACTCGCTTACGAAACCAGAGTTCACCGACAACGACGGGCGCATCGTCACCAGCGTTGCCCTGATCCCGACAGGATTCGCCGCATCTGGACGGACCGGTCCTCACAAGCCTTCCCGGCAGGGCCTGGTGGATGATCATTAATCAATGACCGCCCCGACCCCCTCAGGGGAGCTGTCCAGCTGTCCGCAGTGCATGTCGGGCATGGGGCGGTGCCAGCGGAGGCTTATGTGTCCTCCCAGCAGGTCGCGTACGTGTACCCATAACCATATGGGGGCCACCCGAACCATATCTTGATCCAGGCATTGGCGTTGGTCGCCCCGCATCCGTTATAGCGGGCGCCGGTGACTACGCTCCCTTGACAATCTGCCGATTGGGCCCTTTGGTAATAGCCCATCACGTCAGCAAAGATTGTCGTATCGGTCCAAACAGGTATGTTGTTGTAGGCTTTCGACCAGATGTGCCCCGTGCTGCACGTAGCAAAAGACGTTGCCGCGGAAGCAGGTACCGCGGTCATCAAGGCCAGAGTCAGGGCCGTCACAGCCAGTGCGGTGAAACGACGAATCATTCGACATCCTCTCCGCAAGAGATTGAAGGGGATCTTGCCAGAAACGTGCACTTCGCCGCAACCCCACCAGCCTCGGCCTGCAACGCTGCCATCCGAGGTCCTCAGAAGCGCTTCGGACCTCCTGACCAGCGCCAACCACTCAGCTGGTCCGCACCGCCTGGATACTCGAGGAAGGTTCCTCCACTCCTCGCCTGGTCACTATCTCCTTCCCACCGAAACAAGGATGACCGTTGGACCCGTACGACCTGGTCGAGCTCAAAGAGGCGCTGCCAGAGGAGAATCCCCCGGCCGGGGCGGTCGGTACGATCGTGCACGTCTTCCACCGACCGGAACTCGCGTACGAGATCGAGTTCACCGACGAGGACGGGCGCACGGTCAGCAGCGTCGCCGTGACTCCCGACAGGATCCGTCGCGTCTAGACCGATCGATCCTGATAAGCAGTCCTCAGCAAGGTCTGGTAGAGCTCACGTGAACACCGATACCGACGGCGCACGCGGAGGATCGATGCCGGAGATCGAGGCAGTCACCATATGCAGCAGCTCCAAGTTCTACGACACAGTCCAGCATGCTGAGGCAGCGTTCCGCGACCTGGGCATGACGGTCTACACCCCACGCTACGACTTCAACGAAGAGCATGTGCGGGTCGAGGAGCCGGACAAGATCCGGCTCACGCGTGAGTTCCTCGCGAAGATTGCGAGGTCGGACGCGATCTTCGTGGTGGCCAACGGCGGATATGCCGGCGTCAGCGTGTGCATCGAGGTCGGCTACGCCGTAGGGCAGGGCAAGGTGGTGTTGTTCTCCGAGCAGCCGACCGAGTTCGCACTCCGAGCGCTGGTCGACGCGGTCATCCCGGTCAAGGACATCAGCGCCGGAGTGCGATCGGTGACCAAGGCCGAAGCGGCGGGCAGAGTGCAGTGATCGTCGTGGCCGCGCGTGCAAGACTCGCCCGGTGGACGACCTGACGGCCCGGGTGCGGGCCTTCGCCGAGGAACGGGACTGGCAGCAGTTCCACACGCCGAAGAACCTCGCCATGGCGCTGGCCGGCGAGGTCGGCGAACTGCTGGCCGAATTGCAGTGGTTGACACCCGCGCAGTCGGCGGCGGTGATGGACGACCCCGAGGCGGGCGCACGGATCCGGGCCGAGATCGCCGACGTCATGATCTACCTGACCCGGCTCGCGGACGTCCTCGGCATCGACCTCGTGGAGTCAGCCGTCACCAAGTTGGCGGAGGTGGCCGTCCGCTACCCGGTCGAGCAGGCCAAAGGCTCCGCCACCAAGCGGTGACGGGGCGTGCGATCAGTTGATCTCTTCGCTAAAGTCCAGCCGTACACGCGCGTAACGACGGGCTTCCGGCCATGTCCGGACACGCCCCCCATGCGCACGATCATTTCGTGCTGCCCGGGGGCAAGTGTTGTCAGCGTTCCGTACCTCCGCCGATGGTCTGCTCCGCTGCGCCACCAGCGGCACACTCTCTGATCGGATCGCGGAACAGATCGGCCACAACGTGAGCGCCGCCGAACGTCGGGCATGGGAGCGCAGTCTCACGGTGCTCGGCCAGGACTTGGTCGACGCCGGCCTGGGCCAGGTGGAGATGCTGGTCGAGTACCAGTTGCCGCTGACCAGCAAGCGGATCGACGTGGTGCTCGCCGGCGTGCATCCGAAAACCACCGACGACTCCTACGTGGTGGTCGAGCTGAAGCAGTGGTCGCAGGCCGAGTCCTACGAAGGGTCCGACCGGCTGGTGCTGGTCGAGCACGCCCGGGGCCCGCGCCTACATCCCGGTGTTCAGGTCGGAGACTACTGCGAGTACCTGACCGACTTCCTCGGCGTGCTCGCCCACCGGCGCAGCCCTGTCGTCGGTGCCGCCTACCTGCACAACGCCGTCGACCGGGACGTGAACGACCTTTTCGTGCGACGGCCAACCGAGCAGAGCCGAATTTTCACCAAGCAGCGCCGCGGGCAGTTCCTCGACTACCTCCGGACCCACCTGGCCCCCGCCCCGGGGGCGGCCGCCGCGGATCGCTTCCTCACCAGCTCCGTCCGACCGAGCAAGCACCTGCTGTCGTACGCCGCGGTCGAACTCAAGGAGCGGGCCCACTTCACGTTGCTCGACGAGCAACGCCTGGCGTACGAGTTGGTGTTGCACGCGGTCGAGCGGGCGCGCAGCGCGGACCGCAAGTCGGTCGTGGTGGTCTCCGGCGGTCCGGGCAGCGGCAAGAGCGTCATCGCCCTGTCGGTGCTCGGGGAACTGGCCCGGCAGCAGCGCTCCGTCATGCACGCCACCGGCTCCCGCTCGTTCACCCAGACCCTCCGCCGGTACGCAGGCAAGGGCTCGACCCGCCTCAAGAACCTGTTCGGCTACTTCAACAGTTTCATGACCGCCGAGCGGAACGGCCTCGACGTGCTGATCTGCGACGAGGCACACCGGATCCGGGAAACGTCGGTCAACCGCTTCACCCCCAAGGCGAAGCGCGAACGCGCCCGATCGCAGATCGACGAGCTGATCGCCGCCGCTCGGGTACCGGTCTTCCTTCTCGACGAGCATCAGGTCGTGAAGCCGGGCGAGCTGGGCAGCGTCGACGTGATCTCCGCGTACGCGAAGCAGCTCGATCTCGAGGTGGAGGTGGTGTCGCTGCACGACCAGTTCCGCTGCGGCGGCAGCGAGGCGTACGAGGAATGGGTCCTCGACCTGCTCGGCCTCGACGGCGGTGAACCGTCGGTCTGGGCCGGCGACGGCCGGTTCGACCTGCGCGTCGCCGGATCGCCCGAGGAGATGGAGACATTCCTGGCCCGGAAGCAGCACGCCGGCGAGACGGCGCGCATGTCGGCAGGCTATTGCTGGCCGTGGAGCGATCCGGGACCAGACGACTCGCTGGTGCCGGACGTGCGGATCGGCGACTGGACCCGGCCGTGGAACGTCAAGAGCGACCGTAGTGTCGGAGAGGCGCCGGGCAGCGCCTTCTGGGCGACCGACCCGAACGGGTTCGGCCAGGTCGGCTGCGTCTACACCGCGCAGGGCTTCGAATACGAGTGGTCGGGCGTCATCATCGGCCCGGACCTGGTAGTCCGCGACGGCCAGCTCGTCACGCGGCGAGCGGAATCGAAGGACCCTAACTTCCGCAGCCGCAAGGCGCTGACCGACGTCGAGGCGGACCGGCTGATCCGCAACACCTACAAGGTGCTGATGACCCGGGGCATGCGCGGCACCATCCTCTACTCCACCGATCCGGAGACGCGCGACTACCTGGCCGCGCTGATCCGGGTGAGCCGCCCGGTCGAGACGAGGTATGACGCCGCCGTCACCGGAAGGGCCGAACCCGGCTGAGCCGGCGGGCGGTTTGCTCGCCGGCTCAGCCGGCGCATCCACAGAGCGCTGCCCGAAGGGCGGGCAGGGCTCAGGGTGGCGGCGCTGGGGCGTCCCGGATGGCGAGGGCGGCCTGCACGAGCGCGGCGTGGGTCAACGTCTGCGGATAGTTGCCGCGGTACTCCCCCGTCGCCGGGTCCACCTCCTCAGGGTAGAGGCCGAGCGGGCCGGCGTAGCCGAGCAAAGTCTCGAACAGCTCGACCGCCTCGGCGCGGCGGCCGGTGCGGGCCAGGGCCTGCACGAGCCAGAACGAGCAGGGCAGGAACGCGCCCTCGGTGCCGGGGAAGCCGTCGCTGCCGGGCGGATAGCGGTAGAGCAGCGGGCCGCCGGCCGAGAGCCGTTCGCGGACGGCGTCGACGGTGCCGCGCACCCGGGGCGAGTCGGCGTCGTCCAGGTCGAGCAGCGGCAGGACGAGCAGGGCCGCGTCGAGGTGTGGAGAGCCGTAGCTGCGGACGTAGCAGCCGGCGGTGGCGTCGAAGCCGCGGCTGCGTACCTCGGCGGCGATGGCGTCCCGGGCCGCCCGCCAGCGGCGGCGCTGCCGGTCCGGCAGCGGGTGGGTGTCGGCGATGCGCAGCGCGCGGTCCAGGGCGAGCCAGCCCATGAGTTTGGAGTGGACGTGCTGGGCCGGTTCGCGGACCTCCCAGATGCCGGCGTCGGGCTGGGGCCAGCAGCGGGTGACCACGTCGGCGAAGCCGCGCACCGCCCGCCAGGTCTCCCGGTCGAGGCGGTGGCCGGACTGCGCGAACGCCCACGCGGCGTCGACCACCCAGCCGTAGCCGTCGAGCTGGTGCTGGTGGGCCGCGCCGTTGCCGATCCGCACCGGGACGCTGCCGAGGTAGCCGGGCCAGCCGGGCAGGTCCCGTTCCGCCGGCACCGGACGGCCGTGCAGGGTGAGCAGTGCCGGCAGCCGGGGGCGCTGCAACCGGCTGGCGTGCAGCAGCCAGGCGAGGAAGCCACGGGCCTCGCGGGACTTGCCGACGGCGAGGAAGGCGCTGACGCCGATGCTGGCGTCGCGGGGCCAGACGTAGCGGTAGTCCCAGTTCCGGATCCCGCCGGGGTCCTCCGGTAGTGACGTGGTGGGTGCGGCCACCGGCGCCTGGCAGGGCGAGTAGGTGAGCAGCCGGATGGTCAGCAGGCTCCGTACCACGTGCTCGCGGAACGGCAGTGCCGGGTCGATCTCTGCGGTCCAGTCCCGCCAGCGGTGCTCGTCGTCGAGCAGCTGCTCCCAGGCGGCGTCCGGCGGCACGTGGATCAGCGGCTCGCCGTGCGCCACGGACAGCACGAGGGTGACCGGCCGGCCGGGTTGGATGGTGGTCACGGTGACCCGGCCGGGCTCGACGGCGAGCGCGGGGGCGCTGTTCAGCGCGATGGCGACCGGGCCCCAGGCGCAGACCAGACCCGCTCGGCGGTGCAGCACCCGGGGCCGGGCGTGCCGTGCGCCGAGGCGGGGGTCGAATTCCACGGCGACGTCGACCGCGGCCTGCTCGGCGGAGAGCCGGCGCACCAGCAGGGTCGTCGGCAGCAGGCGGCCGCTGACCTCGGTCACCATGCCCTCGGTGAGGGTGAGCCGGCCGCCGCCGACCGCCCAGGTGGTCTCCAGGGTGGCGGTGTGCTCGCGGTAGCGGCGTGCGACGACCGTGGCGGTTCCGGCCGGGCCGACCCGGAACGTGCCGGCGTCCGGGCCGCCGACCAGCCGGCCGAAGAGCGGCTCTCCGTCGAAGCGGGGCACGCAGAACCAGTCGATGCCGCCGTCGGCGGCGACCAGAGCGGCGGTGCGGGTGTCGGCCAGCAGCCCGTAGTCGCGCAGCGGCGCGGGGGGTCGCCGGGACGCCGGGCCGGATTCAACGGTCATCGGGGATGCTCCGTGGCATGTCACGACCGGGGCTCAGCCGGGCTGGAGGAGCAGCCCGAGGACGATGCCGTAGACGGCGTGCACGGCGACCGCGACGGTGGGGGTCTGCACGCCGTAGTTGAGGCCGAGCAGGCCGGGCGGCTCCAGCACGGCGGTGCGGCCCAGGCCCGCCCGCTGCGAGGCCATCCGGGGGTGCACCCCCGGCAGCAGCGGCAGCAGCACGGTCAGCGCGATCCCGACATGCAGCAGCCCGAGCAGCCCACCGATCCACCAGGCGGCCCGGTGCAGCAGGGCGAACGTGGCCGCGTACCCGAGGGCGAAGCCCTGCCCGGCGGCGAGGTGCAGGAAGAATCCGACGACCCGGGCCCGGTCGGGATCCGCGGTGAAGATCGTCCCGAGGACCAGGGGGAAGTCGAGGCGGGTGAGGCCGGCCAGCTGGGCGCTGATCAACGCCGCGGTGAGCGCGGCGGTGGCGACCAGCCCGAACAGGCCCCATCCGGCCCAGTCCATCTCAGGGACGGCTCGCGCGGCGGGCATCCGCCGCCGGCGCGGTGGGCGTCCCGCCCCGGGCGGGTGTTCGCTCTGTCATGGCCCATCCTCGGCGGCAGACGTGACGGCCTTTCGGTTCCCAACGGGGGCGCGTCGGCCGCCCCGGCCCCACCATAAGTCACCCACCGCGCGGCACCGGCCAGCTTGCCGAGGTACGCCCCGCCGGGGCCCCGCCGCGGTGCCCTCCGCCGAGGCCGGGGCCGGCCGCGTGGTCATCCACGGCGGGCGGGGCTCGGCGCGGGGTCAAGCACCAGGGCCGGCCGCGTGGTCATCCACCGCGGGCGGCGCCTGGCGCGGAGTCAACCAGCAGGGCGGGGCCG
>NZ_KQ058834.1 GCF_000982955.1 Micromonospora sp. HK10 | reverse complement strand
GCCGAGAGCGGTCAGCTGACCGACTTGTTGTAGCTGTCGATCGCGCCCTTGACGCTCGCGGCGGCGTCCTTCATGGCCTGGTCGGCGGGCTTGCTGCCGACGATCGCGGCCTCCAGGCCGTCCTCGGCCGCCTTGCGGGCCTGCGGCATCACGCCGAGCAGGCAGCCGGCCGAGGCGACCGACGGCGGCAGCGCGTGCAACTGGTCCACGGCGGTCTTGAACTGCGGGTACTGCGCCACCCAGTCCTTGTCGATCTGCTCGTCGAGCGCCTTGGCGTTGACCGGCACGTACCCGGTGCCGGTGTGCCACTTGGCCTGCTGCTCCGGGCTCGAGGCGAACTTCACGAACTCCCAGGCGACCCGCTTCTCCTTGTCGCTGTGCCCGGCCCCGTTGATCCACAGCGAGGCGCCACCGATGATCGGACCGCCGGTGGCGGTGCTGCTCGCCTTCGGGTACGGCGCGGTGAGCACGGTGAACTTGCCCTTGGCCGCGTCGATGTAGCCGCGCATGGCGCCGGTGGACTCCAGGTGCATGGCGACCGTGCCGGCCTTGAAGGCGGCCTGGGCGTCGTCGGTCTTGCGGCCGGTGTTCGTCGCGTAGCCGCCCTTCACCAGGTCGGCCCACCACTGCGCGACGCGTACGCCGGTCTCCTGGTCGAACTGCACCTTGGTGGCGAGGCCCTTGCGGCCGTTGCCGTTGTCGCAGTACTCCTTGCCGTCGGTGGCGATCAACTGCTCCAGCAGCCAGCCGTAGATGGCGGCGCCGAAGCCGTACCGGACGGTCTTGCCGCCGGCGTCCTTGACGGTCAGCTTCTTGGCCATCTCCCCGATCTCGTCGAGGTTCTTCGGTGGCTTCGTCGGGTCGAGGCCGGCCTTCTCGAACGCCTCCTTGTTCAGGTACAGCAGCGGCGTGGAGGTGTTGAACGGCATCGACTGGAGCTTGCCGTCGATCGAGTAGTAGTTGGCGATGTTCGGCTCGATGTCGCCGGCGTTGAACTTGTCCTTGTCGATGAACTTGTACATCGGCACGGTCTGCTTGGAGTCGACCATGAACCGGGAGCCGATGTCGTAGATCTGCACCAGCGCGGGGGTGTTCTTCTGCTGCACCGAGGCCTTGTACTTGGCGATCGTCTCGTCGTAGTTGCCCTGGTAGATGGGCTTGACCTCGGCCTTGCCGCCGCTCTGGGCGTTGAAGTCGGCGACCAGCTTGTCGATCGCCGCGGCGTTGGCGCCCTTCATGCCGTGCCAGAACTCGATGGTGGTCTTGTCGGTGGCCTTCTCGAGCACCTCCGCGCCGGGCGCCTCGAGGGCGTCCTTGCCGGAGTCGGTGCCGGACCCGGAGCCACCGCAGGCCGTCAGCGCGGCGGCAGCGACCAGTGCGACGAAGGCGCTCATGCTCCGGCGGAGCCTAGGTTGTCTCACGGTTTCTCCTCTTTGAGAATTAACGCAGCTTTGAGAATTAACGCACCGCGCCGGCGGTGAGGCCGCGGACGATGTAGCGCTGGCCGAAGAGCACGACGGCCAGGGTGGGCAGCAGGGACAGCGCGACGCCGGCGAGGACGAGGCCCGGCTGGGCCACCTCGGAGTCGTTGAGCTGCGAGATGCCGATCTGCAGCGTCTGGTAGTCGGAGTCGCGGATCAGGATCAGCGGCCAGAAGTACTGGTTCCACGCCGAGAGGAAGACGTAGACCCCGACCGCCGCGATCGACGGTTTGGACAGCGGCACGATGACCCGCCACAGCAGGCGCCAGTGCCCGCACCCGTCGATCACCGCGGCGTCGCGCAGCTCGGTGGGGAACTGCAGGAAGGCCTGCCGCAGCAGGAAGGTGCCGAACGCCGAGGCCAGGAAGGGCAGCACGAGACCGAGGTAGGTCAGCCCGCCCCGGGCCAGGCCCCAGCCGGAGATGGCCAGGTAGTTGGGAATGATGATGGCTTCCCAGGGCACCATGAGGGTGGCCAGGAAAAGCCCGAACGTCGCGGCCTTCGCCGGCATGCGCAGGAACGCGAAGGCGTACGCGGCCAGGATGCTGGTGACCACCTGCGCGAGGGTGATGAGCCCGGTCTGGACGGCGGAGTTGACGTAGAAGCGGCCGAGCGGCACCGAGCGGAACACGTCGGTGATGTTCTGCCAGTGCAGCTCGTGCGGCACCAGCGCCGGCGGGTAGGTGGCCAGGTCACCGGGGCCCATCACGGCGCCCACGAAGCCGTAGTAGATGGGGAACAGGACAGGGATCGCGGCCAGGCCCAGCACGACGTAGACGGCGATCTGCCCGAGGCTGAGTTTCTTCATCGGTAGTGGACCCGCCGTTCGAGGACGCCGAACTGGACGGCCGTGCAGCCGAGCATGACGACCAGCAGCACCACGGCCTGCGCGCTGGCTGATCCGAAGTCGGAGGACCCGAAGGCGAACGCCTTCTCGTAGATCGAGTAGACCAGGGTCGTGGTGGCCTGGTCGGGGCCGCCCTTGGTCAGGATGTGGATCTGCCCGAAGCTCTGCAACGCGTGGATGGTGGAGACCACGATGAGGAAGAACAGCTGCGGCGAGAGCAGCGGGATGGTGATCCGGGAGGCCAGCCGCCAGCCGGTCGCGCCGTCCAGCCGGGCCGCCTCGACCACCTCGGGCGAGATCGCCGCGACGCCGGCGGAGAGCACCAGGACGTTGTAGCCGAAGTTCATCCAGACCGTCGCGGCGGCCACCGCGGGCAGCGCGATCGACGGGTCGGTGAGCCAGTTGACCCGGTCGATCCCGACGGAGCCGAGCAGGCCGTTGGCCACGCCGATCGCCGGGTTGTAGATGATCGCGAAGACCACCGACGCGGTCGCCACGGAGAACGCGAACGGCAGCGCGAACGCGGTGCGCAGCACGCGTACGCCCCGGATGCGGGCCTCCAGCAGCAGCACCACGACCAGCGCGCCGAGGACGGCGGGCAGCACGGAGAAGAGGGTGAACAGGCCGGTGGTCACCAGCACCCGGCCGAACTCGGCGGAGAGCATCTCCCGGTAGTGCTCGGCGCCGACGTAGACCGACGGGGCGCCGAACAGGTCGTTGCCGTGCACGGACAGGTAGAGGGTGCGGCCCAGCGGCCAGAAGACGAAGAGCCCGAAGACGACCACGGACGGCAGCAGCAGCAGCCAGCCGAGGCCGGTCTCGATGCGGCGTGCCGGGTCACGCCGGACGGTGGGGCGGACGGAATCGGCGGTGGGGGTGCGGTCGTCGGGTGGGGCATTGACGACGGTCGGAGGGGGTGGCACGGCAGCACAGTACCGAAAGAAATCCTTCTGTGCAGGACCGGGAGCTGGAAGTTCTTTCCACCGACGGCGGCGCGTCGCCGGGGCGACCGCCCGCGTTCGTCGTCGGCCGCCGGCGGCCCCGTGACCGCCGGCGGGCGCGACCTGGTCTCAGAAGCCGACGGCTTCGCGCAGCAGCAGCACGACGGCGCGTCCGGGGTGCGGCTCGGCGTTGAGCACGAGCAGCCGGTTGATGGCGCTGGGCTGCCCGTACGCCGCCTGGGCCCGGGCGCTCTCCAGCGGGAGCGCGTGTTCCTCGACGCGGCGCAGCGCGGTGTCCAGGTCCGGCACCACCTTCTGCGCCCCGACGATCCAGATGGCGCGGGCCGCGCCGCCCGCGTACGCCGGTAGTTGGCTTCCGCTGGCCGAGGCGACCACCAGGGACCCGGTCTCGGTGACCGCGTTGACGCTGCCCACGACGACATCGGGGCTCGCGGCCAGGCGCCGGATGTCCTCGGCCGCGGTGGCCCGGTCCAGGGCGAGCAGGCGTGGCTTCAAGGCCTCGTACCGCCCGCCGGCGTTGATGTCCCGGTCGATGCCGGACCGGCGGAGGGTCTCGCTGGCCGCGGTGAAGACGCTGGCGCCCGCGGGGATCAGGTCCGCGACGCGGGCCCGCGCGGCGGCGACGTCGTCGAGGAGCTCGACGGTGAAGCCGTGCGCGGTCAGCGCGGCGGCGGCCCGCTCCAGGCTTCGCGCGGAGGCCGGTTCGGCGTAGGGCGTGGTCGGAGCCGAGGTGGTCATGGTTCCTCCTGGGTTGCTCGTCGGGTGCTGTGGGCAGCTGCGCGCGGTGGACGTCAGCTCGGTGCCGAGCCGGCCAGCGGGGTGGTGTCGAGGTACCGGACCTCGTAGACCCGCTCGGTGAACTTCCAGCCGTCCGGCGTACGCCGGTAGCGGTCGTGGTAGACGGCGAAGTTCTGCCCCTGGCGGCCGTCGAGGGTGCGGGCCAGTTCGTGCAGGTACGCGCGGCCGGTGGCGCTGTCGCCGTCGAGTTCGATGACGCCGGGATGGGTGTTCTGCACGAAGAAGTCCCACTGCGCCTGCAGTCGTTCGCCACCGGCGCGGATCTCCTCCCGGCCGACCTGCTCGGCGGGGATGTTGGGCATGCGCAGCACCCCGTCCGGGGTGAACAGCGAGGCGAGGCGGGCACGGTCGCGCATCATCACCGCGTCGGTGAACTCGCCGCGCAGCGCCTCGATCTCGACGCGGTCGGCGATGCTCTGGAAGTCGCTCATCGGTTTCTCCTTGCCTCGGGTGGTCCTCGACTCGTCCGACGACGCAGGTCCCCGGGGTGTCAGGCGGGGTGCCCGCCCTCACACTCCGGTGCGCTGCCTCGTCGGACCCGTGAGGATCAACGCGAGCGAGGGAGCTGACGGCACGATGACCACCCGATCCGGTCCCGGACACCGCCGGCCCGACCCGCGGCTGAGCGCGATCGTGCGCGAGCGGCGGCAGCTGATCGATCTCGCGTACCGGCTGCTCGGCTCGCTGGCCGAGGCGGAGGACGCCGTCCAGGAGACCTACACCCGCTGGTACGCCCTCTCCGACGCGCAGCGGGACGCGATCGCCTCGCCCGGCGCCTGGTTGAGCCGGGTCGCCAGCCGGGTCTGCCTCGACGTGCTGGGCTCGGCGCGGGCCCGGCGTGAGCGGTACGTCGGCCAGTGGATCCCGGAGCCGGTGCCGGAGCCGGCCGAGTGGACCGGCGGGCGGGCCGGTGGCGCCGGCGTCGACCCGGCCGACCGGGTCACCCTGGACGAGTCGGTGAGCATGGCCTTCCTGGTGGTGCTCGAGGCGATGACCCCGGCGGAGCGCGTCGCGTTCGTCCTGCACGACGTGTTCCGCTACTCCTTCGCCGAGGTGGCCGAGATCGTCGGGCGTACCCCGGCGGCGTGCCGCCAGTTGGCCTCCTCGGCCCGCCGTCGCCTCCGCGGCGGGTCGCCGGACGCCGCTCCCCCGGCCCGGCAGGCCGCCGTCGTCCGGACCTTCAAGCGGGCCTGGGAGGCCGGGGACATCGCCGCGCTCGTCGGGCTGCTCGACCCCGACGTCTCGGCGACCGGCGACGGTGGCGGCCTGGTCACCGCCGAACCGCGGCCGGTCGTGGGGGGCGGGCAGGTCGCGCGCTTCTTCGCCGGTCTGGGTGTCCGGGCGGCCGGCGTGACGCTGCTGGAACGTACGGTCAACGGTCAGCCGGGTCTGGTCGCGCAGCGGGACGGGGTCACCGTGGCGGTGTACGCGTTCCACGTCGTCGGCGAGCGGATCACCCGCATCTGGGCGGTCCTCAACCCCGACAAGATCCGACCGTGGGTCGGGTGAGCGCCGGGCGACGCGCCGGGCCGCGCGGTGCGGGACCCGGCGCGGGGGAGCCGGCCCGGCGGCCCGGGGGCCGCCGGGCGGCGCGACGACGGCTCACGCCTGCTTGTCGAGGAAGGCGAGGGTGGCCGCGGCGAACAGCGGCGAGTCGGCGATGTCGTAGTGGGTCACGCCGGGCAGGATGGCCAGCGCGTGCCCGCCCTTCGGCCGGTTCTCCCCCATCCAGCCGCCGTCGCGCAGGCCGCCGTCGAGCAGCTTGAACACCTCGACGTAGTGGCTCGGCGGGGCCATGTCCGCGTCGGCGGCCATGATCAGCGTCGGCACCTGCAGGCCGCGGATCTGCTCGGTGAAGTCGTAGTCCTTCGCCATCGCCGCGCCGATCTTGTCGAGCAGCCGCGGGAAGTCCTCCGGACGCGGGGCCACCCGCTGGTAGAGCTCGTACATCGGGGTGTCCTTCATGAACTCGGCGGCGGCCGCGTTCACCTGGCCCTGCTGCTGGAGCAGCTCGGCGTGGATCGCGTCGCGGCGCACGTGCGCCGACGCCGCGACCAGGCGGCCGACCAGGTGCGGGTACTGGATCCCGACCTGCAGCGCGACGCCGCCGCCGAGGGAGAAGCCGACGACGTCCGGCTTGTGCAGTCCGAGGTGTTCGATGAGCGCGGCGACGTCGCCGGCCATCAGGGTGACGTCGATCGGCCGGTCGATGTCGGCGGTGCGGCCGTGGCCCTGCAGGTCGACCAGGATGACCTGGTGGTGGTCGGCCAGCGCGGGCAGGACCGGCCCGAACATCTCCCCCGAGGCGAGACCGCCGTGCAGCAGGACCAGCGGCCGGCCGGTGCCGTGGGTCTCGTAGTAGAGGTGGATGCCGTTGACGTCGGCGTACTGCCCGGTGCCGGTGGGCTGCTCGGTCGTGGTCATGATGGGTTCCTCCGGTCGTCTGGTGCGTACGGACGCCGGTGTTGACCAGCCGGCCGCCCGGAACTCATCGGTGCCGGCGCGGCGAGTTTCGTGACCCCCGGCCGGCGCGGGCTCGGCTAGATTGGTGCGGGTGACGGACGTGGCGACGAGTGCACCCGTGGAAGCGCAGCTCGAGGCGTACCGCTCGGAGCTGACCGGCTACTGCTACCGCATGCTGGGCTCGGTCTTCGAGGCCGAGGACGCCGTGCAGGAGACCTTCATCCGGGCCTGGCGCGGCTACGACCGGTTCGAGGGGCGGGCCGCGCTGCGGTCCTGGCTCTACCGGATCGCGACCAACGTGTGCCTGACCATGCTGGGCAGCGCCCAGCGGCGGATCCTGCCGATGGACCTCGGCCCCGCCGGCTCCGGCCACGCCGGCGACCCGGGCGAGCCGCGCCCCGAGGAGATCTGGGTCGGTCCGGCACCCGACGGCCGGATCCTGCCGGAGCGCAGCGACCCCGCCGAGGTGATCGCCGCCCGCGAGTCGGTCCGGCTGGCGTTCGTGGCCGCCCTGCAGCACCTGCCGGCGCGGCAGCGGGCCGTGCTGATCCTGCGTGAGGTGCTGGCCTGGTCGGCCCAGGAGGTCGCCGAGCTGCTCGACACGTCGGTGGCGAGCGTCAACAGCGCCCTGCAACGGGCCCGCGCCACCCTCGCGGCCGCCGACACCAGCGCGGACGTGTACCAGCCGATGGACGACGAGCAGCAGGCGCTGCTCGCCCGCTACGTGCGGGCGTTCGAGGCGTACGACCTGGCGGCGCTGACCACGCTGCTGCACGAGGACGTGACGCTGTCCATGCCGCCGGTGCCGCTGTGGCTGCACGGCACCGAGGACATCCTGGCCTGGATGACCGGCACCGGCAGCGGTTGCCGGGGCTCCCGCCTGGTCCCGGTGGTGGCCAACGGGATGCCGGCGTTCGCGCAGTACCGGCCGAGCCAGACCGGCGTCGGGCACGAGCCGTGGGGCCTGACCGTGCTGCGGGTGTCAGCCGGGCGGATCGCCGAGATCACCAACTTCCTGGACACCGAGCGGCTCTTCCCGCTGTTCGGGCTGCCGGCCCGGCTCGGCTAACACCTCGGCCAGCCCCAGCAGGGCCAGCAGCCGCCGCAGCGCCGGGCCGGCGTCCCGCACGACCAGCCGCCAGCCGTGCCGGCGGGCGGTCAACCCCAGCCGGGCCAGCGCCTCGACGGTCACCACGTCGGGTGCGGCCACGGCGGCCACGTCGCACGCGACGGTCCCGGGTGGGCGCCCGCGCAGCAGGTCGGCCAGGTCGGCGCAGAGGACGGGGATGTCGGCGCGGGCCACCGCCGCGCCGACGGTGAAGGAGATCACGGCAGCCGCCACACCGATAGGACCGGCGGACCGGGCGGAACTCATCGCCGCCGATACCGATGAATCCGCCCCGGGCCGCGGGTCTGACCGGCATGAGCATCCGAGAGACGCTGCGTACCAGCGGACCCGTCTTCCTGCCCGGCGACGACGGCTACGACGCGCACCGCCGGCCCCTCGACCCGACCCTCGACCCGCACCCCGCCGCGGTGGTCCGGGCCGCCGACGCCACCGACGTACGCAAGGCGGTGCTGGCCGCGCGCCGGCACGAGCTGCCGTTCGCCGTCCAGGCCACCGGCCACGGCACCCACCGCGCGCACGACGGCGCGCTGCTGCTGCACACCGGCGCGATGGCCACGGTCCTGGTCGACCCGGTCCGGCGGGTCGCCCGGGTCGGCCCGGGCGCCCGGTGGGGCGACGTGCTGCGGGCGGCCGCGCCGTTCGGGCTGGCCGGGCTGGCCGGCTCGGCGCCCGACGTGGGCGTGGTCGGCTACACGCTCGGCGGCGGGCTGGGCTGGCTGGCCCGCCGGCACGGGCTGGCCGCCGACAGCGTGCTGCGGGCCCGGGTGGTCACCGCCGACGGCCGGCTGGTGACCGCCGACGCCGACCACCACCCCGACCTGTTCTGGGCGCTGCGCGGCGGGGGCGGCTCCTACGGCGTGGTCACCGCCCTGGACATCCGCCTCTACCCGGTCTCCACGGTGTACGCGGGCGCGGTCACCTTCGGCCGGGACCGGGCCGCCGAGACCCTCGCCTACTACCGTCGGTGGATCGAGCGGGTGCCGGACGAGCTCAGCACGGCGGTGCTGCTGACCCGCGACGGTTCGCTCGTGGTCAAGGCCATGTACGCCGGTGACGCCGACCGTGGCCGGGCGCTGCTGGCCCCGCTGTGGCGGGTCGCCGGGCCCGCCGTCACCGACGACATGCGGGTCGTCGACTATCCGGACGCGGCCATGGGCGGCGCCTTCCCCCGCACCTTCGACCAGGTCCGGTCGCTCGACGACGACCTCGTCGCCGCGCTGGTGGCCGAGCCGGACGCCACGGTCGAGATCCGCCACTGGGGTGGGCGCATCGCGCGCGACCGCGGGGCCGCCGCGCACCGGGACGCACCGCTGTCGGTCATCCTCGACACGGTTCCCTCGCCGCGCACCGCGACGGCGCTGGACCGGTGCGGCCTGGGCAGCGCCTTCCTCAATTTCCTGTACGACCCGTCCCGTACCGCCGCGGCGTTCACCCCGGCGAACTGGGCGGCGCTGCGCCGGGTCAAGGCCGCCCACGACCCGGACAACGTCTTCGGCCTCGCCGTACCGCCCGCCGCCGTGGCGGCATCCGCCTAGCTGCCGGCCGGGCCGGTGCGGGACGCGCCGGGCGAACAGCCGCCGCTGGACCCCCGAACTCTGCTTTCAACCACATGGTTGACGAGCCGCACCGGCCGAGGATACGCTGCTTTCAACTTTCAGGTTGAAAGGGGGGACGATGACCACGGACGTGCTCTCCCGGGCCTTCGCCGCCCTCGCGGATCCGACCCGGCGCGACATGGTCGCCCGGCTCTCCGAGGGCGACGCGACCGTGAGCCAACTGGCCGCGCCGTACGGGATCTCGCTGCAGGCCGTCTACAAGCACCTGCGGGTGCTCGAGGACGCCGGGCTGGTCAGCCGGCCGCGCGGACCGCAGCCCCGGCAGGTACGCCTCGAGGTCGAGGCCCTGGACCTGATGGACACCTGGATCGAACGCCACCGGGACCGCGTCGAGCAGCGCTACCGCCGCCTCGACGCCGTCCTGGCCGAGATGAAGGGAAATGCGCATGGACAAGACCACGCAGACGGCGATCGAGGCGGACCCGAAGCTGCCGGTCATCCGGATGACTCGTGACTTCGCGGCAACGCCCGAGCAGCTGTTCCGGGCCCACACCGACCCCGCGTTGTTCGCCCGCTGGGTCGGCCCGGACGCGGTGACCACCCGGATCGAGCACTGGGACGCGTCCACCGGCGGCAGCTGGCGGTACGTCTCGGTGCACGACGGCGCGGAGTACGCCTTCCACGGCTCCTTCCACGAGGTGCGGCCGGACCGGATCGTGCAGACGTTCACCTTCGACGGCGAGCCCGACGGCGTCGCGCTGGAGACCCTGTGGTTCGAGGACCTGGGCGACGGCCGGACCCGGCTGCACGCCCAGTCGCTGGTCGACAGCTTCGACAGCCGCGACGCCTGGCTGCGCAGCGGCATGGAGGTCGGTGTCGACGAGGGCTACGCCAAGCTGGACCGGATGCTGGCCGATGGCGCTGTCTGAGCAGCCGGCCGAGCGCCACCGGCAGGTCGCCGGGCGGTTCACCGAGCGGGTCCGGGGCACCCGATCCTGGGACGTGCCCGCCCCGGTCGCCGGCTGGACCGCCCGGGACGTCGTGCGGCACCTGACCGAGTGGTTCCCCGGCTTCCTGGCCGCCGGCGCCGGCGTCGACCTGCCCCAGGGACCGTCGGTGGACGACGACCCGGTCGGCGCGTGGCAGGCGCACCGCGACGGGGTGCAGGCGGTGCTGGACGACCCGGCGACCGCGCGCCGGCAGTTCACCAACCCGCACACCGGCGACCTGCCGCTGGCCGCCGCGATCGACCGGTTCTACACCACCGACGTGTTCATGCACACCTGGGACCTGGCCCGGGCCACCGGCCAGGACGATCGGCTGGACGCCGACTTCTGCGCCGAACTGCTCGGCGGGATGGCGCAGATGGAGCAGGTCATCCGCGCCTCCGGCCAGTTCGGCAGCCGGATCGAGGTGCCCGACGACGCGGACGCCCAGACCCGGCTGCTGGGCTTCATCGGCCGGGATCCCTTCTGGCCGCCGCCGGGGACCGATGAGTTTGGCCGGCGGATCGGGTCTGCCCCGGCATGACCCGCATCATCGCGGACATCTCAATGTCCCTCGACGGCTTCGTCACCGGGCCCGACCCGGGCCCAGCCCCTGTTCACCGGCGGGGCGCCGCGCACGCTCGTGCAGCGCGACGTGCTGCCGACGTCGACTGCGACCCATCTGACCTACGACATCGCCCGGTGATCCGATGACCACGATCAACGCCAACGGAACCGTGCTGGGCATCGAGTCGTTCGGCGCCGACGACGCGCCACTCGTCCTGCTCGCGGGCGGGACGACGATGCTCTCCTGGCCCGACGCGCTCTGTGCGCGCCTCGCCACCGGTGGGCGCCGGGTGGTGCGCTACGACCTGCGCGACAGCGGGGAGTCGACGACGACGGATCCGGAGGCGCCGTCGTACACCCTGCGCGACCTCGCCGCCGACGCGGCCGCCCTCGCGGACGCGCTCGGGGGCGGGCCCGCGCACCTCGCGGGGATCGGCGTCGGCGGGATGGTCGCCCAGGTGGCCGTGCTCGACCATCCCGGCGCGTTCTCGGCGCTCACCCTGGTCGGCACCCGCCCGGTCGCTCCCGGCCCGCCTGACGACGACCTTCCCGACCATGACCGGGCGACGATGGGCCGGCTGTTCGCGCGTCCGATGCCGGACTGGGCCGATCGCGAGTCGGTTGCGGAGTTCGCCGCCGCCGGCGCGGAGATCCTCGGCGACGACCCCGTCGCCGCGCGCGCGGTCGCCGCGCGCATCTGGGACCGCACCCCCGGCACCGCACCACCGGTCCAGCTGGCCAATCAGCTGGGTCTGGTCTTCTCCCGGCTCGACTGCACTCCACGCTGGCGGGAGCGGCTGCCCGAGGTCGACGTCCCCACGCTCGTCGTGCACGGTCGCCGGAACCGGTTCTTCCCCGTCGGCAACGGCGAAGCGATCGCGCGGGAGATCCCTCGGGCGCGGCTGCTCGTGCTGGAGGAGGCGGCCACCGCGATCCCCGATGCGGCGGTCGGCGAGGTCGCCGAGGCGATGCTCGCGCTCGGTTAGGTGCCGGGACCACAAGCGTTCACGGTGTTGGACGAGATGCCGCCTGGCCTACCGGCCGGGCGGTGTCGTGGCGGTCAGGTTGTGGCGGTGGCCGGATCCCGCCGGCGGCGTCGGTGCTGCCCACGTTGGGCAGCAGTGTCCCTTGGGTGTTCGCGGCTCCGCTCGGGACTCCGTCAGTGGTCGTCCTCGCTCTTCGGGCCGTTGTCTCGAGCCGCGGTCGAGGCCGCGCCCGTCGCCGTCCGGGCAAGAAGCCACGCGAGCAGCCATACCGGAGGGTAGCTGAGCAGCAGCAGCACCAGCGTCGAGTCGATCCCCAAGTTGGCGAGGTACGCCGAGGTGAAGGCGCCGAGGAGGGAGCCGACTGCCCAGCCGCCGAACGCCACCAGGATCGGGTGGGCGCCGCCGAGGCGCCGGTGCCGGCGCACGGCGGCGTAGCTGAACGGGAGGGCGGCGGGCTGGACCGCCAGCAGCCAGAGGCTGAGCAGAAGGAGCCAGTCCGCCAGCGTAAAGGTGATCATGGGGTCACCGGGCGAGCGGCGACAGGGTAAAGTGCGGAACCGCATCGACGCATGGGCATCAGCACATGCTATGTCTGCATCGGGCTCAGGTCGGTGCCTCCACCCACACGGGTGGGCTGTCCGGGGGCGGTGCCGGCTACCGGGCGAGCACGTCCACGGCCAGTTCCCGCACCACCGACTCGTCGACGTCGACGCCGACGCCGAGCCCCGGCCCGGTCGACACCCGCGTCACGCCGTCCAGCGCGACCGGCGCCCGCCCCTCGGCCAACGCGTCGGCGACCTCGCCTCGGGGCGAGCTGGCGGTCGACGGTGGTGACGATGGATTCGGCCCTCTCGTACGTCCACGCCCGGATGGGAGTGGCCTCGCCCCACCCGGTCACCCCGTCAGCGCTGACCTTCACCAGGACCCGGATGCTCGACGTGCCGGCGACGGCGACCGCGCCACCGGAGACGCCGAACGAGCGGATGGTGGGCAGCGCGACGGCGTACGTCTCGACCGCGTCGCCGGTCAGGCCGGCCGGCGCGGCCGTCACCCGCCCAGCTTGGCGGTGCTGGCCCGGATGACCACCTCGCCGCCGAGGCGGACGACGCGCCGCCGTCGGCCGGTGTTCTCGGTGAGCGCCATCCGCATCGCCTCCTCGCCGAGCTGCTGCAGCGGCAGGGCGACCGTGGTCAGCGGCGGAGTGAGGTCGCGGACGATGGGGATGTCGTCGAAGCCGGCGACGGAGACGTCGTCGGGCACGGACAGCCCGTGGTCGCGCAGGGCGGCGCAGGCGCCGATGGCCATCACGTCGGTCAGCGCGAACACGCAGGTGGCGGTGAGACCCCGTGCGAGCAGCTCGGTCATGGCCTGGTAGCCGCCGTCCCGGGTGAACGGCGCCGCCACGACGTTCGCCGCGGGCAGCGGCACGCCGGCCCCGGCGAGTTCGTCACGGAAGCCGCCGAGCCGGTCGGTGACCGTGGTGAGGGCGGGCGGCCCGGCCAGCACGGCGAAACGGCGGTGGCCGAGGTCGAGCAGCGCGCGGGCCATCGCGGCGGCGCCGGCCCGGTTCTCCGGCAGGACGCTGTCCACCTTGAGGCTGCGGTGCCGGCTGACCGCGGCGACCCGCCCGCCGCCGTCCAGGTAGGGCCGCAGCTCCGCCTCCAGGGCCCGCTCCCAGCGGGGGTCCTCGAAGCCGGAGCCGGTGAGCAGGATGGCCGGGGCGCGTTCGGCGCGCAGCATCGACACGTACGCGACCTCCCGCTCCGGGTCGCGGAAGGTGCTGGCGAGCATGACCAGCAGATCGTTCTCCCCGGCCACCCGCATGACGCCGCCGGCGATCGCGGAGAAGTACGGGTCGGTGACGTCGTGGCAGATGACGCCGACGGTGCGGTGTGCGGCGCCGGCCAGGGCCCGGGCGTGCGCGTTCGGGGTGTAGGCCAGCTTCCCGGCGGCGGCCAGGACCCGGTCGCGCAGCTGCGGGGTGACCCGCATGCCGTTGAGCGCGCGGGACGCCGTGGCCGGGGAGACGTCCGCGGCTCTGGCCACGTCTTCCAGTGTCACGTGGGGCCGTGGCTGCATCGATGTCCCCCTGCGGAACGTCTTGACCGGGTGAATTCGCCATGGTTACCGTAGCACCCCTGAAAGCGCTTTCTGAAAGCGCATTCAGGGGTGCCGCCAGGGTCATCACGGCCGACCTGGAAGGACAGACACGTGGAGCGCACGTCAATCGGCATCATCCTCAACGGGGTGACCGGCCGGATGGGGTACCGGCAGCACCTCGTCCGGTCCCTGCTCGCCCTCCGCGAGCAGGGCGGGCTGCCCGCCCGCGACGGCAGCCGGATCTGGCCGGAGCTGACCCTGGTGGGACGCAACGAGGCCAAGCTCGCCGAGATCGCCGCCCGGCACGGGCTGAGCTCGTACACCACCGATCTGGACGCCGCGCTCGCCGACGACTCCCACCAGATCTACTTCGACGCCCAGGTCACCGGCCAGCGGGAGAAGGCCGTCCGGGCCGCGATCGAGGCCGGCCGGCACGTCTACACCGAGAAGCCGCTCGCCGAAGGGCTCACCGCCTCGCTGGAGCTGGCCCGGCTCGCCGCCGCCCGGGGCATCAAGAACGGCGTCGTACAGGACAAGCTCTTCCTGCCCGGCCTGCGCAAACTCAAGCGACTGGTCGACGGCGGCTTCTTCGGCCGGATCCTGTCGGTGCGCGGCGAGTTCGGCTACTGGGTGTTCGAGGGTGACTGGCAGGACGCGCAGCGGCCGAGCTGGAACTACCGGGCCGAGGACGGCGGCGGCATCACCGTCGACATGTTCCCGCACTGGCACTACCTGCTGGAGCAGATCATCGCCCCGGTCACCGCGGTGACCGCGCACGTCGCCACGCACATCCCCGAACGGGTCGACGAGGCCGGGCGGACCTACCGGGCCACCGCCGACGACGCCGTGTACGGCATCTTCGAACTGGCCGGCGGCATCGTCGCGCAGATCAACTCCTCCTGGGCGGTCCGCGTGTACCGCGACGAGCTGGTCGAGTTCCAGGTCGACGGCACGCACGGCAGCGCGGTGGCCGGGCTGCGCGAGTGCCGCATCCAGCACCGGGGCGCCACCCCGATGCCGGTGTGGAACCCCGACCTGCCGGCCACCGAGGACTTCCGCGGCCAATGGCAGACCGTGCCGGACAACGAGGACTTCGACAACGGGTTCAAGGTCCAGTGGGAGGCGTTCCTGCGGCACGTCGTCGACGGCGAGCCGTTCCCGTGGGACTTCCTGGCCGGCGCGCGCGGCCTGCAACTGGCCGAGGCCGGGCTGCGCTCGGCGCGCGAGGGGCGGCGCGTCGAGATCGAGGAGATCCCGCGGTGAGCACCCGCATCACGCTGCCGGCTCCGGGCGGCGGCACCGAACGGCGGACGCTGCGGGAACCGCCCGCCTGGCACCGGCCGTCCGCGCCACCGGCCACCCGGATCGGGTACGCGGCGGCGCACGTCGTCGCCGACCCGTACGCCGACAACGCCCCCGGCTGCCCGGCGCGCCTGGACTGGGACGCGACCCTCGCCGTGCGGCGCGACCTGTGGGCGTGGGGCCTCGGCGTGGCCGAGGCGATGGACACCGCGCAGCGCGGCATGGGGCTGGACTGGGCGGCCACCCGCGAGCTGATCCGGCGCAGTGCCGCCGAGGCCGCCGCCTGCGGCGGGCGCATCGTCGCCGGGGCCGGCACCGACCAGCTCCCCGGCCCGCCCGGCACGCTGGACGAGGTGGTCGCCGCGTACGCCGAGCAGGTCACGGTCGTGCGGGAGTGCGGCGCCACGCCGGTGCTGATGGCCAGCCGGCACCTCGCCGCGCTCGCCTCCGGCCCGCAGGACTACCTGCGCGTCTACGAGCGGGTGCTGCGCGAGGTCGGCGCGCCGGTGGTGCTGCACTGGCTCGGCGACATGTTCGACCCGGCGCTGTCCGGCTACTGGGGCTCGACCGACCTGGACCAGGCCACCGCCACGTTCGCCGCGCTGGTGCACACCCACGCCGACCTGGTCGACGGCGTGAAGGTGTCCCTGCTCGACGCCGACCGGGAGGTACGGCTGCGGCGGCTGCTGCCGCCGACGGTGAAGGTCTACACCGGCGACGACTACCACTACCCCGAGCTGATCGAGGGCGACGGGGACCGGTTCAGCCACGCCCTGCTCGGCGCGTTCGCGGCCATCGCCCCGGCCGCGTCCGCCGCGCTGGCGCGCCTCGACGCCGACGACCCGGCCGGGTTCCGGGCGGTCCTCGACCCGACGGTGCCGCTGTCCCGGCACCTGTTCGCCCCGCCCACGCCGTACTACAAGACCGGCGTCGCGTTCCTGTCCTGGCTGAACGGGCGGCAGCCCGGCTTCACCATGGTCGGCGGTCTGCACGGCGGACGCGGCGTCCCGCACCTGGTCGAGGCGTTCCGGCTGGCCGACGCCGCCGGGCTGCTGCTCGACCCGGAGCTAGCGGCGCGGCGGATGCGCGCGTACCTGGACGTCGCGGGCGTGCCCGGATGACCGCCGACCCGCGGCTGGCCCGGCTGTCGCTCAACCAGCGCACCACGCGACGCTGGTCGGTGGCCGAGGCGGTGGGCGGCTGCCTGCGCGCCGGCATCCCCGCGATCGGGCTGTGGCGCGAGCCGGTCGCCGAGCTCGGCGCGGCGGCGACCGCGCGGCTCGTCGCCGACGCCGGGCTGCGGGTGTCGTCGCTGTGCCGGGGTGGGTTCCTCACCGCCGCCGACGACGCCGGCCGGGCCGCGGCCCTGGCCGACAACCGGCGGGCGATCGACGAGGCCGCCACGCTCGGCGCCGCCTGCCTGGTGCTGGTCGTCGGCGGCCTACCGCCCGGTTCCCGGGACCTGGCCGGCGCGCGGCGGCGGGTCGCGGACGCCCTGGTCGAGCTGGCGCCGTACGCCGGCGAACGCGGGGTACGGCTCGCGCTGGAGCCGCTGCACCCGATGTACTGCGCCGACCGGGCGGTGCTGTCCACGCTCGGGCAGGCCCTGGACCTGGCCGAGGCGTTCCCGGTCGAGCAGGTCGGCGTCGTGGTGGACACCTTCCACGTCTGGTGGGACCCGGACGTGTGGCGGCAGATCGCCCGCGCCGGGGCGCGGATCGCGAGCTTCCAGGTCTGCGACTTCCTCACCCCGCTGCCGGCCGACGTGCTGCTCGGCCGGGGCATGATGGGCGACGGGCACATCGACTTCCCGCCGCTGCGCCGCGCGGTGGAGGCCGCCGGGTACACCGGGGACATCGAGGTGGAGATCTTCAACGCCGAGGTGTGGGCCACCGACCCGGACCGGGTGCTCGCCACCATGACCGCGCGGTACGTGGATCGGGTGCTCGCCGACTGATTTCCTATCGGG
>NZ_KQ058833.1 GCF_000982955.1 Micromonospora sp. HK10 | reverse complement strand
GAACCGCCGGCCTGCCCGGACCAGGGCGCGCCTCCGTCCCGCCCGGACCGGAGCGAACTGCCGGCCTGCCCGGCGTTGGGCGACGTGCCGAGTTGTCGCGCCGGGCGGGGCGGGCCGCCGCCGTCCTGAGTGGGCGGCTCACCGGCAGCGGGGCGGACCGGGGGGCCAACCCGGTCGAGCTGGCGGTGGTGATGCCGCTGATCCTGGTGCTGCTCTTCGGCTCGATCCAGGTCGCCGTCTGGTTCGTCGCCCGGTCCACCGCGTTGAACGCGGCGCAGACCGGGGTCAACGCGCAGCGGGTGGTCGAGGCGCCGCCGGACGCCGGCCGGCAACGGGCCGCGGGCTTCCTCTCCGCCGCCGGTGACTGGCTGGTCGGCTGGCAGTCGCCCGGCCCGGCCTGCACCACCACCGCCACCGACGTCACCTGCACGGTCACCGGCCGTTCCCTGTCGGTGATCCCGGGCGTCTCCTTCCCGGTCCGGCAGTCCGCGCACGGCCCGGTCGAACGGTGGACGGCGGGGTGAGGCCGATGGCAGCGCGCCGGGAGCGGGGCTCCGTCTCCATCGAGGTGGCGGTGCTGGCCCCCGCCTTCATCGGGCTGATGGTGCTGGCCGGGGTGGCCGGGCGGACCGCGGTCGCCGACCAGGCGGTGGAGTCCGCGGCGCACGACGCCGCGCGGGCCGCCTCGATCGCCCGGGACGCCCGCACCGGCCGCGCCGCCGCCGCCACCGCGGCCCGCCACCAGCTCGACTGGGCCGGGGTGGGCTGCACCACGGCGCCCGCGCTGCGCTTCCGCGGCTCGGTCGGCGGCTCCACCAGCAGCTTCGCCGCCGCGTACGGCAGCCCGGCCGGGGTGCCGGCGACCGTCACGGTCACGGTGACCTGTCGGGTGTCCTTCCGCGACCTCCAGTCCCCGGGGCTGCCCGGCGTGCCGGGCACGAAGACCGTCTCGGCGACCTTCACCTCGCCGCTGGACACCTACCGGAGCCGGCGGTGACCGGGCGGCGGGCGCGGGAGAGCGGCCGGGTCAGCCTCTTCCTCGCCGTGGCGCTGACCGGCGTGCTGGCGATCATCAGCCTGGCGTACGACGGCGCGGGTCAGCTGCGCACCCTGCAACGGGCGGACAACCTGGCCGCCGAGGCGGCCCGCAGCGGCGGGCAGATGATCGACCGGAGACGGGCCATCGAGGGCGGTCCGACCGAGATCGACGAGGTGGCCGCCCGGGGCGCGGTCAAGGACTACCTGGCCGCCGCCGGCGGGGTCCGCGGGCACAACGTCAGCTTCCCGGTGGTCGACGGCGAGAAACGGATCCGGGTACGGGTCCGCATCACCTACCGCCGCGACCTGCTCGGGCTCTTCGGAATCAGGAAGACCGCCACCGTCACCGGTGAGGCGACCGCACGGGCGCTCACCGGCGCCCCGTAAGGAAGGGAAGGCAGCCATGTCCGCACCGCAACGCTCCGCCGCCCGGCGGGCCGGGCAGGTCCTCACCGGGCTCGGCGCCCTCGTCGTACTCTGCGCCGTGGTGGTCGGCGGGCCGGTGGCGCTGCTCGCCTTCGCCGGCAACCCGCTCCCCGACCACCTGCCCACCCTGGCCGAGCTGGGTACGGCGTTGACCACCCGCGACGACGGCGGGCTCTTCCTGCGGGCGTTGGCGGTGGTCGGCTGGTTCGGCTGGGCGACGTTCACGTTCTCCGTACTGGTGGAACTGCTCGCGGCGGCGCTGCGCCGGCCCGCGCCCCGGCTGCCGGGGATGGGGCGGCAGCAGCGGGCGGCGGCCGCCCTGGTCGGCTCGGTGGCGCTGATCCTCGCGGCGTCGCCGGTCGCGGCGAGCGCCGCCACCCTGGCCGCCCCGCAGCCGGTCGCCGCCGCCCCCGCGGTGGTCGCCCCGCAACCGGTCGCCGCCGCCCCCGCGATGGTCGCCCCGCCGGCCGGTCCCGCCGCCGAGCCGGTACGGGCCGCCTCGGTGACCACCGAGCCGGCGGTGTACCGGGTGGCCAAGGGCGACTACCTGGGCGGCGTGGCCGATCGCTACCTGGACGACTTCGAGCGCTACCGGGAGGTGGCCCGGCTCAACCGGATCGCCGACCCGGACCGGATCCACCCCGGACAGTTGCTGAAGCTGCCGGAGCGGGCGGTCGACGGCGGGGTACGCCGGCACGCCACCGGCCGGCTGGTGGTCGACCCGTCCCGCCCGCCGGCCGGCACGCCGGATGGAAGCGTCACGCCCGGCGGCACGGGCGGGAAGCCGGGCGACACGGGCGGGAAGCCGGGCGGCACGGGCGGGAAGTCGGGCGGCACGACGCGTACCCCCGACGGGTCCGCCACGACGCCGGGCAACTCGACCCGGACCCCGGGCGGATCGGCCACCACGCCCGGCACCACGACGGCCCCGGGCGGCGGGTCGGGAACGACCTCCGTCGGCGGCGGCGCCGGTACCACCACCGCGCCGGACCCGGCCGGCAGCAGCGCCGCCAGGCCCGCGCCGACCCGTCCCGGGGTGACCCGGCCCGACCCGGCCGACCCGACTGCGGCCCCGACCGCGACGCCCGGATCAGCGGTGGCGGTGCCGGCCGGGCCGCCACCGGCGATGGCGGCGGGCGCTTCCCGGGCGACCGTCGACGACGGCATGAACCGGCCACTGGCCATCTCGGCGGTGCTGGCGGTGGCGAGCATCGTCGGCGCCCAGATCGGCGCGATGCTCGGACTGCGCCGCCGCCCGGCGCCCCGCACCGCGACCCGCGACCTGGTCACCGGCCGCCACCGCAAAGACTGACCTGCGGCTCTCCCGGGAGCTTGCCCTCCCGGGAGCTTGCCCCTCCGGACGCTTGCCCCCTCCGGACGCTTGCCCCTCCGGGAGCCTGCCCCTCCGGGAGCCTGCCCTCCGGAAGCTTGCCCCTCCGAACGCCTGCCCCTCCGAACGCCTGCCCTCCGAACGCCTGCCCCTTGGGCGCTTGCCCTGCGGGAGCTTGCCCTGCGGGAGCTTGCCCTCCGGGGGTTTGCTCTCCGGGGGTTTGCTCTCCGGGGGTTTGGAGATCTTGGAAGATTTCGGCCCCTATAGGGGCCGTTTTTTACCAAGATCTGCACCGGTTGACAGGCGCGAGGTGGACGAGGGTGCGATGGGGAGCGATCGACAGGGAGCGGGTCGGCGGTGGTCGGCGCGCGGCGGCGAGTGAGCGGTGACGGCACGCGCCGGCGAGTGAGCGGTGACGGCACGCGCCGGCGAGTGAGCGGTGACGGCACACAGTGACGGTTGAGCGGTAACGGCGCGCGGCGCACCGCGACGGGTGAGTGCGCACGGCGCGCCGCCTGGGGTGACGGCGCACGGCCCACCGCGAGGAGTGAGCCGTGGCGGAGCACGGCCAGGGGTGTTAGGTCAGGGGAGGCGGGCCTCGAGGCGGCCGTTGACCACGCGGGTGGGCAGGACGACCTGGTCGTTGCCGGACGGCCCGTGCACCACCTCACCGCCGTTGAGCCGGAACGCGCTGCCGTGCCACGGACACACCACGCAGGCGTGGCCGTCGATCTCCTGCACCTCGCCCTCGCCGAGCGGGCCGCTCTGGTGCGGGCAGCGCTCCAGCATCACGGTGACGTCGTCGCCGTGCCGGTACAGGATCACCGACACGTCGTCGATCTCCCGGGTGACCAACTGCCGCTGCGGCAGGCTGCTCAGGTCGCCCACCGGGTGCCAGCCGTCGCTGATCAGGTGCAGCTCGGAGATGCTCTGGCTGACCTGCGCGCCCTGCTTGTACGCGAGGTGCCCACCCAGGTACGCCCCGGCGCTCGCCGCCGACAGCCCCAGGTAGGCCAGCGCCTTGCCCATCCCGTGCCGGCCGTTGAGCCGGGCGGCCAGCGAACTCGCGTAGAGGGTCAGGCCGATGGTGTTGGCGGCGGCGTGCACCAGGCCGATCCGGCGCTGGTCACGGGAGAGCGAGGCCCAGTCGTTGAGCCCCGCCACGGCCGCCGGCACGGCGCTGACCGTACCGACCGCGACCAGGGCGGTGGCGGCCCGACGCTGACCGGGCATCAGGTCGACGATCGCCGCCGAGATCCATGCGCCGACCGGTACCTGCACCATCGCCGGGTGCAGCGGGTGACCGAGCCAGACCCCGTGCAGCAGGTCCCGGATCCGCTGGGAGCGCAGGGTGCCCTGGACGGCGCGCTGCAACCGGTCACCGACCCGGTCCAGCGCCGTGGTCTGTTCGAGTTTCGTCAGTAGTTCGCGCACCTGGTCCGACTTCCCGGCAGGAGGACTCCCAAACCGGGCGGCACCGACGATTCACGCCATCGGGTGGTTCCGCCCCGCCGGCCACCGATCGCGGCAACGTCCTCGGAGCCGAGCCAGCCCGACCCGAGCCAGGGCCGGGGTCGAAGCCGGGGCCAGAGCCGGGGCCGAAGCCAGGGCCGGGGCCGAAGCCAGGGCCGGGGCTGAAGCCAGGGCCAGGGCCGGCAGGCGGGACGAGGCGATCCGGGCCGGGGCGGTAGCGTCGGGTGCATGGCCCGCCGCATCCCGCGCTGGCTCGCCCGCGCTCCGATCCCCCTCTACCGCCACGGCCTCGGCCGACTGCTCGGCCGCCGGCTGCTGATGCTGGAGCACCGGGGGCGCCGCTCCGGCCTGCCCCGCTACGTGGTGCTGGAGGTGGCCGACCGGGAGCCGGGCTGCCTCTTCATCGCCTCCGGGCACGGCCAGGACTCGCAGTGGTTCCGTAACCTGCGGGCCGATCCGCACGTCCGGGTCTGGACCGGCCCTCAGCGGGGCGTCCCGGCCCGAGCCACCGTGCTGACCGGCGAGGAGACCCGGCAGCGGCTGGAGATCTACCGGCGACGCCACCGGCGGGCGGCGGCCGCCCTCGGCCGTACCCTCGACATCCCGGAACTGCGCGACACCGGGCCGCTGCCCGCCGACGTCGACGCCCGGCTGCCGTTGGTCCGCCTCGACCTCGGCGAGGGTTGAGCGCGCGGCACGGTTTCCGCCCGGGAGCCGGTGTCAGCGGGCTCGCGCCCAGGCCAGGAACCGTTCGGTCAGGTCGTCGGCGATCGCCGACCCGTTGAGGTGCGACAGCTGCGTACCGGCCTCGGCCATCAGGGTGCTCAGGTAGATCAGCAGGGCGCTCCGATCCGCGCGGTACTCCACCAGCAGCGCGAGCCGCGCCGGCTGGCAGGGCCACGGCGCGGCACAGGCCCGGCAGAGCCACAGCGGTCGCATCGGCAGGTGGGGGCGGGCGGGCCGGCTCACCTCGGACCGCCGTTCCGCCGCCACCCGTCGTGCCGTCCTCGGTGGGCGCCTATGCCGGGCTGAACGGGCCGTTCGTGATCGCGCAGTGCCCGGACCACCGGCTCGCCGGCTACCTCGACAACCAGGTCCAGGGACAAGTGGTTAGCGATGTCGATGACCTCGCGGCGATAATGGCCGCCTGGGAGAACGTGCGCGGCGAGGCGCTCTCCCACTGGCAGTCGGTCGATCTCATCATGGAAGTGGCGGAGACATGGAACTGACGGGCGCCCGGTGGCGCAAGAGCAGCCGCAGCAGCGGCAACGGCGGCAACTGTGTCGAGGTCGCCGACAACCTGCCCGGCCTGGTCGCGGTCCGCGACTCCAAGGACCCGACCGGCCCGGCCCTCACCTTCACCCCCACCGCCTGGCGCACCTTCCTCACCCAACCACCCACCCGCGGCTGAGCGATCCACCCACGCCATCAAGTCCGTAGCGGCCGCCGACCCATGACCCACCCCCGCCGGGCCCGCGACGACGCGCGCCACGAGAGGCATGACGACCTGGACCCGACGCCGGCTGGCGCGCCGGCCACCGTCGGGGGCATGCTGATCCGATGGGGGTACGCGTCGCGCACGCCGGGCCGGTGACCACGGTGATCCTGGACCGGCCGGAGGCCCGCAACGCCGTCGACGGCCCGACCGCCCGGGCCCTGGCGGACGCCTTCCGCGCCTTCGAGGCCGACCCTGGGGCGGCGGTCGCCGTGCTCTGGGGCGCGGGCGGCACGTTCTGCGCGGGCGCCGACCTCAAAGCCATCGGTACGCCGCGCGGCAACCGCGTCGAGCCGGAGGGCGACGGCCCCATGGGCCCCACCCGGATGCGGCTGTCGAAGCCGGTCATCGCCGCGATTTCCGGGTACGCCGTGGCCGGCGGTCTCGAGCTCGCGCTCTGGTGCGACCTGCGGGTCGCCGAATCCGACGCCACCCTCGGGGTGTTCTGCCGGCGGTGGGGCGTACCGCTGATCGACGGCGGGACGGTGCGGCTGCCCCGGCTGATCGGGGAGAGCCGGGCGATGGACCTGATCCTCACCGGCCGCGCCGTCCCGGCCGACGAGGCGTACGCGATGGGTCTGGTGAACCGGCTGGTCGCGCCGGGTGAGGCCCGGGCGGCGGCCGAGCGGCTCGCCGCCGAGATCGCCCGGTTCCCGCAGACCTGCCTGCGCAACGACCGGGCGGCGCTGCTGGCGGGTGCCGGCCTGCCCGAACCCGAGGCGATGGCCACCGAACTCGCCTTCGGCACGGAGTCACTGATCACCGACGCGGTCCAGGGCGCGGCGCGGTTCACCGCGGGCGCGGGCCGGCACGGCGCAGCCGCCGACTGACGCTACTTCAGCGACCGCAGGGCTTCCTCGATCGCCCGGTGGAAGGTCGGGTACGCGTAGATCATGTGCCGGAGCTGGCTGACCGGCACGGCCGCGTGCACCGCCACCACCAGCGCGGAGAGCACCTCGCCCCCGGCCGGGCCGACCGAGGTGGCGCCGATCAGCACGCCCTGGTCGGCGTCGGCGACCAGCTTGATGAAGCCGGCGTTGCCGGCCTTGTGGATCCAGCCCCGGGTCGACGCGGTGAGATCGGTGTAGCCGACCTGCACGTTGATGCCGCGCTCGCGGGCCTGCCGCTCGGTGAGGCCGACCGCCCCCACCTCGGGATCGGTGAAGGTGACCCGGGGCAGCGCCCGGTAGTCGGCGACCGGCACGCTGCCCGGCGCCCCGCCCGAGCTGCCGGCGCTCATCGCCCCGCCGACGGCGCTGACCACCCCGGCCGCGCCGCCCATCACGCTCGCGGTGCCGCTGGCGTCCGGGCCGCCCCTGGTCCGTCGCATGTGGTCGAGGACGTCCGCCACCACGATGGCCGCCTGGTACATGGCGATGTGCGTGAAGGCACCCTCGCCGGTGAGGTCGCCGACCGCCCAGATCCCGTCCGTGACGTGCATCCGGTGGTCCACCGGCAGGTAGCGCTGCCCGGCGTCGACACCGACGGTGTCCAGGCCCAGCTCGTCCAGGTGCGCCCGGCGGCCGGTCACCACGAGCAGCCGGTCGGCGGTGAACCGGCGCTCGCCCGCGTGCACGGCGAAGCCGGAGCCGTCGTGGCTGACCCGCTCGGCCTTGACCCCGGTCTCGATGGTCACCCCGTCGGCGCGCAGCGCCGCCGCCGCGACCTCCGACGCCTCCGGCTCCTCCACCGCGAGCACCCGGTCGGCCGCCTCGACGACCGTCACCCGGACACCGAACCGGGCGAAGACCTGGGCCAGTTCCAGCCCGATCGCGCCGCCGCCCAGCACCAGCAGCGACCCGGGCAGCTCCTCGACCTCGATCGCCTGGTGGTTGGTCCAGTACGGGGTGTCCGCGAGCCCGTCGATGGGCGGCACCGAGGGGCGGGTGCCGGTGCCGAGCACGATCCCGTACCGGGCTTCGAAAACCTGGTCGCCGACGCGTACCCGGTTCGGGCCGTCGAGCCGGCCGCTGCCCCGCACGAACCGGCCGCCCTTGCCGACGAAACGGTCCACCGCCGCCCTGTCGTCCCAGGTGTCGGTGGCCTCCTCGCGGATCCGCTTCGCCACCGGCGCCCAGTCGGGCCGCACCTCGGCCGTGCCGGCCAGCTCGTTGACCCGGTGCGCCTCGGCCAGCGCGTTCGCCGCCCGGATCATCATCTTGCTGGGGATGCAGCCCCAGTACGGGCACTCCCCGCCGACCAGGTCCCGTTCGACGCCGACGACGGTGAGGCCGGCTTCGGCGAGCCGCCCGGCCACCTCCTCGCCACCGACGCCGAGCCCGACCACGACCACGTCCACCAGTTCCGGTTCCGCCATCCCGCCAGCATCACCCACCGGCGGGCGTCCGGCCATCGCAGCGGGCCGGAATTCCCACCCCGGTCACCCGCCCGACGGCTACCGTGGCCGGGTGCACGCACGCTTCGCCCCGGTCCGGGACTGCTTCCACGACCTGTTCGGCGCCGGCCGGGAGACCGGCGCGGCCCTGAGCATCTGGTACGACGGGGCGCCCGTCGTCGACCTGCTCGGCGGGACCCGGGCGGTGGTCGCTCCCGGGGTGCCCGTCCCGGTGGTGGGTGCCGCCGACCCGTGGCGGCCGGACACCCTGGTCAACGTCTACTCGGTGGGCAAGCCGGTGGCCGCGCTCTGCCTGCTCCTGCTGGTCGACCGGGGCCGGGTCGACCTGGACGCGCCGGTGTCGGCGTACTGGCCGGAGTTCCACGCCCCGGCCACCGTGCGGCAGGTGCTCGACCACACCGCCGGGCTGCCGGCCTTTCCGGTGCCCCGGCCCGCCGGTGCGGTCGCCGACTGGGGGTTGCTCTGCGCCGACCTGGCCGCCGCCGAACCGGAGTGGACGCCGGGCACCGTCGCGGGCGAGCACGCCTGGACGTACGGGCACCTGGTGGGCGAGGTCGTCCGGCGGGTGGACGGGCGGCCGCTGGGGCGGTTCCTGGCCGAGGAGATCGCCGGCCCGTGGCGCCTCGACCTGGCCTTCGGGCTGGGCGCGGCGGACCAGGCGCGCTGCGCCGACCTGTCGTACGCCGATCCGGACTGGCCGGTGCGGTCCCTCGGTGAGCCGGGGTCGCTGCGGGCCCGGGCGATGGGCAATCCGGCCGGCGGCCTGGACCTGGCGGTGCTGAACAGCCCGCTCTGGCGTGCCGCCGAGATGCCGGCGGTGAACCTGCACGCCACCCCGGCGGCCCTGACCCGCCTCTACGCGGGCCTGCTGGCCGGCGGCACCCTGGACGGGGTGCGGTTGTTCAGCCCGGAACTGGTCGGCGAGGCGACCCGGGTGCAGTACGACGGCCCGGACCTGGTGCTGGACCGGCAGGTGTGCTGGACGTTGGGCATGCAGCGGGAGCCGGACGGGAGCTGGGGGATGGCCGGGCTCGGGGGCAGCAGCGCCTGGGCCGACCCCGACCGCGGCTACCTCTTCGCGTACGCGACGGCCCGGCTGGCCAGCCACGACCGGGTCGACGACCTGATCGACGCCCTGCACTCCTGCCTCTGACCCCTGAACCGCCACGGCCGGGCGCGCCGGGCACCCTGACCCGCCGTCCGGCGCCGCGACCGGCGGACCGGCAGGACCGGCAGGGCCGGCAAGAGCCGGCAAGAGCCGGCAGGGCCCGCGGTCAGGGCACCGGCACCGCCGCCGGTCGAGGTGCCGGGCCGGGGAGCAGCACCGGGGCGCCCGCCCGGGTGAGCAGCGACCGCGCGGCCACCGCCGCCCGCTTCCGGCCGGGCACCCGGGCCCGGCGCGCGAAGACGTCGTAGCCCTGGGCGGCCACCGCGTCGAGGATCCCGCCGTAGAGCGCGTACGCGGTGCGCATGCAGGCCTGCGAGGCAGGCGCGAGCAGCGGGATGCCCGGCGCGGCGGCCAGGTAGTGGGCCTGGGCGCGGGCCGTCTCGTACCGGATCAGGTCGCGGATCGCCGGGGTGGTGCGGCCGGCGGCCCGGGCGGCGAGCAGGTCCTCCCGGGTGAGGTCGAACCGGGCCAGGTCCTCGTCGGGCAGGTAGGTGCGGCCCCGGTCCAGGTCCTCGGCGACGTCCCGGATGAAGTTGGTGAGCTGGAACGCGAAGCCGAGCTGGCGGGCCGGTTCGCGGGCGGCCACCGGGTCGGAGCTGCCCAGGATCGGCAGCATCATGGTGCCGATGACGGCGGCCGAGCCCTCCATGTAGTCGAGCAGGTCGTCGTAGGTCGGGTACGACAGGACGGTGAGGTCCATCGCCATGCTGCGCAGAAACGACGCGAAGTCGGCGCGGTCCAGGTCGAAGACGGCGATGGTGTGCAGCACCGCGGGCAGGAGCGGGTCGTCGACCGGCTCCCCGTGCAGGCCGGCGAGGAAGCGCGCGGACCAGTCGCCCAGCTTCGCGGCGCGCTCGGCGGGCGGCAGGTCCTCGGTCCGGTCCACGATCTCGTCCGCGTAACGGGTGAAGCCGTACAGGGCGTGCACATGCCGGCGTTTCCAAGCGGGCAGCAACCGGGTGGCGAGATAGTAGGTGCGGCCGTGCCGTCGGTGCAGCTCACGGCAGCGTTCGTAGGCGGCGGCGAGATCGGTGTCCACCGGGCCCTCCTCAAATTCGACGCAGCAATCGACGCAACTCGTAACCCTAGGGTACGCTCCACCGCATGGCCAACGACGCAGTTGCGGGAGACACCCTCCGCGTCGCACCGGCACAACCGGGAGCGACAGGAGATCCGGTCCGCGGCGTGCTATCCGCGCTCACCCAGGACCTGGTCACCGGGATCGACGAGGTCCTGGCGGCCTTTCTCGCCAACGAGGTCGACTCGCTCACCGAGATCGACGCGGCGATGGGAGGCTTCGCCGCGGCGGCCCGCGACTGCGTGCTGGCCGGCGGCAAGCGGATCCGGCCGACCTTCGCCTACTGGGGCTGGCGCGCCGTGGTCGGCGGCGACGAGCGGCTGCCCTCGGTGTTGCCGGCGCTCGCCGCGCTCGAACTCCTGCACACCTTCGCGCTGGTCCACGACGACGTGATGGACGCCTCCGACACCCGGCGCGGGCTGCCCACCGCGCACCGGGCCGCCGCCGCCCGGCACCGGGCCGCCGGACACACCGGCGACCCCGAGCGGTACGGCGAGGCGGTCGCCGTGCTCATCGGCGACCTCTGCGTGGTCTGGGCCGACCGGCTGATGGCGCACGCCACCGTGCCCCCGACGCGGCTGCTCGACGTCCGGCGCTGCTACGACCAGATGCGGGTGGAGACCGTGGCCGGGCAGTTCCTCGACGTGCTGGGCGAGCACGACGCGGCGGGCTGGACGGTCGACCGGGCGCTGCGGGTGGCTCGCTACAAGACGGCGAGCTACACCGTCCAGCGGCCACTGCTCTTCGGCGCGCACCTGGCCGGGGCCGACGCCGACTCGCCGCTGATCGCCGCGTACACCCGCTACGGGCTGGCCGTCGGCGAGGCGTTCCAGCTCCGCGACGACCTGCTCGGGGTGTACGGCGACCCGGTCACCACCGGCAAGCCGGCCGGCGACGACCTGCGTACCGGCAAGCCGACGGTGCTGCTCATGCTGGCCCGGCAGCTCGCCGGCCCGGCCCAGCGCCGGGCACTCGAGCGGGCCGGCTCGGTCACCGGGGCCCGCGAGGTGAGCCTGCTGGCCGACCTGGTCCGCGAGACGGGCGCGGTGGCCCGGGTCGAGCGGATGATCTCCGACCGGGTGGCCGACGGGCTGGCCGCGCTGGACACCCCGGCGATCGACGGGACCGCGCGGAGCGCGTTGACGGCCCTCGCCACCGCCGCCACCGCACGGTGGGCATGATGGTCAACTTTGGGATGGAGGTGGTCACGTGCGCGCCGTGAACGGACGGACGGACCGGGTGGTGATCGTCGGTGCCGGCCTGGGCGGGCTGGCCTGTGCGCTGCACCTGGCTGGCAGCGGCCGGCAGGTGACCGTCCTGGAACGGGAGCCGGTGCCGGGCGGGCGCGCCGGCCGGCTCAGCGTCGACGGGTACGAGTTCGACACCGGCCCGACCGTGCTCACCATGCCCGACCTGATCGCCGAGGCGCTCGGCGCGGTCGGCGAGGAGCTGACCGACTGGCTCGACCTCACCCCGCTCGACCCGGCCTACCGGGCGTACTACCCGGACGGGTCGACGCTCGACGTGATCACCGACACCACCCGGATGGCCGCCGAGATCTCCCGGGTCTGCGGCCCCCGCGAGGCCGACGGCTACCTGCGTTTCGTCGACTACGCCCGCGACCTGTGGCGCTGGGAACGGGCCGACTTCATCGAGCGCAACCTGGACGCCCCCACCGACCTGCTCACCGGCAACCTGCTGCGGCTGCTGGCCAACGGGGCGTTCCGCCGGCTCCAGACGAAGATCAACCAGTTCTTCCGCGACCCGCGTACCCAGCGGATCTTTTCCTTCCAGGCGATGTACGCCGGCCTCGCGCCGCACGACGCGCTGGCCATCTACGCGGTCATCGCGTACCTCGACTCGGTGGCCGGGGTGTGCTTCCCGCGCGGCGGCATCCACGCGGTCTCCCGCGCGATGGCCGGCGCGGCCGAGAAGCACGGCGTGCAGATCCGGTACGGCACCACGGTGACCCGGGTGGAGACCGCGCACGGTCGGGCCACCGGCGTGGTGACCGCCGACGGCGAGCTGATCCCGGCGGACGTCGTGGTGCTCAACCCCGACCTGCCGGTCGCCTACCGGGACCTGCTGCCCCCCGCCCGGCAGCGCAAACTCACCTACTCGCCGTCCTGCGTGGTGCTGCACGTCGGCTCGACCCAGGGCTATGGCAAGATCGCCCACCACAACATCCACTTCGGCCGTGCCTGGAAGGGCACGTTCGACGAGGTGATCCGGCGAGGCGAGCTGATGACTGACCCATCGCTGCTGGTCACGAACCCGAGCCGAACTGACCCGTCGGTCGCCCCGGCCGGGCGGCACACCTACTACGTGCTCGCCCCGGTGCCGAACCTCGACCGGGCGCCCTTCGACTGGCGCGGCGACCTGACCCGCCGCTACACCGACCAGCTCATCGACACGCTGGAGGAACGCGGCTACGTGGGCTTCGGGGCGGGCGTCGAGGTGCTGCGCGCGGTCACCCCGGCGGAGTGGGCCGAGCAGGGCATGGCCGCCGGTACCCCGTTCGCCGCCGCGCACAGCCTCTTCCAGACCGGACCGTTCCGCCCGCCCAACCTGCACCGGACGCTGGACAACGTGGTCTTCGTCGGCTCCGGCACCCAGCCGGGCGTGGGCGTGCCGATGGTCCTGATCAGCGGCAAGCTCGCCGCGTCCCGGGTCACCGGCGGTGACCGGTGAGCGCGAGGAGTGCAGCGGAGCGGAGCCCCGCAGTCGCAAACGAGAGGTTGGCACGGTGACCGCGCGGGAAGGGCACCTGGTCGAGCTGGTCGACGACGGCGGCCGGGTGCTCGGCGAGGCGACCGTGGCCACCGCCCACCAACCGCCGGGCCGGCTGCACCGCGCGTTCTCGGTGCTGCTGGTCGACCCGGCGGGGCGTGTCCTGCTCCAGCGACGGGCCGCCGCCAAGACCCGGTTCCCGCTGCGCTGGGCCAACTCCTGCTGCGGTCACCCGCTGCCCGGCCAGTCGGTGGCGGACGCCGCCAACCGGCGGCTGGCCGAGGAGCTCGGCATCGAGCCGGTCGACCTCACCGAGATCGGCGTCTACGTCTACTACGCCGAGGACCCGGCGACCGGCCGCGTCGAGTTCGAGTACGACCACGTGCTCCGCGCCGACGTGCCCGCCGGCCTGCCCAGCCGGCCCGACCCCGACGAGGTCGCCGAGCTGCGCTGGGTCGACCCGAACGAGCTGGCCGGCAAGCTCGACACCGACCCCCGGGCCTACGCGCCGTGGCTCGGCGGGGTGGTGAACCGGCTGCTGAGCCGGACCGCCGCTCCCGGGTCGCCCCACCCCGCCCGGGCCGGCGTACCGGCCGACGAGGCACCGGAGCGGCCGGGTGGCCGATGAGGCGCTGAGCGCGGGGTCGGTGGCGCGCCGGCTCGGTGTGGCGGTCACCACGCTGCGCACCTGGCACCAGCGGTACGGCCTGGGCCCCAGCGAACACGTACCGGGCCACCACCGGCGCTACACGCCGGTGGATCTGGCACGTCTGGAGGTGATGCGGCGGCTCACCGCCGAGGGGGTGGCCCCGGCGGAGGCGGCCCGCTGGGCCCGGCAGGCGCCCCCCGGCACGCCCGCCGACCTCGCCGCGCTCCGCCCCGGCCTCCGGGACGGAGGTGGCACGACCATCCCGGTCGGCCGGGCCGGGCCGGTCGCCCGCGGCCTGGCCCGGGCCGCCATGCGCCTGGACTCGGCGGCCATCACCGGCACGCTCGGGCGGTCCCTGGCCACCAGCGGCGTGGTGGGCACCTGGGACGGCCTGATCCGGCCGGTGCTCGCCGGGATCGGCGAGCGGCACGCCGCCACCGCCGGCCTGATCGAGGTGGAACACCTGATGTCCCGGTGCGTCTCCGAGTCGCTCGCCGCGGCCGCCCGGGCCCACCCGGTCGCCGTACCGGCCCGGATCCTGCTCGCCTGCGCCGACGAGGAGCAGCACACCCTGCCGCTGGAAGCGCTCGCCGCCGCACTCGCCGAGGTCGGGGTGGGCTACCGCATGCTCGGCGCGCGGGTGCCCGTACCGGCCCTGCTGGAGGCGGTCAGCCGGACCGGGCCGGCCGCCGTGGTGCTCTGGTCGCACACCCGGGCCACCGCCGACCCCCACCAGCTCACCGCGCTGCTTGCCGCCCCACGCCGGCCGCTGCTGGTGCTCGCCGCCGGGCCGGGCTGGCGGGACGACACGTTGCCCGGCGGGGTGGTCCGGCCGGTGGACCTCACCGAGGCGATCTCGCTCGCGACCGCCGTACGGGACTCGCTCGACCAGTCCGCGGCCGGCTGACCCGGGTCTGCCCTTTCGGCGCTTCGTCCGCTACGGTCGGAAAGTCCGCGTACCCCGACCCCCTCTCGGGAGCGACGATGCGTCCACGCGCCGCGCTGGCGCTCGCCCTCGGCCTGGTCCTGTTGCTGACCGGCTGCGGTGAGCCCGGCAGGACGCCGCCCCAGGCCGGCGCGCCGCCAGCGGCCTCGGCCACCCCGGCACCCAGCGCCAGCCCCACCCCGAAGCCCAGCCGCACCACCCGCCCCAAGCCGGCCCTCCGCCCGCTGCCGAAAAAGCTCCCCGCCGGGCTGCACCGGCACAGCGGCGACCGGGCGGTCGCGCTCACCTTCGACGACGGGCCGGACCCGCGCTGGACGCCGCAGGTGCTCGACCAATTGCGGGCCGCCCACATCACCGCGACCTTCTGCGTGATCGGCCGGCAGGCCCAGCGCCACCCGCAGCTCGTGGCGCGGATCGTCCGGGAGGGGCACCAGCTCTGCAACCACAGCTGGCGGCACGACCTCAACCTCGGCCGGCGTCCGGTCGCCGAGATCCGCGCCGACCTGCTCCGCACCAATCAGGCCATCCGGGCCGCCGCGCCACACGCCAAGATCGGCTGGTTCCGGCAGCCCGGTGGCCGGTGGACCGCCGAGGAGCTGACCGTGGCCCGCCAGCTGGGCATGCAGCCACTGCACTGGAGCGTCGACCCCCAGGACTGGGACCACCCGACCGCCAAGACGATCATCAAACGGGTGTCGACGGCGGCCCGCCCCGGCTCGATCGTGCTCATGCACGACGGGGGTGGCGACCGGAGCCAGACCATCGCCGCGTGCCGGCAGCTGATCCCCGACCTCAACCGGCGGTTCCGGATCTCCAAGCTCCCCTGACATCGGCTCTGAGCTGCGGTTATGCCCACGGGTGCGCCGGGGGTCATACCGGTTTGGCCGACCGACCGGGCATGACATATGCTTCTCATGCCTCCGGCGGGGCCGGATGGGAGCAAGTCCGCTTGAAGTTGCGAGTGTGCAATGATGGCGGGGCCGCCCTCATCGTCTAGCGGCCCAGGACGCCGCCCTTTCAAGGCGGTAGCACGGGTTCGAATCCCGTTGGGGGCACGGTCCGGTTCAGCCGGATGCAACACCAGCCAGGTCCTGTGGAGCAGTTGGAGTGCTCGCCGCCCTGTCAAGGCGGAGGTCGCGGGTTCAAGTCCCGTCAGGACCGCAAGCGCTGACGCCGCGCCCATCCTGCGCGGCGTTCTGCGTATCGGCCCGTGCGGTAGCATGAGCCGAGCAACCCGGCCAGGTAGCTCAGTTGGTACGAGCGTCCGACTGAAAATCGGAAGGTCGGCGGTTCGACCCCGCCCCTGGCCACATAGCCTTTCGCCGGGCTACAGGAGCGCCGACCAGCGGAAACGCCGGTCGGCGTTCTGCTTTTCGCCCAGGGATCCTGCTGTCCGGTCTGGCCCTCGTTGGGCCCGGAATCCCGCTGATGGCCGCCCGATGTGCGTCATCCACCTCCTGATTGCCTGCGACGACGGCACCCGCACCGTCCGACGCACCACCGACCAGCCCGTCCGCAACCTCAAAGCCAGCCGGCCCCGCAAGGTGACCACGGCATGAGGCGGTCAACGCAGAAGACGACCCCCGTGAGAGCCTGTCGCGATGTCGCGTGCCCGCCTAGCGCTGACCGCCGGGGTTCTCCTGCTCATCGCCTCGTGCCTGCTGCCGTGCCTACCGTTCCTGGATCTGTCCGGGATCTCGATGCCCTACCAGGACCCCACCCCCGAGATGCTGGAAAAGCAAGCCGCCGACATCACCGCAGCCGAACACAGACTCGCCGTCCACGCAGCCATCGCCGGTGCACTCGCCGTAATCGGCCTGGCAGCCTTCATCTACGCCTGGAAGCACAGACGGACCCGCAAGGCCGACCACGGAATCTAGACCAAACGTAAAGCCTGTGCGGAACGGATCTGTCTGGCGCAACCCGCTGTCCTCCGTCGACTGATGCGCAGCACATGTCCGCCAACTGATCTGCGACACCTCGGCGCGCTGCTCGCAGAAGCGGACGTTCGGTCAGCGACCTCAACGGCGCGCCGTGAGGGGCACGAGGACGAGGACGGCAACGCCAAGTGTCGTGGCGCCGATAGCCCACCACCAGAAGAATCCCGAAAAGACCGAGGCGATCAGGAGCCCCATGCCGAGGCCGGCCAGCAGGCCGAGTGCGAACAAGGCTCGTGGGGGCAGGGCGAGGTAGGGCAGGCGCCGTACCACGAGCACTTCCAGCCAGGTGCCGCCCAACGCCAGCAGTGCTGCGCCGACCCCGTCTACGGCGGATAGTCCGTGACCTTCGCTGAGGGGCACGAGGACTCTGCCCTCGTCACTGGCGGGGACGAAGAGGATGAGCACTCCGGCGACGATGAGCAGAGCGGTGATTGCTACCTGCGTACGCGGCGCACCCCCGGCATCTTCAGACATCGCTACAGTCTCGGTCATCCGCCACGGTCTCCGCAGGAGCCGTATCGCCGAACAGCGACAGGCCGATGGAGGTGAACGCCGGCGGGGTCCGTTATGCCACCATGCTCCGGTGACGCTCACGGATCAGCTGGCACAGTGGCGGGAGTCGCTTGTCCGCCTCGGCGCTCCGGTCGCGCCAGTTCTGAAGCCAGGCAGGAGTCGACCTGAGATCGAAGCGGTGCTCGGCGCGACCGCTCCGCGCGCCGTGCTCGAGTGGTTTCTGTGGTGTGACGGCGTTGAGTACGCACCGGGACAGACGATCGGTGATTCCTGGGCGATCCCCGGCTTCTGGCCCGTTGAGCTGCAAGACGTCACCGGGATCAGGGCTGACTGTCACGACGAGGGCAGTCCACTTCTCGCAGGGAATTGGGTGCCGCTGCTACAGAACGGCAGCTCCGACCTCTACGTGGCGGCCTGGTCGGACACCAGCGAGCCGGCCGTGGTCACGATCATGCCGGAGTTCGCGCCGCCGGAGGTGGAGTTTCAGAGCGTCGAGCAGATGGTCACCGTGTTCAACGAGTGCTTCGCCCGGTCGGCCTACTACTTGAACGCGGAACGCCAACTGGACGTTGACGAGGAGCTGTACGACGAGATCTACGCGGCCGTCGTCGGTCCTCGCCCGACCGGCTGTTGGTGAGCGGTGACGGATCAAGTACGGCGGGCCTCACCTCATCCCTGCTGGTCAGCCGGGACGGGGGCGGCATTTCACCACGGCACGCGAGTACGACCAGCTCGCTGGCGCGGTCGGGGCCGCCCCGGGTTTCGCCTGGCTCTACGGGCGGGACGACACGTCGGCGCTGGGCGCGGACCACATCGCGATCACACGGGATGGTTCCTCATGGACCCGACTCGATCTCCCTCACTAAGCCGACGCCAGTGTTGTTATGGCCCGTCGACCGATCGGTTGGCCGGAGGAGACAACCGGCTGTTTCCATGTGCGACGAGCCGGCCGGGGCACCTAGGAAGGAGGCATGGCCAACGAGGTGACCGTTCCCCTGCTGCCGTGCGCGTCCATCGACGACATCGTCGCCTTCTACGAGGTCCTCGGTTTTCGCACGACCTACCAGCAGCGCAAGCCCAACCCGTACGCGGCGTTGCAGCGCGAGGACCTGCATCTGCACTTCTTTGAGATGGCCGGGTTCGACCCGGCTCAGTCCTACGGCTCCTGCCTGGTGCTCACCTCCGACCTTGAGGGACTGCACCGGGCGTTCGCCGCCGGCATGCGCGCCGCGTACGGCAAGGTGCTCGTCACCGGAACTCCGCGGATGACGCGACCCAGGGCGCGGAAGAACCAGGACGGGCTGAGCGGGTTCAGCGTCATCGACCCGGGCGGCAACTGGATCCGCGTCGTCCGGAAGGCCACCACTGAGCCGCTGCCCGCGACCACGCCGGCGGGGCGTCTGGCCAAGGCGCTGGCGAACGCTGTGGTGCAGGCCGACTCCCGGGGTGACGTCCGGCAGGCCGTCCGGATCCTCGACAGCGCACTGGCCCGCCCGCAACCCGACGACGACCCGGTCACGCAGGTAGAGGTCCTCGTCTACCGCGCGGAACTGGCCTTGATGCTGGACGACCCGGAGACCGCCGCCGACCTGCTGGACCGCGTCAAGCGCGTCGTGCTGAGCGAGGAGGAAACCGAAAGGGCGGCGTCCGCGTACGAGAACGCCGCCGACCTGGCGGCGGCACTGCGGCGGGTCTAGTCGGTCTGGTCGCGGGGGATGGACACGAAGCCGTCGTTCCACTGGTCCTGGTCGACGGTGTAGCCGTTGACAGCGAAGCAGTCCGGCTCGTCGCGGAAGCCCGGCAGGTTCCTGGCGCGTTGGATCCGGTCCGCCGCCCGGGCCTCGGACGAGTACACCCCCAGGAGCTTGAGGTCGTCACCGTCCTCCTCGTCCCAGACCAGCTCACCGGCCCCGTCCCGGTGCGTTGTCGCCCGCCCGTCGAACCACCGGGCGTGACGGACGTGCCAGAGCAGGAAGACCTCCATGCGGCCGGACGCTACCCGCCCGCCATCGACGAAGGTGACGGGCGATCGCCGAAGAGCTGTCCCTAGGCGCCCCAGGCGCCGACCCCACCCGCGCCGCTGCCCGCACTGCCGTCGGTCGGGTTGCGGTGATCGTCCAGTCGCCGGCGCGCTTCGGTTGACGCCTGGAGGTCACGGACCTGGCCGTCGTCGAGTACCGCCCGCCGCCGGGAACGGCGCCACCGCCAGACCGCCGCGACGAGCGCCAACACGATGATCAGAACGATGAGCCAACGCATTGTCGACCTCCGTCTGTCGGGCGACCGCCGCCCCGACGGGGCAGGCGGTGCGCATGTCACTGCGCTCAGTATGCGCAGCCCTGGTCAAGCCGCCAGCCCGGCGACCCGGCCGGTGCGCGACGACGGACCTACGGCACCGGAACAGGCCCGGTCAGTCCAGCACCTCCACGGCATCACCGACGCCGACCGTACGAACGGGGCCGGCGGACCCACCCGGCTCGGCCAGGACCGTCAGCTGGAGACCGAAGAGCAGCTTCTGGCCGATGTTCCGCCGGGCGGCGAGCATCCGCAGCGGCTCCCGTCCGTGCTCCCCGGTCTCCTGGTCGATGGTGGCGACCAGGCAGCGACCGCACTCGCCGACACCGTGGAACACGGCGCCGCCGATCCTGATCCGCCGGCCGACCCACGTCGCCTCGGCCCACGGCGCGGCGCCGCTGACCACCAGGTTCGGGCGGAACCGGGCCATCGGCAGTGGCCCCTCGGGGCTGCCCGATTCCCGCAGCCAGCCGTTGAACGCGTCCAGCGACGCGGCGTTGGCCAGCAGCAGCGGGGTGCCGTCGGCGAAGCTCACCTCGGCGCCGGTGCCCGCCGGTACCGGCCACGGCACGCGGTTACGGCTGGGCTCACCGAGCCAGACCAGCCGGGCCGGGCGCCCCAGCAACCGGTGCAACCAGCCGTCGGCTTCGGGGCCGGCGGCGCGTACCGGTGCGGGCGGCCGGCTCCGGAACACCCGGACCCGGACCTCGTCGCCGTTGACCGGCTCGGCCAGGTCGAGCGGGGTCAGCCCGGGCGCGTCCAGGGTCAGCCCGCCCGGCCGGGGCACCGCCCGCAGCGTCACCAGCTGCCGGTGCTGGCGCTGGGTGAGGCCGATCCCGGTCTCGTCCACGATCAGCCACCGTCGGTCGCCGTCCAGGCCCCACGGCTCGACCCGTGCCGTGTCGCGGTCCGTCCGACGGCACCCCTTGACGGGGTACGTGTGAATCGAGGCGACTCGCATCCGGTCAGGATGGCACCGCTCGGGACGCCGGCACCACCGGCCGTTCGGCAGGCCCGGGTGACCGGCACCTCCGGCACCGCAATCCACCTGCAACAGGGCCCGGATAGCCTGCACGTCGTCGGCCGCGACCGCGCGGCCGTCACCGGCATCCGGGAGGCGGATCGGCGCTTGCGTCACCCCATCGCTGAGCAGGCCGACGCGGCCGGACGGCAGACCGGCGACGTGCGACAACTGGCGACCCTGCTGCGCGAGCACCGGACGGCGGCGCGGCTCAGCCAGGAAACGCTCGCCGAGGCGGCCGGGGTCGCGGTGCGGACCGTACGCAACCTGGAGGGCGCGCGGATCGCCCGGCCGCGCCGCCGGACCGTGGAGGAGCTCGCCAACGCCCTCGGCCTGACCGGTCAGCCGCGCGCCCGGCTGCTCCAGACGGTGCACGCGATCGGGCTGGCGCCGGCGTGGCAGCAGAGCAGCCTGCCGCCGGTGGTGTCCGACTTCGTGGGCCGGGAGGCCGAGCTGGCGCAGTTGGTCGCGCAGGCGCGGCGCCTCGCCGACCAGCCGGGCAACGCCACCGTGGTGATCAGCGGCCCGCCGGGGGTGGGCAAGACCAGTCTGGTGGTACGGGCCGCGCATCTCCTCGCCGCGGAACTGCCGGGCGTCGCGTGCCACGTCGACCTGCACGGCCTGGACCTGACGCCGCTCTCCGCCGACCAGGCGATGGAACAGCTGCTCACCAGCCTCGGCGACGGCCGCGCCGGTCCGTTGCCGGCGAGCCCGGGCGAACGGGTCGCCCGCTACCGGATGTTGACCGCCGCCCGTCCCGGGCTGCTGGTCCTCGACAACGCGGCCACCGAGGACCAGGTGCGGCCGCTGCTCCCGACCGGTCCCGGCTGGCTCACGTTGGTGTCCAGCCGGTTCACCCTCGGCGGCCTGGACAGCACCTGCCGGCTACGCCTGGCCGACCTCGACGAGGCCACCGCGCGGCGGCTGCTCGAGGAGATCGTGGGCGCCGACCGGGTGGCGGCCGAGCCGGCCGCCGTCAGCGAACTCATCCGGCTCTGCACCGGCCTGCCGCTGGCCCTGCGGGTGGCCGGTAACCGGCTCGCGTCGCGACCGTCCTGGACCGTCGGTTGGCTGGTCGAGCGGCTGCGCGACGAGACGCGCCGGCTCGACCTGCCGCAGCCCGGCGGCAGCCCGGTACGGGCCGGGTTCGAGCTGTCGTACGACCAGTTGCCGGAGATCGCGCGGCGGACGCTGCGCCGGCTCGCGCTGCTGCCCTGGCCGGACTACTCCGCGCCGGCGGTCGCCCAGTTGCTGGCGGTCGACGTCGGTGCGGCGGAGGCGGCGCTCGAGACGCTCGCGGACGCCAGCCTGCTGTCCCCGGCCGCGGCGCCCGGCCGTTATCTGCTGCACGATCTGCTGCGCGTCTTCGCCGCCGAACGCCTCGCCGCCGAGGAGCCGCCAATGGACCGCGACGAGGCCACCGCCCGGGTACGGGCGTGGCTGCTCGCGCAGGTCGAGGACGCCGGCCGTTGGCTCGACCCCGACCCCCGCCGGGAGCCGGCCGCCGGCACCGCGTTCGACAGCGGCCGGGCCGCGATGTCGTGGCTCACCGCGGAGCGGCACGGCTGGTGGTGGGCCGTTCGGCAGGCGGCGGCGGCCGGGCGGCACCGGGAGGTGATTTCGGCCGCCGAGGCGCTGCACTGGTACTCGGACCGCTACCACCACGTCGTCGACTGGGCGGCGTTGTTCGGCCTCGCGGTGGCGGCGGCGCAGGCCTGCGGCGACCCGGTCGCGGAGGCCGCGCGGCGCAACGCCCTCGGCTGGACCGAGGGCCTGGTGCTCGGCCGACCGGCGGCGGCGGCCCGGCAGCACCGGGCGGCCTTCCGGCTGTCCGCCGAGGCCGGTGACCGGCGCAACCTCGGGTGGGCGTGCTTCTACCTGACCGGGGAGCGCCACCGGCACGGCGACCTGGCGGGCGCCGTCGAGACCTGCGCCCGGGCACTGCGGGAGCTGACCGGGGCGGGCGACCTGACCGGGCGGGTCATCGCGGCGTTCACGCTGGCTGACCTCCGGCGGCAGCGCGGCGAGGCGACCGCCGCGATCACCCACCTGCGGTACGCCCTCGACGACTGGCAGGCCGCCCGGGCGGACCAGCCGGCCGACCGTCATCTCGCCAGTCGCCCTCTGCAGGGCTGGATCCACCACCGGCTCGGGCATGCCCACGCCGACCTCGGGCAGTGGCCCGAGGCGGTCGCCTCGATGGAAGCGGCCGTCACCGACTTCGCCGCCGGGGGTGACCCGTTCGGTGCCGGTGAGGCCGCGCTCGGCCTCGGCGAGGTGTTGCTGCGGGCCGGCGACCCGCGGGGGAAGCGGGTCCTGCTGGACGCGGTACGGCGTTTCGAGGCCGACGGCGACCAGGGACGGGCGACCCGGGCCCGGCGGTTGCTCCGCCCCGGCCCAGCCCTGACACGGCAAATTGCCGGTGATCTTGCCTGGTCGGCCCCGGCGGCCGAACCTAGCGTTTCCCTCGACGTCATCCAGGTTGCCGACGACTGATCGCAGCCCCGCCAACGGTGGTGGACCGAACCGGCTGGGTGGCGTCGGCATCTCCTCCGGATCGAGGGGTGCCCCGTGGCCTGGGAGCGCTCCCAGGCAGGAGTGTGGAAGGAGTCTCGTGGCTACGAGCACGAGGAGAACCCGGCACCGGAGGAGACTGGCGATACCCCTGCTGGTACTCGCCCTGGCCGGCACCGGCACGGTCGCCACCGCGGGCACGGCAGCGGCCTCGCCGGGTGCCGACCGGATCGACAGCGGCCTCGACTTCGGACCGGCCAGGAACCACGACCGGCTGGACCTGACCGGCGGCGGGGGCCGGACCGGGAAGCCCGACCCGCAGCGCAAGGCGCCCTCCGGTCCGGCCCGGTACGTCGTCGAACTGGCCGACGAGCCGGTGGCGACGTACACCGGCGAGGTCCCCGGGCTGGCCCGGACCCGGCCGGCGGCCGGCGGACGGCTGATGCCGCAGTCGGCGGCGGCGAAGGCGTACCGGCAGCACCTGGGCGCCCGGCGGGACGCGGTGGCCGGGGCCGCCAACGTCAAGGTCGACCAGGTTTACACCACCGCCTTCGACGGGTTCTCGGCGACGCTGACTCCCGCTCAGGTCGACGCGTTGAAGCGGGACAAGCGGGTCCGTTCGGTCGTCGAGTCCCGGGCGTACAGCATCAACCAGGCCAGGCCGGGCGCGGCCGACCCGACCACCGCACCGCCGGCCAGCGCCACCCCGACCACCGGCGCGCCGGCCACCGGGCCGGCCACCGGCACCGGGACGGCCGGCGGACCGAAGCCGGGCGAGCCGAAGCCGGGCGGGCCGAAGCCGGGCAGCGGCACCGGTGCCGGGATCGTGATCGGCGTCCTAGACAGCGGCGTCTGGCCGGACAGCCCGTCGTTCGCCAAGACCATGCCGGCCCCGGCCGGATGGCACGGCACCTGCCAGACCGGCGTCATGTTCGTCGCCGAACACTGCAACGGCAAGATCGTCGGCGCCCGGTACTTCGCCGACACCTACCTCGCGGTCACCGGCGGGCTGCCGGACGGCGAGGTGCTCTCCGCCCGGGACATGGTCGGGCACGGTACGCACACCGCGTCGACCGCCGCCGGGCTGCCCGTCGAGCACGTCACCATCTCGGGCCGGGACTTCGGATCGGTCTCCGGCGTCGCGCCCGACGCGCAGATCGCCGCCTACAAGGTCCTCTGGGGCGGTGCCGGGTACGACGCCGACATCATCGCCGGCATCGACGCGGCGGTGGCCGACGGCGTGCAGGTGCTCAACTACTCCATCGGGAAGCAGCTGGGCGACTGGGAACCCAACACCCCGATCGGCACCGCCTTCCTCAACGCCACGCTGGCCGGGGTCTTCGTCTCGGCGGCCGCCGGCAACGACGGCTTCAGCGGCGCGATCAGCAACGCCCAGCCGTGGGTGACCACCGTGGGCGCGGCCGTGACCAACGTGAACGAGGGGACCGTCAAGCTCGGCGACGGGACCAGGATCGTCGGCGCCTCGCTGGACGTCCTGCCCGGTGGCCGGCCCCGCCCGCTGGTCTTCGGCGAGCAGGCCGGCAAGCTGGACGACGGCGCGGCGTACTGCTACGGCCTGGACCCGGCGAAGGTGAAGGACAAGGTCGTCGCCTGCGCCTTCGACGACCCGTACGCGGCGGTGGCCGAGGCCAGGGGCAAGGGCGCCGCGGCGCTGATCCTCTTCGACCCCGTCGGCAACTTCCGGGTCAACTCGATCCACGACTTCCCGGTGCTCTACCTGAACACCAGGGAGCAGGCCGGCCAGATCTTCAACTACCTGATGCGCCATCCGACCGACGGCACCGCCGTGGTCACCTCCGGCGGTGACGGCTCCAGCGTCCCCGCCGGCGTGCCGAGCGTGGCGGACTACTCGTCCACCGGCCCGGACAAGACCCACAACGGGCTCATGAAGCCCGACCTGGTCGCGCCCGGCAGCGACATCATCGCGGCCGTCTCGCCGCCCGGAAACTTCGGCCGGTACTACGACGCGTACTCGGGCACCTCGATGGCCACCCCGCACGTGGCCGGCGCGGCCGCGATCCTGCGGGCGAAGCACCCCGACTGGTCGCCCGGCGCGGTCGCCTCCGCGCTGCGGACCACCGCCACCGACACCGTGGGCACCGACAACCCGCTGACCCAGGGCAGCGGCCTGCTGGCCCTGGACCGGGCCGACGACCCGGGGCTGGTCCTCGAGCCGGCCGCCGCGGACCTGGTCGCGTTCGCCTCGGCGGCGCAGCCGGACGGCCGGGAGCTGAACCTGCCGTCGATCTCGCTGCGCGAGTACGACGGCACCAGGCCGGTGACGCTGACCCGCAAGCTGACCAACGTCGGCGGCAAGCTGGAGCAGTACCAGGCGTCCGTCAATGGACTGCCGGGCATGGACGTCACCGTGACGCCGAAGGTGGTGACGGTGCCGCCGGGCAGGACCGCCACGGTCACCATCATGCTGCGCCGCGGCAGCGCCCCGTGGGACCGCTACGTCACCGGCGCGATCACCTGGCGCAGCGCCGCCCACCAGGTGAAGGTTCCGGTCGCCGCCCGCCCGTGGGGGATCTCCCCCCGGCTGTACGACGACAACCTGGAGGACTTCAACCGGCTCGCCAACGGCGCCTTCGGGTCGATGCAGCCGGGCTTCACCGGCAAGGTCTCCGGCCGGTCGACCGGCTACGCCCCCGTCCACTGGGACTCGTACTCGATGCCGGCCGGGGTCAACGGCGGGGTCTTCGACCCGGCGGCTCTCGGGGTGCGGGCGCACACCTTCACCGTGCCGGCGGGTAGCGCCGGGATCGTGGTGGAAACCGCCACCGACGACCCGAACACCAACCTGGACCTCTGGCTGTACCGGGGCGACAAGCTCGTGTACCGGAGCGCCGCGAGCTGGCACAGCAGCGAGCGGGCCTGGGCGTTCATGCCGGAGGCCGGCACCTACACGGCGTACGTCTTCGCGCAGACCGCCGGCGGCCCGGTGGTTGACTACCGGCTCGGCCACGTGATCATCGGCCGCAACGGCCGGTACGCCCCGGCCACGCTGGAACTGCCGGCCAAGGTGGAACGGGGCACGACCGCGTCGTACCGGCTGCGGCCGGACGCGCCGCTGGCGGAGAACCTGGAGTACTGGGCGTACACCGAGCTGTCCACCAACGGGCAGGTGATCCCCGGACAGCTGGTCTCCACCGAGCAGTTCTGGTGGGAGTGACCCGCTGATGGTCCGCTGAGGTGGGGCGGGAGGTTCCGCCGCCCCACCTCAGCGGGCACCACCCGTCGCGAGCAGCGCTTCGGTGCCGCTCGCGGCGCTGCCGTATCGGCGGGATCACGCGGCGCCGGCCGAGCTTCTGCCCTGAGCCGCACGGCCTACAGGACGTCGAACTCGTTGCCCTCCGGGTCGGCCATCGTCACGTGGTCGGGAGTGTCGTCCGGTTCGTCCACGTGGAGCACGGTGCCGCCCGCCGCCACCAGCGTGTCGACCACCGCCTGGATCCGCGGCCAGCGCACGTCGAACGGCTCCTGCCGGCCGCCGCCGACGTGGAGGTCGAAGTGCATCCGGTTCTTGACCACCTTCGGCTCCGGCACCTTCAGGAACGAGATGCCGGGCCGGACGCCCTCGGGGTCCTCGATGAAGGCGCCGTCGTCCCACTCGTCCTCGGGAACGTTGCAGTGGATCTGCCATTCCTCCCAGGTGGCGAACCCGTCCGGGGGAGCGGCCGGGACGTATCCCAAGGCGCGGCACCAGAACTCGGCCAGTTCGCGCGGGCGCGCGCAGTCGACGGTCAAGGACCACTGTTCGGACATCGGCCCACCATAGGTGCCACCGGCAAGCGACAGTGACGATCCGGCTCGCGCCGCCGCAGGCGACCGGGGGTGCCGAGCGCCGCCGGACGCCGCTCAGCGCTTGGGGCGCTGCTGACGGTTCTGGCCCATGCCGCCCTGGATCGCCTCCCACACGCTCCGGCCCGCCTGCCGCAGTGTCTCCCCGGCCTGCCCGGCGAGCTGGGCCGCGCTCGGGCCGCTGGGCCGCCCAGCCTCGGACGGCTGCTTCGCCCCCGGTGCCTGCCCCGCACCGGCACCTCCCGGTGCCGGCTTCGCCGCACCGGAGTCAGCCCTCGGCCGGTCCTCCCCGCCGCCGGCACCGCCCGCTTCGGACCCCGCGCCGCCACCGCCGGCTTCGGACTCCCCGCCGCCACCAGCGGCCGCAGGCCTTCGCGCGCCCCCGTCACCCGCTCCGGACTCTCCGCTACCGGCACCACCCGGCGCGGGCTTCCCAGCGCCGCCGCCCGAAGGGCCGCCGGACGGGCCACCGCCGGACGGGCCGCCGGACGGGCCACCGCCGGTCGAGCCACCGCCGGACGGGCCGCCGACGGACCCGCCGCTGCGGGGGCCGGCCACGGCCGGACCGCCCACGGCCGCGCCGCCCACCGTCTCACCGGCCGGCGTCGGCCCGCCGCCGGCACCGGGTGCCGCCTGCCCGGCCTCACCCGTCGGCGGTTCGGGTGGCCGAGCCCTGGTCGGCTCCGCCGCCGCCGGTTCCGCCGTGTCGCGGCTGCGGAGCGCCCGGTCGGCCACCGCGCCGACCTGCTCGCCGAACTGGTCGACCACGGGTGCGTCCACACCGGCGAGCTTGCGGGCCTCCCGGTTCACGTCGTCGAGCGAGACCCCCGCCGACCGCGCGAGCGCCTCGATGACCTGCGGGTTCCGGTCGATGGTGGTGAGCGCCCGGTCCAGGATCTGGACCAACTTCTCCAGCCGTACCTTGAGCAGCGCCTCGGCGCTCACGCCGGTGACGTCCAGCTCCACGCCCTCCAGGTGCACCCGGACGCCGGCGTCGAGCTGCACCAGGTTGGCCAGCCGGGCACGCAGCGACAGGTCGGCGTCGAGTCCGTCGACCGCGAGCCGGATCTCGTCGACCGTCACCTCGGGGATGTCCAGCAGGACGTCCGGCTCGGGCGTGCCCTCGGGCCGGTGCCCTGGGCGTTCGCTCGTCGGGTCCGGTCCCCGCTCGGTGGCTGCGCTCTCGCTCATGCTCCCCGCTCCCCGCTGGCCCGTCCATCCCGGGCCGGATCAGCCGCGGTTACCCGGTTTCGGTCAGCGCATCCGTCCCCGCCCCGGGGAGTCGGTGGCGCACGGGACCCAGGTCGGCCCGACGGGCTGTCGGAAAAACGGGGACGGAGGTGAGAAACCGGCACACGCGAAGCTGCACACCGGGGCATCAGCCGGTATGGTCCGGGCCTATGGGACAGGAGATAGCCGGCCCGGATGAGGTTCGTCAGGAATTTGACCGGTTTGCCCTACGAACTTACCTCCTCGTCCCCGCCTCGGCCGAAACCGCGTTCGCCGTCTTCACCGGGTCGCTGACCGACTGGTGGGTGCCGGAATACACGTGGTCGGGACCGGAGGCGCTGGCCGAGCTCGGCGTCGAGCCGCGGGCCGGCGGCATGTTCTACGAGATCGGCCCGTACGGCTTCCGCAGCGACTGGGGCCGGGTGCTCACCTGGGACCCGCCCCGCCGGCTGGTCTTCACCTGGCAGATCGGTCCCGACCGGGTGCCGGTGCCGGACCCGGCGCGGGCCAGCGAGGTGGAGGTGCTCTTCCAGCCCGAGGCGCCGGAGCTGACCTGGGTCGAGGTCGAGCACCGCAACTTCGACCGGCACGGCGAGGCGGCCGAGGGCTACCGCAAGGCACTCACCGCCGGCTGGCACGAGCTGCTCAGCCGCTACCTCGCCACGGTCACCCGCGCCGCCGGCTGACGCCGACCGGTCAACGGCCGATGCCCGGCCAGCCGGCCGCGCCGGTCACGCCCGTACCGCCCAGCTCGGCGCGGCGGCCGGCCGCCGCGCCGGGAGCGAAGCCACTGCCCGCGAGCCGGCGACGCGGCGCGGTCCGCAGCCGCGGGTAGACCTCGGCCAGCCGGCGCTGGACCCGGTCCGAGCGGTCGGCCAGCACCAGCGCCACCGAGGGCGCCCCCGAGTCGGCGACCGCACCCGCCTCGGCCGCCCGCAACCGCTCGGCGACCACGTGCGCGAAGCCGGCCAGCCAGGTACGCCGGAACGCCGCCGGGTGTTCGTCGGCCGGCACGGTCGCGCCGGCCAGCCCGTGCGCGGCCTGCACCAGCAGCGACGTGAAGAGCAGCTCGACCCGTTCCAGGTCACTGGCGAAGCCGAACAGGTGCAGGGCGAAGCCCGACCCCGCGCGGCGCCGCACGCAGCGGCAGCGCAGCGGTTCGGCGACGGCGGCGAGCAGGCCGGCCTTGTCCCGGGCGTACGGGGCGACCACCTCGACCACCCGGTCACCGACCGGGTCGGTGGCGGGTGCCCGGGCGGCCAGCAGCGCCCGGTCGACGCCGTAGCGCGCGATCAGCTCGGTCGCCTTGGCCATGAACGCCGCCGCCTCGGCGGGCGTGCAGGCCGGGTCCTCGGCCTGGGCGAGCAGCTTGCGGACCTTGCTCAGCATCGCCTCGGACATGCACCAGAGCTATCACAGCCCCGCCGCGGCGCGCGGTCAGCCCGTCCGGCTGCGCAGCGTCGCGACCGTCGAACCGGCGAGGGTGAGCAGGCAGTCGGGGAGCTGGCCGTCGGCCACCGCGGCCCCGAACAGGGCTTCCCCGGTGTCGATGTCGTCGTTGGCGTACGCGCTGACGAAGCGGGCCACCCAGCGGGTGTCGTAGTCGGCCTGGTCGATCCCCGGGAAGTCGAGGGCGGCGCCGCCGGCCGGCGCGTCGTCACCGACCATGGTCGCGGCCAGGCACCAGGCCACCCCGTACGCGCCGGCCAGACCGGAGCGGTCCACCACGGCGTCGAAGGTGCCCACCACCCCGTCGCCATCACCGGCAAGTGCCCAGCGGAGCACGGCGGTCGCATCGTCCAGCGTCTGCTGTGCTTCGTCGGTCACCTGCGGAACTGTAGGACGAAGGGTCAAGCGGTGACCCCGAACCGGGCCCACCGTCACGCTGCGTAATAACGGGAGTCGGGGTGCCGACGGAGCGACCTCCACGGTCCCGTGTCCAGCGGCGGCACGCTATCGTGCCCAACGGACCTTCGCCGGAGGAAGGACGACCATGCCCGTATCACGCGCGTCGCGCGCGGCCCTGTCCACGGCCTGCGCGGCGCTCCTGCTCGCTACCAGCGCCTGCGGGAGCGACCAGCCCGAAGAGGCAGCCACCACCACCCAGGTGCGCCTCTACGGCACCGACGGCAACATGCAGAACTCGTACGCCGACGAGCTGAAGGACCGCGCGGACCTTCTGAACGGCATGAAGGGCACCACGCCCCTCACGCAGTTGCCGGAGAGCTTCAAGGAACGGCTACGCACGGTAGACCCGAAGCTGCGGGACTACCTCTATTCCGCCGAGTCGTACGACGCGGTGGTGATCAGTTCGCTCGCCGCTCAGCTCGCCGGCACCACCGAGCCGACCGAGATCGCCAAGCAGATCGTCGGCGTGACGAACGGCGGCGAGCGCTGCGAGGAGCCGGCGGCCTGCCTCCAGCTGGCCCGGGCGGGGCGCGACATCGAGTACCGCGGGGTGTCGCTGGACCGGGCCGGGTTCACCGACGCCGGCGAGCCGGCCACCGCCAGCTACGCCACCCTGCACTTCGACGACCAGAAGCTCAACGACGGCAAGACCGAGTTCGTCGGCGCCGGCGACGAGTCGGCGGCGAGCACCAAGGCCCCGCCGCCGGCGAAGAAGCAGCGCGGCGGCAAGTCGTACAAGGGCGACGGCTCGCCGCTGGTCCTCGGCGGGCTGCTGCCGAAGACCGGTGACCTGGCGCTGGCGTACCCGCCGATGGCGGCCGGGGTGGGTCTCGCGGTGCGGGAGATCAACGCGGCCGGCGGGGTGCTCGGCGAGCCGGTCACCTGGATCGAGGGCGACGACGGCACCGACCCGAAGGTGGCCAAGGCGACGGTGGCCGCACACATCGCCAGCGGAGTGCACGTGATAATCGGCGCGGGCGCGTCCGGCATCTCGCGGGCCGTGCTGCCGGACGTGGTGGCGGCCAAGCGGATCCTCTTCTCCCCGTCGAACACCGACGCCGGCCTGACCACGGTGGACGACAAGGGGCTCTACTTCCGGACCGCGCCGCCGGACGGGCTGCAGGGCCGCGCCCTGGCCGACGTGATAATGCGCGACGGGCCGCACAAGATCGCCATCGTGGCACGTAAGGACTCCTACGGCGAGGGCCTGCAGGAGAACGTCCGCGCCGAGCTGGAGCGGGCCGGCATGGGCGCGGACCGGGTCAAGCTGCTGACGTACGTGCCGCCGGAGGGTGCCTCGGCGCCGCCGGTGGACTTCTCCACCGGCGCCCGCGAGATCAAGGCGTACGGCGCGGACGCCGTGCTGGTCATCGGCTTCGGTGAGTCCGCGAAGGTGATCACCGCGCTGGCCGACGCCGGGGTCACGCTCCGGCACTGAGCGACGACGAGGGCCGCACCGGTTCGCCGGTGCGGCCCTCGTGCTGTCCGGTGGCTCAGCGGCTGCGGCGCCGCTCCAGGAACTCGGTCATCCGCCGCTGCTTCTCCTCGTCCTCGAAGAGCACCGCCTGGCTGAGCAGGTCGAGCTGGGGGTGGGCGGCGGCCGGGGAGTCCACGGCCAGCTTGGTCAGCCGGACCGCCAGGGCTGAGCCCTTGGCGATCTCGTCGAGCAGGCCGTGCGCGGTGGGCAGCAGCTCCGCCGGTTCGGCCACCACCCGGTTGACCAGCCCGATCCGCAGCGCCTCGTCGGCGTCCACCCGCCGGCCGGTGAAGAGCAGCTCCTTGGCTCGGGCCTCGCCGACCAGCGCCGGCAGCCGGTAGGTCGCGCCCGCGCCGGCCAGGATGCCCAGCCGCACCTCGGGCTGGCCGAACACCGCGCGGCTCGTGCACACCCGCAGGTCGCAGGCGTACGCCAGTTCGGCGCCGCCGCCCAGCGCCGGGCCGTCCACGGCCGCCACGGTCGGCATCGGCAGCGCCCGGATCCGAGCGAAGGCGGCCTGGTTGATGGCGGCCAGCGCGTCCAGCCGGCCCCGCTCGCGGAGCTGACCGATGTCCGCCCCGCCGGCGAAGATGCCGTCCGTGCCGCCGGTGAGCAGCAGCAGCCGCGGCCGCGCCTCCAGCTCGGCGCAGACCTCGTGGAGCTCGCCGATCAGGTCGGCGTCGATGGCGTTGCGCTTCTCCGGCCGGTCCAGAATGACCACCAGCCGGTCCGCCAACTCCTCGACCCGCAATCCACTCAATGCTTGGCCCCGTCCTTCCAGGTGTAGAAGCCCTGCCCGGACTTCTTGCCCAGCCGGCCGGCGGCCACCATCTCCACGAGCAGCGGCGGCGGCGCGAACCGGTCCCCGTACGCGGCCTGGAGGGTGCGGGCGATGTCGAGGCGGACATCCAGCCCGACCAGGTCGGTCAGCTCCAGCGGGCCGACCGGGTGCCGATAGCCGAGCACCATGGCCTTGTCGATGTCGGCGGCGCTGGCCACCCCGTCGGCGACCATCCGGATCGCCTCCAGGCCGAGGGTGACCCCGAGCCGGGAAGTGGCGAAGCCGGGCAGGTCGCGTACCACGACGGGGTCCTTGCCCAGCCGCCCGGCGAGCGCGACGGCCGCCTCGGTGGTGTGCGACGCGGTGGCCGGGCCGACCACGATCTCGAGCAGCGCCATCGCCCAGACCGGGTTGAAGAAGTGCAGGCCCAGGAAGTCGGCCGGCCGGTCCAGCCCTTCGGCCAGCGCGGCGATCGGGATGCTGGAGGTATTGCTGCCGAGCAGGGCGGGCCGGCGCGCCGCGGCGGCGGCGAGCACAGCGCGCTTGAGATCGAGCCGCTCGGGAACCGCCTCCACGATGACGTCAGGCCCCTCGGCGACCTCGGTGAGGCCAGCCCGCAGGATGACCCGCTCCCGGTTCGCCGTCGCCGCCTCGGCGGTCAGCTTGCCCCGCTGGACCCCGCGGTCCCACAGCTCGCCGAGGCGCCGTACGGCGGCCGCGCCGCGCTCCGGGTCCACCTCCACCAACTCGACGGCGTACCCGGCGCCGGCGGCCACGTACGCGATGCCGAGGCCCATGGTGCCGGCCCCGACGACCACAAAACGACCACTCATGACGTCCCCTCGTCGCGGCGGCGGGGGCGCGCGGGGTCTCCGCCGCACCGGGCCGGCCGCTTCCTCGTTCCTGGGTGCGACCCTACGCAGGGCCGACCCGGGCGGCATGCGTGGGGGCGCGCCGGATCGGGTACGACGGCCTCCAACGTCGAGGGAAGGACCGAGATGAGCCAGGCACCGGAGAGCGCGGAGAGCACGGAGACCGTGGAGACCCGCGGCGACGAGCGGGTGGACCTGCTGCGCGCGGACACCAACAACGACGGGCGGACCGACGTGTGGGTGGTGGACACCGACGGCGACGGCAAGGCCGACCTGTTCCAGTTCGACACCGACGGTGACGGCAAGGTGGACATCACCATGGTCGACATCGACGAGGACGGCACCCCGGACGAGGTGGTCGACGGCGACGGCGGCCTGCCGCCGGAGCAGACCACCCCCACCGTCCAGGTCTGAATGCCCGGCGGGGCCCCGTTCGTCGCGTACCGATGAACGGGGCCCCCGGCCTAACCCCGCAGGGTGAGCGTGGCCAGGTAGTAGGGGCGGTCGTGCTCGTCCACGTCGGCCAGTCGCCACGGGGTGCCGTGGACCAGCTCGGCCAGCTCGTCGACCGAGCAGACCAGGTAGTCGAACCACTCGGTGCCGAGCAGCCGGTAGCGCAACCGCAGCCGCAGCTGCCCGCCCAGCCGGCCGCGCCGCCGGTTGCGCTCGTGGTAGCCGGTGTGCACCGGATCGGTGGTGCCGTACGGGTCGGTGCCGTGCGCGATCACCTGCGCGCCGGGACGGGCCAGGGCGGCGAGCGCGGCCAGGAACGCCGGTGCCCGTTCCCGACCCTCCAGCAGCCCGAGGTTGTTGCCGAGCAGCAGGAACGTGTCGTACCGGCGGTCGCCGGCGGCGTGCTCGTCGACCGTGCCGTACACCAGCTCGCGTACGCCCCGGTGCCGGCTGACCCGCAGCGCGCCGGCCGAGATGTCCAGCCCGGTCACCGGCACCCCCTGCTCCTGCAGGTGCAGCGCGATCCGGCCGGCGCCCACGCCGATGTCCAGCACCTCACCGTGGACCCGGGCGACGGCCCGGTGGTCGTGCGGTTGCCAGTGCTCCGGCGGGTCCAGGTAGTGCCCGGCGGGTGCGCCGTTGACCAGGCCGTCGTCCCGTTCGATGATCTCGATGACCGGCCGGGGCAGCCGTCCGCCGGCCAGCGGCCGAGGCCCGACGCCGGTGGCGACGGCGTACGCGTCACGGATCATCTCGCCGAACACGTCGCCGATCGTGGGTTCCCCGATCGCGCTGGTCATTCTGGTGACGCTATCCGTACTCGTCCGGCGCGTCACGGTCGTATCCTGAGCGGCGTGACAGACCTGGACCGCTTGGCGGCGGAGAAGTACGTGCTGCTGACGACCTTCCGGAAGGACGGTCGGGCAGTGCCGACGCCGGTCTGGGCGGTGCGTGACGGCAACGCGTTGGCGGTGTGGACGGTGTCCGACTCCGGCAAGGTGAAGCGGATCCGGCGGGACGGCCGGGTGACGGTGGCCCCGTGCGACGTGCGAGGCCGGCCGCACGGCGAGCCGGTGCCGGGGCACGCGGCGGTTTCCGACCCGGCGGGTACGCGCCGGATCCGCGGGCTGTTGAAGCAGAAGTACCGGATGATCGGCCGGTTGAGCCTGCTGGGCAGCCGGCTGCGCCGGGGCGAGAGCGGCACGGTCGGGCTGCGGATCGTGCTGGACGAGTGAGGGACCGGTGAACCTGCCCCGGACACGACGAAGGGCGGCGGGATCGACGCTTTCGCGTACGTCCGGCCGCCCCTGACGGAACGCCTGGGTCTCAGTCCCCCTGACGCTGCTGGGGAATCTGCCCCTGCAGCAGGGCCCGGACCTCCGACTCGCGGTAACGGCGGTGGCCGCCCAGGGTCCGGATGGCGCTGAGCTTGCCAGCCTTGGCCCACCGGGTCACCGTCTTCGGGTCGACACGGAACATCGACGCGACCTCGGCCGGTGTGAGTAGCGGCTCTGGTTCGTGCGTTCGCGATGCCATCGGGGTCACTCCTCCACAGTTATAGACATCGGCCGGGGTCCCGCCGGCCGACGCGTCTCCCATGGTCCGGCTAGTCCCCGATGTCCGACATGGGCCGAACGGCTGAAGGTCCCTAGACGGACGGATGAACCATGCCCGATTTTTACTACTTTTATGCCGCAGAAACTACCTTATTCGGACTCATGATCGCGCGTGGTGATGCGTCAACTACGAGACAGTCTCATACTCTGCGGGCGATCCGGGGGCAAAACGGGCTAGTTGCAGCGCTCCAACAACTGCACCGCGCGCCACCGGGCGACCAGCTTGTCGTACGCCGCGGAGGCCTCCTCCGCCTCGCCCCGGGAGAGCCCGGCCAGCCCGGTGGCGACCAGCTCGGTCGAGTCGTCGGCGGCGAGCGTCTCGTCCGGCAGTAGCTGCACCAGGCCGCCGTAGTCCAGCTCGACCACCGAGCGCGGGTGGAACTCCTCCAGCCAGCGGGCGGCCTCCTCGACCGCCTCGGTGATCGGCGCCTCGCCGACCGACTTGCGCAGCACCGACAGCGCCCGGGAGGACCGGCGGCGCGCCTTGGAGATCTCCGTGCGGTAGCGCAGCGCCCGCCGGCCCGGCTCGGTCACCAGGTGCCGCTCCTGCGCGTCGAAGAGCACGAACCAGCGCAGCGGCACCCCCCAGGTGGCGATCTGCTCGTGCACCCGGGGCACCCCGTGCTCCAGCACCCGGGCCCCGCTGCGCCAGTCCTCCACCACCGCCTTGGCCTGCCCGGCCAGGATCGGCGGGACGAACGCGTCGGCCAGCACCGAGGGCACCCCGTCCCGGGCGCTCAGCGCCGCCTCAGCCACCCGGACCCGCAGGTTCCAGGGGCAGACCAGCAGGGTGTCGTCGGTCTCCAGCACGTACGCCTCGTCGGGCAGATCCGGCAACCGGGTCCAGCCCGCGCCGAGCGCCTCGATCACCGCGGTCCGCTGCCGGACCGGCCCCTCCAGTGGCGCGATGGCGCGCCCCTCGTTGACGTACCGGCGCCAGAACGACTGGCGTTCCCGATCGAAGGCGGTCAGCGGCTCGTACACGCGCAGGTAACTAGCGAAGAGCGACGGCACGGCGCGATCCTCCCACGAGACGGGACCCGTACGCCGCCGCCGCGACGGGGCTGCGTGACGTGCGCGACAGTACGGCTGCGGCCGATATTAGGCTCAGCAGCACCGGCAGCATCCCGCCGGCGTCACAGGGCCGCGCCCCACAAGGGCGCACACCGACACAGGAGCAGTCATGGGCGTATTCGCGAGCACCGACGACCCGGGAGCCACGGGTCACGAACAGGTGGTCTTCTGCCAGGACAAGCAGTCCGGCCTGAAGGCGATCATCGGGATCTACTCGACCGCGCTGGGCCCCGCGCTCGGCGGCACCCGGTTCTACCCGTACGCCAGCGAGGCCGAAGCCCTCGCCGACGTGCTCGACCTCTCCCGGGGCATGGCCTACAAGAACGCCCTGGCCGGCCTCGACCTGGGTGGCGGCAAGGCGGTCATCTGGGGTGACCCGGAGCAGCTCAAGAGCGAGCCGCTGCTGCGCGCGTACGGCCGCTTCGTGGAGTCCCTGGGCGGGCGCTACTACACCGCCTGCGACGTCGGCACGTACGTCGCCGACATGGACGTGATCGCCCGGGAGACCCGCTACGTCACCGGCCGCAGCGTGGAGCACGGCGGCGCCGGTGACTCCTCGATCCTGACCGCCTGGGGCGTCTTCCAGGGCATGCGGGCCGCCGCCGAGCACGTCTGGGGCGACCCGACGCTGGCCGGCCGCCGGGTCGGCGTGGCCGGCCTGGGCAAGGTCGGCAAGTACCTCACCGGCCACCTGGTCTCCGACGGCGCCGAGGTGGTGGCGACCGACGTCAACCCGAAGGCCCTGGATTGGGTGCGCGCCACCCACCCGCAGGTCGAGCTGGTGGACGACGTCGCGGCCCTGGTCGCGGCCGACATCGACGTGTACGCCCCGTGCGCGCTGGGCGGCGCCCTGAACGACGACACGGTGTCGGTGCTGCGGGCCAAGGTGGTCGCCGGCGCGGCGAACAACCAGCTCGCCCACCCGGGCATCGAGAAGGTCCTCGCCGACCGGGGCATCCTCTACGCCCCGGACTACGTGGTGAACGCCGGTGGCGTGATCCAGGTCGCCGACGAGATCGAGGGCTTCAACTTCGAGCGGGCCAAGCTGCGGGCCACCCGGATCTTCGACACCACCCGGGAGATCCTGCGGCTCGCCGACGACGAGGGTGTGCCGCCGGCGGTGGCCGCGGACCGCCTCGCCGAGCGGCGGATGGCCGACGTCGGCCGGCTCCGCACGATCCGCCTGAGCTGAACATCACCCCGGGGGCGGAGCGCGGGCTCAGCCCCCGGGGCGCACCGGCCGGCGCGCCGGGCTAAGCTGGCGATTGGGACTTTTCGTACCGGTTTGTCCGCTGTCACGCCCGGTCCCAGCATCACCCCTTACCGAGTACAATTTGTGACGGCCGGGCAACTGCGACGCGCAGGGCCGGTCGACGGTAACCCGAGGTGCCGAACGGTGGCATCCCCATGTACCGTAAGAGCCACGAGAGATGCCTGACGTCATCGGGGCCCGCCTTCGGGCTGCCCCGCATTCTGTGCGAGGGGGTCGAGCCATGGGGCGCGGCCGTGCTAAGGCCAAGCAGACGAAGGTGGCCCGGGAGTTGAAGTACCACTCCCCGAACACCGACCTCACCGCCTTGCAGCGCGAGTTGGCGGGTGCTGGTAAGTCTGAGCACAACTTCGACGACGACTACAAAGAGTATGTCGACGACGATGATGAGGATCACGCGGACGACGACCCCGACACCTGGGCGCGTCCGGCCCGCTGACACCTCCGGTCGCATCTTGAGCACGCGGTGACTCCCCGCGTGCTCACGTATGTGCCGTCTGAACCAGCGCAGTGCCGCCGATCAGGGACCTGGCCACCCCGGAGCGCATCCGGACGAGCGGCAGGTCCCTGATCGCGGGCAGGCACCGACCGTCAGCGGGGCCGGTTGTTCCAGTTGTAGAACGTCGGGATGTTCTCGAAGTGGTTCCACGCGCACACCGCGCTGGCCCCGTCGCCGCCCGCCACCTCCGCCCGTAGCAGCCGCGCGGCCTCGGCCTCGTGGAGCAGTGCAGTCAACCCCACCGCGGCGTCCCGCACCCGGTCGGCGACCGGATCCGGGCCGGCTTCCCCGGCGCGCTCAGGCTGCCGGTGACCCATGGTCTCGGGCATGCTCCAACACTCCCTCCAGTAGGCGGATCTTGCTGTTGCGGCAGTGCTCGGTCTCCGTACCGTCAAAACGCCCCAGCTCGAAGAAGCGGTTGGCCGCGTGGCCCCCGCCGCAGAAGCCGAAGTAGGGGCAGGACGACCGGCACGCCTCCACACCGGTGAGGAACTCCCCCACCCAGGGCGTGCCGCCGGCGCCGGCCAGGATCTCCGCCAGCGGGGCGGTCAGCACGTTGCCGCTGCTGAAGTCGCCGTACCGGGGGTCGGAGAAGCCGGCCAGCTCCGGGGAGAGCACCACCACCGAGCCGTCCTGGGCGACGGTCGGGATCGGGTCCAGCTGGCGGGGCAGCAACTCGTCCGCCGCGCCGGCCAGCACCGCCCCCGCGTACCGCAACGACCACTCGACCTCACGCAGGTGGATCCGGGGATCCCGCCGCCAGGCGCCGACCAGCTCCGCCCAGAACCCGGTCACCGCCGCGGCGTCCCGGGCGTTGCTGCGGGTGTTGACCCCCTCGGTCTCCTCGATGTTGACCCCCAGCACGTCGCAGCCGAGGTCGAGGAAGTAGTCGTACAACTCGGTGGCCAGGCCCGGCTCCGGGCGCGACACCACCGCCAGGGCCGAGAAGGGCAAGCCGTGCCGGCGCAGCGCCGCCACGCCGGCGACGATCCGGTCGTACGCCGGCCGGCCGCCCCGGGTCACCCGCTCGGCGTTGCGCTCCCGCGGCCCGTCCACGCTCACGCTGACCCGCACCCCGTGCTCGGCGAAGAACGCGCACCACTCGTCGTCGATCAACGTGGCGTTGGTCTGGACGTGGTGCTCCACCTCGGGCGCGAACGGCGCGAGCAGGGCCGCCAGGTGCTCCCGGCCGGCCGCGAGCGGCTCACCGCCGTGCCAGACCACCGAGAAGCGGCCGGCAGCCGCCCACGGGTTCACCGACGCCGCCACCGCCTCGGCGACCGCCACCGGCATCCGCCGGTCCACCGCCCGCATCGGCAGGTAGCAGTAGGCGCAGTCAAGGTTGCACAGCGTCGTCGGCTGCATCACCACGTACGAGGGGACGGCGGCGATGCCCCGCATCCCGGGATGCGTTCCACGAGCAGCCATCAGCCCTCCCCCGCCTAGCCTCAGACCCTTCAGGCTAGGCGGCACTGGCCACTCGGGTGAACCCCCGATCAGGTGCCCGGCCGATCCCGGAGCGTGATCATCCGCGGGTGTGCTGCCCGATCATCTGCACGTTGCCGGACCCCTCGATGATCTCGCCGGCCTGCCAGGCGTCCACGCCACGCCCGGTCAGGGTGGCCAGCGCCCGGTCGGCGTCCTCGGCGGAGACGACCGCGAACATGCCGACGCCCATGTTGAACGTCGCCTCCATCTCCGGGTCCTCGATCCGCCCCTTGGACTGGATCAGGTCGAAGACCGGCTGCGGCTTCCAGGTGGAGCGGTTGACCACCGCGTCGACGTGCTCCGGCAGCACCCGGACCAGGTTGCCGGGAATGCCGCCGCCGGTGACGTGGGCCAGCGCCCGTACGTCGGCCTCGGCGATCAGCTTGAGGCAGTCCTGCGCGTAGATCTTGGTCGGGGTGAGCAGCTCCTCGCCGAGGGTGCGCTGCCGGCCGAAGTCCTCGATCACCACGTCCAGCCGCATCCGGCCCGCGCCCAGCAGCACGTGCCGGACCAGCGAGTAGCCGTTGGAGTGCAGACCGGACGAGCGCATCGCGATGACGACGTCGCCCACCTCCACCCGCTCCGAGCTGAGGATCTCGCTCTCCTCCACCACGCCGACGCCGGTGGCGGAGATGTCGTACTCGTCGGGGCGCAGCACGCCCGGGTGCTCGGCGGTCTCGCCGCCGAGCAGCGCGCAGCCGGCGTACCGGCAACCGTCGGCGATGCCGGCGCCGATCTCGGCGACCTTGTCCGGCACGACCTCGCCGGTGGCGATGTAGTCGAGCAGGAAGAGCGGCTCGGCGCCGCAGGCGACCAGGTCGTCCACCACCATCGCGACCAGGTCGATGCCGACCGTGTCGTGGATGTCGAGCTGCTGGGCGATCACCAGCTTGGTGCCCACCCCGTCCGTGGAGGAGGCCAGGATCGGGTTCCGGTATTTCGTGGTGTCCAGCCGGAACAGCCCGGCGAAACCGCCCAGGTCACCCATCACCTCGGGGCGCCGGGTCTGCTTGACCTTGGACTTGAGCAGCTCGACGGCGCGGTCGCCCGCCTCGATCGACACCCCGGCGTCGGCGTACGAGACCGAGCGTTTGCGCGTCGTACGGCTGGTGCCGGCCGTCCAGGGCTGGCGGTCGCCGCCGGCGCCCGTCGGGCTGGTTCCTGCGCCGCTGCGCTCGGACACGTGCGTCACGGTTCTCCCCTTTGTGGTTCTCGCGGGCCCGCGGTTGTGCCGGCCCCGCGTCGGGTGGTGCTACGGGCGGTGGGTCGCGCCGCCCGGAGCGGCTACCGACTCGTTCAGGTCGGGTAGGGCGGTGGTGCCGGTGCGCTGGGCCGCCTCGGCGGTGACCCGGCGACCCACAGCTTCGAGGACGTGCTTGCCGATCAGGTTCCCGGCCGGTAGCTCGATCGGGTACTCCCCATCGAAGCACGCCCGGCAGAGCCGGGTCTTCGGCTGCTCGGTCGCGGCGATCAGCCCGGCCAGCGAGACGTAGCCCAGCGTGTCGGCACCGATCGACCGCCGGATGCCGTCGTTGTCCAGCCCATTGGCGAGCAGCTCCGCCCGGGTGGCGAAGTCGATGCCGTAGAAGCAGGGCCAGCTGACCGGCGGCGAGGAGATCCGGACGTGCACCTCCAGCGCCCCGGCCTCGCGCAGCATCCGCACGATGGCCCGCTGGGTGGTGCCGCGCACGATCGAGTCGTCCACCACCACCACCCGCTTGCCGCGGATGTTCTCCCGCAGCGGGTTGAGCTTGAGCCGGACGCCGAGCTGGCGCAGCGTCTGGGACGGCTGGATGAAGGTCCGCCCGACGTACGGGTTCTTCATCAGGCCCTGGCCGTAGGTGATGCCGGACTCCTCGGCGTATCCGATGGCGGCCGGCGTGCCGGATTCCGGCACCGGGATCACCAGGTCGGCGTCGACCGGGTGCTCCTTGGCGAGCTGGCGGCCGATCTGCACCCGGGCCGCGTGCACGTTGCGGCCGGCGATGGTGGCGTCCGGCCGGGCGATGTAGACGTACTCGAAGAGGCAGCCCTTCGGCTCCGGCGCGGCGAACCGGCTGGACCGCAGCCCGTCCTCGTCGATGGCGATCAGCTCGCCCGGCTCCACCTCGCGGACCACGCTCGCCCCGACGATGTCCAGCGCGGCGGTCTCGCTGGCGACCACCCAGCCGCGCTCCAGCCGGCCGAGCACCAGCGGCCGCACGCCGTGCGGGTCGCGGGCGGCGTAGAGGGTCGACTCGTCCATGAAGACGAAGCTGAACGCGCCGCGCAGCTGGGGCAGGACCTCCAGCGCGGCCGCCTCGACGGAGAGATCCGGCCGGCTCGCCAGCAGCATGGTCACCAGCGAGGTGTCGTTGCTCGACCCGTCCGGGTCGATCCCCCGCTCGACCACCTCCCGCTGCAGCTCGGCGGTGTTGACCAGGTTGCCGTTGTGGGCCAACGCGATGGTCGTGCCGGCACTGGTCGCGCGGATCGTCGGCTGCGCGTTCTCCCAGGTCGAACCGCCGGTCGTCGAGTAGCGGGCGTGGCCGATGGCGAGGTGCCCGCGCAGGCTCGCCAGGGTCGGCTCGTCGAAGACCTGGGCGACCAGCCCGAGGTCCTTGTAGACCACCACGCCCGAACCGTCGCTCACCGCGATGCCGGCGGCCTCCTGGCCGCGGTGCTGGAGGGCGTACAGCCCGAAGTAGGTGAGGTTGGCGACCTCCTCGCCCGGCGCCCAGACGCCGAAGACGCCGCAGGCGTCCTGTGGGCCGGGTCGTTGGGGGTCAAGGTCGTGGCTCAGCCGGCCATCGCCTCGGGGCACGTGCCGCTCCCTCATGCTGATTTGGACTGGCCTGGCGGAGATCGGGGGTCAAGCTCCGCGTGGTCGGCCCGGACCGTCGTCGCCTGACAGTGTACGCGAATCAGCGTCGACACCGACAGTCACGATTCCCCTGCGCTGGGTAACCCCGTCGGGTCAGTGTCCGGGCTGCTGGAGCGGGAGATGTGCGGAGAGGTCGGCCCGGACCCCGCTGACCCGAACGCGACCCTCGGTGACCGCCTCCGCCCAGCCGAGCCGGCCGGTGGCCAGCTCCAACCAGGTCATCGGGTCCGTTTCCACCACGTTAGGTGGCGTTCCCCGGGTGTGTCGCGGCCCCGCCACGCACTGCACCGCGCCGTAGGGTGGAACCCGCACCTCCACCGATCGGCCGGGGGCGCGCTCCGCGAGGACGGCCAAGAGCGTACGGACCGCCTCCCGGAACACCGGCCGTTCGGGCGTACGCCCCTCATCCAGCGCCGACAACGCTGCCGCGACCGCGGCGGAATTAGTGTGCGGAGAGGACACGACGGGACGATACGACCCCGCGCCGGCCCGTTCGACGCCGGCCCTGGGTAGAGATGATCCGGTCAGACAAGGCATAGTTGCCGACGGCGTATTCGTACCGTGAGTGATCGACCCGGCCCGACCGACCGGCCGGCGGGACGATCAGACCCGGAAGGCGGTGGACGTGTCAACACACCGACGTGCCTGGCAGCAGCGGGCCGGTGTGGTCGTGGCGCTGGTGTTCGGCGCGCTGCTCACCGTCCCCGCCACACCGGCATCCGCCGCGGAAGCCACGGTCAACCCCGGTTCAGTCACGGTCAACGCCGGCAGCGATGCCACGGTGAGTGTCACCATCCGACCGGACCTGTCCGACAAGAACGGGGAGATCAGCCTGACAGGCTTGCCTGCGGGTGTCAGCTGCGTCAACGGTTGCGGAAACTTCCAGTTCAACGGGCCACCCGGCTCACCGAAGACCGTGCTGCTGACGTTGAAGGCGAACGACAACGCTGGCGACGCCAACACGACCGTGACGGTCCGGGTGGTCCCGGACTCGTCCGATCCCGCCACGCCGTCGTTCTCGATGACGGTGAAGGCAAAGACTCCGCCGCAGCCGGAGAGCGTGAAGTCCGTCTCCGGCAAGGTCGTGGCCTCGGCGAACAACGAGCCGGTCGCCGGCGCCCTCGTCATGCTCCGGGACAGCCGGAACAGGCAGTACCGGACCACCTCCGACGGGAGCGGCAACTTCCGCTTCACCGGCTCGACCTCGAACCCGATCGCCCCCGGCCGGCTCGACGTGGGGGCCAGCAAGGACAACAAGAACGAGGTCAAGTCGATCGACGCCAGCGCCGGCCAGTCGGTGACCGGCGTACGGATCGGCCTCGCGATCGAAGTCAAGGCCACCCCGACTCCCACCGCGTCGGCGAGCGAGGAGGCCCTACCGAGCGAGGAGGCGACCGAGGAGGCGTCCGAGGAGCCGGCCAGCGAGGCCCCCGCCGCGCAGCAGCCCGCCGCCAACGAGGACTCCGGCGGCATGAGCTCCTGGCTGCTGATCCTGCTCGGTGGCCTGTTCGTCGCGGTGGGCGTCGGCACCATCGTGCTGCTCTACGTGCGACGCAAGAACGACGACGGCGACGGCGACGGCCCGGCCGGTGCCGGCGCGGCGGCCGGCGGCGTGCCGCCCGCGCGCGGCGGCTACCGGGGTGGCGACGACCAGACCCGGGTGGTCAACGGGATGGGCGCTGGGGCGGCCCCCACCATGATCGGCAGCAGCTCGCTCAGCGACGCGCCGACGATGATGCACCGCCCGGTCGTGGACGACGTCCCGCCGGACCCGTACGGTGCCCCGCCCGCTCCCGCCTACGGCGGCGGCCAGGGTGCCGGCTGGGCCGGCGGCGGCTACGGCGACGAGGGGCCCGGCCAGGGCTACGGCAACAACGGCTACGGCAACGCCCCCTCCTCGGGCGGCGGCTACGGCAACGCCCCCTCCTCGGGCGGCGGCTACGGCAGCGGTCCGCAGGGTGCCGGCTACGGCAGCGGTCCGCAAGGTGCCGGCTACGGCAACGCCCCCTCCTCCGGCGGCGGCTACGGCAACGCGCCGTCCTCCGGCGGCGGCTACGGCAGCCGGGACTACGGCGCCGGGGCCGGCGGCTACCCGCCCGCGCAGGGCGGCGGCTACGGCGGCGAGCGGTACGACGAGCCGACCGGCCGCTACCCCGGCGACGGCACCCAGTACACGCCGCCCGCCGACCCGTATCCGACCAGCACCTACCAGCCCGACCCGGCACCCGGCTACGGCCAGCCCGACCCGGCACCTAGCTACGGCCAGCCGGACCAGGGCCGCCACGGCCGCGGCGGGGAGCAGGGCGGCTACGGCGCGGGTGGTGGCTACGGCGCCCAGGGCGGCTACGACGCCGGCGCGCCCTACGACAGCGGTTCCCAGGGCGGCTACGGCAACGGGCCGCAGGGTGGTGGTTACGACAACCGGCCCGCCGGCGGCTACGACAGCGGACCCCAGGGCGGCTACGACGGCGGTCAGCCCGGCTACGACGGCTACGACCAGCGGGCCGGCTACGGTGGCGACGCTTACGGCCAGCAGGGCGGGTACGGCCAGGAGCCGCCGCAGCAGCGCACCGGCGGCTACGACGACCCCGGCTACGACCAGGCCGGCTACTACGGCGACCAGACCCAGGCCGGACGCACCCGGCCGGACGCCCCGCAGGACCGGGGCGGCCGCCGCCTGGACTGGCTGGACGACTAGACCCGCCGGGGCCGAGTCCCCGACCAACCGACAGTGGCCGTCCGGATCCCTCCGGGCGGCCACTGCGCATTCCGGCCACGGCACGCCGACCCGGCCACTGACCGGAGCGCCGGCCGGGAGCTGACGGGCACGGCGACCGGACGGCGCGCGGCGCCCGGGTGGGCCTAAGTCAGCCGGCGACGAAGTAGCCGTGGCGCAGCACCGGCACCACGCGCGAGACGCCGACCTGCGCGGCGATCTCCACGTCGGCCGCGAAGCCGCCCTCCACCAGCTCCCGGCCGGAGACGCAGCCACGGACCGCCGCCGGCACGTCGGGGGTGCTGGCCAGGGCGGCCAGCGCCATCGCCGCCTCCACCGACAGACCACCCGGTACGTCGGCGAGGGCGTCCAGCACGCTGGCCGCCCCCAACTGATCCTCCACGCTGGGCCGCAGCGAGCCGTCCGGCCAACGCTCCCCGGCGGCCACCACGCCGACCGGGGCGTCGGTCGAGCCGTACCCCTGGGTCCGGAGCCAGCGCCCGACGGCGGGCGCGTTGCGCAGGCAGGCCGCGACCACCGGCATGCCGGCGGCGCTGGCGGCGGCGCTGATCGCCGAGCCGTTCGGCGAGGGCAGCACCAGATCGGTCACGACCGGCGCGGCCCGCAACGCCGCCGGCGAGAGCGACCACGGGTGGTCCGGGGTCACCTGCCGGCGACCGACCGCCGCGACGGCGCCGACCCGGCGGGCGTACTCGGCGGCCTGCTCGCCCCACGGGAACGGGTGCACCCGCATGCCGCGCCCGACCGCCACGTCCACGGCGGTGGTGAACGAGAGCACGTCCACCACCACCAGGGCGGCGCAGACCCGGCCGAGTTCCGCCGCCCCGGTCAGGCCCCAGTCGAAGCGGGCGCCGGAGCCGGGTTGGGTGAAGACGGCCAAGGCCGCGGTCTCAGCGCTGGTCCGGCTCGCCGGGAGGCGTCGCGGAATCTTCCGGCGCCGCCGGGGCGTGACCGGCCGACGCGTCGGTGCCCGTCGGAGCCTCGACGTCCTCCTCCGCCACGCCGCCAACCGCCACATCCGCGCCCGCCAGCGTCTCGGCGTCCGCCGCCGCGTCGACCCCTGCCGGAGCCTCGGCGTCCGCCGCGGCGTCCACATCCGCCGCGGCCGGCCCGGCCGGCGCGACCTCATCCGCCGGCACGGGAGCGCCCTCGGCCGGCGCGACCGGCTCGCCGCCGGCCGGCGTCGGAGCACCGCCGGCCCGGGCGATCGGCTCGGCGTCGATGGCGTCGGTGTCGACCTCGACCGGCTGCTCGGCGGTGGCCGGCAGGACGGTGGTGGTCCCGGTACGGGCGGCCTCCACCGTGACCTGGGCGGCCTCCGCCCCGCCGAAGAGGCGCGGCAGCGTCGCGGTGTGCGCGGCGCTCAGCTCGTCCAGGCCGATCCGGAACTGGCCGTGCACCTCGAGCGCGCCGCCGGCCGGATCGGTGACGCCGATGAACTCCCACGGCACGCCGTGCTCGGCGCAGAGCGCGGTGAACGCCTTCTCGTGCCCGCGCGGCACGGACACCAGCACCCGGCCGGCCGACTCGCTGAACAGGAAGACGAACGGCATCGAACCGTCGGCGAACTGCTCGGGCAGCGCGACCCGGGCGCCGACCCCGCGCCGCAGGCAGGACTCGACCAGGCTCTGGGCGAGGCCGCCGTCGGAGAGGTCGTGCGCGGAGCTGACGTGCCCGACCCGCGCCGCGTCGGCGAGCAGGTCGGCGAGCTGCCGCTCGCGGGCCAGGTCGACCTGCGGCGGGATGCCGCCGAGGTGCTCGTGCGTCACCCAGGCCCACTCGGAACCGGAGAGCTCGACGTGCGTCTCGCCGAGCAGGAAGAGCTGGTCGTGGTCGCCGCCGGCCCGGGGCACGAAGCCCATCGGCACCCGGTCGGCGACGTTGTCCAGCACGCCCAGCACGCCGACCACGGGGGTCGGGTGGATCGGCGCCGCGCCCGTCTGGTTGTAGAAGCTGACGTTGCCGCCGGTCACCGGGATGCCCAGCTCGAGGCAGCCGTCGGCGAGGCCGCGCACGGCCTCGGCGAACTGCCACATCACGCCCGGGTCCTCCGGCGAGCCGAAGTTCAGGCAGTTGGTCACCGCGATCGGCTTCGCGCCGGTCACCGCCACGTTCCGGTACGCCTCGGCCAGCGCGAGCTTCGTGCCGTGGTACGGGTCGAGCCGGGCGTACCGGCCGTTGCCGTCGACGGAGAGGGCGACACCGAGGCCGGTCCGCTCGTCGATCCGGATCACGCCCGAGTCCTCCGGCTGGGCGAGCACGGTGTTGCCCAGCACGTACCGGTCGTACTGCTCGGTGACCCAGGTCTTGTCGGCCAGGTTCGGCGACGCGATCATCCGCAGCACGGTCTCGCGCAGCGCCTCCGGGTCGCTCGGCCGGGGCAGCGTCTCCGCCCGGTCGGCCTGGAGCAGGATCAGGTCGGCCGGCTCGCGCATCGGGCGGGCGTAGACCGGCCCGTCGTCGACCAGCGAGCCCGGCGGCACGTCGACCACGAGCTGGTCCCGCCACGTGATGACCAGCCGGCCCGGCTGGCCGTCCGGGGACGGCGCGGTGACCTCACCGATGGCGGTGGCCCAGACGCCCCACTTCTCGGCGGTCTTGAGCACCGCCTCCAGCTTGTCCGGGGCGACGACCAGCAGCATCCGCTCCTGGGACTCGCTGGCCAGGATCTCGTGCGGCTCCATCGAGGGCTCGCGCAGCGGCACCCGCTCCAGCCACACCCGCATGCCGGTGCCGGCGGCCGCGGCGGTCTCGGTGAGCGCGCAGGTCAGCCCCGCGCCGCCGAGGTCCTGGATGCCGACGACCAGTTCGGCGTCGTACAGCTCGAGGCACGCCTCGATCAGCAGCTTCTCCATGAACGGGTCGCCCACCTGGACGGACGGACGCCGCTGCTCGCTGCCCTCGTCGAAGGTGGCGCTGGCCAGCACCGACACGCCGCCGATGCCGTCGCGGCCGGTCTTGGCGCCCATCAGCACCACGACGTTGCCGGGGCCGGCGGCCTCCTTCTTCTGCAGCCGGTCGACCGGCAGCACCCCGAGGCAGAGCGCATTGACCAACGGGTTGCCCTGGTAGCAGGGGTCGAAGACCACCTCGCCGCCGATGTTGGGCAGGCCCAGGCAGTTGCCGTACCCGCCGACGCCGGCCACCACGCCGGGCAGCACCCGGGCGGTGTCCGGGTGGTCGGCCGCGCCGAAGCGCAGCGGGTCCATCACCGCGACCGGGCGGGCGCCCATGGCGAGGATGTCCCGGACGATGCCGCCGACGCCGGTCGCCGCGCCCTGGTACGGCTCGACGAAGCTCGGGTGGTTGTGCGACTCGACCTTGAAGGTCACCGCCAGCTCGTCGGAGACCCGGACCACGCCGGCGTTCTCCCCGATGCCGGCGAGCAGCCGGTCGCTCGGCGGGGCCTTCTCGCCGAACTGGCGCAGGTGCACCTTGCTCGACTTGTAGGAGCAGTGCTCGCTCCACATGATCGAGTACATGCCCAGCTCGGCCTGGGTGGGCCGGCGGCCGAGGATGTGCCGGATCCGGTCGTACTCGTCATCGCGGAGACCGAGCTCCGCGTACGGCTGGAGCTCGTCCGGGGTGTCCGCGGCCCGGGGCACGGTGTCCACGCCGACGGCCCAGTCGGCCGGGCCCGCCTGCGGCACCACGCCCGGGGTTTCCCGCAGGGCCGGGTCCGGATGGGTGGTCATGACCTCTCCTCGCTGCGCTCGCCGCCGTACGGGCGGGTGAGCCGACCGATGATCCCGCCGCGCGCGGTCGCCGAGCCGGTCGTCGTACCCGGCTGCGGGGCTCGCGGACCTGGCTCGCTCCGCACGCTCACGCCGGCGCCCCCACCAGGTGCTTGAGCACCGAGGTGAAGAAGCCGAGACCGTCCAGGGAGGGGCCGGTGAGCGCCTCCACGGCGTGCTCGGGATGGGGCATGATGCCGACCACGTTGCCGGCCTCGTTGGTGATCGCGGCGATGTCCCGCTGCGACCCGTTGGGGTTGCCGCCGAGGTAGCGGGCGACGACCCGGCCCTCGGCCTCCAGCCGGTCCAGGGTCGCCGGGTCGGCGACGTAGCAGCCCTCGCCGTTCTTGACCGGGATCAGCACCTCCTGGCCCGCCTGGAAGGCGTTGGTCCACGCGGTGCCGACCGCCTCGATCCGGAGGATCTGGTCGCGGTTGCGGAAGTGCAGGTGCTGGTTGCGGGTGAGCGCGCCGGGCAGCAGGTGTGCCTCGCAGAGGATCTGGAAGCCGTTGCAGACGCCGAGCACCGGGAGGCCACCGCGGGCGGCGTCCACGATCGTCTCCATCACCGGCGCGAACCGGGCGATGGCGCCGCAGCGCAGGTAGTCGCCGTAGGAGAAGCCACCGGGCAGGACCACGGCGTCCACCCGGTGCAGGTCCGGGTCACCGTGCCAGAGCCGGACCGGCTCGGCGCCGGCGATCCGGACGGCCCGGGCCGCGTCCCCGTCGTCGAGCGACCCGGGAAAGGTCACCACACCGACGCGGGCGGTCACGGGCGCGCGTCCACGGTCTCGTCGGCCTCGACCAGGCGGACGGTGAAGTCCTCGATGACCGGGTTGGCGAGCAGCTTGTCGGCGATCTCGCGGGCCCGGTCCAGGTCCGGTTCACCGGTGAATTCGATCTCGATCCGCCTGCCGATCCGAACCGAGGCGACGTCGTTGACGCCGAGCCGGGGCAGCGCGTTAGCGACGGCCTGGCCCTGAGGATCGAGGATCTCGGGCTTGAGCATGACGTCGACGACGACGCGAGGCACGGGGCACTCCTGACTGTGTACGCAGTTGGGTGCCGGCCCACAACGGGGCGAGCGAAGCCAGCCTACCTGGCAGATACCGCCCTCCCGGCACCGGCCGGGGGCAGTTCAGGCAGTGATGGGCGTGACCGGCCGCCGGGGCGGAGGGCCGTTGCGGAGTCGTTGTGACCTCGATACGGATTCGTTGCCGGAGACCCGGACCGGCGGCGGCACCGGCGGCTCCCACCAGGCATTTTCCCGCGTCACGCGGGCGGCTGGACCGGTTTCCGACAATCGGCCGACCCGGCCGGGAACGTGGCTGGCGGCGACCCGACGGAAATCACCCCGGCTCTTGTGAGTGACACCCGTCACCACCTAGCATTCATCGCCGTACGTCGATGTATGGCATCGACGTCCATCGCCGGATCGCACCGGACCCGGCGCCACCACCTCTGGCCCACACCCCCGGGCCACCGCGCGGAAGGAAGTCCCGTATGCGCCTCCGACCCCTGCTCACCGTCCTGACCACCGCCCTGGCCGGCGTCCTCGCCAGCACGACGGGCGCCGTCGCCGCCCCGGCCGGTCCGCAGCCGATCATCGGTGGCAGCACCGTCTCGTCCGCCCCCTGGGCCGCTGCGGTCTTCAGCAACGGATCGTTCACCTGCTCGGGCAGCGTCATCGCCGCGCAGTGGGTGCTCACCGCCCGGCACTGCGTCAGCGGCACCATGTCCGTCCGGGTCGGCAGCGTCTACCGCTCCTCCGGCGGGGTCACCCGCACGGTGAGCGCCTCGTACACCCGCAACGACCTGGCCCTGCTGCGGCTCTCCAGCACGGTCAGCACCAGCGCCGTCACCCTGGCCACCAGCAACCCGCCGATCGGGTCCACCAACTCGATCTACGGCTGGGGCATGACCTGCTACAGCGGATGCAGCGCCGCCAGCCAGCTCAAGACCGCCACCGTCCAGGTCACCAGCACCAGCGTCACCGACGCGTACGGCGGCCAGGCGATCCGGAGCACGAAGATCAGCGGCAACGCCTGGCGGGGCGACTCCGGCGGGCCGCAGTTCTACAACGGCCGGCAGGTCGGCGTGGCCTCCACGGCCGACGGCGTGAGCATCCAGAACTACGGCAGTGTGGCGTACAACCGGTCCTGGATCACCTCGGTGGCCGGTGTCTGACGGTTAACGCCCGGGGCGGCGCGGATGGGTCGGTGGCACCCCGACCGTCCGCGCCGCGCCGTTTTGCAGCATCCGGTCAGCTGAACACGGCTCGCGAACCGGCCGCCGGGCGGCTGACAGCATCGGAAACGTGCTGGTCGTGACGACGGATCAACTGCCCGGCTACGAGATCCGCCAGATCCTCGGCGAAGTGGTCTCCTCGATGGCAAGGACCCGGAACCCGTACCGCGAGGGCGTCAAGAACCTGCGCGGTGGCGCGTACGACCCGATGGCGCCCGACAACCTGACCCGCTGGCGTACCGACTCGGTGGCCCGGCTCGGCGAGGAGGCCCGCCGGCTCGGCGCGAACGCGGTGATCGGGATGCGGTTCGACAGCCGGGACTGCGGCGAGATGTGGATGGAGATCTGCGCGTACGGCACCGCGGTGATCGTGGTGCCCAAGACCCCCGACGTCATGCCGCCCGACCAGCCCATGGTCGCCGCCGAGACGGCGCACGACCCGGAGATCACCAGCGCCCCCGGCGGCATCGCCGAACCCGCCAGCGCCCCCAACCTCTCCACAGCCGCCGAAACCCCCACCCCCGGCACCTAACCCCCACCCACCCCACCCCCACCCCCATGTGCCCCGCCAACCCCGGGCGCTCCCGCCCCGCGCGATCCCGCCGGCGCGCTCCCGCCCGTGCACTCCCGCCGGCGCGCCCCGCGCCGCGCGCTGTCCCGTGCGCCCCGCCTGGTGCGCTGCCCCGTGCGCCCGGCCCCGCGCAGCGCCCCGCGCGCTGTCCCGTGCGCCCCGCGCGCAGCGCTGTTGATCAAGGGGTTTGCGTCGGTGTTGATCTCCAAACAGACCGAAACCCCTTGATCAACGGGACGGACGCGGGGCGGGGGCGGGGAGGGGCGAGGCGAGGCGGGGTGGGCGGGTGGAGGGGCCTAGCTAGAGGATGGGGGGTGGGGAGTAGGCGGCGGCTTCGGGGTGGCGCTGGACGATCGTGGTGATGCGGGCGGTGACGCGGTCGACCTGGGTGGCGGCGGCGCCGACGAAGGCGTTGCGGTCGGCGACCAGGGCGTCGATCTCGGCGCGGGTCAGGCCGAGACGGCCATCCGCGGCGAGCCGGTCGAAGAGGTCGTTCTCGGGGGCGCCCTTCTCCCGCATGGCCAGCGCCACGGCCACCGAGTGCTCCTTGATCACCTCGTGGGCGGTCTCCCGGCCGACGCCCCGGCGCACGGCGGCGACCAGGATCTTCGTGGTGGCCAGGAAGGGCAGGAAGCGCTCCAGCTCCCGGTTGATCACCGCCGGGTACGGCCCGAACTCGTCAAGCACGGTGAGGAAGGTCTGGAACAGCCCGTCGGCGGCGAAGAAGGCGTCCGGCAGCGCGACCCGGCGGACCACCGAGCAGGAGACGTCCCCCTCGTTCCACTGGTCGCCGGCCAGCTCGCCGACCATCGACAGGTAGCCCCGGATGATCACCGCGAAGCCGTTCACCCGCTCCGACGAGCGGGTGTTCATCTTGTGCGGCATGGCGCTTGAACCCACCTGGCCCGGCTTGAAGCCCTCGGTGACCAGCTCCTGGCCGACCATCAGCCGGATCGTGGTGGCCAGCGACGACGGCGCGGCGGCCACCTGGGCCAGCACCGAGAGCACGTCGAAGTCCAGCGAGCGCGGGTACACCTGGCCGACGCTGTCCAGCACCCGGGCGAAGCCCAGGTGCCCGGCGACCCGGCGCTCCAGCTCGGCCACCTTGTCGGCGTCGCCGTCGAAGAGGTCGAGCTGGTCGGCGGCGGTGCCCACCGGCCCCTTGATCCCGCGCAGCGGGTAGCGGCCGATCAGGTCCTCCAGCCGCTCGTACGCGATCAACAGCTCTTCGGCGGCGGAGGCGAACCGCTTACCCAGCGTGGTGGCCTGGGCGGCGACGTTGTGCGACCGGCCGGTCATCACCAGCGCGGAGTATTCGCCCGCGTGCCAGGCCAGCCGGGTCAGGGCGGCGACCACCCGGTCCCGGATCAGCTCCAGCGAGGCGCGGATCTGCAGCTGCTCGACGTTCTCGGTGAGGTCCCGGGAGGTCATCCCCTTGTGCACGTGCTCGTGCCCGGCGAGTGCGCTGAACTCCTCGATCCGGGCCTTCACGTCGTGCCGGGTGACCCGCTCCCGCGCCGCGATGGAGGCCAGGTCGACGTCGTCGACCACCCGCTCGTACGCCTCGACCACGCCGTCCGGCACCGGCACGCCGAGGTCCCGCTGGGCCTTGAGTACGGCGAGCCAGAGCCGCCGCTCCATGCGGACCTTCTCCTCCGGCGACCAGAGGGCGACCAGTTCGGGTGAGGCGTACCGGTTGGCGAGCACGTTCGGGATCGTCGTCACGGCCCTCATTCTCCCGTACGCCGCGTCCGCGGATCCGGCCCACTGGCGATCAACGGAGGGTGAGCGTGGGATAACGGGCGATCCCTATCGCCTGATCCACGGTGAACAGCTTCTCCTTGTTCCACGCAACGGCGGTGACGGTCACCAGCATGCCGTCCTGTCGCAGCAGCCGGACCTGGAACGTGTTCCATGGGTCGGCAACGGGCTGGGACGTTCGAGTGGCCCCCGAAGGAGCGCGTCGCGGAGCGCCGGTCACCGCCGGTTGCACCTGGTTCGTCCATTCGGACTGCGGCAGCGGCCCCTCCGTCACCCTGGCCCACTCCCCAGCCGGCCCGGTCCGCTCCTCACACGTCCAGCCGTCCCGATCTCCGGCTGGCGGACAGAACATCCGCTCGGCCGTGGCGCGGACGACGGGCTCGATCATGATGGTCACGTGCCCCCGCCGCCCGTCGACCATCAGGTTCGCCGTGACCACGTAGCCGGCCTGGCCGAAGGGGTTGCTGAACGCGGCGATCAGCAGCTTCGGAGGGTCCACCGGCTTCTCCCAGATGCTGGCGTCCGGGAGCCATCTGAGCTGTGGCAGGTTCTCCCGCAGGGCGACGAGCGCCGCCCCGCCGAACCGGTCACGCACCTCGATGTCGTACCGCATCGGGACGTTGGCCGGCGCGGAGCTCCACGGGCCGGTCGGGCGGGGCGTCGGAGCGGCGGGACGCGAGGCCGTGGGGCCGACCGGAGCGTTGACTCCCGCGACCGTGACAGCAGTACCGGCCAGCGTGATCACCGCGAGGGCGGCACCGCTGACCGCGCCGACACGACGGCGTCGGGCCCGCCGCATCTCACGTTGGATGATGTGTTCGACATCCACCGCCGCCGGCGGTGGTGCCCCGATCGCCTCGTCCAGGATCTGCCGGTACGTCATGCCCGCCTCCCGTGCTTGGTGGTCGATCCGGTCCCGGCGAGCAGACGCAGGTGCGCCAGTGCCCTGGCGGCCTGGCTCTTCACCGTCCCGGCGCTGACGCCGAGGATCTCCGCGGTCTGCTCGACGGACAGATCGCAGTAGAAGCGCAGCACCACCACCGCGCGACGCCGTGGCGGGAGCTGGCCGAGTAGCTCCCACAGCAGCTCCCGGTCGGCCAACGACACCTCCACGGTGCCCGGCTCGGGCAGGTCGGGCAGCTGGTCGCTGCTCTGTTCCCGCCGCCACGGGCGCCGCCGCTCGTCGAGCCAGGCGTGCGTCAGCACCCCGCGGACGTACGCGTCGACGTTGTCCGCCGCCCGGACCCGCCGCCAGTGCCGGTACAGCCGGCCGACGGTGATCGACACCAGGTCGTCGGACAGGTGCCAGTCCCGGCAGAGCAGGTAGGCCGTCCGGCGCAGCGGATCCAGCCGGACGGACACGAACTCGCGGAACTCGTCCTCATTGGGCCGGTTCACGCCACGGAGCCTGTTGCTCGCCTCATGACCAGGGGACGTAAGTCGTTCCCCCTCGGGTTGCTCGGGGACCGGAGCTGGCGGCTTATCCGGTTCCGGACCGGCGACGTCCGCCCGGAGGGCGGACGTCCGTCGTTCGTCGTCAGCGCTCCAGGATCGCGGTCACGCCCTGCCCGCCGGCGGCGCAGATGGAGATCAGGCCCCGCCCGCTGCCCTTCTGCTCCAGCAGCTTGGCCAGGGTGGCCACGATCCGCCCGCCGGTGGCCGCGAACGGGTGCCCGGCGGCCAGCGAGGAGCCGTTGACGTTGAGCTTGTCCCGGTCGATCGCGCCGAGCGGCGCGTCCAGGCCGAGCCGCTCCTTGCAGAACTCCGGCGACTCCCAGGCGGCCAGGGTGGCCAGCACCTGGGAGGCGAACGCCTCGTGGATCTCGTAGTAGTCGAAGTCCTGCAACGTCAACCCGGCCCGGGCCAGCATCCGGGGCACCGCGTACGCGGGGGCCATCAGCAGCCCTTCGTCGCCGTGCACGAAGTCGACGGCGGCCGCCTCGGACCAGGAGAACCAGGCCAGCACGGGCAGGTGGTGTTCGCGCGCCCACTCCTCGGAGGCCAGCAGCACGGTGGACGCACCGTCGGTGAGCGGGGAGGAGTTGCCGGCGGTCATGGTGGCCCGGTCGGCGTCCGGGCCGGTGGTGCCGAAGACCGGCTTGAGCGAGCCGAGCTTCTCCAGGGTGGTGTCCGGGCGGAGGTTCTGGTCGCGGGTGAGCCCCAGGTAGGGGGTCATCAGGTCGTCGAAGAACCCCTGGTCGTACGCGGCGGCGAGGCGCTGGTGCGAGCGGAGCGCCAGCTCGTCCTGGGCCTGCCGGTCGATGTTCCAACGCAGCGCGGTCCGTGCGGCGTGCTCGCCCATGGAGAGCCCGGTACGCGGCTCGGCGTTGCGGGGGATCTCCGGCTTGAACGGCTGGAGCGGGCGGAGCTTCGCGGCGAGCTTCAGCCGGGCGCCGAGGGTGCGGGCGGAGTTGAGCTGGATGAGCGTCCGCCGCAGGTCCTCGTTGATGGCCAGGGGCGCGTCGGAGGTGGTGTCCACACCTCCGGCGATGCCGACCTCGAGTTGCCCGAGGGCGATCTTGTTGGCGACCAGGATGGCCGCCTCCAGCCCGGTGCCGCAGGCCTGCTGGATGTCGTAGGCGGGGGTGTGCGGGTCGAGCCGGGAGCCGAGCACCACCTCGCGGGTGAGGTTGAAGTCGCGGGAATGCTTGAGCACCGCGCCGGCGACCACCTCGCCGACCCGCTGGCCGGCCAGGCCGAACCGGGCGACGAGGCCGTCCAGCGCCGCGCCGAGCATGTCGGCGTTGGACGCCTGCGCGTAGCGCGAGTTGGACCGGGCGAAGGGGATGCGGTTGCCGCCGATGACGGCGACCCGGCGGACACTCTGCACGATCGGCCTCCTGGTAGCTGTTGCCCGAACCCTACTCGCCAGTAGGCTACGCCTATGACCGACAGGTACGCGAGCTTCGTCCAGACGGGGGCCGGTCGCGCGCTGGTCAAGCGCCTCGGGCTGCCCGACCCGCCCCGACTGCGCCGACACACGCCCGGCGACCCCCTCGTGCCCGGGCCGGTCCTGCTCGGCTCCGCCACCGGCGGCCGGCTCGCCGACCCGGTGGGCAAGGTCCTCACCGCCGCCGGGGTGGAGCTGGTCGACCCGGCCGCCGACGCCGACGGCGCCGCCCGCTTCGCCGCCCTGGTGTACGACGCCACCGGCATCACCGACTCCACCGGGCTCCGCCAGCTCTACGACTTCTTCCACCCGCACGCCCGGGCGCTGACGCCCAGCGGCCGGGTGATCGTGCTGGGCACCCCGCCGGCCGAGTGCGGCTCCCCCCGCGAGGCCACCGCCCAGCGGGCCCTGGAAGGGCTGACCCGCAGCATCGGCAAGGAGTTCGGCCGGGGCGTCACGGCGCAACTGGTGTACGTGACGAAGGACGCCGGTGCCGGCCAGGGCCTGCCCGCCGGCACACTCACCAGCCTTGAATCGACCCTCCGGTTCCTTCTCTCCGGCCGCTCCGCGTACGTCTCGGGTCAGGTGATCCGGGTCGGTGCCGGCACCGCCGTCGCGCCCGCCGACTGGGACCGGCCGCTGGACGGCCAGGTCGTGCTGGTCACCGGCGCGGCCCGGGGCATCGGCGCGGCGCTGGCCACGGTGCTCGCCCGGGACGGCGCCCAGGTGGTGGCGCTGGACATCCCGGCGGCCGGGGACGAACTGGCCGCGGTCGCCAACGGGATCGGCGGCAGCGCGCTGCAACTCGACCTGACCGCGCCGGACGCGCCGACCCGGCTGGCCGAGCACCTGGCGTCCCGGCACGGCCGGGTCGACGTGGTGGTGCACAACGCGGGCATCACCCGGGACAAGACGCTGGGCCGGATGGACGCCGACCGGTGGGACTCGGTGATCGACGTGAACCTGTCCAGCCAGGAGCGGATCAACGACGTACTGCTGGAACGCGGCCTGATCCCGGCCGGTGGGCGGATCGTCTCGGTCTCCTCGATCGCCGGCATCGCCGGGAACCGGGGCCAGACCAACTACGCGACCAGCAAGGCCGGGGTGATCGGGCTGGTCGACTCGCTCTCCCCGGTGCTGCGGGAGCGGGACATCAGCCTCAACGCGGTGGCGCCCGGTTTCATCGAGACCCGGCTGACCGCGCGGATCCCGCTGATGATCCGGGAGGCGGGCCGGCGGATGAACAGCATGGCCCAGGGCGGCCTGCCGGTGGACGTGGCCGAGACGATCGGCTGGCTCTCCTGGCCGGCCACCGGCGCCGTCAGCGGCAACATCGTCCGGGTCTGCGGCCAGAGTCTGCTGGGGGCGTGATGGCGTGGCGTAAGCAGCAGCCGTCGGAGGAGCCGGCCGCGGAGCTGTCGGTACACGAGCTGATCGAGGGCCCGACCCAGGACCTCACCTCGGCCCGCAACGCCCTGCGCGCGGGCGCCGATCCGCGCCCGGCGGAGCTGGGCACGGGCACCGATCCGCGCCCGGCGCAGCCCGGCGCGGCGGAGCCGCCCGCTCTCTCGTCCGAGGCGACCCAGGACCTCTCCGCGCTGGCGGGCGACCTGACCCACGACCTGTCCGCCGCGAGCCGGTCGGCGGCCACGCCGACCGCCGGCGCGCCCGGTCGGCCGGACGGGCGGGTCCGGGTCGAGCTGGGGCGGCTGCCGGCACCCGGCGCGCTCTACCGGCGGGCGCTGCTCGGGGTGCTGCCCGGGACGGGCCGCCGGCGCGGGCAGGACGTACCCGAGGTGGAGCTGACGGTCGGCGGGGTCACCGTGGACCCCGGGCACCTGGCCGACTACGACCGGGTGTGCGGGTTCCGGCTGGCCGACCGGCTGCCGGCCACCTACCTGCACGTGCTGGGTTTCCCGCTGGCGTTGCGGCTGATGACGGTGCCGGAGTTCCCCATCCCGCTGACCGGGGTGGTGCACGTGGCCAACCGGATCACCGTGCACCGGCCGGTCGACGCCGGCGAGACCGTGGACTTCCGCACGTACGCCGAGAACCTGCGCCCGCACGAGCGGGGCCGGCAACTCGACGTGGTGCTGGTCGGCTCGATCGCCGGCGAGGAGGTCTGGCGGGGCGTCTCGACGTACCTGGGGAAGGGGCGCTCGGCCGGCGGCGGCCCGCGGCGCGACCGGGGTGACCGCCCGGCGCCGCCGGCCGCCTCCGCCCAGTGGCGGGTGACGCCCCGGGTGGGCACCGACTACGCCCGGGTGTCCGGTGACCACAACCCGATCCACACGTCACGGCTCGGGGCGCGGCTGTTCGGCTTCCCGGGCCCGATCGCGCACGGGATGTGGAGCAAGGCCCGGTGCCTGGCGGCGCTGGAGGGCCGGCTGCCGGAGGCGTACACGGTGGACGTGGCGTTCAAACTGCCGGTGCCGCTGCCGTCCACGGTCGCCTTCAGCGCAGGCGGCACCGGCACGGAGTGGGACTTCGCGCTGCACAGCGCCCGGGACGGCCGGCCGCACCTGGTGGGCACCATCCGCTGAGCCGGCCCCGGTTACCCCCTTTTGTACGGGAAGGGGCCCCGCCCGACCGCGTACCCCCGAGCATGGGGGGATGGGGGACGCGCTCGACCTGCTGTACCAGACGGTGGCCTCGCCGTGGGTGTACCTGCTGATCATCGCGGTCACCGCGGTCGACGCGTTCTTCCCGGCGGTACCGGGCGAGACCGTCGCCATCACCGCCGGGGTCTTCGCGGCCAACGGTGAGCCGCACCTGGTCGGAGTGATCCTGGCCGCCAGCTTCGGCGCACTCGTCGGCGACCACATCTCGTACGCCATCGGGCGCGGCGGCGGCGCGCACCGGCTGGCCCGGCTGCCCGCCGACAGCCGGCGCCGGGCCAGCTCCGAGTGGGCCCGCCGGGCGGTCGACCGGCGTGGCGGGGCGATCCTCACCACCGCCCGGTACGTCCCGGGCGGCCGCACCGCGGTCACCCTCACCATGGGCGCGGTCCGCTACCCGATCCGCTCGTTCCTGATGTACGACGCGCTGGCCTGCGCCGTGTGGGGGACCTACTGCGGGTTGCTGGGCTGGTTCGGCGGTCTCGCCTTCGCCCACCACCCGATCCAGGGCCTGCTCGTTGGCGTCGGCCTCTCGGTGCTGGTCGCCGGCCTGCTGGAAGCCGCGCGCTGGGCCCACCGCCGGGCCCGCGCCCGCGCCACCATCCGCCGCTGACCCACCCGACCGCCCCACCCGACCGCCCCACCCGACCGGTCCGGCCGCCCGGTCCGGCCGACCGCCCCGGCCGCTCGGTCCGGGCACGGGATGCGGCAGACGGTGGTCTCCGCAGAGACCGAGGGCACGCTTTGCCGCATCCCGTGCCCCGGTTCGGGCCGCAGGTGGGGGTGAGTCATGTAAAGGACTCCGGTGC
>NZ_KQ058832.1 GCF_000982955.1 Micromonospora sp. HK10 | reverse complement strand
CGGCCGCGGGGGACCGTCCCGCGCGCCCGGCCGCGGGGGACCGTCCCGCACGCCCGGCCTCGGGCGACCGTCCCGCACGCCCGGCCTCGGGCGACCGTCCCGCGGACGCGGCGGAGCGGCCCGTGCCGGGTGAGCGACCGACCGGACCGGCGCGGCAGGAGCCGACCGGGGACGCCGCGCCCGAGGAGGGGAAGTCCTGATGCCCGTCTGGCTGGAGGTGGTCCTCCGGGTGGCGGGCGTGCTGGTCGCCTTCCTCGTCCTGCCGCTGATCGTCGGCCAGACCGAGCACAAGGTCATGGCGCACATGCAGGGCCGGCTCGGCCCGATGTACGCGGGCGGCTTCCACGGCTGGGCGCAGCTCGTCGCCGACGGGATCAAGTTCGTGCAGAAGGAGGACGTCACCCCGCGCGACGCGGACCGGCCGGTGTTCCGGCTGGCGCCCGCGGTGGCGCTGGTGCCGTACCTGCTCGCCCTGCTGGTGATCCCGCTCGGTCCGGGCGACCTGGTGGGGCAGCCGCTGGACATCGGGCTCTTCTTCGTGCTGGCCGTGGTCGGCATCGGGGTGCTCGCGGTGCTCATGTCGGCCTGGGCCTCGGCCAACAAGTACAGCCTGCTCGGTGGGCTGCGTGGCGCCGCCCAGCTGCTCGGCTACGAACTGCCGCTGGTGCTGGCCGCCGCCTCGGTGGCGATGGCCGCCGGCACGCTCAGCCTCTCCGGCATCGTCGAGGCGTGGCGGCCGTGGTGGCTGCTCTGGCAGGCGCCGGCCATGGTGATCTTCTTCGTCGCCGGGCTGGCCGAGATCCGGCGGCCGCCGTTCGACATGCCGGTGGCCGACTCCGAGCTGGTCTTCGGCTATATGACCGAATACACCGGCCTGCGTTTCGCGTTCTTCCTGCTCGCCGAGTACGTCGGCATCGTGGTGATCGCGGCGCTGACCACCGTGCTCTTCCTCGGCGGCTGGCAGGGCCCGTTCGCCGACGCCCAGCTCGGCTGGCTCTGGACCCTGATCAAGGTGTTCGCCGTCGCGTTCGTGATCATCTGGCTCCGGGTCAGTTATCCGCGCCTGCGCGAGGACCAGCTCCAGCGGCTCTGCTGGCTGGTCCTGGTCCCCCTCGCCCTGGCCCAGCTCGTCCTCACCGCCGCCGTCCGCCTGGCGCTGTAGGGCGGTCCCCGCCGCGCGGCTGGCGTCGCGGGACGGGCCCCGCCACTCGGCTGGCGTCGCGGGGCGGCCCCGGCCGGCCGGCTGGCGCAGCGAGGGCGGTCCCCGCCGTGCGCGTTCGGCAGCGGCGGGGACCGCCCGACCCGTGGTCTCAGCGCAGCGGCGTGTGCGCCGGGTCGACCCGCTCGGCGGGCGGGGGCGGCGGGGGCGGGGTGCCGTCGCCGAAGGGCCGGCCGCCGAGCTGCTCCCGCCCGTGCGGGGTGAGCCAGTTGGACAGGTCGGGGCCGAGCGGCACCACACCGGTCGGGTTGATGTCCCGGTGCACCTCGTAGTAGTGCCGCTTGATGTGGTCGAAGTCGATCGTGTCGCCGAAGCCCGGGGTCTGGAACAGGTCCCGGGCGTACGCCCAGAGCACCGGCTGCTCGGACAGCTTCTGCCGGTTGCACTTGAAGTGACCGTGGTAGACCGGGTCGAAGCGGACCAGCGTGGTGAAGAGCCGCACGTCCGCCTCGGTGATCGTGTCGCCGACCAGGTAACGCTGCCCGGCCAGCCGCTCGCTCAGCCAGTCCAGCCGGTCGAACAGCCGGTGGTACGCCTTGTCGTACGCCTCCTGGCTGCCGGCGAAGCCGCACCGGTAGACCCCGTTGTTCACGTCCGCGAAGACCACCGCGTTGACCTCGTCGATCTCGTCGCGCAGCGGTTCCGGGTAGAGGTCCGGCGCGCCCGGCCGGTGGTACGCGGTCCACTCGGTCGACAGGTCCAGGCTGATCCGCGCGTAGTCGTTGGTGACCACCTGCCCGCTCGGCACGTCCACCAGCGCCGGCACGGTGATGCCCCGCTCGTACCCGGGGAACCGCTTGAAGTAGGCGTCGGCCAGCCGCTCGATGCCGAGCACCGGGTCCCGGCCCGCCGGGTCGAGGTCGAAGGTCCAGCTGCGCTTGTCGTGGGTCGGGCCGGCCACCGCCATCGAGATGGCGTCCTCCAGTCCGAGCAGCCGGCGGACGATGATCAGCCGGTTCGCCCACGGGCAGGCGCGGCTCACCGCCAGCCGGTACCGGCCCGGCTCCACCGGCCAGCCGTCGCGCCCGTCGGCGGTGATCCGGGTGGCGATGTAGCGCTGGTCCCGGGTGAACTCGCCGCCGGGCTCGACGTACTTGCCGCCGGTCCGGTCGAGGATCTCGTCGCCCTTGTCGCTCACGCCGCCTCCCGAGGTTGTCGTCGGCTCCCATCATGGCCGCTGGCGCGGCCGCTGGCAGGCCGAGTGGGCCGGCCGGCTACGCTGCCGCGGTGACCGACCTGGAGGCGACGGCCCGACGCTTCATCGCCGACGTGTGGAACGCCGGCCGCGAGGAGAGCGCGTACGACCTGGTCGCCGGGGACTGCCCCGGGCTGGGCGGGACCGGGCCGGCGGCCGCGCTGGCCTGGCACCGGGAGCGGCGGGCGGCCTTCCCCGATCTCCGCTACAAGATCGTCGAGCTGGTCGCCGCCGGTGACCGGGTGGCCGTGCACTGGCGGGCCGCCGGCACCCAGGCCGGCCAGTTCGGCCCGGTGCCGCCGACCGGCCGGGTGGTCAGCTACTCGGGCGCGTCGTTCCTGCGCTTCGACGACACCGGCCGGATCGTGGACGTGTGGAGCGTCAACGAGCTGTTCCAGGTCCTCCAGCAGCTCGGCGTGGAGATGCTGCCCCCGCTCAGACCCGGCGAGGTGTGATCCGGCTGATCGGCAGGTTCACCGGAAAGGGCTCGCCGGTGTCGACGAACTTGGTCCACCGGCCGGTCTCCGTATAGACCTCGTGCACCGGATCGATTTTGTACGTGTAGACGACGAGACCCTCGTCCTCGATCTCGATCCGCCAGTAGAACGGGATCCCGGCCTGCGCGTAGAGCGCCGGCTTGAGGACGCGGTCGATGGACCGGGTGCTGGGCGAGACGATCTCCACGGCGAGCACGACCTCGTGCGGCTCGTACCGGGACGGCTCGCGGGCGGCCGCGGCCGCGGTGGTGACCAGCACGTCCGGGATGAAGGAGCGGGTGCGGTTGATGCGCACCTCCACACCCTGGGTCACGTCGTACCCGTCAGGGCAGTCCTCGTCGAGCGCGACGCCGAGCAACATCGCGATGCTCTGGTGGATCCGGGTGGGGGAGGGGGACATGAGCAGCACTCCATCGAGCAGTTCGCGGCGGCGACCGTCCTCCGGCAGCGCGTCCAGATCGTCGGTCGTCCACCCGCGCTCCGGCGGGTGGTCGCTCTCCAGCGCGGCGGTCATCGACAGGTCCTTCCCGGTGCGTCGTTCTCCCCGCGCTCACGATACCGCCGCCAGGAGCCGGGTGGTGGTCGCGCGCGCCGTGGCCACAGGGCAGGATGGGCGGCATGAGCGAGCGCGTTGGCGGGCACGGCGAGGGGCTGGTGAAGGGCCTGGCGGTCACGCTGAAGACGATGACCCGCCGCTCGACCACCCAGCAGTACCCGGACGTGGCCCCCGAGCTGCCGCCGCGCTCGCGCGGCGTGATCGCGCTGCTGGCCGAGAACTGCACGGTCTGCATGCTCTGCGCCCGGGAGTGTCCGGACTGGTGCATCTACATCGACTCGCACAAGGAGGAGGTGGCGGTGCCCGGCGCCGCCCGCCCCCGCCAGCGCAACGTGCTCGACAAGTTCGACATCGACTTCTCGCTCTGCATGTACTGCGGCATCTGCGTCGAGGTCTGCCCGTTCGACGCGCTCTACTGGTCGCCGGAGTTCGAGTACGCCGAGTACGACATCAAGGACCTGCTGCACGACAAGGACCACCTGGGCGAGTGGATGGGCACGGTCCCGCCGCCGCCGGCGCACGACCCGCACGGCGAGCCGTCCAAGGAGGAGACCACCGCGGCCCGCAAGGCCGCCGCACCCGCCGCCCGGCCGACCGGGGTACGCCCCGAGCCCGGCGCGGCGCAGGGCGGGGGAACGCCGTCATGACGGGTGCGGACGTGCTGCTGCTCGCCCTCGGCGCGGTGGCGGTGGGCGCGGGCGCCCTGGTGGTCGGCACCCGGCACCTGGTCCGGGCCGGCCTCTGGCTGGTGGTCTGCCTGGGTGCGCTGGCCGGCGACTACCTGGTGCTCAGCGCCGAGCTGGTGGCCTGGGTGCAGGTGCTCATCTACGTCGGTGCCGTGGTGGTGCTGCTGCTCTTCGCGGTGATGCTCACCCGGGCCCCGATCGGCGTCTCCGACGATCTGGACCGACCCGGCTGGCCGGCCGCGCTGGTCGGCGGGGGCAGCGCGCTGGGCCTCGCGGTGCTGCTGGTGGACGCGTTCCGCTGGTCCCGGGTGGAGCTGCCCGCCCCCGGCACCGCCGAACGCCTCGGCGAGCAGGTGTTCCGCTCCTGGGTGCTGCCGTTCGAGGTGCTCTCGGTGCTGCTGCTCGCCGCGCTGGTGGGCGCGATCGTGCTGTCCCGCCCGGACATCGGCCGCCCCGGCACCGGTCCGGCCGGTACCCCGGCCGGCCCCGACCGCACCGGCACGGGCCCGATCGGTGCCGGCGTGCCCACCGCCGCGCCCGCCGGCCCGCCGGCGGCGGGCGCGCCGGCCGGTGGGCGCAGCGACGAGGGCGGGCCCCGGTGAGACCGGTCATCCCGTACGTCACCGCCGCGCTCCTGTTCGGCCTCGGCGGGTACGGCGTGCTGCGCCGCCGCAACGCCGTGCTGGTGCTGATGGCCGTCGAGCTGATGCTGAATGCGGTGAACCTGATCCTGGTCACCGCCGACACCACGGTCCGGGCCCAGTTGCCGCACACCGGCCAGGTCTTCGCGCTCTTCGTGATCGTGCTCGCCGCCGCCGAGATCGGCGTCGGGCTGGCCATCGTGCTGCAGCTCTACCGCCTGCGGGCCAGCGTCGCCGTCGACGACGTGCCGCTCACCGAGGCCCCCGTGCCGGCGACCGCCACAGCCGCCGCCGGCATACCGACCCCGGCCGCGACCGCACCGACCCCGGGCGGGAGCGCACCGACCCCGGCCGCGACCGCACCGACCCCGGGCGGGAGCGCGCCGACCGCGGGCGGGAGCGCGTCGACCGCGGGCGGGAGTGCGTCGACCGCCGGCGGGAGCGCGGGCGACGATCCGGCGGAGGAGGCGCGGTGACCGGGCTGCTCGCGGTGACGCTGCCGGGCGTACCCCTGCTCGTGGGTCTGCTCGGGTTGCTGCTGCCGCCCTCGCCGGCGGGCGCGGCCACCGGGGCGGACCGGGCCCGGCGGGCGGCGATCACGCTCGGCGTGGCCGGCGCGGCGGTCGCGCTGGTCGTCGCGGTGCTGCTGATGCTGCGGGTGGACGGACCGGTCGAGGGCTCGACCACCTGGGTCGACCTGGGCGGGTTGCCGGTCACCCTCGGGTACCGGCTGGACGGGGCGGCGCTGCTGGTCGCCGTGGCGGTCAGCGCGGTGGCCCTGGCCGTGCAGGTCTACTCGATCGGCTACCTGCGGCGCGGGCCGCACGACGACGTCGACGTGGACCACCGCTACCCGCCGTACGCGGCGCAGATCAGCCTCTTCACCGCCGCGATGCTGACCGTGGTGGTCTCCGGTGACCTGATCCTGCTGCTGGTCGGCTGGGAGGTGATGGGCATCTGCTCGTACCTGCTCATCGCCCACGACCGCCGGTTGCCCGAGGCGCCGGCGGCCGCGATGAAGGCGTTCCTGGTCACCCGGGTGGGTGACGTCGGCTTCCTGCTGGGCATCGCGCTGCTCGGCGTCGGCGCGGGCAGCTTCCGGATCGCCGACGTGCTGGCCCACGACTATCCGGCCGGCACGCTCACCGTGGCCTGCCTGCTGCTGCTCGCCGGGGTGGCCGGCAAGAGCGCCCAGTTCCCGCTGCACACCTGGCTGCCGGACGCGATGGCCGGCCCCACCCCGATCTCCGCCCTGATCCACGCGGCCACCATGGTCGCCGCCGGGGTGTACGCGGTGGCCCGGCTCTATCCGCTCTTCGCGCAGGCCCCGGCCGCGCTCGCCGTGCTCGGCGTGCTGGCCACCGTCACCCTGCTGCTCGGCGCGTTCGCGGCCACCGCCCAGGACGACATCAAGCGGGTGCTGGCCTGGTCGACCGTCTCGCAGATCGGCTACATGACCGGCGCGCTCGCCGTCGGGGCGCCCGCCGCGGCGCTGTTCCACCTGCTCACCCACGCCGCGTTCAAGGCGCTGCTCTTCCTCGCCGCGGGTGCGGTGATCCACGCCGTCGGCACCACCCTGATGTCCCGGATGGGCGGCCTGCGTCCGGCCATGCCGGTGACCTTCTGGTGCATGGTGGTCGGGCTCGGTGCGCTGGCCGGCGTGCCGCCGCTGGCCGGCTTCTGGAGCAAGGACGGCGTGCTCGCCGCCGCCGAGGCCGCCGCGCTGGACGGCACCGGCCCCGCGCCGGCCTGGGTGGGCTGGCTGGTCTGGCTGGGCGGGCTGCTCGGCGTCGCGGTCACCGCCTGGTACGCCACCCGGCTGCTGCTGCGCACCTTCCTCGGCACCGCCCGCATGCCGCTCGCCCGGCCGCACGACCCGCCGGCCGTGCTGCGCTGGCCGGTGCTGCTGCTGGCCGTCCCGGCCGCGCTGCTCGGGCTGGCCGCGTTCGCGCCCTGGTTCGCCGACCGGCTCCGGGTGCCCGCCGACGACAGCGGGCCCGCCGTCGAGCTGGTCCACCTGGCGCCGAACCTGCTCCTGCCGTTCCTGCTGCTGCTGGCCGGGGCGGGCGTTGCCTGGGCCGGCTGGCGCCGCGACCCGGCCGCCGACCCGGCCCGCTTCCTGGGCCCGCTGCGGCCGGTCTTCGCCCGGGCGTTCCGGCTCGACGACGTCCAGCACGCCCTCGTGGTACGCCCGACGACCGGACTGGCGCGGGCCGTGCGGGCCGGCGACGAGCTGGGAGTGGACGGCCTGGTGGAGGGGAGCGGGCGCGCGGCCACGGCGCTCGGTGCCGGGCTGGCCGGGCTGCACCGGGCGGCGCTGCCCCGGGCGGCGGCGGCGGTGCTGGCCGGCGCCCTGCTGATCGGGGTCGCCGTCGCGCTGATCGGGGTAGCCGCATGACGTGGGGACAGTTCCTGCTGGTGGCGGTGCTCGCGCTGCCGGCGTCGGGCGCGGTCGCGGCGGCCCTCGTCCCGGGCGACCGCGCCGGCCGGCTGGTCGGCACGGCCGCCGCCGGCCTGACCCTGCTGGCCACCCTGCCACTGGTCGGCGGCGACCACGGCTGGTTCGGCTACGGGCCGCGGCCCGCCGTCCAGCCCTGGCACCGGCTCGACCTGCCCTGGGTGCCCGGCCTGGACCTGCGCTTCCACCTGGGGGTGGACGGCATCTCCTGGCCGCTGGTGGTGCTCACCGCCCTGCTCACCGTGCTGTGCTGCGGGTACTCGCTGTGGCGGGTGCCGGCCGGCGGCAGCGGGCGGGCCCTGGTGGCGTTGCTGCTGGTGGTCGAGGTGGGCATCCTGGGCACCTTCCTCGCCCTCGACCTGGTGCTCTTCTTCCTCTTCTTCGAGGTCGTCCTGCTGCCGATGTACGCGGTCATCGCCGGCTGGGGCGGCCCGGACCGGCGGCGGGCGGCCCGCAAGTTCGCGCTCTACACCCTCTTCGGCTCGGTGCTGCTGCTGGTGGGCGTCTACGTCGTGGTGGCCGCCGCCGGCACCGCCGACCTGATGGTGCTGACCGGCGGCGCCGGGCTGTCCCGGGGCACCCAACTGGCCGCCTTCACCCTGCTGGCGCTCGCCTTCGCGGTGAAGAGCCCGCTCTGGCCGCTGCACTCCTGGCTGCCCGACGCGCACACCCAGGCACCCACCGTGGGCAGCGTGATCCTCGCCGGGGTGCTGCTCAAGATGGGCACGTACGGCCTGATCCGGGTGGCGGTCGGGGTGGCCCCGGAGGGTGCCCGCTGGGCCGCCCCGGTGCTCGGGACGCTCGCCGTCGCGGCGATCCTGGTCGGCGCGCTGGTCTGCCTGGCCCAGGACGAGCTGAAGCGGCTGATCGCGTACTCCAGCGTCGGGCACATGGGCTTCGTGCTGCTCGGCGTCGCCACGCTCACCGCCACCGGCGTACAGGCCGCGCTGATCGGCAACATCGCGCACGGCGTCCTCACCGGGCTGCTCTTCTTCCTGGCCGGGGCGATCAAGGACCGGGCCGGCACCGGGTCGCTCGCCGAGCTGTCCGGGCTGCGGGAGAGCGCGCCGCGGCTGGCCGGGCTGCTCGGCTTCGCGGCGATCGGCTCGCTCGGCCTGCCCGGCCTGGCCGGCTTCTGGGGCGAGGCGTTCGCCGTGGTGGCCGCCGTGCAGCGGGGCGGCGGGCTGTGGATCACGCTGGCCGTGCTGGCCGCGCTGGGCGGGGCGTTGACCGCCGCGTACGTGCTGCGGCTGCTGCGGCGGGTCACCCACGGCCGGCCCAGCCCGGCGGTGGGCCGGCTGAGCCCGGGGCTGGCCGGGGCGGAGTTGACCGCCTGGACGCCGCTGGTGCTGCTCGCGCTCGCCGTGGGGCTGGTCCCGGCCCTCGTCCTGTCCTACGCCGCCGGACCGGTCGCGGCCCTGCTGGGAGTGGTGACCAGATGAGCGGGCGGCCGCGAGCGAACGGGGTGCCGGCGTGAGTCTGGTGCAGAGCGTGGACCACGTGGCGCTGCTGCCGGCGTACCTGGCCGGCGGCACGGCCGTCCTGGTGCTCCTGGTCGACCTGCTGGTGGCCCGGCCCGCCGTGACCGTGGCGGTGGCGGCGACCGGGTCGGCGGTGACCGCGCTGGGCGCGGCGCTGGCCGGTACGGGCGGCACCCGCCGCACGTTCTGCGTCGGCGCCGACTGCTCCTGGCTGTACGGCGGCCGGGCGGCCCTGGTCGCCGTGGTCTTCGCGCTGCTCACCCTCGGGGTGCTGGCGCTCTCCGGTCCGCTGCTGCGCTCCGGCCGGGTGCCGGTGGGGGAGTACTGCTTCCTCCTCGCCTGCGCGCTGACCGGTGGTGTGGTGCTCGGCGCGGCCGGTGACCTGATCACCCTGATCGTCGCGTTGGAGACGCTCACCCTGCCGCTGTACGTGCTGGTCGGCCTCCGCCGGGGCAGCCTGGCCGGGGCGGAGGCGGCGGTCACCTTCTTCGTGGTCAGCGTGGTCGCCACCACGCTCACCCTGCTCGGTGCGGCGCTGCTCTACGCGGTCGCCGGGAGCCTGCACCTGGACCGGCTCGGTGCCACCCTGGCGGCCCGGGACGACCTGCTGGACCTGCCGTTGACCACGGTCGCGGTGGCGCTGGTGGTGGCCGGGCTGGCGTTCAAGGTCGCCGCGGTGCCGTTCCACGCCTGGGCGCCGGCCACCTACGACGGGGCGCCGCTGCCGGTCGCCGCGTACCTCTCCACCGCCTCCAAGCTGGGCGGCGTGGTGGCGCTGCTGGCGGTGGTCGAGCGGGCGCTACCGGCGAGCGTCACCGGGCCGGTGCTGGCGGCGCTGGCCGTGTTGACCATGACGGTGGGCAACCTGGTGGCGCTGCGGCAGCGGCGGACGGTCCGGCTGCTCGCCTGGTCCTCGGTGGCCCAGGCCGGTTACATCCTCGCCCCGCTCGGCGCGCTGGCGCTGGCCGGCGGCCGCACCGCCGACGCCCGGGCGGGCGCGTACGCGGCGGCCGTGGCGTACGTCGTCTTCTTCGTGCTGCTGGAACTGGCCGCCTTCGCCGGGGTGGTGGCGCTGCGACCGGCGGACGGCGACGGCGGCACCCTGGCCGACCTGTCCGGCGCGGCCCGCCGGCACCCCTGGGTGGGTGGCGCCTTCGCGCTCGCGCTGATCGGGCTGGCCGGCCTGCCGCCGGGCCTGGCCGGGCTGTTCGCGAAGGTCACCGTGGTCCGCGCGCTGCTGGCCGGGCACGCCGGCTGGCTCGCCCTGGTGGTGGCGGTGAACGCGGTCCTCGGGTTGGCCTACTACCTGCGGCTGGCCGCCACCCTGTACGCGGCGCCGGGCCCGGCGACCGCCCGGCCGGGCCGGGCGGTGGCGCTGGCGCTCGGGGTGGCCACCGCGCTGGCGGTGCTGCTCGGCTTCGCGCCGCAGGTGGTGCTGGAGGTGGCCGGCCGCTGAGGGGTGTTTCGTCCCCTGCTGCCCGGCTCGTACAGCCCGCACACAGGATTCCTCAGCCAACTTTCAGCCATGGGTCGGATGGTTGACGGGTACCGGTGTGTTGAACCGGTCAGCGGGTCCCCGCGCGGGCCCGCGCACCGAAGGAGCGATCGTGCATCACAACCGTGTCAAGACCGCAGCGCTGCTCGGCCTGCTGACCGCGCTCATCCTCGCGGTCGGCTACTGGTTCGGCGGGAGCGGCGGACTCGTCATCGCCGTCGTCGTCTCGTTGCTGATGAACGGCGTGACCTACTTCTACTCCGACAAGCTCGCGCTGCGCTCGATGCGGGCGCAACCGGTCAGCGAGGCGCAGTTCCCCGAGCTGTACCGGATGGTGCGGGAGCTTTCCACCCAGGCGGGCCAGCCGATGCCCCGCCTCTACGTGAGCCCGACGGCGCAGCCGAACGCGTTCGCCACCGGGCGGAACCCGCAGCACGCGGCGGTCTGTGTCACCCAGGGCATCGTGGAGATCCTGGACTACCGGGAACTGCGCGGCGTGATCGGACACGAGCTGTCGCACGTCTACAACCGGGACATCCTGATCTCCAGCGTGGCGGCCGGCCTGGCCGGCATCATCACCATGCTGGCCAACCTGGCCTGGTTCATCCCGCTGGGCTCCTCCGACGACGAGGACGGCCCGAACCCGGCCGTGCTGCTGCTCACCCTGATCCTCGGCCCGATCGCGGCCACCCTGATCCAGCTGGCGATCAGCCGGAGCCGCGAGTTCCAGGCCGACCAGTCCGGGGCCGAGCTGAGCCGGGACCCGCTGGCGCTGGCCAGCGCCCTCCGCAAGATCCACAGGGGTACGCAGCTGCGCCCGCTGCCGGCGCAGGGCAACCTCACCAGCACCGCGCACCTGATGATCGACAACCCGTTCAAGCGGGGCGGCGGCATCGCCGCGATGTTCGCCACCCACCCGCCGATGGAGCAGCGGGTGGCCCGCCTGGAGCAGATGGCCGGCAACGCCGGCCCGGTGCAGTTCCAGCGCTGAGCCCAGCGACCTCCGCCCGCGTCCGGCCGGACGCGGGCGGAGTCGTGTCCCAGCCGAAATGGGCGTCTCAGGTGGTGGCCCCGGGCAACCGGTCAGGGCGGGTGACCAGCACCGCGACCAGCAGCACCACCCCCGCGACCAGGTACGCGGCGGCCGCGCCGAACAGCTCGGCGGTGCTGCCGAGCAGGAAGACCCCGCAGCCGGCGACGACGATGTTCGCGGCCACGATGGTCGCCTCGACCTGCCCCATCCGCTCCTTCGGCGCGAGCCGGGCGAAGGTGGCCTGCGCCCCGATCAGCCAGCCGCCGCCCGCGCCGATCAACGCGTTCGCCACCGCCAGCGCCCACACCGCCGCGTGCCCGGCGACCAGCGCCGAGGCGAGCAGGAACGCTCCGGCGAGCGCCCCGACCGCGACCACCTGACCGCCGACCCGGCCCAGCCACGCCCGCCGCCCCGCGACCAGCACGAAGATCGCGCCGCCGAGCGGCGCGGCGGCCAGCACGACGGGGCGCCAGCCGCCGCCGGCCAGGTCCGGGGCGAGGGTCTCGGGCAGCGCACCGGACAGCACCGTGCCGAGGGTGAGCACCGCGACGCCGCGCAGCACCGGATGGCCGGCGATGGTGCGTACGCCCGCGGTGGCCGGCGGCCTCGCCGTCCGGTGCTTCCCCCCGCCGGCCGGCAGCCCGGCCAGGATGCCCGCCGCGACCAGGAAGGACACGAGGTCCGCCAGGAGCGCCACCCGGGGGCCGAGCGCCACCGTCACGCTGGCCCCGGTGAGCAGGCCGGTCACCTGGCCGGCCTGGTTGGCGAAGGCGGAGAGGCCGAACAGCGGCAGCCGCAGCGGGGGGTCGACGGCCTCGGCGGCGATCGCCACGTTCACGCTCGAGTACGCCGCCCGGACCGCGCCCAGCAGGCCGGCCGCCACGATCGCCGGCACCGCCCGGGGGGTCACCGTGGGGACCGCGATCAGGGCCGCCCCGGCCAGCGACAGCCCGACCAGCATGGTGCGCCGGGCCGGCACGTCCAGCCAGCCGCTGAACACGGTGGCGACCAGCAGGGCGGGCAGCGCGCGGGCGGCGTACACGGCGGCCGGGCCGAGCACCGACTGCGTCTGGTCGTAGGCGAGCAGCAGCAGCGCGGCCAGCCCCACGAAGTCGCCCAGCTCGGACACGCCACGGGCGATGACCAGCCGGGACGCGACCGGGTGGCGGAACAGCGCCCGGTAGCCGGGGGGTGGCGCGAGCCGTTCGTCGGCGTCGGTCATCGGCTCGGCTGGTCCGCTTTCCCGCCGCGCCGGGGCCCAGCCCCGACCGTTGGCGACTCGACGGTGGTGCCGGTCATCAAACCTCCGTACGGCGTCGGGCGGAGTCTGCGGAGCCATGGACCCAGTTCGATCAGCAACCTACCCTCTCCGCGCCGTCGAAGCAGCCCCGCCCCGGACGGTGGTGTGAGGCAGCCGACCGTCCCCGGGGCGACCTGCGGCGTTAGGGTCGGAGGGATATCCACTCGTTACCACTCCCTACCGGAGGTGCACCCTTGGCCGCACTGCGCCAATACCTCGGCGTCTGGCGGATCCCCGGCGCGCCGATGCTGCTCGTGCTCGGCATCGTCGGCCGGCTCGGGATCGGCATGACCCCGTTGGCGCTCCTGCTCGTGGTCGAGGACGTGACCCACCGGTACGCGCTGGCCGCCGTCGCCGGCGGCGTCTACGCCCTCTCCGGCGCCGCCCTCAGCCCGGTGGCCGGCCGGATCGCCGACCGGGTCGGCCCCACCCCCGTGCTGCTGGCCACCGCGGTCGCCCACCCGCTCGCCCTGTTCGGGCTGCTCGCGGTCAGCCGCGCCGGGACCGGCAACCTGGGCCTGATCTACCTGGCCGCCGGCATCGCCGGCGCCACCTACCCGCCGCTCACCGCCGCCATCCGGGGCGCCTGGAACGACCTCACCGCCCCCGCCTCCGGCCGGGCCCACCTGCGCAACACCGCGCTCGCCGCGGAAACCTCGCTCTTCGAGGTCGTCTTCGTCCTCGGCCCGCTGCTGGTGGCCGCGTTCGTGCTGCTCGCCGACGCCGCCGCCGCGCTGGTCGGCGCCGCCGTGGTCACCCTGGTCGGCACCTCCGCCGTCGCGCTCGGCCGGGTCATGCGCGGCTGGCGCCCGCACCCGCGCGAGCACCACGCCAAGGGCCTCGGCCCGCTGCGGGTCGGCGGCTTTCCGGCCCTGCTGTTCTGCGTCGCCACCATCGGCATCGCGTTCGGCGCGGCCGGCGTGATCGTCCCGGCCTTCGCCGGGACCGCCGGCACCGGGGACCCGGAAAGCCTGGCCGGCGTGCTGCTCGCGGTCTGGGGCATCGGCAGCGCCGCCGGTGGCTTCTGGTTCGGCGTACGCCCGCCGGCCGTCAACATGACCCGCCAGTTCGCCTGGCTGCTCGGCGCCGTGGCGGCCAGCTTCGGCGTCTTCGCGCTGATGCCCGGCCCGGCGGCGCTCGGCGTGGCCCTGGTGATCGGCGGGGCCACCATCGCCCCCGCGCTGACCCTGGAGAACACCCTGGTCGGCCGGATCGCCCCGACCGGCATGCTGAACGAGGCGTACACCTGGGTGGTCACCATGTCGGTGGCGGCGAGCGCCGCCGGCGGCGCGGTGGCCGGCCTGATCGTCGACCATGCCGGCGGCGTGCCGTGGGCCTTCGCCTTCGCCGGCGCGGCGGTCGCCGTCGGGGCCGCGGTCGCCGCGCTCCCCACCGGCCCGATCGCCCGCGCCGAGGCCGCCGCGGTCCGCGCCGAGCAGCCGTTGGCCGCCTGACCGGGACGGATCAGATCCGTTCCACCGGGTACCCGGGCGGGATGTTCCTCTTCTTCTCGAACCGGATCGGTTGCCTCGGGTCGATCCTGATCAGCGCGATCCTGACCGTGGTGCTGCTGTTGATCTTCACCCGCTGACCGGCGGCGCCCTGATCCGGTGGCCTCGTCATGCGGCCGGCCGCAGCCTGCTTACCGGTAGTTGGTGAACTGAGGGTAGTCCCGGTTGAGCGTGTGGCGGTCCATCGCGACGTTCGTGCGTCCGTGGACCAGATTGACGGCCGCCGGGCACTTCCCACGGCAGCGTTACCGGCACCGGAGGGAAGTCCTCCAGGTGTCGGGCCAAGTCGGCCCTGAACGGGCCGCACGCGCCGCCGCCTGGGCGCGCCCCAGCCGCTACCGCTGTCGCTCTGCGGCCGTCACGCCGGATGCCTGGCGGCTGGCGCGGACAGCGGAAAGCCCAGGGCCGCCGCAGACGGGATGCGGGGAGGGTGGTGGAGGTTCGTCGCCGGCAGCCGGCCTGCGGGGTCCGCGCGGCAAGCCCCAAGCATGGGGGCGGTGGCCGCGGAAGGCATGCGGTCGTCCAGGAGCCGGCTCCCTGGCCGCTCAAGGTCAGGTCAACCGCTCGCCTGGGAGGGGGAGGGGTGGCCGCCCGGTGGCCAGCTGCGACCCCGGGAGCCGGGTCCGTGCCGGGCGAGGTTAGGTCAACTGCGCCACTGTGGCGGTGTCCGCCGGGGCGCGGTCGGTGACACGAGAGCCGACTCAGTCTGTTCCGACACGGTCCGTACGTGCGTCAAGATCCGCTTGACGTAGTGCGCCCGGCGTGGTGCGCCAGATAGCCTCGCGCCATGTCGAGCAGCCAGCCTCCGCCGTCAGAACCATGGTGGAGAGGACCAATCGAGCGGTACCGACACGACGTTGAGAGGTGGACTGTCGGACAGCTACGGGCTGCGCTGGATGGTCTCCCCGATGACATGGTGCTGAGGGCAGAGGTAGCTTATGGTCCGAGTTCTGGTGATCCTGACCCATGGGGCAACGATCAATTCGTAGTTACCGACGCCATCGTTGATGACGGCGACTACCTGGAGTCGGACCAGTTGATCATTCGGGTGGATTACCCCTCCGAGTGGTATGTACGACCCGCAAGTTCAGCACCGGAGTCTGACGCTAGACCAGCACCAGGGGGCCAAGGCGCATGATCAGCCGCCGTGCCCGACCCATGCCCGATACAACGGTCAACACCGGTTCGCACGCTCAGTGCATATTGAGTTGTCGGCATGGTTGCTGCGCGTGTGGATCAACCAGATTCCCAAGCTGAGGGCATGCGCTACCTACGATGATGTCCGTGCGTCACTACTCTGAGACTGCGGCCGTCGCCGAGGAGCAGGGCGACTGGGACCGAGCAATCGCGGTAGTCGGTGCTGTTGCGGAGTGCTACGGCACGGACCACGAGCGGCATAACGCACACCTGTGGCACATGGATCTGCTTGCTCGCGCCGGCCGTCATGTCGAGCTGGCGGCTCTCGCCCAACACGATGTGCATGCCCGTAGGCGGCTGAACCGGCTGCTCTACGACGAAGGCCGGTTGGAGGATCTGCGACAGCGAGCGCGATCCGGAGATGGCGGAGCGCGGCACCTCCTCGGACGTCTAGCCGGAGATCAGGATGGTTCGGGTGCCGAGTAGGTGGGTGACCGGCTGGGTGACGACGGGCATGAGCGGCAGCAGACGTCCACGGACTCTGGTGGATGGTTGTCGCAGCTAAAGGCCCGTGGGCATGCAGGTCAGCGACTCCTGTTGGTTGCCTGGGGGTCAAGGGGTCGACGAGGGCCGGATCCAGGCCGTCACCAGGCCGTCGGAGGTCGAGCGAGAGCGACCAACGACGACCATTGGTGACGACGTCTGCCCAGGTGACAAGGCGTAGTGGGCCCGATGGCCAGGCCGGCCGGGGCTCCTTACCTGTAGTTGGTGAACTGCAGGGCGACGCCGAAGTCCTCACCCTTGAGCAGCGCGATGACGCCCTGCAGGTCGTCCTTCTTCTTGCCGGTGACCCGGAGCTGGTCACCCTGGATCTGCGCCTGGACGCCCTTCGGGCCCTCGTCGCGGATCTTCTTGCTGATCGCCTTCGCCTTGTCCGAATCGATGCCCTGGATCACCTTGGCGTCGATCTTGAAAATCTTGCCGGAGGAACGCGGGTCGCCGGCGTCCAGCGACTTGAGGGAGATGTTCCGCTTGATCAGCTTCTCCTTGAAGACCTCCAGCGCGGCCCGGACGCGCTCCTCGGTCTCCGCCTGGAGGCTGATTGCCTCCTCGCCCGACCAGGAGATCTCCGCGCCCGTCCCGCGGAAGTCGAACCGCGTCGCGAGCTCCTTCTCCGTCTGGCGGACGGCGTTGTCGACCTCCTGCCGGTCGACCTTGCTCACGATGTCGAAGGACGGGTTCGCTGCCATGCTCATGCTCCTGCTGTCCGGCGGTCTGTCCTGTTCCATCCCACCCTGACCGGGTGGGACCCCCTGACGGTACCCGCTTGCGGCGGCCCGGGGGACAACCGCTATCCTTGCTTCCGCCGCCGCGTTGCGACGCGGTGGTGTGCCCTGGCGGGTTGCCCGAGCGGCCAATGGGAGCGGACTGTAAATCCGTCGCGAAAGCTACAGAGGTTCGAATCCTCTACCCGCCACCAGGCAACGGCAAGGCCCCTGACCTGCGGAAACGTAGATCAGGGGCCTTTGTCGTTTGTTGTTGGTGTTGACCGCCGTTGCCCGCTGATCAACCGGCCCATCGGGCACGTATCGGGCCCGCGGGGGAGGGCTGAGAGCTGGAAAGATCAGGTGCGTGATCTCTCTACCTCAGCCCGGCGACCTGGCGTCCCTGGTCTTGCGCACCGGCGTCTACAACGATGCGGCCGGGGCGCTTCGGTGAATCTCAGCAGGGCGGTCCCTCGGGTTGTGGTGGAAGAGGACCTAGCCGGCTTCACAGCTGGCCAACTCGTGGAGGTGATGAAAGTCCTCACGGTGATCCTGACCCTGCCCCAGTCTGCCGCCGAGCACGTCGACGCGCTCGTGGTGGCCACGGGTCAGGGCGAAGAATGGCGTCTCACTCATGCGATCCGTAACTGGGAGGCGAACCCAGCGCTCCGCTTCCTCCTGGTGGCGAACGGGAATCCGAATGAAGAGACCTACGTCGAGATCACGCTCGACTACCTGCGGACCCTCGGCCTCCGTCGCACCGATGGCGTCTACCTCCAGGCCGATCCGGCCCCCAACACCGGCTTGCAAGCCGCATGGATCGTCAACCAGGTCCAAGCCCGCGGCATCACCAGCCTCGCGCTCGCTGTCTCGCCCTACCACTTGGCCCGCGTCTACCTCACGGTCCTCAAAGCCTTCACCAGGAGTGGATTTCGCCTCCCCATGATCCCGATGCCCGTGGCCGTCCCCCCTGACACACCCGTCCCGGAAACCGGAGCGACCGCCTACGCCCTCGTACCCGGCGAGATCAAGCGCATCCTCAACTACATGGACAACGGATGGCTCGCCACGCCGGACGAAGTGCAGCAGTACCTGCAGTGGCTCTGGAGCCATCACAAAGCCCTCCTCGTCAACGGCCCGGCCTGAGGTAGTCGTAGACCGTCCGGCTCTCTGCGGAGGGTGGCCGCCAGTCTGCTCCCATCCCCCTGATAGGTGCCAAGGACTGCGGCACCCGGTCGGGGTCAAGGGTGGCCATTCGAGGCGTCCCGGATGGTCTGCGGCCGGAGCGTCTCCGGCCTCGCTCTGGCTGAATGCCGGCGTTCCTCCGACGGAGGTCGCCCGGCGCCTGGGCCACGGCCTCGCGTCCCGCTCCGCGTCTACGCCAACTGCATCGAAGGCGGCGACGGCACCAGCAACGACAAGATCGGTGACGCGCTTGCCTGAACCATCAAAGGCGAGACCATCAGGTGGTGGCACAGCGCGGCGGATTTTCGAACAGGGGCGATCGCGACATGACGACCCGGAGTGAGCGCGAGCGGCTTGTCACCGAGCTTTGGCAGGAGCACCTTCGGGCGCCCTTCCCGGATCGGCTCAGGGAAGCGGATGTTGCCGGCGTCAGCATGGTGTTGCTCGATGCTGATCTGGCGGGATGTGTTTCGGTGTGGCGTTCGGCGGGCGGGACGAAGGATGACGGACGCTTGCGGATTCTGGAACGGCGCTTGGGTGATCTCGACCAGGTCCTCGACCTGCTCGGCGATCCTGACGAGGCCACCTACTGTCGCCGGCTGGGAAGGTTGGCCCGGCTGGTCGCAGGGGCGACGGGCGCGGGCGGGTAGTGGGCAGGCGACGGGCCGGCCGCCTATCCAATGCCGGGCCCGGGCGTCACGTCGCACCATGGTGAACGTGGTCAGCGCTCTGCGTGCGTGCCTATCCTGCGCCGGTGACGACGATTCTTGTGCCGTACCACCAGGACGAGCGACTGGCTGACGACAGTCTCCCGGTGTTCGCCGCCGACACCGCGACCGTCGAGGCCGCGCTACCGGACGGGACTGTCTGGCAGCGACTCGCGGTGCTGTACGACGCCGTCGCCGCCGCCGTGGCAGAGCACACCCGCGAGGGCGCGGTACCGACCGTTGTCTCCGGTGACTGCCTGGTCGCCCTGGCGACGATTGCCGGCGTTCAGCGGGCTGGCGCCGATCCCGGGGTCGTGTGGTTCGACGCGCACGGTGACGTGCACACCCTGGAAACCTCGACGTCGGGATACCTCGGTGGTCTGGCACTGCGCCTGGCCATGGGTGCACACGACGAGTTGCTGGCCGAGCCTCTCGGCCTGCGTCCGGTCACTGAGGATCGGGCCGTCCTCGTCGACGCGCGTGACCTGGATCCGGCCGAGGTGGCATACCTGGCCCAGAGCAGGGTGGTGCGGCGAGCGGTCGATGAGCTGGACGACATGGTCCTTCCCGAGGGACCGATCGTCCTGCACGTCGACGTCGACGTGGTCGATGCCGGCGAGCTGCCGAACCTGCGGTTCCCGGTGTCGGGTGGGCCGTCCACTGATGCGGTCCTACGGGCGGTCCGTCGGGTGTTCGCCACCGGCCGCGTGGTCGCCTTGGACATCGCGTGCCCGTGGCACCCGGCCCGGGACGACCGCGACCGTGCCGTCCGCACGGCGCTGCTCACCGCGCTCACCGAGCCTGGTTCGTGACCCTGACTCGTCACTGAGCGCCGTGCCCGCCACAGCCGGCGATGCGGCCAAAGGCCGGGCGCTGCCCCCACCGACGAGCGGTGGTCTGCTGAACTGATCGCATGACGAAGCGTCGGGTCGGTGGCCTTGTCGGCGGCGGGTTGGTCGTCGCCGGAGTGGTGACAGGCATCGTGGGCATCTGGGGTGGCACGGCCGGGCTCTTTCTCCTCGGCTTTCCCCTCGCGGTCGCCGGGGGCCGCATCGTCGGTTGGGCGATCGGGCTGGGGACGCCGGTCCGGTCGAGGTGATGGGCGGGTAGCCGCGGTCGGGCCTGGTGGGACGTAGCCCAGGGCGGCGCGGCGAGGGACTCCGCCGGCAGCCGCCGGGCGCGTAGGGTGCCTGCGTGGCCGAGAGGTACAGCGCGTCCGGCATCCAGATCGCCGAGTTCGACGAGTCCGTGCGGAGCCGCCCCGCCATGTACTTCGGTGTGGGCCGGCGTGATCCTGACCTGGCCAGTGCGGTGCTGTGTGCCGTGCTCGCGTACGGGCTCCATCCGGCCGCCCGGGTCGCCGCGCCGCACGCGCTGCGGATCAGGGCGGAGGTCAGCGGCGACCTCGCCTTCGCGGTGGAGGACGATCGCGCCGATGCCCTGGACGGGCTCGGCTCCGCCCGCCCGGGTTACCACGGCTCGCTGCTCGGTCCCGAGCGGTGGGTCAGCGCCGCCGCGGCTGGCGTGTGTTCGCACACCGTGGTTGAGGTGTGGCGAGACGGGCGGGGCCTCCGTCAGGAACTCGCCGGTCTGCGTCCGCTCACCGAGCCGCGGGAGGTCGACGCACCGGTGGGAGCGGGGACGCGGGTGCGCTTCGAGTTGGCGGGTGCGTACTTCGGAAACGGCCGGGTCATCGCCGCGGACCTGACCTCGCTGGACCTGCACGGCCCGTACTGTGACAATCCCGCCGGGCCCGGGAAGGTCACCCTCCTCGACCTCCGGCACGGAGCCGACCCGGTCGTGAGCCGTTACCGATGACGCTCCACCGTTGCCAGGTCGCGGTCGCCGAGCGCCGGCCCGGCCCTCGGGCCGGGGCCGGGCCGGCGGCCGGTCAGCGGCGGCGGCTGCGCAGGTAGAGGATGGCGACGAGGGCCACCGCTACCAGGACGAAGAACGCGGCCATGACGGGTGCCGGCATCGGCGTGCGGGCGGCGAGAGTGATCATTCTGCGGTCCTTCATGGATGGCTGACTGGCCCGTCACGGGTACCCGTCGCCGATGCCGCCGAACCGGACGGCGAGTGCCCCGCCGGCCGAGGGTGCGCGCGAGGTGGTTTTCGCGTGGTTCGATGTCGCCTGTGACGGGGCGGTGGACTCGCGCGGTGGCGGTCGTCTCGGCGGCCTTCCTGGTGGTGGCCGTCGGCGGCTGGCGGTGGTGGCACGACCGTCCGCCGTACGGCCCGGAAGCGCTGGCGCTCACGTCCTCGCTCCGTCTCGTGGCCAATGAGGAGGCTCAGGCCGCGCTCGGTGATCGGGCACATGCTCCGTACGCCTCCGGAGGCGATCAGTTGGTGCTCGGCCGGGTCTCCTGGCGGACCCCACCCAAGCCGCTGGACGGCGGCTATTTCGCGGTCTTCCTCATCGACAAGCGCACCGACCGCAAGCCCGAGATCTTCGGCGTGCGGGCGGCACACGAGAAGGCGGTCGGCATCGGGAGCGCGGGTGTGGAGAACCGGATCGCCGAGCGCTATTCCTGGTTGCGAGGAGCGGGGGACGTCCGGGTCGGGCAGAACGAGTGGCGGAGCAACGGCAACAGACTCCACGTGTCGGACGAGCGGGTCGCACCGCTCACGTTCGTCGCGCTCTTTCCCCACATGGCGGAGCCGGAGCCGGAGTTGCCGGTGGCGAGCGCGCCGGTGGCGCTGGCCGACCTGCTGCTCGCCCTGGCCTACCTCGGCCCCGACGGGCAGGTGTACTGGGCGCAGCGGCTCCAGGGCTAGGTGGCGCGTCGCTCCACTGACCAGGTGATGTCGGGCGGGCGGACCCGGGCGCAGACCGGGCCGCCGTCGGTGCCGGTCAGCCGGAGCCGGCCGACCAGCGTCCCTGCCCCGTCGTGTGCGGCGCGTAGCAGGTCCGTCGGTACGTCGCCGAAGAGCAGCTTCGCCCGGCGGAACATCTCGAACCGGTCGTCGGTCACGGCGCCCCAGCTCAGGTAGAGGAATCGGGCGCCGGGGCGGCCGTGCACCCACGGCCCGCCCACGTCCAGCAGCCCGTCGACCTCGCGGCTGGTGACCTCGAACTGCCAGGTCGCCTGCGGCGCGTCGGCCGGTACCCGCTCGACCACCTCGGCTCTGCACTGCACGCCCACCTGCACGTTGCCGAGCCGCAGCCGGTCGGCCTCGACGCCGGCGCGTCGCCCCGGCAGGTCTTCGCCCTCGAGCCGGATCCGCACGCCCGCGACTCTAGGCGGGCAGGGGATCGGCCCGCGACTCTAGGCGGGCAGGGGCGCGGCCCGCGAGGCCGGCGGCCCGGCGACCGCCTCGACCGCGGGAGCCGTGGCGGAGCGGGGTGGGGGCGGCTTAGGTCGCGGGCTGTCAGTTACGAGTCATTCACGGACCCCGCCCTTGCCCGCTACGCCAAGTGAGTTATGGTGGTCGATGGGTCGGCTCGTGGGGCCACCGGCCGGCGTCCCGTTGGTCGGACCCAAGGTGATCTCACCGGATTTGGGATGTTGGTGAGATTGGGCGGTTGGTGCGGGCGCCCGCGCTGGCCTGGGCGGCCAGCTAGCTGACACGACGAGATGGGAAGGCCTGGGCCGAACGGCGGAACCTGGCGGCTACTCGTGCCGCCGGCGCCGTCTCCGCTTTCCTGCCCCTGCCCCGTGTGGCAGGATCGTGGCACCTCCAACCCCTATGAGACTTCCTCGACAGGAGCAATCATGTCTGGTCGAAGGCTGGGCCGACTGCTTGGCTCGCTCCTCGCGATCGCGGCCGCGGCGGCAATGGCGTTCAGCGCCGGTTCGCTGATCGGCGCCGTCCATGATTACCAGACCCAGGACATCATCTGGACGCTGGGCCCCAACTCATCCGCCGACGACGGGCTCTGACCGACGCGGTAAAGCCTGACGGGGGCAGGAGTCGGTAAACCTCAGCAGTAGGAGTCCCATGGCCCGGCGTGGACGCGCGTGGCGCAGGTCGAGCGATCACGCCTGGTTCATCACCGGTCCGCTGACCATCCTCGCGATCGTCTGCGCCACCATCACCGGGTTGATCGCCGACCCGGCCTTCGGCAAGTGGCCGCTGGCGGCGGCGCTGCTCGTCGCCATGGTGGTCGTCGGCATGCCGGTGCTCAACTTCGTGGTCCGGCGCCAGTCCTTCGGCGTGACGCTGACCGAGATTCCGCTGGTCCTCGCGCTCTTCCTACTTCCACCGCTGACCGTGGTGGTGATCTACACCATCGCGTCGATGCTCACCCAGACGCGGCACCGGTTCGCGCCGGCCAAGTTCTGGTTCAACGTGGCCAAGGCGGCGGCCGGCACCTCGCTCGCGGTGCTCGTGCTCCAGGGCCTGCCGCCGATGCGCGGGGTGGGCCCGGGCACCTGGCTGATCCTGTTCACCGGGGTGGCTTCGGTGATCGTCATGAGCCTCGCCGCCGTCGTCGGTGTCCACACTCTCCTGCAGAGCTGGCACGCCGGGCGGGATGCGCTCCGCTCGGCGCCGCCCGCCCTGCTCACCGCCGCGATCAACGCCTCGATCGGCCTGATGATCCTGATCGCGGTCCGCACCACGTGGTGGTCGCTGGTGCTGGTCGGCGCGCTGGCGGCGGCGCTCGTCCTCGTCTACCGGTCCTACGCCCAGTTCTTCCGCCAGCACCGCACCCTGTCCCAGATGTACGACCTGACCCGGGCGATCGGGGAACGCGGCCAGGACGGCACGCTGGTGGACGCGCTGCTGGGCCGGGTGCGCGCGCTGATGCAGGCCGAGTACGCCACGCTCTGGTTGCCGGCGCAGGGCCGGCATCCCGAGGTGCTGCTCACCGCCCGGGTCGACGACCCGGGCCTGCTGGACGTGGTCCACACGCCGGCCGCGCTGCGGGAGTCCGCGGCGAAGGAGGGCCGCACGGTGGCCGTCGGCCGGGTGTTCGGCGTCGAGCCCGGCCAGCCCCGGGCGGCCAACGAGGCGAAGGTCAAGGACGCCATCGTGGTGCCACTGCGCTCCGGGCAGGCGGTGATCGGCACCCTGGAGGTGGCCAACCGGCTCAGCGACGTCGGTCACTTCGCGCCCAGCGATATCCCCGTCTTCGAGACGGTCGCCGCGCATGCCGCCGTCGCGCTGGAGAATTCCCGGCTGGTCGACCGGCTGCGGCACGACGCGAACCACGACGCGCTCACCAAGCTGCCCAACCGGCGACGAGTCACCGCGGCGGTGGTGGAGGCGGTCAAGATCGCGGCACCGGGTGAGGTGGTGGCCCTGCTCCTGTTCGACGTCGACCGGCTGCGTCAGGTCAACGAGTCGCTGGGGCACGCGGCCGGGGACAAGGTCCTGGTCGAGGTGGCCGAGCGGCTACGCACCTGTGTGCCCTCCTCGGCGCTGGTCGGCCGTGCCGGTGGCGACGAGTTCCTGGTGACGCTCCGGCTGGAGAGCGCCGAGGCGGCGTTGGAGCTGGCCGGGCAGCTGCGGGAGCAGATCCGCGACGAGATGGTCTTCGACGCGCTCACGCTGGACGTGGACACCGCGGTGGGGGTGGCCGTGCACCCGGACCACGGCAGCGACGCGGTGACCCTGCTCCAGCGGGTCGACCTGGCGGCGACCGCGGCCAAGTCGGTCCCCGGCAGCGTGCAGCTCTACAACCCCGCGCTGGAGTCGCGCTCGCTGCGCCGGCTCGGTCTCGCCGCCGATCTGCGTCGGGCCCTGGACGACGGCGAGTTGGAGGTCTACTTCCAGCCGAAGGTGACGCTGCGGGACCGGCGGCTGGTCGGGGTGGAGTGCCTGGCCCGCTGGGAGCACCCCGCGCACGGCACGGTGGCCCCGGAGGACTTCGTCGCGGTGGCCGAGCACACCGGCCAGCTCGGGCGGCTCACCGAGTTCGTGCTCCGGGAGAGCCTGCGGCGCAGCCGGGACTGGGCGCACGGCGAGCAGCCGCTGGCCGTCGCGGTGAACCTCGCCGCGCGTACCCTCACCGATCAGCACTTCCCGGCCCTGGTGCGGGACCTGCTCGACGAGTACGGCGTACCGGCGCAGCGGCTCACCCTGGAGATCACCGAGGCCGGCGTGCTGGACGGCACCGAGCGCCCGATACCGACCCTGCTGCGCCTGCGCGACCTCGGGGTCCGGCTCTCGGTGGACGACTTCGGCACCGGCCGCTCCTCGCTGGCCCAGCTGCGCCGGCTGCCGGTGCACGAGGTCAAGGTCGACCGCTCCTTCGTGCAGGGGATGGCGACCGATCCCGGCGACCTGGCGATCGTGAACGCCGTGGTGACCCTCTCCCAGCAGTTCGGCCTCACCGTGGTGGCCGAGGGTGTGGAGAGCGAGTTGACCCTGGAGCTGCTCCAGGACATCGGCTGCGAGATCGGCCAGGGCTTCCTGTTCAGCCGGCCGTTGCCGTACGAGCGGCTGGAGGCCTGGTTCGGTGCCCAGGTCGACCCCGAGACGATCTCCGCCGGCGAGCTGCCGCGCCTGCGCGTCGTGCCCTGAGCTGGGCGGACATCGTCCGGGGGGATCCGATTTCACCTCGGCGGCGGGGTCGTGTACTGTTTCCTCTGCGCGACACCCCGCGGGTGGTCGGGCAGGCCCCCTTAGCTCAGTCGGCAGAGCGTCTCCATGGTAAGGAGAAGGTCTACGGTTCGATTCCGTAAGGGGGCTCAGAGGGTCCGGCTGGACCCGCCACGGCGGTGTAGCTCAGATGGCAGAGCAAGCGGCTCATAATCGCTGTGTCGCCGGTTCAAGTCCGGCCACCGCTACTCTCGTCCTCCGGGTTTACCCCGGTGGCCGGTGGGATGGGCGCCACAGGCGCCCACTTTGCATGTCTGCGTCATCAGTGAGTAGGCTGATGCGCCGTAGTTGTTACCCGTTAGCGAGGAAGGCACTCCGCCGTGGCGAAGGCGACCGATGTCCGGCCGAAGATCACTCTGGCGTGTGTGGAGTGCAAGGAGCGCAACTACATCACGCGTAAGAACCGTCGTAACGACCCGGACCGCATCGAGCTGAAGAAGTTCTGCCCCCGGGACGGCAAGCACACCCTGCACCGCGAGACCCGCTGATCCGCGGCCGGCTCGGCCGGCCCGGTCCCACAGCATCTCGAACGCCGATCCGCACGGAAGGCGGCCCCGCGCCGTCCGACCGTACGGATCGGCGTTCGTGCTTTCCGTGTAGGTTCGCGGCATGTCCCTGGACCCGTCCTTCGTCGGCCGGAGCTACCCGCCGACCGCCCCCTACCAGGTGGGCCGAGAAAAGATCCGTGAGTTCGCCACCGCCATCGGGGCCACCGACCCGGCGTACCACGACCCGGCGGCGGCCCGGGCGCTCGGGCACCCCGACGTCGTGGCCCCGCCCACCTTCCCGATGGTTCTCACGATGGCCGCCAACCGGCAGATCATCGAGGATCCGGCGCTGGGCGTCGACTACAGCCGGGTGGTGCACGGCGACCAGCGCTTCGCGTACACCCGGCCGGTGGTGGCGGGGGACGAGCTGGTCTGCGTGAACACCATCGAGGAGATCACCAACCGGGGCGGGCACGGCTTCCTGACCACCCGTACCGAGGTGAGCACCGCCGCCGGCGAGCCGGTGGTCGCCGTCTGGTTCAAGATCGTCGTACGCGGGGAGGCCTGAGCCATGGAACTGCCCACCCAGACCTTCCGGGTGACCCGGGCCGACCTGGTCCGCTACGCCGGCGCCTCGGGGGATTTCAACCCGATCCACTGGAGCGACCGCATCGCCACCAAGGTGGGCCTGCCCGGCGTGATCGCCCACGGCATGTTCACCATGGCGCTGGTCGGCCGGGCGGTCACCACCTGGGCCGGCTCGCCGGACGCGGTGGTCGACTTCGGGGTCCGGTTCACCCGCCCGGTGGTCGTCCCGGACACCGACGAGGGCACCGAGATCGAGGTCAACGCGGTGGTCAAGGAGGTCACCGAGGAGGGCCTGACCAGGCTCGACGTGACCGCGACCTGCCTCGGCGAGAAGGTGCTGTCGCAGGCTCGGGCGACTGTCCGGCCGGCGCGCTGACCAGCCCGTCGATCTGCATGGGGCAGACCGGTTGGGAAAGTCGCACGACTACCCGTACACTGGTCCGCCGTGGGGCAAGTGACCCCTGCTCGGCACCATGTGCTCGGGTGGGGCGACCGTCGCCGCACAGGGGTGTAGCTCAATTGGCAGAGCAGCGGTCTCCAAAACCGCAGGCTGCAGGTTCAAGTCCTGTCACCCCTGCGCCTCAGGCCTGACCGTTCCCGTGGGTCGCGCCGCCCGGATGGCGGCGTCCGGCCCGTGGTGGTGGCACCGGCGGGGTGGTTCCCGAGGCATTCGGGGCCCTCCCGGTCGGTCCGCCGGCCGCGGCCCGTCGCGGGACGGTTGGTCCGGCCGGCGTGACCACACGCCGCGCACGCCCATCGGCGTGCGACCCGACATCCCGCACGGAGGGCGAAGTGGCCGAGAGCAAGCGGCGCGGCGAGGACGCCGGCGACGAGCGTCTGGACGACGACGCGACCGTCGACGGCGTGGCCGACGACGACGTGGCCGACGACGACGCCACCGAAGCGGAGGAGCCGGTTTCCCGGGGCGGCACCGCCACCCGTAAGCGGGCTCGCGCGGAGTCGACCGAGGGTCGGAAGACCCGGAAGGACACCGAGCGAATCGGGCTCTTCGCCCGCATCGCGCGTTTCTTCCGCGAGGTCGTGGCTGAGCTGCGTAAGGTCATCTGGCCGACCCGCAAGGAGCTGTTGACCTACACGGCCGTGGTGGTCACCTTCGTCGCGGTGATGCTGGCGATCGTGGCCGGCCTGGACTACGGCTTCGCGAAGGCGGTGCTGTTCGTCTTCGGCAACAACAGCTGACGGGCCAACAGCGATAGTGACGGAAGTGAGCGAGCGTGCCTGAGTACGACGAGACCGCCGAGACCCCGGACGAGCAGTCCACGGTGGCGACGGCGGCCAATGACGAGTCGGTCGAGGCCGCCAGCGAGCCGGAATTCCCGACCACCGAGCCCGCCCCCGACGAGGACTTCGATCCGGTCGCCGAGCTGCGCCAGAAGCTGCGCTACGCGCCCGGTGACTGGTACGTGGTGCACTCCTACGCCGGCTACGAGAACAAGGTCAAGACCAACCTCGAGACCCGGATCACCTCCCTCGACATGGAGGACTTCATCTACCAGGTCGAGGTGCCGACCCGGGAAGAGGTCGAGGTCAAGAACGGCAAGCGGTCGCAGGTCCAGGCGAAGGTCTTCCCGGGCTACATCCTGGTCCGGATGGAGCTGACCGCCGAGTCCTACTCCTGCGTCCGGAACACCCCGGGCGTGACCGGCTTCGTCGGGGCGACCGACCGGGCCGACCGCCCGGCGCCGCTCAGCCTCGACGAGGTGCTCAAGTGGCTGGCCCCGGCGGTGGAGACCGAGCAGAAGAAGGCCAAGCCCGAGGTGAAGGTCCTCGACTTCGAGGTCGGCGACTCGGTCACCGTCACCGACGGCGCCTTCGCCTCGCTGCCGGCGACGATCAGCGAGATCAACGCCGACCAGCAGAAGCTCAAGGTGCTGGTGTCGATCTTCGGCCGGGAGACCCCGGTCGAGCTGAACTTCAACCAGGTCGCCAAGATCTGACCTGACGGCCGCACCGGCGGTGGGCTCCGGCCCGCCGCCGGTGCGCTGTTTCGGCGCCCCGACGGACCTCGGCCGAGGGGGCGGCGGAAGGCTGCGCTACTCTAGAACGTCGGCTGTCCGCACGCGCTGACCGTGCGTGCCCGCGGACCGCCGAAAATCCCGGTTCCAAGCCCCAGGAAGAGACATGCCTCCGAAGAAGAAGCTCGTCAAGACGTTCACGCTTCAGCTGCCGGCGGGCCAGGCCACGCCGGCGCCGCCGGTCGGCCCCGCGCTCGGCCAGCACGGCGTGAACATCATGGAGTTCTGCAAGTCCTACAACGCGCAGACCGAGTCCCAGCGGGGCGACATCGTCCCCGCCGAGATCAGCGTCTACGAGGACCGCACCTTCACCTTCGTGCTGAAGACCCCGCCCGCCGCTCGGCTGCTGATCAAGGCCGCCGGCGTGCAGAAGGGCTCGGGCGTCCCGCACAAGGAGAAGGTCGGCTCGGTGACCCGCGCCCAGCTGCGCGAGATCGCCGAGAAGAAGATGGCGGACCTCAACGCCAACGACGTCGACCAGGCCGAGAAGATCATCGCCGGCACCGCCCGGTCGATGGGTCTGACCGTCGCCGACTGACCTCGCTCCACCCGCTCCACCAGATCAGCTCGTGGGAGGGCCGCGGACGTCGCGGGCCCGCCATAGACCACAGGAGTTACGAGAAATGCAGCGCAGCAAGAGCTACCGCAAGGCCGCCGAGGTCATCGACCGGTCCAAGCTCTACTCTCCCGTCGAGGCCGTCAAGCTGGCCAAGGAGACCACCAACGTCAAGTTCGACGCCACGGTCGAGGTCGCGATGCGCCTCGGCGTCGACCCCCGCAAGGCGGACCAGATGGTCCGCGGCACGGTCAACCTGCCGCACGGCACCGGTAAGACCGCCCGCGTGATCGTCTTCGCCGCCGGCGCGAAGGCCGAGGAGGCCGCCGCCGCCGGTGCGGACGAGGTGGGCACCGACGAGCTGGTCGCCCGGATCCAGGGCGGTTGGCTGGACTTCGACGCGGCGATCGCCACCCCGGACCAGATGGCCAAGATCGGCCGGATCGCGCGGATCCTGGGCCCGCGCGGCCTGATGCCGAACCCGAAGACCGGCACGGTGACCATGGACGTCACCAAGGCCGTCTCGGACATCAAGGGCGGCAAGATCACCTTCCGGGTGGACAAGCACTCGAACCTCCACCTGATCATCGGCAAGGCCTCGTTCACCGAGTCCCAGCTGGTCGACAACTACGCGGCGGTGCTGGACGAGGTGCTCCGCTCGAAGCCGTCCGCGGCCAAGGGCACGTACCTCAAGAAGGTCACCCTCACCACCACCATGGGCCCGGGCGTCCCGGTCGACCCGAAGATCGTGAAGAACCTGCAGGAGGCTTCGGCCGAGGCCTGAGCACCACTGCCCGGACGGGCCCCGCCACCACACCGGTGGCGGGGCCCCGTCCGTCTGTCCGGTGTGGCAGGCTCGGCGCATGCGGCTGGAGGACGTCTGGCTGCGGTACCACCGGCGTGGTCCGTGGGTGCTGCGGGAGATCGACGTGCGGATCGAACCGGGTGAGGTAGCGGTCGTGCTCGGCCGCAACGGGGTCGGCAAGTCCACCCTGCTCCAGCTCGCCGCGGGCGTGCTCCGGCCCAGCCGGGGCCGGGTCGTCGAGCGGCCCCCGGTGGTCGGCTGGGTGCCCGAGCGGTTCCCCGCCGACCAGCCGTTCACCGCCGGGGCGTACCTCGCCGCGATGGGTCGGGTCGCCGGCCTGCCCGGCCCGGCCGCCGATCGGGCGGTCCGGCGCTGGGTCGACCGGCTCGGGCTGGGCCGGTTCCACGACGTCCGCCTGCCGCAGCTGTCCAAGGGCACCGCGCAGAAGGTGGGCCTGGCCCAGGCGCTGCTGCGCCCGCCCGGCCTGCTCGTCCTCGACGAACCCTGGGAGGGGCTGGACGCAGCCGCCCGCGACCTGGTGCCGGAGGTGATCGGGGAGGTGCTCGCCGGCGGCGGCGCGGTGCTGGTCAGCGACCACCGCGGCGAGACCGTGCGGCTGCCGGGCGCCCGGCAGTGGTCGGTCGCCGGCGGCACCGTGACCGAGCAGTCGCCGACCGGGGAGCCGGCCGTCGCGGTGGTCGAGCTGGCGGTCCCGGCCGCCGCCGTGGCCGCCGCCGTCGCCCGGTTGCGCGCCGACGGCCACCACGTCCTGCGGGTACGCGACCACCCCGTCCCGCCCCCGGCCACGCGACCCGGGCCGCCCGTCGACCCGTCCGCACCCGAACGCCCCGACCCGGCGGCGCCGGAGGTGACCCGGTGATCGCGCTGGTCCGGCTGCGGCTGGCCGGCTTCCTGCGTACCGGCCGGGCGCTGGCTCCCGCGCTGGCTGGCCTGCTGGCCCTCGGCGTCCTCTACGGCGGCGGCCGGGCCCAGCCGGCGGAGGCGTACGGCGTCTCAGCGGTGGTGCTCTTCCCGGTGCTGGCCTGGCAGACCAAGATCCTGCTGGACGTGGAGCCGGACGTGCAGCGCCGGCTGGCCCAGGTGGTGCTGGGGCCGGCCCGGGAGCGGGCCGCCGGCCTGCTCGCGGCGGCCGTGGCGGCGCTGGGCACGGTGGCGGTCGCGCTGGTCCTGCCGTGGCTGGTCGGCGGGGTGGCCGGGCCGGCCGCGCCGGGGGACCGGTCGGTGCTGGCCGGGGTGCTCCTCGGTTTCTGGGCGCACCTGCTGGCTCTGCCCGGGGCGGTGGCGCTGGGCGCCCTGGCCAGCCGGGCGGTGACCCGCACCGCCGGGTACGGCGTCGCGGTGCTCGCCCTGGGTGCCGTCGGCGTGCTGGTGCTGGGCCTGTCCGGTTCGGTGGTGCCCTGGCTGGTGCCGCCGCTGCTGCCCGCCGCCCGGGCGCTGGCCGGCCACCTGGGGCCGACCACCGGACTGCTGCTCAGCGGCTGGGCCGCGGCCTGGTCCGCCGTGGTGCTCACCGGCTACGCCTGGGCCAGACGCTCCCGTGCCTGACCCCGCACCCGGCCTGCCCGGATCGGACGCCTGCCCCGGCCGGCGCCGCGCGGTCCCGGTGGTGATCGACTCCGGTTGCGGCAGGTTGGGGCTTCCGGGCGGCGGGTAGGCCCGGATTGCCGCAGCCCGAGTCGATCAAGGCCGGGCCCGGGGCCGATTTGGCGCTCGGCCGGCGGTCGCGTAACCTGGTGCCGTAGTTCCACCCAAAGACCGCTGGTCACCGTGCCCCGGCACGGTCGAAGGTCCCGCGATGACGGGCGACCCGCGCAGGGCGGCAAGCGAAAATCGGTGTGGTCCACGGTCCGCCGACCGTGATCCTGATGCCGGCCCTCGCCCCGTGCGCCCTGCGCCGGGGCTTTTCTCGTTGTCGTGATGCCTCCGCCGCCGTCGCGAGCCCTGGCTCGTCGCCGGCGTACCAGCTCCGAGCAACGAGAGAGGAGGGACATGGCGGACAAGCCGATCCGGGCCGACAAGGCCACGGCCGTCGCCGAGCTGACCGAGAGCTTCCGCAACGCGGGGGCCACGGTGCTCACCGAGTACCGCGGGCTCACGGTTTCCCAGCTCACCCAGCTGCGACGCTCGCTCGGCAAGGAGACCAGCTACACGGTCGCGAAGAACACGCTGGCCAAGCGTGCCGCGACCGATGCGGGCATCTCCGGCCTCGACGAGCTGTTCACCGGTCCTACCGCGCTGACTTTCGTTTCGGGCGACGTCGTCGAGGCGGCGAAGGGGCTTCGCGACTTCGCGAAGGCCAACCCGAAGCTCGTCATCAAGGGCGGTGTCTTCGAGGGCAAGGCCATTTCCGCGGCCGAGGTCACGAAGCTCGCCGACCTGGAGTCCCGCGAGGTGCTGCTGGCGAAGCTGGCGGGCGCCATGAAGGGCAACCTGAGCAAGGCCGCGGCCCTGTTCCAGGCTCCGCTCGCCAAGACCGCGCGTCTGGCGGCCGCTCTGCAGGACAAGCGCGAGAAGGAGGGCGCCGAGGCGGCCTGAGGCCACCCGGCGCACCCACGTTCTTAGTTTTCACTTTCAGAAAGGACGCCAGACATGGCGAAGCTCAGCACCGACGAGCTGCTCGACGCGTTCAAGGAGATGACGCTGATCGAGCTCTCCGAGTTCGTGAAGCAGTTCGAGGAGACCTTCGAGGTCACCGCCGCGGCTCCGGTCGCCGTGGCCGCCGCCGGCGGCCCCGCCGGCCCGGCCGCCGAGGCCGAGCCGGAGAAGGACGAGTTCGACGTCATCCTCGAGGCTGACGGCGGCAAGAAGATCCAGGTCATCAAGGTCGTGCGCGAGCTGACCGGCCTGGGCCTCAAGGAGGCCAAGGACCTGGTCGAGAGCGCGCCGAAGGCCGTTCTGGAGAAGGCCAACAAGGAGACCGCCGACAAGGCCAAGGCCAAGCTCGAGGGCGAGGGCGCCAAGGTCACCCTCAAGTGACCTTGCACCACCCCTGACGCGCGCCCGGCTCACGTGAGCCGGGGCACAAACCGCGTCGCGGCGGGCGGCGATCCGGAAGCGGATCGCCGCCCGCCGTGTTGGTGGTGCCGGTGGCAGCGCTGTGAGCAGGGCGGACGCGCCGGTCGCCGGGCTCGGCCGGGCGGGGCGTCGGTAGCCCGTCGGTGGGAAAGACACCCCGAGCGGTAACCGGCCCTTGACGCGGCACCGGCCCGACAGGCACGCTGACACCAGCAAGACCTTCCGCGCTTGCAACGGCCACCACTTGGGTAAGAGGAGCGGCAGCACCACCGCCGTGACACCTGAGCGGCCCGGCAGGAGCGTCGCGTTCCGAGCGGCCCGGTTGACCTGTTTTCCGCAGGTCCCGAGGCAAGTTCCGCGACGACCTGCGGGGTGGGCTGGACAGCGGTTAGCCTCTCGGCTACACTGCTAGTTTGCGCTGCCTTTTGTCTTGACCCCTGCTCAGAAATGTCCGATTCCGGCTATTTCTGGTGGGGTCATTGGAGTGCACGCGTACCAGCCGTTCTGCAGCACCGGTCCTCGGAAGGACGCATCTTGGCAGCTTCCCGCCCTGCGAAGACCAGTCGTACGTCGAGCGCATTCGCGCCCCGCCGAGTTTCTTTCGGTCGGATCACCGAACACCTCGAGGTCCCCAACCTCCTCGCCATTCAGAACGAGTCCTTCGACTGGCTCGTCGGCAACGAGGCTTGGCAGGGCCGGTCGGCGGACGACCCGCACGCACGCTCGGGTCTCGCGGAGATCCTCGACGAGATCAGTCCCATTGAGGACTTTTCCGGCACCATGTCGCTTTCCTTCTCGGCGCCGCGCTTCGACGAGGTCAAGGCCTCGATCGAGGAGTGCAAGGAGAAGGACCTGACCTACTGCGCCCCGCTGTTCGTGACCGCGGAGTTCACCAACAACACCACTGGCGAGATCAAGAGCCAGACGGTGTTCATGGGTGACTTCCCGATGATGACGCCGAAGGGCACCTTCATCATCAACGGCACCGAGCGCGTCGTGGTCAGCCAGCTCGTCCGCTCGCCGGGCGTCTACTTCGACAAGCAGCCGGACAAGACCTCCGACCGCGACCTCTCCAGCGTCAAGGTCATCCCGAGTCGGGGTGCCTGGCTGGAGTTCGACATCGACAAGCGCGACACGGTCGGCGTCCGCATCGACCGCAAGCGTCGGCAGGCCGTCACCGTCCTGCTCAAGGCCATCGGGTGGTCCGCGGAGCGGATCCGCGAGAAGTTCGGCTGGTCCGAGCTCATGATGACCACCCTGGAGAAGGACCACATCGCCGGGCAGGACGAGGCGCTGCTGGACATCTACCGCAAGCTCCGTCCGGGCGAGCCGCCGACCCGCGAGAACGCCCAGACCCTGCTCGACAACCTCTTCTTCAACCCGAAGCGGTACGACGTCGCCAAGGTCGGTCGGTACAAGTTCAACAAGAAGCTCGAGCTGGACGTGCCGATCACCACCGGCACGCTGACCGAGGACGACATCGTCGCCACCGTGGAATACCTCTGCCGGCTGCACGCCGGTGAGGAGGGCTACGAGGCCGACGACATCGACCACTTCGGCAACCGGCGCCTGCGCACCGTGGGCGAGCTGATCCAGAACCAGGTCCGGGTCGGTCTGTCCCGGATGGAGCGGGTCGTCCGCGAGCGGATGACCACCCAGGACGTCGAGGCGATCACGCCGCAGACTCTGATCAACATCCGCCCGGTGGTGGCGGCGATCAAGGAGTTCTTCGGCACGTCGCAGCTGTCCCAGTTCATGGACCAGACCAACCCGCTGGCGGGCCTGACCCACCGGCGCCGGCTGAGCGCGCTCGGCCCGGGTGGTCTGTCCCGGGAGCGGGCCGGCTTCGAGGTCCGCGACGTGCACCCGTCCCACTACGGCCGGATGTGCCCGATCGAGACGCCGGAAGGCCCGAACATCGGTCTGATCGGCGCGCTCTCCACCTTCGCCCGGGTCAACCCGTTCGGCTTCATCGAGACGCCGTACCGGAAGGTCGTCAACGGTCGGGTCACCGACCAGATCGACTACCTGACCGCGGACGAGGAGGACCGGTTCGTCAAGGCGCAGGCCAACGCCCCGCTGAAGTCGGACGGCACGTTCGCCGAGGACCGCGTCCTGGTCCGCCGTAAGGGTGGCGAGACCGAGGACGTGCCGCCGGAGGCCGTCGACTACATGGACGTGTCGCCGCGGCAGATGACCTCGGTCGCGACCGCGATGATCCCGTTCCTCGAGCACGACGACGCCAACCGCGCGCTGATGGGCGCGAACATGCAGCGCCAGGCGGTGCCGCTGGTCAAGGCGGAGTCCCCGCTGGTCGGTACGGGCATGGAGTACCGCGCGGCCGTGGACGCCGGCGACGTGGTCGTCGCCGAGGTCGGCGGTGTGATCGAGGACCTGTGCGCGGACTACATCACGGTCCACCAGGACGACGGCCACCGCCGGACGTACCTGCTGCACAAGTTCCGCCGCTCCAACGCCGGCTCCTGCGTCAACCAGAAGCCGGTCGTCTTCGAGGGCGACCGCGTCGAGGCCGGCCAGGTCATCGCCGACGGTCCGTGCACCGACGAGGGCGAGATGGCGCTCGGGCGCAACCTGCTCGTGGCGTTCATGACCTGGGAGGGCCACAACTACGAGGACGCGATCATCCTGTCGCAGCGTCTCGTGCAGCAGGACGTGCTCACCTCGATCCACATCGAGGAGCACGAGGTCGACGCCCGGGACACCAAGCTCGGTCCGGAGGAGATCACCCGCGACATCCCGAACGTCAGCGAGGAGATGCTCGCCGACCTCGACGAGCGCGGCATCATCCGGATCGGCGCCGAGGTCGTCCCCGGTGACATCCTGGTCGGCAAGGTCACCCCGAAGGGCGAGACCGAGCTGACCCCCGAGGAGCGGCTGCTCCGCGCGATCTTCGGCGAGAAGGCGCGCGAGGTCCGGGACACCTCGCTGAAGGTGCCGCACGGCGAGACCGGCACGGTCATCGGCGTGCGTACCTTCTCCCGCGAGGACGGCGACGAGCTGCCCCCGGGCGTGAACGAGCTGGTCCGGGTGTACGTGGCCCAGAAGCGCAAGATCCAGGACGGTGACAAGCTCGCGGGCCGCCACGGCAACAAGGGCGTCATCTCCAAGATCCTGCCGATCGAGGACATGCCGTTCCTGGAGGACGGCACCCCGGTCGACATCGTGCTGAACCCGCTCGGTGTGCCGTCCCGGATGAACATCGGTCAGGTCCTGGAGACCCACCTCGGGTGGGTGGCCAAGACCGGCTGGAGCGTGGACGGCGACGACGTCGAGTGGAAGCGCCAGCTCCGCTCGATCAACGCGCACGAGTCCGAGCCGGACACCAACGTGGCCACCCCGGTCTTCGACGGTGCCCGCGAGGAGGAGATCTCCGGTCTGCTCGCGTCGACCCTGCCCAACCGGGACGGCAAGCAGCTGATCGGTTCCTCCGGCAAGGCGCAGCTGTTCGACGGTCGCTCCGGCGAGCCGCTGCCGGACCCGATCGCGGTCGGCTACATCTACATCCTGAAGCTCAACCACCTGGTCGACGACAAGATCCACGCCCGGTCGACCGGCCCGTACTCGATGATCACGCAGCAGCCGCTGGGTGGTAAGGCGCAGTTCGGTGGCCAGCGCTTCGGCGAGATGGAGTGCTGGGCCATGCAGGCGTACGGCGCCGCCTACGCCCTGCAGGAGCTGCTGACCATCAAGTCCGACGACGTCCTCGGCCGGGTGAAGGTCTACGAGGCGATCGTCAAGGGCGAGAACATCCCCGAGCCGGGCATCCCGGAGTCGTTCAAGGTGCTGCTCAAGGAGCTGCAGTCGCTGTGCCTCAACGTCGAGGTGCTCTCCAGCGACGGCGTGGCCCTGGAGATGCGCGAGACCGACGACGAGGTGTTCCGGGCGGCGGAGGAGCTGGGCATCGACCTGTCCCGGCGCGAGCCGAGCTCGGTCGAAGAGGTGTAGGTGGTGTGGTCTTGGGGGCCGATCGACCCGCTCCGGGCGGTCAGGCTTGATCCCTCCGCGGATCGACCGGCCCCCAAGCCCGCCCGAGATCTAGCTGTACGGACGACGACATAGGGGACATAGTGCTCGACGTCAACTTCTTCGACGAGCTGCGCATCGGCCTCGCCACCGCTGACGACATCCGTCAGTGGTCCCACGGCGAGGTCAAGAAGCCCGAGACCATCAACTACCGCACCCTCAAGCCGGAGAAGGACGGGCTCTTCTGCGAGAAGATCTTCGGTCCGCAGCGGGACTGGGAGTGCTACTGCGGTAAGTACAAGCGGGTCCGCTTCAAGGGCATCATCTGCGAGCGCTGCGGCGTCGAGGTGACCCGCTCCAAGGTTCGCCGGGAGCGGATGGGTCACATCGAGCTGGCCGCTCCGGTGACCCACATCTGGTACTTCAAGGGCGTGCCGAGCCGGCTGGGCTACCTGCTGGACCTCGCCCCGAAGGACCTCGAGAAGATCATCTACTTCGCCTCGTACGTCGTGACGAGCGTGGACGCCGAGGCGCGTCACCGCGACCTCTCGACCATCGAGAACGAGATCCTGGCCGAGAAGCGGCAGGCTGAGAACAGCCGCGACTCGGAGATCGAGAAGCGGGCCGCCAAGCTCGAGGCCGACCTGGCCGAGCTGGAGGCCGAGGGCGCGAAGGCGGACGTCCGGCGCAAGGTCAAGGAGGGCGGAGAGCGCGAGATGCGCCAGATCCGCGACCGGGCCCAGCGCGAGATCGACCGGCTCGACGAGGTCCTCGACACCTTCCGCAAGCTCGAGCCGAAGCAGCTGGTCACCGACGAGCTGCTCTACCGCGAGCTGCGCGACCGCTTCGGCGAGTACTTCACCGGCAGCATGGGTGCCGAGGCGATCAAGGCGCTGGTCCAGAACATGGACCTCGACGCCGAGGCCGAGAGCCTGCGCGAGACCATCCGCTCCGGCAAGGGCCAGCGGAAGATCCGGGCGCTCAAGCGGCTGAAGGTCGTGGCGGCGTTCCAGAACACCCGCAACTCGCCGCTCGGCATGGTGCTGGACTGCGTCCCGGTCATCCCGCCGGACCTGCGCCCGATGGTGCAGCTCGACGGTGGCCGCTTCGCGACCTCCGACCTGAACGACCTGTACCGCCGCGTGATCAACCGGAACAACCGGCTCAAGCGGCTGATCGACCTCGGCGCGCCCGAGATCATCGTCAACAACGAGAAGCGGATGCTGCAGGAGGCCGTCGACGCGCTGTTCGACAACGGCCGGCGCGGTCGTCCGGTCACCGGTCCGGGTAACCGGCCGCTGAAGTCGCTCTCCGACATGCTCAAGGGCAAGCAGGGCCGGTTCCGCCAGAACCTGCTGGGCAAGCGCGTCGACTACTCCGGCCGTTCGGTCATCGTGGTCGGCCCGAAGCTCAAGCTGCACCAGTGCGGTCTGCCCAAGCAGATGGCGCTGGAGCTGTTCAAGCCGTTCGTGATGAAGCGGCTGGTCGACCTCAACCACGCGCAGAACATCAAGTCCGCCAAGCGGATGGTCGAGCGGCAGCGGCCGGTCGTGTGGGACGTGCTGGAAGAGGTCATCGGCGAGCACCCGGTCCTGCTGAACCGGGCGCCGACCCTGCACCGGCTGGGTATCCAGGCCTTCGAGCCGCAGCTGGTCGAGGGCAAGGCCATCCAGATCCACCCGCTGGTCTGCACCGCGTTCAACGCCGACTTCGACGGTGACCAGATGGCGGTGCACGTGCCGCTGTCCGCCGAGGCCCAGGCCGAGGCGCGGATCCTGATGCTGTCGTCGAACAACATCCTCAAGCCGGCCGACGGCAAGCCGGTCACCATGCCCACCCAGGACATGGTCATCGGCCTCTACCACCTCACCCACCTCACTCCGGGAGGCAAGGGCGAGGGCCGGGCGTTCAGCTCGGACGCCGAGGCGCGGATGGCGTACGACAACGGCGAGCTGCACCTGCAGACCCCGGTCAAGATCCGGCTGCGGGACATCGTCGGGGTCGACAACGGCGCCGGCGCCGAGCCGTGGGTCGCGCCGGAGGGCTGGACCGAGGGCGACACGGTCACGGTGGAGACCACCCTGGGCCGGGTCCTGTTCAACGAGACGCTGCCCCCGGGCTACCGCTTCGTGAACTACGAGATCCGCAAGGGCCAGCTCTCCGCGATCGTCAACGACCTCGCCGAGCGCTTCCCGAAGGTGGCCCTGGCGGCCACCCTGGACGGGCTCAAGGAGGCCGGTTTCCACTGGGCCACCTGGTCCGGCGTCACCATCGGTATGGAGGACGTCATCGCGCCGCCGCGCAAGGCGGAGATCCTGGCCCGGTACGAGACGGAAGCCGACCGGATCGACAAGCAGTACCAGCGTGGTCTGATGACCGCCGAGGAGCGTCGCGGCGAGCTCATCGAGATCTGGACCAAGGCGACCAACGAGGTCGCCAAGGAGATGGACACCGCGCTGCCGCAGGAGAACCCGCTGTGGAAGATGATCAACTCGGGTGCCCGCGGTAACCTGCTCCAGCTCCGGCAGATCGCGGCCATCCGTGGTCTGGTGGCCAACCCCAAGGGTGAGATCATCCCGCGTCCGATCAAGGCGTCGTACCGCGAGGGTCTCTCCGTGCTGGAGTACTTCATCTCCACGCACGGTGCCCGCAAGGGTCTCGCCGACACCGCGCTGCGGACCGCCGACTCGGGTTACCTGACCCGGCGTCTGGTGGACGTGTCGCAGGACGTCATCATCCGCGAGGAGGACTGCGGCACCGACCGCGCCATCCCGATGCAGATCGGCGAGCGGCTGGACGGCAAGCTGGTCGTGCACACGCACGCCGAGACCAGCGTGCACGCCCGGACCCTGGCCGACGACATCAAGGGGCCGGACGGCACCGTGGTCGCCGAGCGGGGTCAGGACATCAACTCGATCGGCGTCGACAAGATCGTCGCGGCCGGGGTGGAGACCGTCCGGGTGCGCAGCGTGCTCACCTGCGAGTCGAAGCTGGGCGTCTGCGCGGCCTGCTACGGCCGTTCGCTGCCGACCGGCAAGTCGGTCGACATCGGTGAGGCCGTCGGCATCATCGCCGCCCAGTCCATCGGTGAGCCGGGTACGCAGCTGACGATGCGTACCTTCCACACCGGTGGTGTCGCGGGTGAGGACATCACCCAGGGTCTGCCCCGGGTCCAGGAGATCTTCGAGGCCCGGGTCCCGAAGGGTAAGGCGCCCATCGCCGACACCCCGGGCCGGATCCGGATCGAGGACGGCGAGCGGTCCCGGAAGATCGTGGTGATCCCGGACGACGGCAGCGACGAGATCGTGTACGACAAGATCTCGAAGCGCGTGAAGCTGCGGGCCCACGACGGCGACCACGTCGAGGTCGGTGAGAAGCTCACCGAGGGCACCATCGACCCGCACGAGCTGCTGCGCATCCTCGGCCCGCGCGCGGTCCAGGTCCACCTGACCCAGGAGGTCCAGGAGGTCTACCGCTCGCAGGGTGTGCTCATCCACGACAAGCACATCGAGATCATCATCCGCCAGATGCTCAAGCGGGTGACGGTCATCGACTCCGGCTCGACCGAGTTCCTGCCGGGTGTGCTGGTCGACCGGGCGCTGTTCGAGTCGGAGAACCGCCGGCTCGTCTCCGAGGGCGGCGAGCCCGCCGCCGGTCGCCCGGTGCTGATGGGTATCACCAAGGCCTCGCTGGCCACGGATTCCTGGCTGTCGGCGGCCTCCTTCCAGGAGACCACCCGGGTGCTGACGGACGCGGCGATCCACGCCCGCAGCGACTCGCTGATCGGCCTCAAGGAGAACGTGATCATCGGTAAGCTCATCCCGGCCGGTACGGGCATCAGCAAGTACCGCAACGTCCGGGTCGAGCCGACCGAGGAGGCGAAGGCCAAGGTCTACTCGATGACCGGCTACCCGGAGACCGACTACGGCTTCGGGCCGGCCAGCGGCCAGGCGGTGCCGCTGGACGACTTCGACTTCGGGTCGTACCGCTAAGCACGAGGAACGACGAGGCCCCCGGCGTCCGCCGGGGGCCTCGTCGCGTCTCAGGGTGCGCCATATGAAGAGAAGTCTGTCGAGAGAACTCTCTCGACAGACTACTCTCGACGGTATGGAGAACGAGGAACAGCGCACCCTCACCGACGCCCGCGAGCTGCGGGCGCTGAGCCACCCCGTACGCCTGGCCCTCATGGAGGCCCTCGGCGGCGGTCCGCTGACCGCGACCCAGGCCGGCGAGCTGATCGGGGAAACCGCCACCACCTGCTCGTTCCATCTCCGGCAGCTGGCCCGCTACGGCTTCGTCGAGGAGGCCGGCGGTGGCCGCGGCCGGGCCCGGCCCTGGCGGCTGACCCGGCAGGGCTGGTCCGCGCCCGCCCGCCCGGAGGACCCCGACTGGACCCGCGCCAGCCAGGCGCTCGACCGGGTGCTGCTCGACCGGTACGTCCAGCGGCTGCGCCGGTTCGTCGACGACGCCCCCACCTATCCACCCGACTGGTACGCGGCGGCCACCGGGCAGCAGCACCTCTTCCACCTCACCGCCGACGAGCTGGCCGAGTTCGTCGCCGCGTACCGCGACCTGGTGGCGGGCTTCACCGCCCGGTTCGACCGGCGGCGCACCGATTCCGACGCCCGCCCCGCCGGCGCTCTCCCGGTCGAGCTGCTCCTCTTCGGCTACCCGACGCGCCCCCCGGAGGTGCCGGATGTCGACCCGACGGCTGCTCGCTGACCCCCGCGCCCGCCGTTACCTGACCGCCCAGACCCTCTCCCTGGTCGGAGACAGCGCGATGTGGCTGGCCTGCGGCATCTGGGTGAAGGAGTTGACCGGCAGCGACGGCGCGGCCGGCCTGACCTTCCTCTTCTTCAGCCTCCCGGCTCTGCTCGCGCCGGTCGCCGGGTTGCTCGCCGACCGGCTTCCGCGCCGGCGGCTGCTGCTGGTCGCGAACCTGGCCGGCGTGGCGATCCTGCTGCCGCTGCTGGCGGTCCGGGGCCCCGGCCAGGTGCCGTTGATCTACGCGGTGATGCTGCTCTACGGCGGCCTGCACCTGGTCATCGAACCGGCCCAGTCCGCCCTGCTGGTCAGCCTGCTCCCCGGTGACCTGCTGGCCGCCGCGAACGGGCTGCTGCGCACCGTCCGGGAGAGCCTGCGGCTGCTCGCCCCGCTCGCCGGCGCCGGCCTGTTCGCCCTGTTCGGCGGCGCGGCGGTGGCCGTGCTGGACATGGCGACCTTCGTCGGCGCGGCGGCCCTGCTGTGGACCCTGCGCGGCCCCGACCCGACCCCGGACCGGCCGGAGCGCACCGCGGGCGTGCTCCGGCACTGGCTGGGCGAGGCCGGCGCGGGCTTCCGGCACCTCGCCGGCCATCCGCTGCTGCGCCGGGTGGCGCTCGCCTGCACCGTGCTCGCCCTGGTGCTGGGCTTCGCCGAGTCCACCGGGTACGCGGTCGTCGACCGCGGCCTGCACCGGGCCCCGGAGTTCCTCGGCGTGCTCCAGGCCGCCCAGGGGATCGGTGCGGTCCTCGGCGGGCTGCTCAGCACGGTCGCGATCCGCCGGTTCGGCGAGATCCGCGTCGCCGCGGCGGCGTTCCTCGCCTGGTCGGCCGGGGCCGTGCTGGCCGCCGTGCCGACGCTCGGCGTGGTGCTGGCCGGCCGGGTCAGCTCCGGGCTGGGCCTGACCGTCATGGCGATCGCCCTGCTCACCGTCCTGCAGCGGGGCGCGCCCGACCGGCTTCAGGGCCGGGTGTACACCGCCTTCGAGGTGACCACCACCGTCCCGCAGACCGCGTCGATCGGGCTCGGGGCGTACCTGATCGGCGTGCTCGACTACCGGGCGGTGCTGCTCACCGAGGCGGCCGTGGTGGCGGTCGCCGCGCTGCTGCTGCTCCGGGCGGACCGGCTCCCCATGCCGCCGGCCAGCACACCGCCGGCCAGCACGGTACCGGGCACCACACCGCCGGCCAGCACACCGCCGGCCAGCACACCGCCGGCCAGCACACCGCCGGCCAGCACGCCGCCGGCCAGCACGGTGCCGGCCAGCACGGCGCCGGCCAGCACGGCGTCGGCCAGCACGCCGCCGGGCAGCACGGTGCCGGCGTCGGTCCGTGCGTCGGCGGGACCGGGCGCGGCCGCGTCGGGGCATGATGGTGGGCATGACGACCGCGCCCGGGCAGGTGCCCGTCGCCCAGCAGGGGCCGCGCCACCCGCTCGACCCTGAGCCGGTCCGGTCGACGAAGGCCCGCGCGGTCTTCGCCCTCGGGCTGATCGGGGCGCTGACCGGGTTCTTCATCGGTGGCGTGGTGCCGTCGACCATCGCGCTCATCCTGGCCCGGCAGGCCCGCCGGGAGGCGTACGCCTCGGGCGGTTTCCTCACCGGCGGGGACCGGCTGCGCCGGGGGGAGCGGCTGGCGTGGGCCGGCCTGGTGCTGGCCGTCACCGCGGTGGTGGCGGCGATGGTGATCGGGGTGCTCCGGCTCGCCGGCACCCCGTTCGGTCACGACTACGCGCCGAACGTCGACTGACCGCGCGGGGGAGCGTCCCGCGCCCGGCCCCGCCCGCGGGACGCGCGACGGTAGCCTGGCCCGTGTCCGCCCCCGTGGCGGGTGAGCCACATCGACAGGAGGACCCCGTGACCGAACCGGCCCCACCGCCGGGAGGCGACCCGACCCGGTCCGGCGCCGGATCGGACGCCCCGCCGCCGGGCGCCGACCCGGCCGGCTCGGCGGCCGCCGGTACGTCGCCGGGGGTCCCGGCCAGCAGCCCGTGGGGGGCGCCGGGGGCCTGGTCCCCGCAGCGGCCGGACGCCGCCGCGGGGTACGACCCCGCACCGGTCACGCCGCATCCCGGCTCGCCGCATCCCGGCTCGCCGCATCCCGGCTCGCCGCATCCCGGCTGGTCGCAGCCCGGCTCGCCGCAGCCCGGCTGGCCGGCGTCCGGGGCGTACCCGGGAAGCCCGCCGGCGTCCGGCGGTGGGTGGGCGGACCGGGGGAGCGCGCCGGCCGGCGGCGGCTGGGGTGGTCCCCCGCCCATGGCACCCCGGCCGGCCGCGGTGCCGCCGCCCCCGCGGGAGGCCTCCCGTCCGCCGAAGCGGGTGGATGCGGTGCCCGGCACCCCGTTCGGCGTGGTCCACCTCGACGTGCCGCCGGTGACCTCCGGGCTGGCCGTCGGGTCGCTGACCGCCGGGATCGCCTCGATCCTGGTCTCGCTGCTGGTGTTCTGCTTCGGGATCGCCGGGCCGAACTACGGCGGCGCCTGGGCGGCGGGGGCGTTCACCCTGCTCGGCGGCCTCGCCGGGACCGGCGCGGTGGTCGCGGGGCTGCTGGCCCGCCGGCAGATCCGGCGCCCGGCGCCGCCGCCGGCGGTCCGCTTCACCGGGCGTGGCCTGGCCGTGGCGGGCCTGGTGTGCGGGGCGGTGGGCCTGCTGCTGAGTCTGCTGGGGCTGGCGGTGGCGTTGGTGGTGCAGATCACCTGACCGGTGCCCGGCCGCCCGGCGGCGGCGGTGAACAGGCGTGACAGCGGTGGCCGGCGGGTCGCTGCCGGGGTGGAAGCGGGGCTGCCGGGCCGGCAACGGCGGAAGCCGGTACACTGGTGACTGTAGGTGCCCATCGTGGGCGGGCAGGCACGAGACGATCGGCCGGGGCTGCGACGCAGCTCTCCCGGGCCGCTCCGTTTTGACCTGCGCGGCTGTGGTAGGTACTCTTTCCCCTTGTGCCCGGGCAAGCCCGGGCAATGCGTGCGTGCGCCGGAACCGGTCAGCCGGTGATCGCGTGGCCGCACGACACAGCCCCAAAGATCCGGCGTCGGAGCAGTCCTGTGCCGGTGACAGAACCACCGGTACGCCGTGCGAACGACGCACCGGGAACCGTGATCCGGGCGACACGCCCGACCGCGGGTGCTGGGACCCCCGTCAGGTGGCCCTGGTTGGAATGTAGGAGAGCCGTCCATCAGGCCGGCTAGAGCAGACGGCGCGGTCGCCTCGCAGCGGCCGAAGGGAGCGGAGAAACCCGGTGCCCACCATTCAGCAGCTGGTCCGAAAGGGCCGCCAGGCCAAGACGACCAAGACCAAGACCCCGGCGCTGAAGGGGTCCCCCCAGCGTCGCGGTGTGTGCACCCGCGTGTACACCACCACCCCGAAGAAGCCGAACTCGGCGCTGCGCAAGGTCGCTCGTGTCAAGCTCAGCAGCCAGATCGAGGTGACCGCCTACATCCCGGGCGTCGGCCACAACCTGCAGGAGCACTCGATCGTGCTCGTTCGCGGTGGTCGTGTGAAGGACCTCCCCGGCGTGCGGTACAAGATCGTTCGCGGCTCGCTGGACACCCAGGGTGTCCGCAACCGCAAGCAGGCGCGCAGCCGTTACGGCGCGAAGAAGGAGAAGAGCTGACATGCCGCGTAAGGGACCCGCTCCGCGGCGGCCGCTGGTCGCTGACCCGGTGTACAACTCGCCGCTGGTCACCCAGCTGGTGAACAAGATCCTGCTGCGCGGCAAGCGGCAGCTCGCCGAGCGCATCGTGTACGCCGCCCTGGAGGGCTGCCGCGAGAAGTCCGGCACCGACCCCGTCGTCACGCTGAAGCGGGCGATGGACAACGTGAAGCCGACCCTCGAGGTGCGCAGCCGCCGCGTCGGTGGCGCCACCTACCAGGTTCCGGTCGAGGTCCGGCCGGCCCGCGCGACCACCCTCGGTCTGCGCTGGCTCGTCACCTACTCCCGCGCCCGGCGCGAGAAGACCATGGTCGAGCGGCTGATGAACGAGCTGCTGGACGCGAGCAACGGCCTCGGTGCCGCCGTGAAGCGGCGCGAGGACACGCACAAGATGGCCGAGTCCAACAAGGCCTTCGCGCACTACCGCTGGTAACACCTTGGTTCCGGCGCCCACCCGGGCGCCGGAACCGCCACCAGTTGTGTCGAGACGACGATAAGTAGGGATTGAAGTGGCCGCCGCAGACGCGCTCGCCAACGTACGCAACATCGGCATCATGGCGCACATCGATGCCGGTAAGACCACTACCACCGAGCGGATCCTGTTCTACACCGGCATCACGTACAAGATCGGTGAGGTCCACGAGGGCGCTGCCGTCATGGACTGGATGGAGCAGGAGCAGGAGCGCGGTATCACCATCACTTCCGCCGCCACGAAGTGCGAGTGGAAGGGCCACACGATCCAGATCATCGACACGCCCGGCCACGTCGACTTCACGGTCGAGGTAGAGCGGTCGCTGCGCGTTCTGGACGGTGCGGTCGCGGTGTACGACGGCGTGGCCGGTGTGGAGCCCCAGACGGAGAACGTCTGGCGCCAGGCGGACAAGTACAACGTCCCCCGGATGTGCTTCGTCAACAAGCTCGACCGGACCGGCGCCGACTTCTTCCGCTGCGTGCAGATGATGATCGACCGGCTCAACGCCACCCCGCTGGTCCTCCAGATTCCGATCGGCGCCGAGGCTGACTTCATCGGCGTGGTCGACCTGGTCGAGATGCGCGCGCTCACCTGGCGTGGCGAGACCCAGAAGGGTGAGGACTACGCGATCGAGGAGATCCCGGCCGACCTCGCCGACTCCGCCGCGGAGTGGCGCGAGAAGCTGATGGAGACCCTCGCCGACGTCGACGACTCGGTGATGGAGAAGTACCTCGAGGGCGAGGAGATCTCCGCTGAGGAGATCAGGGCCGCCATCCGTCGGGCCACCATCGCCGGCAAGGCCAACCCGGTCCTCACCGGTACCGCCTTCAAGAACAAGGGCATCCAGCCGATGCTGGACGCGGTCGTCGCGTACCTGCCGTCGCCGCTGGACGTCCCGGCGATCGAGGGTACGGCCACCGACGGCGAGACGCCGATGCTGCGCAAGCCGTCGACCTCGGAGCCGTTCTCCGGCCTGGCCTTCAAGATCCAGACCGACAAGCACCTCGGCAAGCTGACGTACGTCCGGATCTACTCCGGCACGCTCGAGTCCGGTTCTCAGGTGATCAACTCCACCAAGGACCGCAAGGAGCGCATCGGCAAGATCTACCAGATGCACGCCAACAAGCGGGAGGAGCGCAGCTCCGCCAAGGCCGGCGACATCATCGCGGTCCAGGGTCTGAAGCAGACCACCACCGGTGACACCCTGTGCGACCCGGCGAACCCGGTCATCCTCGAGTCGATGACCTTCCCGGAGCCGGTCATCGAGGTGGCCATCGAGCCGAAGACCAAGGCCGACCAGGAGAAGCTCAGCACCGCCATCCAGCGGCTGGCCGAGGAGGACCCGACCTTCCGCGTCAAGCTGGACGACCAGACCGGTCAGACGGTCATCTCCGGCATGGGCGAGCTGCACCTGGACATCCTGGTCGACCGGATGCGCCGCGAGTTCAACGTCGAGGCGAACATCGGCAAGCCGCAGGTGGCGTACCGTGAGACCATCCGCCGCAAGGTGGACAAGGTCGAGTACACCCACAAGAAGCAGACCGGTGGCTCCGGCCAGTACGCCCGCGTGATCGTGAGCCTCGAGCCGCTGCCCATGGGCAACGACTCGCCGACCTACGAGTTCGCGAACGCCGTCACCGGTGGCCGCATCCCCCGGGAGTTCATCCCGTCGGTGGACGCGGGCGCCCAGGACGCCATGCAGTACGGCATTCTCGCCGGCTTCCCGCTGGTGGGTCTCAAGCTGACGCTGCTGGACGGCCAGTACCACGAGGTCGACTCGTCCGAGATGGCGTTCAAGATCGCCGGTTCGATGGTGATGAAGGAGGCGGCCCGCAAGGCCGACCCCGCACTGCTCGAGCCGATGATGGCCGTTGAGGTCACCACTCCTGAGGAGAACATGGGTGACGTCATCGGCGACCTCAACTCCCGTCGCGGCATCATCCAGGCGATGGAGGAGCGCAGCGGCGCTCGCGTCGTCCGGGCTCTGGTGCCGTTGTCGGAGATGTTCGGCTACGTCGGCGACCTGCGGTCGAAGACCCAGGGCCGGGCTAGCTACAGCATGCAGTTCGACTCCTACGCCGAGGTTCCGCAGAGCGTGGCGAAGGAGATCATCGCCAAGGCGACGGGTGAGTGACGCTCACCCTGAGCTGATCGGATGATTCGGGGTCGGTCGCGGGAGGGATCTCCCGCCCGCGGCCACCTCGGTCGGGTTGTGTGAATCCGGGCCTGTAGGCTTCATCGCCGCAGAACCCACCAAGGCTCTCCGGCCGTCAGGCCGGAAAGGCTGTCGACAGAGTCCTACGCGCCGACCGGCGCACCGGGGCGAACGAACCAAGAAAGTCCACAGGAGGACACCAGTGGCGAAGGCGAAGTTCGAGCGGACTAAGCCGCACGTCAACATCGGCACCATTGGTCACATCGACCACGGTAAGACGACGCTGACGGCGGCCATCACCAAGGTCCTGCACGACCAGTACCCGGACCTGAACCCGTACACGCCGTTCGACGAGATCGACAAGGCGCCGGAGGAGAAGGCCCGCGGCATCACGATCTCGATCGCGCACGTCGAGTACCAGACCGAGGCGCGGCACTACGCGCACGTCGACTGCCCCGGTCACGCCGACTACATCAAGAACATGATCACCGGTGCCGCCCAGATGGACGGCGCGATCCTGGTGGTGGCGGCGACCGACGGCCCGATGCCGCAGACCCGCGAGCACGTGCTGCTGGCCCGTCAGGTCGGTGTGCCGTACATCGTCGTGGCGCTCAACAAGAGCGACATGGTCGACGACGAGGAGCTCCTGGAGCTCGTCGAGCTCGAGGTCCGCGAGCTGCTCTCCTCGCAGGAGTACCCGGGTGACGACCTGCCGGTCGTCCGGGTCTCGGCGCTGAAGGCCCTCGAGGGCGACCCGGAGTGGACCGGGAAGCTCCTGGACCTGATGAACGCTGTCGACACCGCGATTCCGCAGCCGGAGCGCGAGACCGACAAGCCGTTCCTCATGCCGATCGAGGACGTCTTCACGATCACCGGCCGCGGCACCGTGGTCACCGGTCGCGCCGAGCGCGGCATCCTCAAGCCGAACGAGGAGGTGGAGATCGTCGGCATCCGTGAGAAGTCGATGAAGACCACCTGCACCGGCATCGAGATGTTCCGCAAGCTGCTCGACGAGGCCCGCGCGGGTGAGAACGTCGGTCTGCTGCTGCGCGGCATCAAGCGCGAGGACGTCGAGCGCGGCATGGTCGTCATCAAGCCGGGCACCACGACCCCGCACACGGAGTTCGAGGCGACGGTCTACATCCTCTCCAAGGAGGAGGGCGGCCGGCACACCCCGTTCTTCCAGAACTACCGTCCGCAGTTCTACTTCCGGACCACGGACGTCACCGGCGTCGTCACGCTGCCCGAGGGCACCGAGATGGTCATGCCGGGCGACAACACCACGATGACCGTGAAGCTGATCCAGCCCATCGCGATGGAGGAGAACCTCAAGTTCGCGATCCGGGAGGGTGGCCGTACGGTCGGCGCGGGTCGCGTCACCAAGATCATCAAGTGAGCTGGGTAACCCCGATTAGCGTCGCCGCCGGTCGTGCGGCATACTAGTCAGGTTGCGTAACGACGGTTAGTCGCCTGCGTCCGGTGCATGCTGGACCTCCGGGCCGACAAACAGTCGCGCGTCGGGTGGTTGATCGCCCCAGGGCGGTCAACCACCCTCGCACGGCGTTCAGGTCGCGGTGATCGCGGCCGGCGCCATGACCCACCGCGTGGTCAGAGAATCGCTCCGGAGTCCCGGGGCGGAGCCTGGTCCACGGGCGCGACACGCCCGACCGCGGGGGTCGGCGGAAGTGGGCCTGTACCAGCCGGTACAGGTGCCCGCAACACAGCGGCATCGAGAGAAGGAACAGAAGCCACCATGGCGGGACAGAAGATCCGCATCCGGCTCAAGGCCTATGACCACGAGGTCGTCGACTCCTCGGCTCGGAAGATCGTCGAGACGGTGACGCGTACCGGGGCGCAGGTCGCTGGCCCGGTGCCGCTGCCCACGGAGATCAACCGTTTCTGCGTAATCCGCTCGCCGCACAAGTACAAGGACTCGCGCGAGCACTTCGAGATGCGTACGCACAAGCGTCTGATCGACATCATCGACCCGACCCCGAAGACGGTCGACTCGCTCATGCGCCTCGACCTGCCGGCTGGCGTCGACATCGAGATCAAGCTGTAGGGACCGGACAAATGGACAGGCAAGTCAAGGGGATCCTGGGCGCAAAGCTCGGCATGACCCAGGTCTGGGACAACAACAAGGTTGTCCCGGTGACCGTGGTTCAGGCCGGCCCCTGCGTCATCAGCCAGGTTCGTAGCGCCGAGAAGGACGGTTACTCCGCGGTCCAGCTGGCGTACGGCACGATCGACCCGCGCAAGGTCAAGAAGCCGATCAGCGGGCACTACGCGAAGGCGGACGTCGCGCCGCGCCGGCACATCGTCGAGCTGCGGACCACGGACGCCGGGGACTACTCGCCGGGCCAGGAGGTCACGGTCGAGGAGTTCCCCGCCGGCGTCATCATCGACGTCACCGGCAAGACCAAGGGCAAGGGCTACGCCGGCCCGATGAAGCGGCACGGCTTCCACGGTCTGCGCGCCAGCCACGGTGTGGAGCGCAAGCACCGCTCGCCGGGCTCCATCGGCGCCTGCGCGACCCCGGGTCGCGTCTTCAAGGGCACCCGGATGGCGGGTCGGATGGGTGGCGTGCGCTACACCGTCCAGAACCTGACGGTCCAGGCGATCGACACCGAGAACAACCTCCTGCTCGTCCGCGGTGCCATCCCCGGCCCCAAGGGCGCGCTGGTCCTGGTCCGTACCGCGGCCAAGACCAAGGTGAAGAAGGGCGGTGCGGCCAAGTGACCACCGTTGACGTCCGCAACGTCGAAGGCGCCAAGAGCGGCTCCGTCGAGCTGCCGGCCGACATCTTCGACGTCCAGGCCAACATCGCGCTGATGCACCAGGTCGTGGTGGCTCAGCTCGCGGCGGCCCGGCAGGGCACGCACAAGGTCAAGACCCGCGGCGAGGTCTCCGGTGGAGGCAAGAAGCCGTACAAGCAGAAGGGCACCGGTCGTGCCCGCCAGGGCTCGACCCGCGCGCCGCAGTTCGCCGGCGGTGGCGTGGTCCACGGCCCGGTGCCGCGCGACTACAGCCAGCGCACCCCGAAGAAGATGAAGGCCGCCGCCCTGCGTGGCGCCCTCTCCGACCGGGCCCGCGCCGGCCAGGTGCACGTCGTCGAGGCGTTCGTCTCGGGTGAGAAGCCGTCGACCAAGGCCGCGCTGGCCACGCTGGCGAAGCTGACCGACGCCCGGCGCGTCCTGGTCGTGCTGAGCAGCACCGACGAGCTGAACTGGGTGTCGCTGCGCAACGAGCCGCGGGTGCACCTGATCGAGGCCGGCCAGCTCAACACGTACGACGTGCTGGTGGCCGACGACGTGGTCTTCACCAAGGAGGCCCTGGACGAGTTCCTGGGCGTTCCCGCCGAGACCACCGAGGAGGGTGGCAAGTGAGCACGATCGCCGATCCGCGTGACGTCATCGTCGCGCCGGTCGTCTCGGAGAAGAGCTACAGCGAGCTGAACCGCAACTGGTACACCTTCCTGGTGCACCCGGACGCGAACAAGACCGAGATCAAGATCGCTATCCAGCAGATCTTCAACGTCCGCGTCCTGACGGTGAACACGCTCAACCGCGAGGGCAAGCGCAAGCGGACCCGTACCGGGTTCGGCAAGCGCAAGGACACCAAGCGGGCGATGGTGAAGCTGGCTGACGGTGACCGTATCGAGGCCTTCGGCGGCCCGGTCAGCTGAGGGGTGTAGACAATGGCTATCCGTAAGTACAAGCCGACGACGCCGGGCCGCCGTGGCTCGAGCGTCGCCGACTTCGCCGAGATCACCCGGTCCACGCCGGAGAAGTCGCTGCTGGCTCCGCTGCCGAAGAAGGGCGGACGCAACGCCCACGGCCGGATCACCACGCGGCACCACGGTGGCGGCCACAAGCGCCAGTACCGTCTGATCGACTTCAAGCGGGTCGACAAGGACGGCGTGCCGGCGAAGGTCGCCCACATCGAGTACGACCCGAACCGCACCGCGCGTATCGCGCTGCTGCACTACGCCGACGGCGAGAAGCGCTACATCATCGCGCCGAAGGACCTGAAGCAGGGCGACGCCGTCGAGTCGGGCCCGGGCGCCGACATCAAGCCGGGCAACAACCTGCCGCTGCGCAACATCCCGGTCGGTACCACCATCCACAACGTGGAGCTCCGTCCGGGCGGCGGCGCCAAGCTGGCCCGCTCGGCCGGCGTCGGCATCCAGCTGCTCGGCCGGGAGGGCGCGTACGCGACCCTGCGCATGCCGTCCGGTGAGATCCGGCGCGTGGACGTGCGCTGCCGCGCCAGCATCGGCGAGATCGGCAACGCCGACCAGTCGAACATCAACTGGGGTAAGGCCGGCCGGATGCGGTGGAAGGGCAAGCGCCCGACCGTCCGTGGTGTCGCGATGAACCCGGTCGACCACCCGCACGGTGGTGGTGAGGGTAAGACCTCCGGTGGTCGCCACCCGGTGAACCCGCAGGGTAAGCCCGAGGGCCGCACCCGTCGTAAGGGCCAGCCGAGCGACCGGCTGATCGTCCGCCGCCGCTACGCCACGCGTAAGCGCGGCTGAGGGAGATAGAGCATGCCTCGCAGCCTGAAGAAGGGCCCGTTCGTCGACGACCACCTGATCAAGAAGGTGGAGACGCAGAACGACAAGGGCTCGAAGAACGTCATCAAGACCTGGTCGCGGCGCTCGACGATCATCCCCGAGATGCTGGGGCACACGATCGCCGTGCACGACGGACGCAAGCACGTCCCGGTGTTCGTGACCGAGGCCATGGTCGGGCACAAGCTCGGCGAGTTCGCGCTGACCCGCACGTTCAAGGGTCACGAGAAGGACGACCGGAAGAGCCGCCGGCGCTGACGCCGCGGGCATACGGATAGAGGAACAAGGGGTTACAGCGATGCCAGGAAAGGGCGACGCTCCGGTGCTTCCGGGCGCGCGGGCGGTTGCGCGGCACGTGCGCATCTCGCCGATGAAGGCGCGCCGGGTGGTCAACCTCGTCCGCGGCCTGCCCGCGAAGGAGGCGCTCACGGTGCTGCAGTTCGCGCCGCAGGCTGCGAGCGAGCAGGTGTACAAGGTGCTCGCGAGCGCGATCGCCAACGCGGAGAACAACGAGCGGCTGGACCCCGACGCGCTGCTCGTCAGCGAGGCGTTCGTCGACGAGGGCCCGACCATGAAGCGGTTCCGGCCGCGGGCGCAGGGCCGGGCGTACCGGATCCGCAAGCGGACCTGCCACATCACCGTGGCGGTCGAGGCGGTGGCGCCGGCCGCGCCGAAGAAGTCGGCCAAGAAGGCCGCGCCGGCGAAGAAGGCCGAGTCGGCCGACCAGGCCGGGACGGCTGAGGGGCAGAGCACGACGGAGGGTGCCGAGTAATGGGTCAGAAGGTTCACCCCACTGGGTTCCGGCTCGGCATCTCGACCGACTGGAAGTCCCGTTGGTTCGCGGACAAGCTCTACAAGGACTACATCGGCGAGGACGTCAAGATCCGCCGGATGATGTCCAAGGGCCTGGAGCGCGCGGGCATTTCCAAGGTCGACATCGAGCGCACCCGGGACCGGGTCCGGGTCGACATCCACACCGCGCGGCCGGGCATCGTCATCGGCCGTAAGGGTGCGGAGGCCGACCGGATCCGGGGCGAGCTGGAGAAGCTCACCGGCAAGCAGGTCCAGCTGAACATCATCGAGGTGAAGAGCCCCGAGTCGGACGCGCAGCTGGTCGCCCAGGGCGTCGCCGAGCAGCTGTCCAGCCGGGTCAGCTTCCGTCGGGCCATGCGCAAGGCGATGCAGTCCGCGATGAAGAACCCGGTCTGCAAGGGCATCCGGGTCCAGGTCTCGGGTCGCCTCGGCGGCGCCGAAATGAGCCGGACCGAGTTCTACCGCGAGGGCCGGGTGCCGCTGCACACGCTGCGGGCCAACATCGAGTACGGCTTCTTCGAGGCCCGTACCACCTTCGGTCGGATCGGCGTGAAGGTCTGGATCTACAAGGGCGACGCCGTCCCGGGCCGCGAGGCCCCGGCCGAGGCCGCCCCGTCGCGCGGCCCGCGCCGCGACCGCGGTGACCGGCCGGAGCGGCCGCGCCGTGGCCGGTCGGGCTCGTCCGGTACGACCGCCGGTGGCACCGAGGCCGGCCGCGCTGCCGCGACCACCATCGCGCAGCAGGCGGAGACGCCGGCCGGTGAGCCGGTCGACAGCGCCGCGGTCGCCGCAGCGGCTTCGGCTCCGGCGGCTACCCAGCCGGCAGAAACGCAGCAGGAGGGCTGACAGATGCTGATGCCGCGCAAGCCCCCGAAGGGCTTCCGCAAGCCGCACCACCCGGACCGCAGTGGCGCGTCCAAGGGTGGTAACCGGGTGGTGTTCGGCGAGTTCGGGATCCAGGCTCTCGAGCCGGCGTACGTGACGAACCGTCAGATCGAGTCGGCGCGTATCGCGATGACCCGGCACATCAAGCGTGGTGGCAAGGTCTGGATCACGATCTTCCCGGACCAGGCCCTCACCAAGAAGCCGGCGGAAACCCGGATGGGTTCCGGTAAGGGCTCGCCCGAGTGGTGGGTCGCGAACGTCAAGCCGGGGCGGGTTCTCTTCGAGATGTCCTTCCCCAACGAGCAGATCGCGCGAGAGGCGATGCGTCGCGCGATCCACAAGCTCCCGATGAAGTGCCGCATTGTTACGCGCGAAGTGGGTGAATCCTGATGGCAGCGGGCGTCAAGCCCTCCGAGCTGCGTGAGCTCTCCGAGGAGGAGCTGGTCACGAAGCTGCGCGAGGCCAAGGCGGAGCTGTTCAACCTCCGCGTGCAGGCCGCGACCGGTCAGCTGGACAACAACCGGCGGCTGCAGGTCATCCGTCGGGAGATCGCCCGGATCTACACGATCATGCGTGAGCGCGAGCTGGGTCTCTCGGCCGCGCCGACTGAGGTGACTGCATCATGAGTGAGAACACCACCGCCGCCGACGCGCGGGCCCGCCGTAAGGTGCGTGAGGGCCTCGTGGTCAGCGACAAGATGGACAAGACCGTCGTGGTCGAGGTCGAGGACCGGGTCAAGCACGCGCTGTACGGCAAGATCATGCGCCGGACCCGCAAGCTGAAGGTCCACGACGAGCCGAACGCTGCCGGCATCGGCGACCGGGTCCTGATCATGGAGACCCGGCCGCTGTCCGCCACCAAGCGTTGGCGGATCGTGGAGATCCTCGAGAAGGCCAAGTAGCGAAGGCTCGAGCTCGGCCGGTTTCGGTCGGGCGCAGGTTCCGCCAGGCTCCGGCCGTCCGCCAGGGCGGCCGGAGAACCGGCAGACATAGGAGATAGACGTGATTCAGCAGGAGTCGCGACTGCGCGTCGCCGACAACACGGGTGCCCGGGAGATCCTGTGCATCCGGGTTCTCGGTGGCTCCGGTCGGCGCTACGCGAGCATCGGCGACGTCATCGTGGCGACCGTCAAGGACGCGATCCCGGGTGCCGGTGTGAAGAAGGGCGACGTCGTCAAGGCCGTCGTCGTTCGCACCGCCAAGGAGAGGCGGCGTCCGGACGGTTCGTACATCCGCTTCGACGAGAACGCTGCCGTCATCATCAAGGACGGTGGGGACCCGCGCGGTACCCGTATCTTCGGCCCGGTGGGTCGGGAGCTGCGGGACAAGCGGTTCATGAAGATCATTTCCCTCGCGCCGGAGGTGTTGTGACCGTGAAGGTCAAGAAGGGCGACACGGTCATCGTCATCGCCGGCAAGGACAAGGGTGCCAAGGGCAAGGTCATCGCGTCCTACCCGCGGCAGGACAAGGTCCTCGTCGAAGGCGTGAACCGGGTCAAGAAGCACACCCGTATCAGCACCACCCAGCGTGGCGCCAAGACCGGTGGCATCGTCACCCAGGAGGCCCCGATCCACGTCTCGAACGTGATGGTCCTGGACTCCGACGGCAAGCCGACCCGGGTCGGTTACCGGATCGACGACAATGGCCAGAAGGTCCGCATCGCGCGTAGCACCGGTAAGGACCTGTGATGACCACGGCTACCGAAACCAAGACCCTGCCGCGCCTCAAGGAGCGGTACCGCAACGAGATCGTGGCGCAGCTGCAGGAGCAGCACAACTACGGCAACCCCATGCAGGTGCCGCGGCTGGTCAAGATCGTCGTCAACATGGGTGTCGGCGAGGCCGCCCGGGACGCCAAGCTCATCGACGGCGCCGTGCGCGACCTGGCCACCATCACCGGCCAGAAGCCGCAGGTGCGGCGGGCGACCAAGTCGATCGCGCAGTTCAAGCTGCGCGAGGGCATGCCGATCGGCGCGAAGGTGACCCTGCGCGGCGACCGGATGTGGGAGTTCCTGGACCGGCTGCTCTCCATCGCGCTGCCGCGTATCCGCGACTTCCGCGGCCTGGACGGGCGCAAGCTCGACGGGCACGGCAACTACACGTTCGGTCTGACCGAGCAGTCGGTGTTCCACGAGATCGACCAGGACAAGATCGATCGCCAGCGGGGCATGGACATCACGGTGGTCACGACCGCCACGACCGACGACGAGGGCCGGGCGCTGCTCAAGCTCCTGGGCTTCCCGTTCAAGGAGAACTGAGATGGCCAAGAAGGCGCTGATCCTCAAGGCGGCCGCGAAGCCGAAGTTCTCGGTTCGCGCGTACACCCGCTGCCAGCGGTGCGGGCGTCCGAAGGCGGTCTACCGCAAGTTCGGTCTCTGCCGGGTGTGCATCCGGGAGATGGCCCACCGCGGTGAGCTGCCCGGCGTGTCCAAGGCTTCCTGGTAATAGCCCGGCGCGCTCCGCGCGTCAGCTGAACTGTCTCTTCGCCGTAGGCCCCGGGCCTGGCCCGGGGAACCCCGGCGAGAAAGGTTGACGAATTTCATGACGATGACCGACCCGATCGCAGACATGCTCACGCGTCTGCGTAACGCCAACCAGGCGTACCACGACCGGGTGACGATGCCCTACTCGAAGATCAAGGCGAACATCGCCGAGGTCCTCAAGGCCGAGGGTTACATCGCCACCTGGTCGGTCGAGGAGCCCGAGGAGGGCGCCGTCGGCAAGCGACTGGTCGTCGAGCTGAAGTACGGCCAGAACCGGGAGCGGAGCCTGGCCGGCATCAAGCGCGTGTCCAAGCCCGGTCTGCGGGTTTACGCCAAGTCGGACGGGCTCCCGCGGGTGCTCGGCGGGCTGGGCGTGGCGATCATTTCGACGTCCCAGGGACTGCTCACCGACCGGCAGGCCCGCAAGCGGAGCGTTGGCGGGGAAGTCCTCGCCTTCGTCTGGTAACGGGAGAACGGTAGAAATGTCGCGAATTGGACGTAAGTCGATCCCGGTGCCCGCCGGCGTCGAGATCACGATCGAGGGCCAGACCGTCAAGGTCAAGGGCCCCAAGGGCGAGCTGAGCCACGTGCTGGCCGAGCCGATCAAGGCGGAGCGGGGCGAGGACGGCGCGGTGCACGTCAACCGGCCCAACGACGAGCGCAAGGCCAAGGAGCTGCACGGCCTGAGCCGGACGCTGGTGGCCAACATGATCGTCGGGGTCACCGAGGGCTACCGCAAGAGCCTGGAGATCGCCGGCACCGGTTACCGCGTGACCGCCAAGGGCAAGGACCTGGAGTTCGCGCTCGGGTTCTCGCACCCGGTGCTCGTGCCCGCCCCGGACGGCATCACCTTCACGGTGGAGAAGCCGACCCTGTTCCACGTGGCCGGCATCGACAAGCAGCAGGTCGGCGAGGTTGCCGCCAACATCCGGAAGATCCGCCCGCCGGAGCCCTACAAGGGCAAGGGCGTCAAGTACCAGGGCGAAGTGATTCGCCGCAAGGCCGGAAAGGCAGGTAAGAAGTGAGCGCCACGCTGCTCAAGCGCCGCCGCGGCGTCGCCGCCAAGCGCGCCGTCGGGCGTGCGCGCCGGCACTTCCGGGTCCGCAAGAACATCAGCGGTACCACCGAGCGTCCCCGCCTGGTCGTCACCCGGTCCCTGCGGCACATCGTCGCCCAGATCGTGGACGACACCAGGGGTCACACCCTGGCGTCGGCCTCGACCATGGACGCCTCGCTGCGCGGCGCCGAGGGCGACAAGAGCGCCCTGGCCGGCAAGGTCGGCGCCCTGCTCGCCGACCGGGCCAAGGCCGCCGGCGTCTCGAAGGTCGTCTTCGACCGCGGTGGCAACCGGTACGCGGGGCGGGTCGCCGCGCTTGCCGACGCCGCCCGCGAAGCCGGGCTCGAGTTCTAGAAACCCCGTCACGAGAGAGAAGGAAGGCTGCTGATGCCAGGTCAACAGCGCCGTGGCGGCGGGTCCGGTGGCAACGAGGGTGGTCGCCGCGACAACCGCCGTGAGGGCGGCCGCGGAAACGCGCCCGTCGAGAAGACCCCGCACCTCGAGCGGGTCGTCGCGATCAACCGCGTCGCCAAGGTCGTGAAGGGTGGTCGTCGCTTCAGCTTCACCGCCCTGGTGATCGTGGGCGACGGCGACGGCACCGTCGGCGTGGGCTACGGAAAGGCCAAGGAGGTGCCCGCGGCGATCGCCAAGGGTGTCGAGGAGGCCAAGAAGCACTTCTTCAAGGTGCCGCGGATCGGCCAGTCGATCCCGCACCCGGTGCAGGGTGAGGACGCGGCCGGTGTGGTGCTGCTCAAGCCGGCCTCGGCCGGTACGGGCGTCATCGCCGGTGGCCCGGTCCGCGCCGTGCTGGAGTGCGCGGGCATCCACGACGTGCTCTCCAAGAGCCTCGGCTCGTCCAACCCGATCAACATCGTGCACGCCACGGTGTCGGCCCTGAAGGCGCTCGAGTCGCCGGAGGCGGTCGCGGCCCGTCGTGGCCTGCCGGTCGAGGACGTCGCGCCGGCCGCCATGCTGGCGTCGCGGGCGGGGGTGGCGTCCTGATGGCGCGCCTGAAGGTCACCCAGGTCCGATCCGAGATCGGGACCAAGAAGAACCAGCGTGACTCGCTGCGTTCGCTCGGTCTCAAGCGGATCAACGACGTGGTGGTCAAGGAGGATCGTCCGGAGATCCGGGGCATGATCTTCACGGTCAACCACCTCGTGAAGGTCGAGGAGGTCGAGTAATGACGATCAAGGTCCACCACCTGCGTCCGGCGCCCGGGGCCAAGACCGAGAAGACCCGCGTGGGTCGCGGTGAGGGCTCGAAGGGCAAGACCGCCGGTCGCGGTACCAAGGGTTCGAAGGCCCGGAAGAACATCTCGCCGGCGTTCGAGGGTGGGCAGATGCCCATCCACATGCGCCTGCCGAAGCTCAAGGGCTTCAAGAACAAGTTCAAGGTCGTGTTCCAGGTGGTCAACCTGGACCGGCTCGCCGAGCTCTTCCCGAACGGCGGCCAGGTCGGCCCGGTCGAGCTGGTCGAGGCCGGCGCGGTCCGCAAGGGCCACCCGGTCAAGGTGCTCGGCACCGGCGACCTCGGCGGTGTGGCGCTCCAGGTGTCGGCGCACGCGTTCAGCGCGTCGGCCAAGGAGAAGATCACTGCCGCCGGTGGTTCGGTCACCGAGCTGTAAGGCATGTCATGGCGCCCGCTCAGTTGTTCCCAACTGGGCGGGCGCCATGGTCTACAGGCCCGGTGTGCGCCGGGTAACATTGGATTCGGTTTATGTAGCCGGGCGCATCTGCCCGGACCGGGATCGGGCTGTTAGAGTCCCTTCCCAGCTATGGATATCGGGCGCTCGCCCGGCACCCACCCCGCCCCGCCAGGGACCACCACCGGCGGCCCGCCTCGCGCAGGAGGAAGAAGTTGCTGTCCGCCTTTCTCAGTGCGTTCCGTACGCCTGACCTGCGCAAGAAGCTGCTGTTCACAGTAGGCATCATCGCGGTCTACCGGCTTGGCGCCACGCTGCCCAGCCCCGGCGTCTCCTACGGCAACGTGCAGAAGTGCCTCGACGCCATCCAGGGGAGCGGCACCGGCGTCCTCGGCCTGCTGGACCTCTTCTCCGGTGGCGCGCTGCTGCAGCTCTCCGTCTTCGCGCTGGGCATCATGCCCTACATCACCGCGTCGATCATCCTGCAGCTGCTGACGGTGGTCATCCCGCGGCTGGAGCAGCTCCGCAAGGAGGGCCAGGCCGGCCAGGCGAAGATCACCCAGTACACCCGGTACCTGACCCTGGGCCTGGGCATCCTCCAGTCCTCGGCGTTCGTGGCGCTGGCCCGCTCCGGGCAGCTCTTCCAGAACCGCTGCGACCAGTTCCCGATCGTGCCCGAGGGCACCGGCATCCCGGACTGGCTGACCCTGACGATCCTGGTTATGACGATGACCGCCGGCACCGGCGTGGTCATGTGGCTGGGCGAGCTGATCACCGACCGCGGCGTCGGCAACGGCATGTCCGTGCTGATCTTCACCTCGATCGCGGCCCGGCTCCCCAGCGAGGGCTGGAAGATCAAGACCACCAAGGGCTGGGGGATGTTCCTCCTCGTCATCGTCCTGGTCCTCGTGGTCATCACCGCGGTCACCTTCATCGAGCAGGCGCAGCGCCGCATCCCGGTGCAGTACGCGAAGCGCATGATCGGCCGGCGGATGTACGGCGGCACCTCCACCTACATCCCGCTCAAGGTGAACCAGGCCGGCGTCATCCCGGTCATCTTCGCCTCGTCGCTGCTCTACCTGCCGACGCTCATCCTTCAGTTCTTCGACCAGAACAACCCGGGCAAGACCCAGGCCTGGATCTCGAACCACATCGTGAAGGCGAGCGCGCCGGAGCACATCGCGATCTACTTCCTGCTGATCATCTTCTTCACGTACTTCTACGTGTCGATCACGTTCAACCCGACCGAGGTCGCGGACAACATGAAGAAGTACGGCGGTTTCGTGCCGGGCATCCGCCCCGGCAAGCCGACCGCCGAGTACCTCGACTTCATCCTCAGCCGGATCACCCTGCCGGGCGCGCTCTACCTGGGCATCGTCGCGATCCTGCCGAACTTCTTCTTCATCTGGCTCGACAACCAGCAGTTCCAGAACTTCCCGTTCGGCGGCACCGCTGTGCTCATCATGGTCGGCGTCGGTCTGGAGACCGTCAAGCAGATCGAAAGCCAACTCATGCAGCGGAACTACGAAGGGTTCCTGCGGTAGATGCGACTCGTTCTGGTTGGCCCGCCGGGCGCGGGCAAGGGCACACAGGCGGAGTTCATCGCCGCCCACCTCTCGGTGCCGAAGATCTCGACCGGTGACATCTTCCGGGCCAACGTCTCCCAGGGCACGCCCCTGGGAGTCGAGGCGAAGCGGTACATGGACGCCGGCAAGCTGGTCCCGGACGAGGTCACCATCAACATGGTGCGGGACCGGCTCGCCGAGCCGGACGCCAGCGAGGGCTTCCTCCTCGACGGCTTCCCGCGGACCACGCCGCAGGCGGCCGCGCTGGACAAGCTCCTCGCCGACCTGGGCACCGCGCTGGATCTGGTGCTGGAGCTGGTCGTCGACGACGACGAGGTGATCCGGCGGCTCTCCGGCCGGCGTACCTGCCGGGGCTGCGGCAAGATCTGGCACGTCGAGTTCGACGCCACGAAGCAGGACGGCGTCTGCGACCGCTGCGGTGCGGAGCTGTTCCAGCGGGACGACGACAAGCCGGAGACCATCGCGGCCCGGCTGCGCGAGTACGCCGAGAAGACCGCGCCGCTGGTGGACTACTACGGCGCCCAGGGCAAGCTGGTCGGCATCGACGCGACCGGGCCGGTGGAGGACGTCACGGTCCGCGCCATCGACGCACTGCGCTCGTACGGCGGCTGACGTCCGGCCGGCGGTCCGGCGGATAGAGTGCGAACAGCGGGGTACGCGCGACGTGCCCCGCTGTTCCGTGTGACGAAAGGTAACGGCTCCATGCGTCGTCCCCAGCTGGACATCCAGCTGAAGACCCCCGAGCAGATCGAGCTGATGCGGGCCGCCGGTCTGGTGGTCGCCCGCGCGCTGCGCCGGATGCGGGAGGCGGTCGCCCCCGGGGTGAGCACCGCCGACCTGGACGCGATCGCCGAGTCGACCATCCGGGAGGCCGGCGCCGTCCCCTCGTTCAAGGGCTACCACGGCTTTCCGGCGTCGATCTGCTCGTCCGTCAACGAGCAGGTGGTGCACGCGATCCCGTCGTCGGCACAGGTGCTCCGCGAGGGGGACCTGATCTCGATCGACTGCGGCGCGGTGCTGAACGGCTGGCACGGCGACGCGGCGATCACGGTCGGCGTCGGCGAGGTCGACCCGGCCCTGCTGAAGATGGCCGCGGTGGCTGAGGACGCGATGTGGGCCGGCATCGCCGCCGCCGCCCGGGGCGCCGCGAGCGGCAGGGGCCGGCTCACCGACATCTCCCACGCGGTGGAGAACGCGGTTCGCAAGGGTGGCCGGTACGGCATCGTCGACGGCTACGGCGGGCACGGCATCGGCACCGAGATGCACCAGGATCCGCACGTGCTCAACCACGGTCGTCCGGGCAAGGGTCCCCGGTTGGTGCCCGGCCTGGCGCTGGCCATCGAACCGATGATCACGATGGGCTCGCCGCGTACCGCTGAGCTGGCCGACGGCTGGACGGTGGTGACCCGGGACGGGTCGATGGCTGCGCACGTCGAGCACTCGATGGCGTTGCTGGCCGACGGCGTCTGGGTGCTGACCGCCGAGGACGGCGGCCGGGCCCGCCTGGGTGACCTGGTCACCTCCCGCGAGCCGGCCGACTCACCGGCGGTCTGACCGGAACGGCTGCCGACCGTCCCGGTGCCCGGTCCAGGCTGGGCGCGGTGGCGGCCGGATGCGATGCTTGCTCCCATGGAGGAGCGCAACCGGATGCGGGCGGCCGACGCGGACCGGGAGGCCACCGCGGAGCAACTCCGGGCGGCGTTGAACGAGGGCCGGCTCGACCTGCACGAGTACGACGAGCGGCTGCGCCGGGCGTACGGGTCGAAGACCTACGGCGAGCTGGACGAGCTGCTGACCGACCTGCCCGGCGTCGGCCCGGCCGGGGGCAGCCTGCCGGCCCCCCGCGCGGCCGCGGAGAGCGCCGTGGCGCCGCCCGCTCCCGCCCCCGTGCCGGTGGCCGGGGACGCGGCCCGCAGCGCCTGGCTGCTGGGGATCTGGGGGCCCTGGTTGAAGGTGGCCCTGATCCTCACCGCGATCTGGTTCGTGTCCGAGCTCGGTTCGGGTGAGTTCGACGACTACTGGCCGCTCTGGGTGCTCGGCCCGTGGGGCGCCGTGGTGGTCTACCAGACGGTGCAGGGGGTGGCCACCGGGGCGCCGGCGCGGGAGGCCGAGCGCCGGCGGCGTCGGCGGGTCGAGCGGGAGGCGCGGCGGCGGGCCAAGCGGGAGCTGCCTGACGCGTGACCAGCGTCATATCCGAGCTGTCCGGGTGACCGGCACGCCGGCCGGTTTGGCGAGGGCGTGCGGGGCGGCGTACACTTTCTGATCGGCGCACAGCGTCCACTCCGCCATGCCCACCCAGCGCTTCGGTGGGAGTCGGAGCCGCGGCTGGCGCGGGTGTCCTGATCTTGGTCAGTGCATCCGTGTAAGACGTTGTGGGCCGTCCGGAGTAACCGACGTCAGGACAGCGGAGGACATGCCGAAAAAAGACGGAGCCATCGAGATCGAGGGTCGGGTCATCGAGCCCCTGCCGAACGCCATGTTCCGGGTGGAGCTCGCGAACGGTCACAAGGTGCTGGCTCACATCAGCGGCAAGATGCGGCAGCACTACATCCGCATCCTGCCGGAGGACCGGGTCGTCGTCGAACTCTCGCCGTACGACCTGACCCGCGGGCGCATCGTCTACCGCTACAAGTAAGCCTGACGGCGGCCGGGACGTCCCCGTGTCCGTCTTCGACGTCCGGGTCGCGCGTTGGCGCGGTCCCGGGCCAGATGGGAAGTAAGGCAACCGTGAAGGTCAAGCCGAGCGTCAAGAGGATCTGCAACAAGTGCCAGGTGATCCGCCGGCACGGCCGGGTCATCGTCATCTGCAGCGACCCGCGCCACAAGCAGCGCCAGGGCTGAACCAGTCCTACCGGCCGTGACGGCCGGTCGGATCGGTCCCGGTCGCAGATCCCCGGAACACATCATCAGCTCGTCCCAGCCGCGAGCGGTACGCAGCGCGTACTCCCTCGTGGTTGACCCCCGGTCGGAGGCCGGGGCCCGCTCGGGCAGCGACCGCTCCCGGTCGCCGGCGTGACGCCGGAAGGACAGGGACGGTCGGTAGCGGGGTGGGACGGGTCCACACCTCCGCCACAACATCACGAGGAGTACGCCCGCACATGGCACGTCTAGTCGGCGTGGATCTCCCCCGCGAGAAGCGGATGGAGATCGCGCTCACCTACATCTTCGGGGTCGGTCGCACCCGTGCCCTGGAGACGCTCGCCGCCACCGGCATCTCGCCGGACAAGCGCGCTCGGGACCTCACGGACGAGGAGCTCGTGCAGCTCCGCGACCACATCGAGGCCAACTACAAGGTTGAAGGTGACCTGCGCCGCGAGGTCGCCGCTGACATCCGCCGCAAGGTCGAGATCGGCTGCTACGCCGGTATCCGCCACCGCCGTGGTCTCCCGGTGCGTGGCCAGCGGACGCGGACCAACGCCCGCACCCGCAAGGGCCCGAAGCGGACCGTCGCCGGCAAGAAGAAGCCCGGCAAGAAGTAGTTCTTAACCGGATGACGGGTCGGCCACCGCCGAGGTGGGCGAAGGCCGCAACCCGGTCCGGAAAGTCAACTAGGAGCGCACAGACTTATGCCACCGAAGGCTCGTGCCGGAGCCGCCGTCAAGAAGGTCCGGCGCAAGGAACGCAAGAACGTCGCCCACGGGCAGGCGCACATCAAGAGCACCTTCAACAACACCATCGTGTCCATCACGGACCCGACCGGTGCGGTCATCTCCTGGGCCTCCGCTGGCCAGGTGGGCTTCAAGGGCTCCCGCAAGTCGACTCCGTTCGCCGCGCAGCTGGCCGCCGAGGCCGCCGCGCGTCGGGCCATGGAGCACGGCATGCGCAAGGTCGACGTGTTCGTCAAGGGTCCCGGCTCCGGCCGGGAAACCGCCATCCGTTCGCTGCAGGCCGTGGGCCTCGAGGTCGGGCAGATCTCCGACGTCACCCCGCAGCCGCACAACGGATGCCGTCCGCCGAAGCGTCGCCGGGTCTGAGAGGTTAGAGAGAGATGGCTCGTTACACCGGTGCTGACTGCCGCCGTTGCCGGCGGGAGAAGATGAAGCTGTTCCTCAAGGGCAGCAAGTGCGATGGCCCGAAGTGCCCGTTCGAGTCCCGGCCGTTCCCGCCCGGGCAGCACGGCCGCGGCCGCACGAAGGAGACGGAGTACCTGCTCCAGCTCCGTGAGAAGCAGAAGGCTCGCCGGGTCTACGGCGTGCTGGAGAAGCAGTTCCGCGGTTACTACGAGGAGGCCGTGGCCAAGCAGGCCAAGACCGGTGAGGTCCTCCTGCAGATCCTCGAGTCGCGGCTGGACAACGTGGTCTACCGGGCCGGCTACGCCAAGTCCCGGGACATGGCCCGTCAGCTGGTCAAGCACGGTCACTTCACGGTGAACGGCAAGAAGGTCGACATCCCGTCGTACCGCGTCAAGGAGCACGACATCGTCGAGGTCCGGGGCAAGAGCAAGGAGCTCACCCCGTTCATCGTCGCGCAGGCCGAGGCCGGCTCCAAGACCGTTCCTGCGTGGCTCGAGGCCATCCCCAGCCAGATGAAGATCCTCGTGCACTCGCTCCCGGCCCGCCAGGTGATCGACACCCAGGTCCAGGAGCAGCTGATCGTCGAGCTCTACTCCAAGTAAGGGCTCGTTGCGGTGGCCCGCCCTCCGGGGCGGGCCACCGGAACAGTTTCGTCGGGCGTCATATGGCGGGCGCCCCGGAAGAGAAGAGAAAAAATGCTCATCAGCCAGCGACCGTCTCTCTCCGAAGAGTCGATCAACGAGACCCGGTCCCGGTTCACCATCGAGCCGCTGGAGCCGGGCTTCGGCTACACCCTGGGCAACTCGCTGCGGCGTACGCTGCTGTCGTCCATCCCGGGTGCGGCCGTCACCTCGATCAAGATCGACGGTGTGCTGCACGAGTTCACCACCATCCCCGGGGTCAAGGAGGACGTGGTCGAGCTCGTCATGAACATCAAGGAGCTCTGCGTCAGCTCCGAGCACGACGAGCCGGTCAGCATGTACCTGCGCAAGCAGGGCCCGGGCGACGTGACCGCCGGTGACATCCAGCCCCCGGCCGGTGTCTCGGTGCACAACCCGGACCTGAAGCTCGCCACCCTCAACGGCAAGGGCCGGCTCGACATGGAGCTGACCGTCGAGCGGGGCCGTGGCTACGTCACGGCGGCGCAGAACAAGCAGGCGGGCGCCGAGATCGGCCGGATCCCGGTCGACTCGATCTACTCGCCGGTGCTCAAGGTCACCTACCGCGTCGAGGCGACCCGTGTCGAGCAGCGGACCGACTTCGACCGGCTGATCATCGACGTCGAGACCAAGCCGTCGATGGGCCCGCGTACCGCGCTGGCCTCCGCCGGCTCGACGCTGGTGGAGCTGTTCGGGCTGGCCCGCGAGCTGGACGAGACCGCCGAGGGCATCGACATCGGGCCGTCCCCGCAGGACGCCCAGCTGGCGGCGGACCTGGCCCTGCCGATCGAGGAGCTGGACCTGACCGTCCGCTCCTACAACTGCCTCAAGCGCGAGGGCATCAACTCCGTTGGTGAGCTGATCGGGCGTACCGAGGCCGACCTCCTCGACATCCGCAACTTCGGCCAGAAGTCGATCGACGAGGTCAAGATGAAGCTCGCCGGGATGGGCCTGGGGCTGAAGGACTCGGCTCCGAACTTCGACCCGGCGCACGTCGTGGACGCCTTCGGCGAGGCCGACTACGACACCGACGACTACCGCGAGACCGAGCAGCTCTAGTCCGCGCTGCCGCCACACCTGAGGAGCACCAAGCATGCCCACGCCCACCAAGGGCCCCCGCCTCGGCGGCAGCCCCGCGCACGAGCGGCTGATGCTGGCCAACCTGGCCACCGCGCTGTTCCAGCACGGCAAGATCCAGACCACCGAGACGAAGGCCCGGCGGCTGCGTCCGCTGGCCGAGCAGCTCATCACCAAGGCCAAGCGCGGCGACCTCGCCTCGCGCCGCCGGGTGCTGGGCGTCGTCAAGGACAAGGACGTGGTCTACGCCCTGTTCGACCAGATCGCGCCCCGGTACGCCAACCGCAACGGTGGCTACACCCGGATCGTGAAGACCGGTCCGCGCAAGGGTGACGCCGCTCCGATGGCGATCATCGAGCTGGTGGAGGAGCTTCAGGTCGCCGAGCCGAAGGCGAACAAGAAGACCGCCGCCCGCAAGGCCGCGCAGCAGGACAAGGTCGAGGCCCTGGCCCCGGCCGAGGAGACCCCGCGGTCCAGCGAGGTCGCCGACCAGGACGCCGAGGCTCCGGTCTCGGCCTCCGGTGACACCGCCGCGGCCCGCGAGGACAGCGACGAGGCCACCGAGAACGACAAGGCCTGATCGCACCGGCAGCATCGTCGGGCCCGGCATCCCCGCGTGGGGTGCCGGGCCTGACGCCGTCAACGGGAGGTACGAGGTGGACGAGCGGACCCGGCTCCGGCTGGACGTCTCCTACGACGGCACCGACTTCTCCGGCTGGGCGCCCCAACCCACCCGGCGCACGGTCGCCGGGGTGCTGACGGAGACCCTGGACCTGGTCCTCGGCGCCGGCACCGCCACCGGACTGACCGTGGCCGGCCGGACCGACGCGGGCGTGCACGCCACCGGGCAGGTCTGCCACCTCGACCTGCCCACCGAGGTGTGGCGGCAGCACGACGGGCGGCTGCTGCGGCGGCTGGCCCGGCTGCTCCCGCCCGACGTGCGGGTACGCGCCATGACCGAGGTGCCGGCCGACTTCGACGCCCGCTTCTCGGCGACCTTCCGTCGCTACGAGTACCGGGTGACCGACGCCCCGTGGGGCGCCGAGCCGCTGCGCCGTACCGACACCCTCGCCTGGCCGAAGCCGCTCGACCTGGCGGCGCTGAACGCCGCCGCGGCCGGCCTGGTGGGGGAGCACGACTTCGCCGCGTACTGCCGGCGCAAGGAGAACGCCACCACGCTGCGCGAGGTGACCCGGCTGGACTGGCGGCGCGACCCGGACGGCATCCTGGTCGCCACCGTGCAGGCCGACGCGTTCTGCCAGAACATGGTGCGCAGCCTGGTCGGCGCCATGCTGGTGGCCGGGGACGGCCGCCGGCCGGTCGAATGGCCGGCAGGCCTGCTGCGCCGCCGGGAGCGGTCCAGCGAGGTGACCGTGGCGCCCGCGCACGGGCTGGCCCTGGTGGCGGTCGGCTACCCCGACGACCCGGCCGAGTACGCCCGCCGCGCCGACCTCACCCGCCGGCTCCGCGTGCCCGTCGCCGAAGGCTGACCCGCCTCGGCGAGCGACGGACGCCGGACGGCCCGCCGCCCCGGGACGGGAAACGGCGGGCCGTCGGCTGGGTCGGGTCAGTTGTCCGAGGAGTTCCGGTTGCCGGTGCCGTCCTGACCGGCGGGACCGTCCGAGGTGGTGTCGGTGGGCTGGTTGGCCACCCCGCCGTTGGCCCGGCGTTCCAGCACGCCCCGGTTCAGGTAGACCTCGATCATGTCGTACAGGATCTCGCGGGTCCGGCTGTCGGTGGCCGCGATCTTCTTCCCGTCGGCCCGGGTGACCAGGCAGTACGCGATGTAGTGGCCGCGTACCTGCCAGCCGATGCGGGCGGCGGCCTTCGCCACGGCCTCGGTGTCCTCGTTGGCGGCCATGCCCCGGAACCGGCCCTGCCGTTCGTCGAGCAGCTGGCGGATCCGGTCCCGGGCGCGCTGCGCGCTGGCCACGTCGGTGAGGTTGAACAGCCCGGCGGTGAGCAGGTGGTCGCCGTCGGGGGAGCGCAGGGTCGCCCGGACCACCTGGTTGCAGCCGAGCCAGGTGAGCAGGTCGGCGATCTCCCCGGTCACCGCGACGCCACAGCTGCCGCTGGAGTGGGTCTTGAGCACCGGGTACGCGGGCTGACCGTCGGCGACCACCAGCCTCTTGCCGGGGAAGACCTCCTTGACGGTGAGCGCCAGCTGGTCGGTATCCCGGGAGTCCAGGTCCGTCCCGTCGGCCGCGGCGGACTGCTCCACCACGGGCTGCCCGGTGGGCGTGCCGGCCTGCGGCGTGCCGGTGCGATCGTCGAGCAGGGCGGCCACGGCCAACCCGCCGAGGGCGAGCAGCATCAGGACGGCGGCGCCGCCGATCAGGGCCTGCCAGGCGCGCCCCCCACCGCGCCTGCGCTCCGCCCGGCTGGGACGGGACAGGTCCAGCGGTTCGGTCGTCCGGAAGACGGCGGCCGGCGCGGGGCCTGGCACGGCGGCCGGCGGTGCGGTGGCCCGGGGGACGTCCGGATCGAACCGGCCCGGCACGGGGGCCGGCGGGGGAGCCGGAACCGGTGGCGGGGCCGGGGCGGGCAGCGGAGCCGGGGCCGGGGCTGGGGCTGGGGCGGGCGCCGGGGCGGTGTCGGCGGGCGGTCGGGCGACCCGGGCCGGCGGCAGTGACGGGGTGGGGAAGCGGGACGGCGAGGGGCCCGCCGGCGGCGGTGGCGCGGCGCCCGGCGCGGACGGGTCCGGCCCGGACCCCGGGTACTCCAGGAAGGCGTCCTCATCGGACTCGTACCGATACACCATGTGAGACACAGTAGGGGTCGATTGTCCCTTTCGAGGGTAATATCGGGAAATCCGGGCGGAGTGGCGTCCGACCCGGTCCCGCACACCGTCTCCGACGCCCACCCGTCCCGGTGCGACAATGCCCCGCGTGACCGGCGACCACTACTTCACCGCGCAGCCCACGAGCGCCGCCCAGCCGCGCGAGGTCGAGTTCTCCGTGGCGGGGCGGGACTACACCCTCGCCTCCGCCAGCGGGGTCTTCTCCGCCGCCCGGCTCGACCCCGGCACCGCCGTCCTGCTGCGCAAGGCCCCGCTGCCGGCGCCCGACGTCACCGGTCCGCTGCTCGACATCGGCTCCGGCTTCGGCCCCATCACCTGCGTCCTGGCCGCCAGCGCGCCGGCCGCCACCGTCTGGGCGGTCGACGTCAACGAGCGGGCCCGGCAACTCACCGCCGCGAACGCCGCCCGGGTGGGCGCGGCCGGACGGGTCCGGGCGGTCGCGCCGGACGACGTACCGGCCGAGGTCACCTTCACCCAGATCTGGTCCAACCCGCCCATCCACGTCGGCAAGTCCGAACTGCACGACCTGCTCCGGCACTGGCTGCCCCGGCTCGCCCCGGACGGGGTGGCGTGGCTGGTCGTCGCGAAGCACCTCGGCGGCGACTCGCTGCAGCGCTGGCTGACCGACCAGGGCTGGCAGGTGACCCGGCACGCCAGCCAGAAGGGCTTCCGGGTGCTGCGGGTCACCCGGTAAACGAGTGTCGCCCGCCCCCGCCCCTCGGGCAGGATGCCGACGTGGGATACGTGGACGTGGCAGGGGTCGGGCACACCCTCCCGGACGGCCGGGAGCTCTTCGCCGAGGTGTCGTTCCGGGTCGGTGAGGGCGCCAAGGTGGCCCTCGTCGGACCCAACGGCGCCGGCAAGACCACCCTGCTGCGGATGGTCGCCGGCGACCTGCCGGTGCGTACCGGCGCCATCGCCCGCTCCGGCGGGCTCGGCGTGATGCGCCAGTTCATCGGCATGATCGGGGACGAGTCGACCCTCGCCGACCTGGCGCTCTCGCTCGCCCCGCCGGCGCTGCGCGACGCCGGCCGCCGGCTCGCCGAGACCGAGGCGGCCATGCGCGCGGCCGAGGTCCGCGGCAAGTACAGCAGCGCCGCCGGCAAGGCCCAGCTCGCGTACGCGGACGCCCTCGCGGCCTGGGGCGAAGCCGGCGGGTACGACGCCGAGGTGCTCTTCGACACGGTGGCCACCATCGTGCTCGACCTGCCCTGGGACGCCGCCCGGGACCGACCCGTGCGGACCCTCTCCGGCGGCCAGCAGAAACGGTTCGCGCTGGAACTGCTGCTCCGTGGCCCCGAGGAGGTGCTGCTGCTCGACGAGCCGGACAACTTCCTCGACGTACCCGGCAAGCGCTGGCTGGAGGGCCGGCTGCGCGAGTCCGGCAAGTCCGTGCTCTACGTCTCGCACGACCGCGAGCTGCTGGCACAGACCGCCGACCGGGTCGTCGCCGTCGAGGGCGGCAGCGCCTGGGTGCACCCGGGCGGCTTCGCGAGCTGGCACTCCGCGCGGGTGGCCCGACACGCCCGACTCGACGAGCTGCGCCGCCGCTGGGACGAGGAGCACCAGAAGTTGCGCGAGCTGATGCTCATGTACAAGCAGAAGGCCGCGTACAACGACGCCATGGCCTCCCGTTACCAGGCCGCGCAGACCCGGCTGCGCAAGTTCGAGGAGGCCGGGCCGCCGCCCGTACCCCCGAAGGACCAGGACATCCGGATGCGGCTGAGCGGCGGGCGGACCGGAAAGCGCGCGGTCATCGCCGAGCAGCTCGAACTCGACGGCCTGACCTACCCCTTCGACCTGGAACTCTGGTACGGCGACCGGGTGGCGGTGCTCGGTGCCAACGGGACCGGGAAGTCGCACTTCCTGCGGCTGCTGGCCCGCGGCGGCACCGACCCCGACCCGGCCAGCGTCCCGGCGGAGGGCGCGAAGCTGGCACCCGTCACCCACGACGGGGTGGTCCGCCTGGGCGCCCGGGTCCGGCCCGGCCACTTCTCCCAGACCCACGACCGGCCCGAGCTGATGGCCAGGACACTGGTCGACATCCTGTGGCGGGGCGACGAACACCGGGCCGGGATGGACCGGCACGCGGCCATGGCGGCGCTGTCCCGGTACGAGCTGGCCGGGCAGGGCGACCAGCGCTTCGGCACGCTCTCCGGCGGGCAGCAGGCGCGCTTCCTGGTGCTGCTGCTGGAGCTGTCCGGGGCGACCCTGCTGCTGCTCGACGAGCCGACCGACAACCTCGACCTGGCCTCCGCCGAGGCGCTCGAAGCCGGGCTCGCGGCCTTCGACGGGACGGTGATCGCGGTGACCCACGACCGCTGGTTCACCCGCTCGTTCGACCGGTTCGTGCTGTTCCGCGGCGACGGAGAGGTGGTGGAGACACCCGAGCCGGTCTGGGACGTCCGCTGACCGACGACGCGCTCGTCGACCGGTTCCGCGCCGGCCGGCTGGCGTGCCGGCTCCAGCGGTGACCCGCTGGCCGGCGGCATAGGGTGGATCTCGTGACTGAGATGACCTATCGCCGGTTGGGCGACTCCGGGCTCGTGGTGTCCGTGGTCGGCATCGGCTGCAACAACTTCGGCCGCAAGCTCGACCGCGACGGCACCCGCGCGGTGGTCGACGCCGCGCTCGACGCCGGGATCAACTTCTTCGACACCGCCGACATCTACGGCGAGCCGCAGGGCGGCTCCGAGGAACTGCTGGGCGAGGCGCTGAAGGGGCGCCGCGACGACGTGGTGGTCGCCACCAAGTTCGGCATGGCCATGCACGGCCTCAACGGCCCCGACCACGGCGCCCGGGGCGCCCGCCGGTACATCGCCCGCGCGGTCGAGGCGTCGCTGCGCCGGCTCGGCACCGACCACATCGACCTCTACCAGATGCACGAGCCGGACCCCGGCACCCCGATCGACGAGACCCTCGCCGCCCTGGACGACCTGGTCCGCGCCGGCAAGGTGCGCTACCTCGGCAACTCCAACTTCGCCGGCTGGCAGATCGCCGACGCCGACTGGACCGCGTCGTCGCAGGGCCGAACCCGCTTCATCTCCGCGCAGAACCACTACTCGCTGCTGGAACGGAGCGTGGAGGCCGAGGTCATCCCGGCCTGCGAGCGGTTCGGCCTGGGCATGCTGCCGTTCTTCCCGCTCGCCAACGGGCTGCTCACCGGCAAGTACAAGCGGAACGAGACGCCCCCGGCCGGCAGCCGGCTCGCCGGTGGCGGCCGATACGCCGAGCGGCTCGCCGCAGCCGACTGGGACACCATCGAGGCGATCGAGGCGTACGCGGCCGAGCGCGGGCTCAGTGTGCTCCAGGTGGCCATCGGCGGGTTGGCCGCCCGGCCGGCGGTCACCTCGGTGATCGCCGGAGCCACCACCCCTGAGCAGGTACGCGCCAACGCCGAGGCGGGCACCTGGCAGCCCACCGACGACGACCTGGACGCCCTCGACGCGATCCTCTGACCGGGCTCAGCGCTGCCCCGGTGCCGTCTCCGGCACCGGGGCGGCCTGCTTTCCGCCCCCGGCCACCGGGCCACGCTGACCGGGCCGTCGCGCCCTGCGTGCCGGTCGCTCCTGCGCGGCCCGACTGCCGGCGGATAGGGCGGGTCACTGGCGTTGCGGACCGGGTCGATGGCTCTGCGGGTGGGGTGCCGGGCCGCAGCGGGCCGGGCACGCCGCGAGTTTCGGCCTCGGTGGAACACCATGGAGGTCAAAAGCGCCCTTTGACCTCCATGGCGTTCCACCGGCGACGTCCGGGCCCCGCTGGGCGGGGGCATGGCGTTCGATGTCCACAGTGATCAATCGAGCGGCGGTCGCCGGCCGGGTCGGCGCCATCGCCGAGCGGTCGCGGCTACGCACAGCCCGGCACGGCGACGACGCTGTACCGGTCAGCGAGGGCGCGCGACGAGCCGGGCTGCCCGGGGTCAGTGGCGGCGCGGGGCGGCAGCGCGTTCGGCTAGGGCCTGGCGGACCAGGGCGACGGTGGCGCGCGGGTGGCGGAGCACGTCGTCGGCGGTGAAGCGGAGGACCAGCCAACCGGCCGCCCGGAGCGCGTTGAGCCGGGCGACGTCCTGGCGGAAGTGGGTACGTTCCCGGTGGTGGTCTCCGTCGTACTCGACCGCGACGCGGCGGGCCGGCCAGGCGAGGTCCACCCGTCCGACGAAGCGACCTCGGGCGTCGAGCACGTCGTGCTGGGCGACGAGCGGCCCGAGCCCGGCGTCGAGCAGCAGCAGTCGGAGCCGGGTCTCCATCGGTGATTCGCTCAGCGGCTCCGCAAGCGCCAGCACCTCGCGGAGCAGCCTGGTGCCCGGCCAGCCGGACCGCGCCGCGGCGTACGCCCGCAGGTCGGTCAGTTTGACCACCCGCCGGTTCAGCAGTGCGTCGACGGCGACCAGGGCGTCCGTGCGCGCCGGTTGCCGGCCGAGGTCGAAGGCGGTGCGCAGGGCCGTGGTGACCGGTAGCCCGGCGAACCGGGTCCGGTCGGTGTCCGGCAGCACCGAGCGGACGATGCGTACCCGGGGATGCGGGCGCATCCGGGCCGTCCGAGGCAGCAGTACGGTGACCGGGGCGGTCAGGTCGAGCAGGTCGGCGCCCCACAGGTACGCGGCGCTGCGCCCGGCGACGGCGGCGCCGGGCGGCAGGCGCAGGGCGACGGCCTCGCACCACATCCGATGGTCGTCCGCGCGGTAGCCGTCGCGGTGCACGTAGACGTCGGGCAGCAGCCGCCGCCAGGCGGGTCCGCGCATCATTGCCCAGGTCAACTGGCCTTCGGCGACGGCGGAACTGCCACGGAACGGCAGGAACGACAACCGGCGCGGAACGCGGGCAGGCGAGGACATCCGGACAGCATGGCGTGATCGGAAGATCACTCGCCGTCCCGGTCATCCACTCGCGACGGTGGATGGGAAAAGTGTCACCCGCCCTTGGCGGATCGGGGGGAACGTCGTACGGTAGGCCGCAAGTGACCCACGGGAGCCCGGTGCGGACCGGGCTGAGAGGGGGGCTGGTAGCCCCCGACCGTCGAACCTGATCCGGGTAATGCCGGCGCAGGGAGGAGTGTTGCCGTGCCGTCCCTGGGGCGACTGCATCTGATCACCGACACCCGGCCCGGTCGGGACCCGCTCGGCGTGCTGCGGGCCGCGCTGCCGGTGGCCGGCGCCGAACTGGTGGTCCAGGTCCGGGTGGCCGACGACGCCACCGACCGGGAGACGTACGAGCTGGCCCGGCGGGTGGCCGGGCTGTGCCGGCCGTACGGGGCGACCTGCCTGGTCAACGACCGGCTGCACGTGGCGCTGGCGGTGGCCGCCGACGGCGGGCACGTGGGCGCGGACGACCTGCCGGTGCCCGCCGCCCGCCGGGTGCTCGGTGCCGCCGCCGTGCTCGGCGCGACGGCCCGGGAACCGGTCACCGCCGCCGCGGCGGTCGCCGCCGGGGCCAGCTACCTCGGCGTGGGGCCGTGCTACGCCACCACGACCAAGTCCGGGCTGCCCGACCCGATCGGCCCCGCGGGAATCCGGGCGGTCGCCGGGGCCGTGGGCGTGCCGGTGATCGCGATCGGCGGGGTGACCGCCGCGTCGGTGCCGGCGCTGCGGGCCGCCGGGGCGTACGGGGTGGCGGTGGTCGGGGCGCTGTCGGCCGCGGCGGATCCCGCCGGTGCGACGGCCGAGCTGCTCCGGGCGCTGACGTGCTGAGCGGGGGCGCGGTCGCCACCGGTGCCGGCCGGGGCACCGTCGCGACCGACGTGGCGGTGGTCGGGGCCGGGCCGGTGGGGCTGGCGATCGCCTGGCGGTGCGCGCAGCGCGGGCTGCGGGTGAGCGTGCACGACGCGGCGCCGGGCTCCGGCGCGTCGCGGGTAGCGGCCGGGATGCTGGCGCCGGTCGCCGAGGCGTACTTCGGGGAGCGGGAGCTGACCGAACTGCTCACCGAGTCCGCCGCCCGCTGGCCCGGCTTCGCCGCCGAGCTGGCCGGGGCCGCCGGCGCCGACCTCGGGTACCGCACCGACGGCACCCTGGTGGTCGGGCTCACCGCGGACGACCTGGCCGAGGCGCGCCGGCTCTGGTCGTACCAGCAGGGCCTGGGACTGCCGATCACGCCGCTGCGCCCCTCGTCGCTGCGGGACCGCGAGCCGGCGCTGGCGCCCCGGGTGCGCGGCGGGGCGCTCGCGCCCGGCGACCACCAGGTCGACCCGCGCCGGCTGGTCGCCGCGCTGCGGACGGCGGCCGAGCGGGCCGGCGCGGTGCTGCGACCCGCGGCGGTCGGCGCGCTGTCCGAGCTGGCTGCCCGGGTGGTCGTGGTGGCGGCCGGCTGCGGCGCGGCGGCGCTCACCGGCCTTCCGGTCCGGCCGGTGAAGGGGCAGGTGCTCCGGCTCCGCGCGCCCGGCGGCGGCCCGCCCGGCTTTCGGCACGTGATCCGCGGGTACGCCGACGGCGAGCCGGTCTACCTGGTGCCCCGGGACAGCGGCGAGGTGGTGGTCGGGGCGACCGTCGAGGAGCGCGCCGACCCGATGGTGACCGCGGGGGCGGTGCTGCGGCTGCTCCGCGCCGCCGTCGACCTGGTCCCCGAACTGGCCGAGTACGAGCTGGTGGAGGCGGCGGCCGGGTGGCGGCCCGGCACCCCGGACAACGCGCCGATCATCGGGGCGCTGCCCGGCCGCCCCGGTGTGCTCGTCGCCACCGGGCACCACCGGCACGGCATCGTGCTCACCCCGGTAACCGCCGACCTGGTCGCCGACCTGGTTGTCACCGGTGTGCCGGATCCGCTGCTCGCGCCCTTCGACGCGGCCCGGTTCGCCGGCCGGCCCGGACCGGTCCGGGCCCCATCCGACACCGAGGAGGAGACGTGCGACTGATCGTCAACGGCGCGGGGCGGGACCTGCCGGGCGGCGTCACCGTCGCCGAGCTGGTCCGCGCGGTCACCACCCAGGAACGCGGCCTCGCGGTCGCGGTCAACGGCGAGGTGGTGCCGCGCGGCGGCTGGCCGGCCACGGTGCTGCACGACGGTGACCGGGTCGAGGTGCTCAGCGCCGCGCAGGGCGGGTGAGCGGCATGCCCCTGGAGATCGGCGGGGTCACCTTCGGCTCCCGGCTCGTCCTCGGCACCGGCGGCGCGGCCAACCTGCACGTGCTGGAACAGGCGATCCGGGCCTCCGGCACGGAACTGGTCACGCTGGCGCTGCGCCGGGTCGACACCGCGCCGGGCAGCGCCGGTGGCCTGCTCGACCTGCTGGAGCGGTGCGGGGTACGGCTGCTGCCGAACACCGCGGGCTGTCACACCGCGACCGAGGCGGTGAAGGTGGCCCGGCTGGCCCGCGACGCGTTCGCGACCGACTGGGTGAAACTCGAGGTCATCGGGGACGAGCGCACGCTCCTCCCGGACGGGGTGGAGCTGCTGCGCGCCGCCGAGGAGCTGGTGGCGGACGGGTTCACCGTGCTGCCGTACACGTCGGACGATCCCGTCCTGGCGCGGCGGCTGGCCGACGTGGGCTGCGCCGCCGTGATGCCGGCGGGGTCGCCGATCGGCTCCGGGCTGGGGGTGAGCAACCCGCACCACATCCGGCTCATCCGGCAGAGCGTGGACGTGCCGGTGGTGCTCGACGCGGGCATCGGCACCGCCTCCGACGCGGCGCTCGCCATGGAGCTGGGCTGCGACGCGGTGCTGCTGGCCAGCGCGGTGACCCGGGCCGCCGACCCGGTGGCCATGGCCACCGCAATGCGGTACGCGGTCGAGGCCGGGCGGCTCGCGTACGGGGCGGGCCGGATCGCCCGCCGCTTCCACGCGCTCGCGTCCACCCCCGACGACGGCCGGCCCGACCTGTGAGCCCGCAGGCCCCGCCCGCCGCCCCGGCCCGCCCCGCCGTCGAGGTCACGCCCACCGGACACCGCCGGACGGGTGGGCGCCGGGCCGTCGAGGAGCCGGAGCCCGCCGGGACGCCGGGCCGGGCCGTGCCGTCGGGCGTGGTGCTGCTGACCGACCGGCGGGTGGCGCGGCGACCGCTGGTCGAGGTCGTCGAGGCGGCCGTGGGCGGGGGAGTGCGGTGGGTGGTGCTGCGGGAGAAGGACCTGCCGCCCGCCGCGCGCCGCGCGCTCGCCGTCGAGCTGCGCGCGGTCCTCGCCGAGGTGGACGGCACGCTGATCGTCGCCGGCCCGGACCCGCTCGGTGGGGGCGCCGTGCACCTGCCCGCCGCCGGCCCGTACCCGCCGCCGGCCGCGGGACTGGTCGGGCGGTCCTGCCACGACGCCGGCGAGCTGGCTCGGCTCAGCACGGAGGACTACGTCACGCTGTCGCCGGTCTTCCCGACCAGCACCAAACCCGGCTACGGACCACCGCTGCACCCGGACGGGCTGCGCGAGCTGACCGGGTGCAGCCCGGTACCCGTCCTCGCCCTCGGCGGCATCGAGCATCCGGAGCAGGTGCGGGCCTGCGTCGCGGCCGGCGCCACCGGAGTCGCCGTACTCGGCGCCGTCATGCGCGCCGGCGACCCCGGCGAGGTCGCCGCCGCCCTCACCGCCGCGGCCCACCGGTCGACCGGGCGAACCCCCACCGCCACCACCGAGGGAGCACCATGACCCCGAGGACCACCCTCACCATCGCCGGATCAGACTCCGGCGGCGGCGCCGGCATCCAGGCGGACCTCAAGACGTTCGCGGCGCTCGGGGCGTACGGGACGAGCGTGCTCACGGCGGTCACCGCGCAGAACACCCGGGGCGTGGACGCCGTCCTGCCGCTGCCCCCGCAGACCGTGCGCGACCAGCTCGACAGCGTGCTCGGCGACTTCGCCGTGCGGGCGGTGAAGACCGGCATGCTCGGCAGCCCGGCGGTCGCCGGCGCGGTGGCCGACGCGGCGCGGGCCGGGCGGCTGCCCCGGCTGGTCGTCGACCCGGTGCTGGTCGCCACCAGCGGGCACCGGCTCGGCGTGGTGGAGGCGGTCGAGCGGCTGCTGCCGTACGCCGAGGTGGCGACGCCGAACCGCGCGGAGGCCGCGGCCCTCACCGGACGCCCGGTGAACACGGTCGAGGAGATGGTCGCGGCGGCCGAGGCGCTGGCGGCCGCGGGCCCGGCGCACGTGGTGGTGACCGGCGGCGACGTGGACGCCGGCGGCGAGTCGGTGGACGTGCTGGCCGGCGCGGGCCGGACCACGCTGCTGCGCGCGCCCCGGGTGGCGACCCGGCACAACCACGGCACCGGCTGCTCGTTCTCGGCGGCGATCGCGGTCCGGCTGGCGGCCGGCGATCCGGTGCCGGTCGCGGTCGCCGTCGCGAAGGAGTACGTGACCCGCGCGCTGACCGGCGCGCGCGACTGGGCGCTGGGCGCGGGACGCGGCCCGCTGGACCACTTCGGCTGGTCCGCATGAGCGACAGGGAGGCTGTCATGCAGGCACGACGCAAGGTCTACGTGGAGGGGTCCCGGCCGGACCTCCGGGTGCCGTTCGCCGAGGTGGAACTGGCCGGGGACAACCCGCCGGTACGCCTCTACGACACCTCGGGTCCGGGCTCGGACCCGGCGGTCGGGCTGCCGCCGCTGCGCGGGCCGTGGATCGCCGCCCGGGGCGACGTCGCCCCCGTGCGAGGTGCGGGCACCCCGCTGGGCGGCGTCGACGGGAAGCGCCCGACGCAACTCGGCTACGCCCGGGCCGGGATCGTCACCCCGGAGATGGAGTTCGTGGCGATCCGGGAGGGCGTGGCGCCGGAGTTCGTCCGGGACGAGATCGCCGCGGGGCGGGCGGTGCTGCCGCTCAACGTCAACCACCCGGAGTGCGAGCCGGCGATCATCGGGCGGGCGTTCCTGGTCAAGGTGAACGCCAACATCGGCACCTCGGCGGTCAGCTCGTCGGTCGCCGAGGAGGTCGAGAAGCTGACCTGGGCGACCCGGTGGGGCGCGGACACCGTGATGGACCTCTCCACCGGCAAGCGGATCCACGAGACCCGCGAGGCGATCGTGCGCAACTCGCCGGTGCCGATCGGCACGGTGCCGATCTACCAGGCGCTGGAGAAGGTCGGCGGCGACCCGGTGAAGCTGACCTGGGCGGTGTTCCGGGAGACCGTGATCGAGCAGGCCGAGCAGGGCGTGGACTACATGACCGTGCACGCCGGGGTGCTGCTGCCGTACGTGCCGCTGGCCGTGGACCGGGTCACCGGGATCGTGTCCCGGGGTGGATCGATCATGGCGGCCTGGTGCCTGGCGCACCACGAGGAGAACTTCCTCTACACCCACTTCGAGGAGCTGTGTTCGCTGCTCGCGACGTACGACGTGACGTTCTCCCTCGGCGACGGGCTGCGGCCGGGTTCCATCGCGGACGCCAACGACGAGGCGCAGTTCGCCGAGCTGCGCACGCTCGGTGAGCTGACGAAGGTCGCCTGGGCGCACGACGTACAGGTGATGATCGAAGGGCCGGGGCACGTGCCGATGCACAAGATCAAGGAGAACGTGGACCGCCAGCAGGAGTGGTGCCACGAGGCGCCGTTCTACACGCTCGGTCCCCTCACGACGGACATCGCCCCCGCGTACGACCACATCACCTCGGCCATCGGCGCCGCGATGATCGGCATGTTCGGCACCGCCATGCTCTGCTACGTCACCCCGAAGGAACACCTCGGGCTGCCGGACCGGGACGACGTGAAGGCGGGCGTGATCGCGTACAAGATCGCCGCGCACGCGGCCGACCTGGCCAAGGGGCACCCGGGGGCGCAGGCCTGGGACGACGCGCTCTCCAAGGCCCGGTTCGAGTTCCGCTGGGAGGACCAGTTCAACCTCTCGCTCGACCCGGAGACCGCCCGGTCGTACCACGACGCCACGCTGCCCGCCGAGCCGGCGAAGACCGCGCACTTCTGCTCGATGTGCGGGCCGAAGTTCTGCTCCATGAAGATCACCCAGGAGCTGAAGGAGTACGCGGCGCGCGGCATGCGGGACAAGTCCGAGGAGTTCGTCAACGCCGGCGGGCGGGTCTACCTGCCCCAGGCCTGACCGCTGCTACCCAGAACCGGGCGGTCGGACGGGCGGTCCGGCGGAACCGGGCGGTCGTGGGCCGGACGGTCCGGCGGGACCGGGCGGTCTTGGGCCGGACGGTCCGGTGGGGTTGGGCAGGTCGGGCGGGTCGGTGGGGCCGGGCCGTTGGTCGGCCCGGACCCACCCGGCGGGTCAGTCGCGGTGGTGCCGGCCGGTACGCAGGGAACGGGCGTCCTCGGCGTTGTCGTCGGAGGCGAGGCCGGCGACCCAGTCGACGAACTCCTCGTCCTGGGCCGGCAGCGGCTCCGACCCGCGGTCGGCCTCCACCGGCTCGGCCGCCTTGCCCCGGTTACGCCGGAACAGTCCCCGGCGGGACTTCGCCTTTCCGCCCGCCGTCTCCTCGCCCGACGTCTCCTCGACCGTCCCGGTCGGCTCAGCCGTCCCGGCGCCCTCGGCCGGCTCGGCCGGCCCGGGCTCCGGGCCGGCCGGCTGCGGATCGGCGTGCCGGCCACCGGGCCCCGCCGCCGGGGCGGGCCGGGCGTTGGCGAGGGCCTCCCAGTTGGACGCGCGCAGGTCCGGCAGCGCCCGGTGCCGGGGGCGTGGTGCGGACGCCGGGTCGGGCTCGGCGGCCGGGCCGGCCTCCGGAACGCCCACCGGGCCGGGGGTGGGGGTGCCGCGCGGGGTGGCCGACCAGCCCGGCGCGGGCCCGGGCGCGATCGGCCAGGCCGGCCGGACCTCGCCCGGTCGGTCCGGCGCATCCTCGAAGATCGGGAAGCGCGGCCGGGGCGACGCGGGCGGGCCCTCGCCGCCGGCCGGCTCGTCGAAGAAGAAGCGGCGACCGGGCCGCTCCACCTCCTCGCTGCCCGGACCGTCGCCGGCGACGGGTGTCCCGTGGTGGTCCGCCCGGCCGGCGGCGGGCGTGCGGTCGTCGTCCGGGCGGCCAGCGGCGGGTGTTCGGCCCAGGTCCGTGCGGCTGGCGGCCGGTGTCCGGTTGTGGTCCATGTGGGCGGCGGCTGTCCGGTCGTGGTCCGCCTGCCCGGTGGGCCGGGTCTGGTCGTGATCCGCGCGGCTGGCGGCGGGCGTGTCTTCGTGGTCCGCTCGGCCCGGCTCGGTGGCGGCGGCCGGGGGCGGGGCCGCCGGCCGGTCGGCTCCGGCGACGGGCGCGGCGGCGGACGGTCCGCCGGCGGCCGACGCCGGCTTGCGGCCCCGCCGGGCGCGCCCGCCGCGGGCGGGCTTCGTCGTGCCCTCCGCCGGGGCGGCCTCGTCGTCCACCGGCCGTCCCGCGGCGGTGCTGGTCGGCGCCGCGCTCACCACGGCGTCGCCCCGGCCGTCAGCCGCGGCGGCCGGCTCGGCGCGGCGGGCCGGACCGACGTCCCGCCGGGTCGGGTCCGGGTGCCGGGATGGCTCGTCGGCCGGCGCGGTCGGGGCCGCCGGGGTGCTCGGTCGCGTCCCCGCGGCCGGCTCCGGTCCGGCGGGCACCGGTCCGGCCGGCTCCGGTCCGGCGGGCACCGGTCCGGCCGGCTCCGGTCCGGCGGGCACCGGTCCGGCGGCATCCTCGGTCGGCGGTGCCGGGGCGAGGGACGACGCCGGGGCCCGACCGGGGGCGACCGGCTCCGGGCCGGGCTGCGCGGCCGGGCGGCCGGCGGCGAGCACGTCGATGGCGGAGGTCCGCCGGGCCGGCGGCGGCAGCCCGGCGCTGGGCAGGTTCCGGGCCAGGTCGTCGAGGTGGCGGTCGCCGGCGTCGCTCAGGGACCCGCCCCCGGGCGCCGACTCCGTGCTGCCCGGGGTAGCCGTGCCGGCCGGCGTAGCAGTGCCGGCCGGGGTGGCCATGCCGGCCGGGGTGGCCATGCCGGCCGGGGTGGCCGTGCCCGCCGGGGTGGCCGTGCCGGCCGGGATGGCCGTGCCGGCCGCGTCGCCCGAATCCGCGGCGGTCGCCTCGACCGTCGGGGTCGGGCCTGTCGGTTCCGTCGGGGTCGGCGGCCGGTCCGCTCCGGTGCCGTCCTGGAGGCCGGGAGCGGCTGGAACGACGGCGCGGTCGGTGACGGTCTGCCGGGGCAGGCTCCGGCCGGCGGGGGCGAGGCCGGACGACTCCGGCCAGTCCCAGTGCGCGGGAGTGGGCGAGCCGTCGGCCCGGCCGGCCCGACCCGGCTCGGCGGCCGTACCCCGGTGGGCGCCGGCACCCGGGTCGGCGCCGGCGGGAGCGGCGAGCGCTGAGCCGGCCGGTGCGGCGAGCGGCGGGCCGGCCGGTGCGGCCGGGAGAGGCTGGAGGATGTCGGTGGGCGCGATCGCGTCGCCGTCGGCGTCCGGCGCGGGCCGGCGCAGCACCGTGGCGGCGGTCGAGCCGAGCGCGCCGGCGGCGACCGCGAGGAGCGCGCCGTAGTAGGGGGCGAGCTGGTACCGGTCGGCGGCGTTGCCGGGCCCGGCCGTCAGGTAGGCGAAGGCCAGCAGGACCGGCCCGGCCGCCCCGGCCGCACCAGCGATCAGCGGCAGGTGGCCGTGCCGCCGGGCCAGCGCGCCGATCGCCGCCCCGGCCAGCAGGGACATCGCGGGCAGGACCAGCATGGCGAGGCGCTGCGCCGCCGCGGCGTCCAGCCAGGATGGTTCGAGGACCCCGAGGCGTACGGTGCGCAGCGGCTCGGTCGACGCGACCGTCGGCGCCGCGGAGATCAGCGCGAGCAGCCAGACGAGCCCGGCGGTCAGCGCGATGTTCCACCCGAACGGTGGCTTGAGCAGGACGGCGACGGCCGCGCCCGCCCCGATCAGCGCGCCGAGGATGGCGCAGATGCCGACCGCCCAGACCGGGTCGACGGTACCGTCGAGTTCGGCGGCGCGGGCCGGCTGCATGCAGAGCGGTGCGACCACGGTCGCGCCCAGCGCGGCGACGCCGGCGATGGCGAGCTGTTCGGCGGTGCCGCCGGCCGGGGAACCGTCCCGGCGGGCGAGGCGTTCGGTCACCACCGCGCCCGCCACCGCGGCGATCGCCGCGAACCAGCCGACCCAGGCGAGCTGGGCGGGCCACCGGTTGACCGTGCCGTCGGCGAACGCGCCGTCGAGGCGTACGACGCCGAAGCCGTACGCGATGCCGAGCTGGCCGGCTCCGGTCAGCATGCTCACGCCGAGCGCCGTGAGCAGCAGCCTGCCCCACGTCCGAAAGGCCATGTCGGGCACGTTACGGCCCGGTGCCCCCGATCGCCACCAAGGAGGCCACCTGGCGCGCTGGTGTCGGCGTCCTTACTTCAGCTCGACCAACCGGGCCAGGTAGGTGGTGTCGCCGACGTTGGTCAGCATGTGCACCGCGCCCGGGTCGCGGTAAACCACCCCGCCGGTCGGCTCATCGGCGTCGATCGTGCTGCCGTCGACCGTCTGCACCACGTTCCGCGCGCCCTGGACCGCCACCACCAGGTACGGATGGTCGTGCCGGTGCAGCGGTTGCCGCTCGCCCGGCTCGAGGCGGATGTGCCAGACCCGGACCCGGTCGTTCTCGTACACGATCTCCTGGCCCACCGGGCCGAGCTCGGTGCCGGTCACCGCGCTCCGTCCAGCTGGGGCAGGACCTCGGCGGCGATGAGCTCCAGGTGGTCGAGGTCGTCGAAGTCGATCAGGCGCAGGTGCACCCGGGTGGCGCCGATGCCGGCGAACTCGCCGAGCCGGTCGACGAGCTGGGCGGGGGAGCCGACCACCGGGTCCTCCGGCGGCAGGGCGCTCTTGACGTGCAGCGGTGCGGCCCGGCGCTGCGCCTCGGCGTCGGTACGCCCGATTGCCACCACCACCCCGGCGGAGAGCACCAGCGGCGGCCGGCCGCTGGCGGCCCGCCCGGTCCGCTCGCACGCCTCGCGGACCCGCTGGTAGGCGGCGGCCGTCTCGGCGACGGTCTTGAACGGCATGTTGAACTCGTCGGCGTACCGGGCGGCCAGGTCGGGGGTGCGGCGTGGCCCGCGCCCCCCGACGATCACCGGCGGGCCGGGGCGCTGCACCGGCTTCGGCAGCGCGGGCGCGTCCACGAGCTGGTAGTGCTCGCCCTTGAAGCTGTACGTCTCGCCGGTAGGGGTGCGCCAGAGCCCGGTGATGACCTCGAGCTGCTCGGCGAGGCGGTCGAACCGCTCGGCGACCCCGGGGAAGGGGATGCCGTACGCGGTGTGCTCCCGCTCGTACCAGCCGGCGCCGATGCCCAGCTCGACCCGGCCGCCGCTCATCTGGTCGACCTGCGCGACCATCACCGCGAGGGGCCCGGGCGGCCGGAAGGTGGCCGAGGTGACCAGGGTGCCGAGCCGGATCCGGGAGGTCTCCCGGGCCAGCGCGGCCAGGGTCAGCCAGGCGTCGGTGGGGCCGGGCAGCCCCGGCTCGTCGCCCATCGCCTGGTAGTGATCGGCCCGGAAGAAGCCGTCGAAGCCCGTCTCCTCCACCCGCCGGGCGAACCGGAGCTGGTCGTCGTAGCTGGCGCCCCGGTGCGGCTCGGTGAAGACCGTCACCCGCATGCTCACTGCCCTCCCGCGCCGGCGGTCGTCGGCGTCCCGGTCCCGTCGGCCGGCTCGACCGGGCCGGCCGGTGCGGGCCCGCTCGGCCCGTCCCGTTCCATCAGCAGTTCGTGCAGCTCGGCGCTGATCCGGGCCACCTCGGCCAGGTGCGCGTTGCGGCCCAGCGTGCGCGGCCGGGGCACCTTGACCTCGACCACCTCGCGGATCCGGCCGGGACGCGGGCTGAGCACGACGACGCGGTCGGCGAGCAGCACCGCCTCGTCGATCGAGTGGGTGACGAAGACGATGGTCGCCTTCGTCTCCATGTGCACCCGCTGGAGCTCGCCGGAGAGTTCCTCCCGGGTGAGCGCGTCGAGCGCCGAGAAGGGCTCGTCCATCAACATCACCCGGGGCTCACCGATCAGCGACCGGCAGAGTGAGACCCGCTGCTGCATGCCCCCGGACAGCTCGTGCGGCAGGCGCTTCTCGAACCCGCCCAGCCCGGTCATCTCCAGCAGTTGGCGGGCCCGGTCCCGGTGTCCGGCCCGGCGCCAGCCGAAGATCTCCACCGGCAGCAGGACGTTGTCCAGCACCGAGCGCCAGGGGAGCAGGGCGGGCCGCTGGAACAGCATCGCGATGTCCCGGCGGGGCCGGGTGATCGGCGTACCGGCCACGGTGATCTCGCCGGCGGTCACCGGCAGCAGGCCGGCGATCATGCGCAGCAGGGTGGACTTGCCGCACCCTGAGCGGCCGACCACGGCGACGAACTCACCCTCGGCGACGTCGAGGTCGATGTCGCGCAGCGCCTCCACCCGCCCCGAGCGGCCGTCGAAGGTGCGGGACACCCCGGACAGTCGGATCATCTCCCGCCGGCTCCCTTCCACGTCGCGAACGCGAGTCGGGCTAGCGTAGCGGGACGGGCTCCCTATAGCACCGTCCGGGGTGGACGTCAGTCCACTTTCCGTCAGGCAACTTCGTTTCCGTTCCGCAACCGAGCACCGGACGTCGGTCCCGGGAGCTTCTCGTACGCTGTTGCGCGCGAAGAGTCCCCTCACGACGATCCCGTCGGCTGCCCCTCCCGCCGACATCGTCGGAACCACGACCCGTCCGGGCGAGCATGCCCTGGTCGGAAAGGACATGGTGCACTGATGAGAAGGCTGACCCGTACGGTCGCCGCCGCCGCGTTGGCGACCGCACTCGCCCTGGTTTCCGGGTGCAGCAGCGACTCGGACAAGTCCGAGGACAAGCCTGCCGGCGGTGCGGCGCTGGAGAAAGTGACCTACCTCACTTCGTTTGGCAACTTCGGGCGTGACTCGTACGCCTGGGTCGCGAAGGAGAAGGGCTTCTTCAAGGAGGCCGGCTTCGACGTCGAGATCAAGCCCGGCCAGGGCACCGGTGGCGTGGTCCAGGTCGCCACCGGGCAGGCCGACTTCGCCCCGATCGACCTGACCGGCGCCATCCTCGTGCTCGCCAACGGGCAGGCCAAGGACTTTGTCGCGGTGGCGGCGGTCCAGCAGCGCACCATGGCCGCCATCGCGTCGGTCGAGGGCAAGAACATCGCCACCCCGAAGGACCTCGAGGGCAAGAAGCTCGCCGACAGCCCGGCCTCCGTCGTGCGCATGCTCTTCCCGACGTACGCCAAGCTGGCCGGCGTCGACGCCAGCAAGGTGACCTGGGTCAACGGTGAGCCGCAGACGCTGATCGGCACGCTCGCCTCCGGCTCGGTCGACGGCATCGGCCAGTTCGTCGTGGGTCAGCCCACCATCGCGGCGGTCACCAAGAAGAAGCCGGTCATGCTGCCCTACAGCAACGTCATGCAGGACCTCTACGGCAACGTGCTGGTCACCTCCACCAAGATCGCCAAGGAGAAGCCGGAGATGGTCAAGCGCTTCACCGCGGCGCTGCTCAAGGGCCTGGAATACGCGCTGGCCAACCCGGACGAGGCGGGGACGATCCTGAAGAAGAACGTCCCGACCGCCGTGCCGGAGGCGGCCTCCGCCGAGCTCCAGCTGATGGCCGCGTACGTCCGGTCCAGCAACACCGGCACCGCGATCGGCACCGTGGACAGCGCCCGGGTGGCCAAGACCATCGCCCTGCTCCAGGGAGCCGGCGCGCTCAAGCAGAACCTCACCCCGGAGGAGATCATCGACTTCAACCTGGTGCCGAAGGCCTGACCGGTCGGCTCGGACAACGGGGGTGCGCGCCCGCCGGGGTTCCGGCGGGGCGCACCCCTTCGCGCGCCGGCCCCGCGGCCGGCGGAGAGAGGAGGACACGTTGGCACAGGTGACCGGAGTCCGGCCCGACCCGTCACTGCCCGAGGCGTCCCTGCCGCCCGCCGCCGTTCCGGCCCGGCTGGCCGTACGCCCGGCCGCGGTGGGGATGCCGGCGCTCGGCCTGCTGATCGCGGTGGCCGCGTGGTGGCTGGTGACCTCGGGGCTGCATCTGGTCCATCCGGCGGCGCTGCCGCCGCCGCTGGCGGTGTGGCGCGGGATGACCGCCGCCACGGACGTGCTGCTGCCGGCGCTGGGGATCACCACCGGGGTCACCGTGCTGGGCTTCCTGCTCTCGTCGGTGGCCGGCGTGCTGATCGGGATGGCGCTGGCCGCGTCCAGCCGGGTGGAGCGGATGTTCTCGCCGCTGCTGGTGGCCGTCAACGCGGTACCGAAGATCGCGTTCGGTCCGCTGCTGGTGGTCGCGGTGGGCTGGGGGCACAAGCCCATCCTGACCATGGTGTTCCTGCTGTGCTTCTTCCCGATCGTGCTGTCCACCGCGACCGGGCTGACCACCACCCCGGCCGACCTGGCGGAACTGGGCCGCTCGCTGAATGCGTCCTGGTGGCAGGCCTTCCGCAAGGTGCGTTTCCCGGCCGCGCTGCCGCAGATCTTCGTCGGGCTGAAGGTGGCCATGCCGCTGGCCGCGATCGGTGCGGTGATCGGCGAGTTCTACTCGGACAAGCCCGGTCTGGGCTACCAGATCCTGCAGTACAACGGCGTCGGCGACACCCCCACCGCCTGGGCCGCCATCGTCCTGGTCGGGCTGATGAGCATCGTCCTGTACGCCGCCCTCAGCGTCCTGGAGCGTCTCGCCCTGCCCTGGGTGCGGGCCACCACCTCCGCCCGCTGACCCGGTCGGCCTCCCCAGGGAGGCCGACCGCGACGCCGAGGCGTCCCATCCACTGGGACGCGACGTCGACCGGGGACGCGACGTCGACCGAGCACCCCCGAGACCACCAGAGGGACGGTCGGCGAGCGCCCACCGAAGGTGTGGCCCCGGCGCAACCGGCGGAGGGATCAAGCCTGACCGCCCGGAGCCGGTTGTGCCGGGGCCACACCCACCACGCCGAGGCCACACCCCCAACCGCGACCACTACCCCGCGAGCCGCCACCGCCCACCCCGCGCCACCAGCGTCGTCAACGCCTGCGGCATCAGCCCCGAGTGGTTGTCCGGCGTCATCCGGATCGGCCCGGAGAGCCCGTCGAGCTGCGAGGTTTCCAGGAAGTCGCGCAGCGCCTCCCGGTCGACGGTGCCCGGCTTCGCCCCGGCCCGCAGCTCGCCGTTGGCGATGAGCTGGACCGCGTCGGCGGCGAACGAGGAGAAGCCGTTGTAGCCGCCGAAGCGGGCCGTGTACTCCTGGAACCACTGTCGCCGGGCGGCCTTGGCCGGGGTGGTGGCGATGACGTCGTCGATCACCATGGTCTGGGTGAAGATCAGGGTGGCCTTCTCGGTGGACTGGGCGGAGGCGCCGAGGAAGAGGTCGCCGGCCGCCGAGGCGTCGAAGAACAGGTGGCCGGCGAACCGGTTCTGCCGGGCGCTGGCCGCGGCGAGCGCGGCCTGCTCCGGAGGTGTCCAGAGGACCATGGCCTGCGGCTTTTCGTCGACGAGCTCCTCGACCTGGCCGCTCACGTCGGTGTCGGTGACGCGTACCGACTCGTTGCCGACCAGCCGGATGCCGGTCTTGTTGAACTGGCGGCGCAGCGCGGTCAGGCCTTCCTTGCCGTAGCTGCCGTCGCTGTGCAGCAGGGCCACCTTCTTGACGCTGCGCCGCCCCAACTCGGCGGTGATCGCCGCGGCGCTGTCGCTCGCGTTCGGGGCGAGTTTGAACAGGTACCGGCGTTCGGCGACCGGTTCGGTGATCGCGCCGGCGGACGCCAGGGCGATGGTCGGAATGTGCTTCTCGCCGATGGTGCGGACGGCGTTGACGGCACATTCGTTGCAGCCGCCCATGATGATGGCGCTGACCCGGGAGTCACTGCTGAAATCGTTGATGTTACGCAAGGATTCGGCGGCGTCGGAGCGGTTGTCCTTCACCTTGAGGTCGATCCTCCGGGCACCGAGTGCGCCGGACGAGTTCAACTGCTCGACCTTCAGTTCGAGAGCCCGTTGGTACACCTTGCCGAGGGCCGCGGAGGCGCCCGACAGTTCGAGGTCCGCGGCGATCACGATGGGGCTGTCGTCCTGCTGCTCCCCGCCGAACTGGCAGCCGGTGAGCGTGGTGGCCAGCACGGCCGAAGCGAGCGCCGCGATGCTCGCGGAGCGGATGGGGCTCAACTCAGTCCTCCAGGTGCGGCGCGGGCGCGGGCCCGATCACCGCCGCTCATCCGTCCTCAGTAGAGGAACGGGATTGGTGTGCCGTACGGTGTGCGCGAAGCCTGCAAAACCTTGCCAATGCCGGGGCGTGTGGTCAAGCGGCGATGCCAGGAGCGGTTTCGGGACACCCATCCCACATGGTGGGGACACGAAACGTTAACCGGCAATTACTGCGCAGAAGCGACCGACCACTCTGGAGTTACATGCCCTGTTCAGGGGCCTGCGGAAATGAAGGTATTAGTTGACCGCTGCACGGGTTGCGCCCCTGCCAACCGTTTCCTGTCCCACTGCGGCTTCCCAAACTGCATCTCGTCTGATGAAATCGCGGCCGTGCCGCGCGCGGCGCCGCCCGCCGCTCCAGGCACGGGTCGGCGGGTCAGGCGTGGAAGAAACGACGGAGGCGATGTCGTGAGCACCGGACCTACGACCCTGCCCGAGAGCACCGGATCCGGCCGCCGGAACCGGCGACGGCGGCTGCCTCGGCTGCGTGACGCGCGGATCCGGTCGAAGCTCGCCCTCATCCTGGTCGTTCCGGTCGCCGCTGTCATGGCACTGGCAACTATCCGACTCGTCTCGACCGGCCAGGGCGCGTACGAGGCGACCCGGATCCGGTCGCTCACCGCGCTGTCGATCGACGTCTCGGCGCTCACCCAGGACCTGCACAAGGAGCGGATGGCGGCGTTGGTCTACCTGGCCGCGCAGGACCAGAAGCCGGACGACAACAATGGGGACGACCGCAAGCCGGACAACTACAACCTGCGGGTCCGCAGCACCGACGAGCGGATCGCCGCGTACCGCGAGGAGCGGGGGCGGATCGGCGACGTGCCGGCGTCGGTGCGGACCCGGCTGAAGGTCATCGACGACCACCTGGCCACGCTGAACGGCACCCGGCAGGAGGTGCTGGACCGGCAGCAGATGCCGGTGGCCGAGGCCAGCCTGCGCTACGGCATCATCCTCAGCGACCTCGTCGCGTACGGCGACACCCTGGCCCAGCAGCCCGGTGCCGAGCGCATCGCCGACGCCCGCCGCGCCGTGGCCGCGTTCTCCCACGCGAAGGAGCAGGTCGCCCAGGAGCAGGCGGTCGCGTTCACCGCCCTCGCCGCCGGCCAGCTCGACGAGGAGCAGTACTCCTCCCTGGTGGCCACCCTGACCGGCCAGCAGGAGGCGCTGCTGTCGTTCTCCCGGGCCGCCGAGCCGGCGCAGCGGTCCCTGGTGGACGGCACCGTCTCCGGTGACGCCGTGCAACTCGCCGACCGGGTCGCCAACGACCTGTCCCGCTCGGTCAACCAGACCTCGCTGGTGAGCCCGAAGGACGCCGCCGAGGCGATCGGCGCGGTCAACGACCTGATGCGCTGGGCCGAGGTCCAGCTCCTGGAGCGGCTGCTCGCCGACGCCGACGACGTCCGCAGCGACGTCATCCAGCAGGCCGTGGTGGAGAGCCTGCTGGTCCTGCTCACCCTGATCGTCGCGGTGACCCTGGCGGTCGTGCTGGCCCGTTCGCTCAACGAGTCGCTGCGCCGGCTGCGCGAGGGCGCGCTGGCGGTGGCGAACCACGACCTGCCCGAAGCGGTGGGCCGGCTGCAGAACGTCAACGCGATCGGCGACGGCGGCGTGGACGAGATCGTCCAGCAGGTCCGCGACCCGATCAAGCTGACCAACCGCGACGAGGTCGGTCAGGTGGCCGCGGCCTTCAACGTGGTCCACCGGGAGGCGGTCCGGGTGGCCGCCGAGCAGGCCGCCCTGCGGACCAGCGTCTCGGCGATGTTCCTCAACCTGGCCCGCCGCTCGCAGAACCTGGTCGACCGGATGATCGGCGAGCTGGACGCGATCGAGCGCGGCGAGGAGGACCCCAAGCGCCTCGCCCAGCTCTTCGAGCTCGACCACCTGGCCACCCGGATGCGCCGCAACGACGAGAACCTGCTGGTGCTGGCCGGCGCCGACTCTGCCGTGCCGCGCCGCGAGGACGCGCTCCTGGTGGACGTGCTGCGCGCCGCCCAGTCGGAGGTCGAGCTCTACAACCGGATCGAGTTCGGCACCGTCGACACCGACATCTCGGTCGCCGCGCACGCGGTCAACGACGTGGTCCGACTGGTCGCCGAGCTGCTGGACAACGCCACCCGGTTCTCCCCGCCGAACACCACCGTGGTTGCCGACGGCCGGCGGATCCGCGACTACGTGCTGATCCAGGTGGAGGACCGCGGCCTGGGGCTCAGCGACGAGCAGTTGGACTCGCTGAACCGCCGGCTGGCCGCGCCGCCCACGGTCGACGTGGCCGCGTTCCGGCTGATGGGTCTGGCCGTGGTGAGCCGGTTGGCGTCCCGCTACGGCATCCGGGTGGAGCTGCGCCGCAATGTCGAGGGTGGCACCGTCGCCCAGGTGACCCTGCCGAACTCCGCGGTGGTGCTGCCGGCCAACCGGGGCCAGGCCCCGCTGAACCGGTCACGTCAGCCGCTCGCCGTCGAGCCGTCGCCGCTGAGCCAGCTGGGCGCCGGGTCGGAGTCGCTGGCCGGCGCCGGGCGCGGCGGCACGGCGACCCTGGCCGACCAGTGGCGCAGCGCCGCGCCGCCGGCCCGCTGGCAGGGCGGCGCCGAGGCGCGGGACACCGGCCCGGCCGTCCAGTTGGGCGGCGCGACCGGGGCGCTGCCCAGCCTGCCGACGATGCCGTCGGCCGCGCCGGTGGCGTCCGCGCCGCCCGCCGCGGCGCCCTCCGTCTCCGGGGCCGGCTACGCGGCCGGCGGGTCGGGCCACGGGTACCCGACGCGAGACCCGCTGCCGAAGCGGAGCCCGGGGGACCTGGCGGACCAGGCCTCGCCGGCGCCGTCGGCCTACCAGCCGGCGGGCTACCCGCCCGCCCCGGCGTACCAGCCGGCCGCCATGGCACCCGCCGTCGAGACGGCCCCGGCCACCCCGACGGTGTCCCGGCCGGAACAGCCGGCCGAGGCGCCGATATTCCGGGAGATGGAGGCCGTCTGGTTCCGCTCGCACGGCGAGGACGAGACGACCATTTTCGCCCGTCCCGCCTTCGACGAGCCGCCCGCCGCGCCGGCCCAGCCGGTCGCCGCGGCCACCCCGCCGCGGCTGCCGACGCGTACCCCGGGAGCCCAGGCCGCGGGGTTGACGACGCCACCGCCGTACACCCCGCCGGCGTCGGCCGTGCCCGCCGCCGCGGCGCCGCCACCCGTGCCGGCAGCCGCCGCGCCGCCACCCGTGCCGGCCGCCGCCGCACCGCCGCCGGTGCCGCCGGCCATCGACCCGGGAGCGTGGCGGACGGCGGCCGACGAGGGCTGGTCGCGGGCCAGCCGGGCGGCGGAGCCCACCGCCGCCGGCACCACCCGCTCCGGCCTGCCCAAGCGGGTGCCGCAGGCCCAGCTCGTGCCCGGCGGCATCGAACCCAAGGGTGGCCGGGCCCAGACCCGGCGCACGCCGGACGAAGTACGCGGCCTGCTGTCCGCCTACCACCGCGGTGTTCAGCGGGGTCGGACGGCCGGCGCGGACCTGAACAGCACCTCGACCAAGGAGACGAACCGATGAACAGGCCAGCGGCCATGCAGGACATGGGTTGGCTGCTCACCAACTTCGCCGACAGCGTGGCGGGCATCGCCCACGTGGTGGCGGTGTCCGCGGACGGGCTGCTGCTCGCCTCCTCCCGGGACCTGCCGGCCGACCGGGCCGACCAGCTCGCCGCGATCACCTCCGGCGTGGTGAGCCTGACCGAGGGTGCCGCCCGGATGTTCAGCGCCGGGGGTGTGCTCCAGACGGTCATCGAGATGGACAGCGGATACCTCTTCCTCATGTCCATCAGCGACGGCTCGTCGATGGCGGTGCTGGCGGCCCGCAGCTGTGACGTAGGCCAGGTGGGCTACGAGATGGCGCTGCTGGTGGAGCGGGTCGGCCAGGCGCTGTCCCCGCTGCCGAGGGACGCCGTCCGGTCCTGACCGGCGCGTCCGTGTGACTGGGTGATCCGGAGCCGAGCCGGCTCCGTACGGAGGGAGGTGATCGCGAGATGGAACCACGGCGGGATCCACGTGGGGCGCTGGTGCGTCCGTACGCGGTCACCCGGGGCCGGACCGAACCGTTGCAGAACATCGCGCTGGAGGCGGTGCTCTCCGGCACCGCCACCCAGGTGGCCGAGGCGCGGTTCGCCGGCCACGACAAGTACCGCATCGCCTCGGTCTGCGAGGGTCGACCGCAGTCGCTCGCCGAGATCGCCGCGTACACCCGGATGCCGCTGGGCGTCACCCGGGTGCTGGTCGCCGACATGGTGGCCGAGGGCCTGCTGACGCTACACACTGCCGCTCCCGCGACGGGGTTCGCGGCGCGGATGAACCTGCTTGGAAGGGTGCTAAGTGGACTTCGCGAACTATGACCCCGCCGGGGCGAACCGCAGCCGGGAGATCATCTCCGCGAAGATCGTGATCGCGGGCGGCTTCGGCGTGGGCAAGACGACCATGGTCGGGGCGATCTCCGAGATCCAGCCGCTGACCACCGAGGCGCTGATGACCGCGGCCGGCGTCGGCATCGACGACCCGTCGAAGGTGCCCGGCAAGGAGACCACCACGGTCGCCATGGACTTCGGCCGGATCACCATGGCCGAGGACCTGATCCTGTATCTCTTCGGCACGCCCGGCCAGACCCGCTTCTGGTTCATGTGGGACGAGATCATCCGGGGTGCGGTGGGCGCGGCCGTCCTGGTCGACACCCGCCGGATCACCGACGCCTTCGCCCCGCTGGACTACTTCGAGAACCGCAACCTGCCGTACGTGGTGGCGTTGAACCGGTTCGACGGCGCCCCGCACTACGAGGTGGAAGAGGTCCGCGAGGCGCTGGCCATCTCGGCGGACGTGCCGCTGGTGATGTGCGACGCGCGGCAGCGCGAATCGGTCAAGCAGGTGCTGGTGACCGTCGTCGAGCACGCCATGCTCCGCCTCCAGGCCGAACACGGCTTCGCGACCCCGGTCGGCTGAGCGGCCGACCGGGCCGGTGCCCGGTGGCGGGCTCGACCACCACCTCGGGGCCGCCGCGCCGGCCGGCCCCGGGCCGGTTCAGTCCACCCGGAGCCGGTAGCCCCGCTTCACCACGGTCTGGACCACCCGGGGGGCGGCCAGCCCGACCCGCAGCCGGGCGACCGCCATCTCCACGGCGTGCTCGTCGGCGCCGCGGGGGAGCGTACGCAGCAACGCGGTGCGGGACAGCACCTTCCCGGGCGACGCGGCCAGCGCCCGCAGCACCGCCATCGGGGCCGGGGCGAGCGGCCGCAGCTCGCCGTCGACCACGGCCGCGTGCCCGCGCAGGGTCAGCAGGTGCCCGCCGGCCTTCACGGTGACCGTGCGCCGGGGCAACTCGTCGACGATCGTCCGGACCAGGGCACCGAGGCGGGCCCGGTTCGGCGCGCTGACCGGCACCCCCCGCCGCACCAGCGGCTCGGCGGTGACCGCGCCGACGCAACTGGCCAGCACATCCCCGCGCAGCGCCGCGAGCACCGTCTCGGTGCGGTCCCCGGCCGCGCGGAGCAGCGCCTCCGCGGCCGGGGCCGAGGTGAAGGTGACCGCGTCCACCAGCCGCCCGGCGACCAGGTCGATGAGCCGGTGCAGCGGGGCCGGGTCGGTGGGTGGGGCCCACCGGTATACCGGTACCTCGATCACCGTGGCGCCCGCCGCCTCCAGCGCCTCGGTGCACTCCGGCTGCCGCTCGCCGTGCAGCTGCATGGCCACGACGGCGCCGGCCACCCCCCGCCGGACCAGATGGTCGATCACCTCCTCGCAACTCTCCGAGGCCGGGGACCAGTGCTCGCGCAGGCCGGCGGCGCGGATCGCGCCGGTCGCCTTCGGGCCGCGGGCCACCACGTACGACCGGCCGAGCACGCCCCGCAGCGGCTCGGCCAGGCCCCACCCCTCGGCCGCCTCCAACCAGCCGCGCATGCCGATGCCGGTGTTGGCCATCAGCACGTCCGGCGGCTGGTCGAGGCAGGCCCGGGTGGCCTCGCGCAGCTCGGTGTCGTCGGTGAGCGGCACGATCCGCAGCGCCGGGGCGAGCACCACCCGCGCGCCGCGCCGTTGCAGCAGCGCGGCCAGCTCGTCGCGCCGCCGGTCGGCGGTCACCCCGATGGTGAAGCCGGCCAGTTCGTCCCGCATCACTGCTCCGGTCGCAGCCGCACCTCGACCAGCCCGTCGCGGCAGCGCGCCTCGTGCCGCCGCAGCGCCACCCCGGCCAGGTCGAGGCAGCGCCCGGTGGTCAGGTCGTAGACCTGCTTGTGCAGCGGCGAGGCGAGGGTGGGCAGCCCGCCCCGGCTGCCCACGATGCCCCGGGACATCACGTACGCGCCGCCGACCGGGTCCAGGTTGTCCACCGCGTACAGCTCGCCGCCGGTCCGGAAGAGGGCCACCTGCACCCCGTCCACCAGCGCGGCCACCCCACGGTCGGGGTCCAGCCGGTCCAGGGGGCAGACCGCCGTCCAGCCCCGGGTCGCGGTCCGGCTCATCGTCGCCACGGTCATCGCGTCACCTCGCTGAAGTTCCCCGCCCCGGCCGGCCGCCGCGGCGTACGTCTGGCTGATCGCCGGCTCACCGGCGTACCTCCGGCAGGCCCAGCGCGACGGGCCGGGGGCGGCGGTCGGCGGCGGAGCCCGACGGCGCCCCGCGCGCCGGCACCGGCTGGCCGCGCTCGACGGCGAAGGTGATGGACGGGTCGGGCACCTCGGGCGCGTTGACGAACGAGGTGAAGCGACGCAGCCGCTCCGGGTCCTCCAGCACGTCCCGCCACTCGTCGGAGTACGACGCCACGTGCCGGGTCATCGCCGCGTCGAGTTCGGCGCAGAGCCCGAGCGAGTCGTCCACGATGACCGAGCGCAGGTGGTCCAGGCCGCCGTCCATGGCCTCGATCCAGGCGGCGGTGCGCTGCAACCGGTCGGCGGTGCGGATGTAGTACATGAGGAACCGGTCGATCAGGGTGACCAGATCCTCGGTGGACAGGTCGGTGGCGAACAGGTCGGCGTGCCGGGGGCGGAAGCCGCCGTTGCCGCCCAGGTAGAGGTTCCAGCCGGTCTCGGTGGCGATGATGCCGAAGTCCTTGCTGCGGGCCTCGGCGCACTCCCGGGCGCAGCCGGAGACCGCCGACTTGAGCTTGTGCGGCGCGCGCAGCCCCCGGTAGCGCAGTTCCAACGCGACCGCCAGCCCGACCGAGTCCTGCACCCCGTACCGGCACCAGGTCTCGCCGACGCAGGACTTGACCGTGCGCAGCGCCTTGCCGTACGCGTGGCCGGACTCGAAGCCGGCGTCGACCAGCCGCCGCCAGATCTGCGGGAGCTGCTCGACCCGGGCCCCGAACAGGTCGATCCGCTGCCCCCCGGTGATCTTGGTGTAGAGCTGGAAGTCCCGGGCCACCTCGCCGATCACGATCAGCTTCTCCGGGGTGATCTCGCCGCCGGGGATCCGGGGCACCACCGAGTAGCTGCCGTCGCGTTGCAGGTTGGCCAGGAAGTGGTCGTTGGTGTCCTGCAACGAGGCCTGCTCGCCGTCGAGCACGTGGCCGCTGCCCAGCGAGGCCAGGATCGAGGCCACCACCGGCTTGCAGATGTCGCAGCCGCGGCCCCGGCCGTGTTCGGCGATGAGCCGGGAGAAGGTCCGGATGCCGCGGACCCGGACGAGGTCGAACAGCTCCTGCCGGCTGGCGTCGAAGTGCTCGCAGAGCGCGGTCGACTGCCGCACCCCGGCGGCGTCGAGGAGCTGCTTGAGCATCGGCACGCAGGAGCCGCAGCTCGTCCCGGCCCGGGTGCAGGCCTTCAGCGCCGGCACGTCGCCCGCCCCGCCCGCGATGGCCGCGTCGATGTCGGCGCGGGTCACCGCGTTGCAGGAGCAGACCTGCGCGCCGGCCGGCAGCGCACCGGCGCCGGCGCCGGGACCGCCGGCCGGGGCCAGCAGCGCCAGCGGCGGCGCCGGCAGCGGCCCGCCGACACTGGCCCGCAGCGTCGGGTACGCGCTCGCGTCCCCGACCAGCACCCCGCCGAGCAGCGTCGTCGCGTCGTCGGAGAGGACCAGCTTGGCGTACGACCGGGTGGCCGGGTCGGTGTAGGTGACGTCGAGGCAGCCCGGGGTGACCCCGTGCGCGTCGCCGAACGAGGCCACGTCGACCCCGAGCAGCTTCAGCTTGGCGGCGGTGTCCGCGCCCGGGAAGGTGGCCGCCCCGCCGAGCAGCCGGTCGGCGACCACCTCGGCGGTCGCGTACCCGGGGGCGACCAGGCCGTGGCAGGTGCCGTCCACCGCCGCGCACTCGCCGACCGCCCAGATCCGCTCGTCGGCGCTGCGGCAGCTCGCGTCGACCAGCACCCCGCCGCGCGGGCCGAGCGGCAACCCGGCCGCCCGGGCCAGCTCGTCCCGGGGCCGGATGCCGGCGGCGACCACGACCAGGTCCGCCTCGACGGTCCGGCCGTCGGCGAGTTCCAGCGCGCCGACCGTGCCGTCCGGGCCGGGGCGCAGCGCGCTGGTGGCCACCCCGAGGTACGACGTGACGCCCAGGTCGTCGACGTAGCGGCGCAGCATCGCCCCGCCGGCCTCGTCCACCTGCACCGGCATCAGCCGGGGCGCGAACTCCACCACGCTGGTCGCCAGGCCGAGCAGGCGCAGCGCGTTGGCCGCCTCCAGGCCGAGCAGCCCGCCGCCGATCACCGCGCCGGTGCGCCGGCCCGCGGCGTGCGCCCGGATCGCGGTCAGGTCGTCCAGGGTCCGGTAGACGAACACCCCCGGCAGGTCGGTGCCGTCCACCGGCGGTACGAACGCGGACGAGCCGGTGGCCAGCACCAGCGCGTCGTACGGATGCTCGCCGGCCGCGGTGCGCACCACCCGCCGCGCCCGGTCGACGGCCAGCGCCGGCTCGCCCAGCCGCAGCTCCACCCCGTCGTCCGGGGTGTGCAGGTTCAACTCCTCGGCGCTCACCCCGTCGAAGAAGGCGGAGAGCCGCACCCGGTCGTACGCCGGCCGCCGCTCCTCGGCGAGCACCGTCACCCGCCACCGCCGGTCGTGGTCCCGGGCGCGCAGCGCCTCGACGAACCGCTGCCCGACCATGCCGTTGCCGACGACCACCAGCCGCCCGCCACCGGTGCCGGCATCCCGCTCGCTCATCGCGTCACCTCCACGCGTGTTCCCTCCCCGGCCGGCGGCCGGCGGTGTGCCGTCGCGCCGGCCCGATCCGACCCGTCGGTGCGGCCCGTTCATCGCGCCGCCACCGGATCCGCCTCGGCGAGCCAGCCGGCGATGCCGGCCACCGCGTCCCGGCAGCCGCCGCAGCCCGTGGTGGCGCGGGTCTCCGCCGCCAGCTGCGGGACCGTCCGGGCGCCGGAGCGCCAGCACGCCACCAGCGCGCCCTTGCTGACGTCGTTGCACTGGCACACCGTGGCCGCGTCCGGCATCAGCGCCGGGGACGTGGCCGGGCTGGCCGGGGCGGCCCCGTACGCCCGCCCGAGCAGCAGCGACCGCCGGTCCGTCGGCACCGGGGCGCCCCGGTCGAAGAGCTGCACCACCGTGCCCACGGCCGGGTTGTCGCCGAGCAGGATCGCGCCGGTCAACCGCTCGTCGCGGATGCGCAGCCGGGCGTACGTGCCGCGGGCCGGGTCGGCGAAGGTCAGCTCCTCGACCGGCCCACCGTCGACCGGCCCACCGTCGGCCGGGGCCTCGGCGGCGTCGCCCATCGCGGCGAGGTCGATGCCGGCCGCCTTGAGCCGGGTCACCACCGGTCGGGGCCGGTACCGGGCGAGCGGGTCACCGCCGGCGAGCACCTCGGCCACCACCCGGGCCTGCGCCCAGGCGGGAGCGACCAGCCCGGTCAGCGTGCCACCGTGCTGGGCGCAGTCGCCGATCGCGGAGATCCGCGGGTCGCTGGTCCGCATCCGGTCGTCCACCACCACGCCCCGCTCCACGGCCAGCCCGGCGGCCGCGGCCAGCGCGGTGTCCGGGCGTACCCCGCAGGAGAGGACGAGCAGGTCCGCGGCGAGCGGGTCGCCGTCGGCGAGGTCGAGGCGGACACCGTCGGCGTCGGCGGCCACCCCGGTGGCCAGCACCCCCAGCCGGGTCTCCACGCCGAGGCCGGCGAGGGTGCCGGCGAGCACCGCCCCGGCCGACCGGTCGAGCTGCCGTTCCATCAGGTGCCCGACGGGGTGGACCACGGTCACCGCCAGCCCTCGGGCGGCGAGCCCGCGGGCCGCCTCCAGCCCGAGCAACCCACCGCCGAGCACCAGGGCGCTGCGGGCGCCCCGGGCGGCGGCGAGGATCCGCCGGCAGTCGTCCAGGGTGCGGAACGGGACCACCCGCTCGGGCAGCGGGTCGAGCCCGGGCAGCGGCGGCACCAGCGCCCGGCTGCCGGTGGCCAGCACCAGGTGGTCGTAGCCGATCCGTTCGCCGTCGGCGGTGCACACCTCCCGGGCGGCCCGGTCGATCGCGGTGACCGCGGCGCCGGTCCGGACGTCCACGCCCTGCCCGGCGACCTCGGCCAGCTCCACGTCCGGCTCGTCGATCTTCCCGGCGAGCAGGGTGGAGAGCATGATCCGGTTGTACGCCCGGTGCGGCTCCGCGCCGAGCACGGTGACCTTCCGGTCCCCGTCCCGGGCGTGCAGCTCGGCGGCGAGCCGCGCGCCCGCCATCCCGTACCCGACGATCACGACCTTCATGGCTTCTCCACCCTGACCGCGCAGATCTTGAATTCCGGCATGCCGGAGACCGGGTCGACGGCGTCGTTGGTCACCGAGTTGGCCCGGGCCGCGCCCGGCCAGTGGAACGGGGCGAACACCGTGTCCGGCCGGATCGTCGCGCTGAGCCGGGCCGGGGCCCGCAGCTCGCCCCGGCGGGACACCACCCGCACCTCCTCGCCGTCGGTCACGCCCAGCCGCTCGGCCAGGTCCGGGTGCAGCTCGACGAAGCCACCCGGGGCGGCCCGGCGCAGCGCGGCCACCCGCCGGGTCTGCGCGCCGGACTGGTACTGGGAAAGCACCCGGCCGGTGGTGAAGTGCAGCGGGTAGTCACCGCAGACCGGCTCGGCGGCCGGCCGGTGGGTCACCGGCCGGAACCGGGCCCGCCCGTCCGGGGTGGGGAACCGGTCGGCGAAGAGCCGGGGCGTGTCCGGGGCGTCGGGATCCGGGCAGGGCCAGAAGACGCCCGTGTCGGCGTCGATCCGGTCCCAGCTGATGCCGGCGTAGTCGGCCGGACCGCCGGCGGACGCCCGGCGCAGTTCCTCGAACACCGCGCGCGGATCGGTCGGGAACGCCCCCTCCGGTGTCTGGTGGGGCTCCTTGCTCCGCAGGTCGCGACGGGCGGGACCCGCTCCGTGCAGGCGGGCGGCGAGGGCGGCGAGGACCTCGAGGTCGGTCCGGACTCCGGGCGGTGGCTCGCGCAGCGCCCGGCGGCGCAGCACCCGCCCCTCCAGGTTGGTCATCGTGCCGTCCTCCTCGGCCCACTGGGCCACCGGCAGCACCACGTCGGCCAGCTCGGCCGTCTCCGAGCGCAGGAAGTCGGCGACCACCAGCAGGTCCAGGTCGCGCAGCCGGGACTCGACGCGCGCCGCGCGGGGTGCCGAGACCACCGGGTTGGAGCCGAAGACCAGCAGCGCCCGGGGACCGGCCGCGGTGCCCAGCGAATCGAGCAGCTGGTAGGCCGGCACGCCGGGCCCGGGCAGCGCCGCGGGATCCACCCCCCCAGACCTCGGCGACGTGCGCGCGGGCCGCCGGGTCGTCAATCCGCCGGTAGCCGGGGAGCTGGTCGGCCTTCTGCCCGTGCTCCCGGCCGCCCTGCCCGTTGCCCTGCCCGGTGAGGCAGCCGTACCCGGAGCCGGGGCGGCCGGGCAGGCCCAGGGCGAGCGCCAGGTTGATGAACGCGGTGACCGTGTCCACACCCTTGGCGTGCTGCTCCGCGCCCCGGGCGGTGAGGATGATCGCGCGGTCCACGGTGGCCAGGGCCCGGGCGGTCGCCTCCAGGTCGGCCACCGGCACCCCGGAGAGCCGCTCCACCTCGGCCGGCCAGTAGCCGGCCACGGTTCGCCGGACCTCGTCGAAGCCGGTCGTCCGGTCCGCCACGTACGCCCGGTCGAGCCAGCCCTCGGTGAGCGCGATGTGCAGCAGCGCGTTGGCCACCGCCAGGTCGGTGCCGGGCAGTGGTTGCAGGTGCCGGGAGGCCTGGCGGGCGGTGGCGGTGAGCCGGGGGTCGACCACGATCAGCTGGCCGCCCCGCTCGCGCTGTTCGGTGAGGTGGCGCAGCAGCGGCGGCATGGTCTCGGCCGGGTTCGCGCCGACCAGCAGGAGGGTGTCCGCCCGGCCGAGGTCGGCCAGCGGGAAGGGCAGGCCCCGGTCGACGCCGAAGGCGCGCAGTCCGGCCGCGGCGGCCGAGGACATGCACCACCGTCCGTTGTAGTCGATGTGCCGGGTGCGCAGCGCCACCCGGGCGAACTTGCCGAGGGCGTACGCCTTCTCGTTGGTCAGCCCGCCGCCGCCGAAGACCGCCACCGCGTCGGGCCCGTGCCGTTGCTGGATCGACCGCAGTCCGGCGGCGACCCGGTCCAGCGCCTCGTCCCAGCTCGCCGGCCGCAGTCCGGCGCCGGGCCGGTCGCGCAGCAGCGGGGTGGTCAGCCGGTCCGGGTGGTCGAGCAGTTCGGCGGAGGTCCAGCCCTTCTGGCAGAGGCCGCCCCGGTTGGTGGGGAACTCCCGCGGGGTCACCTCGATCCGCCGGCCGGTCTGGCGTAACACCATGCCGCACTGGAGGGCGCAGTACGGGCAGTGGGTGACCGCCTCCCGGGGCCGCGCCTCCGGTCGCGTCGCCACGCGTGCACCCTCCGTCATGTCCGAAGAGCGTGCCGGTGGGCGGTTTCCGGTCCGGGTCCCTTCTGTTTCGGTCCTGTCAAGAGCGGCTCACACCGCACGGGAGTGACGGACCGGACCGGTGGGTTTAGAATGTGGGAAAACTGTCTCGAAATATGGGAGGCGCGCGATGGATGTGGCGGACGCGTTCGACGCGGTGGCGGGCAGCTACGACGAGGCGCGGCGGCGGCTGGTGCCCTGCTTCGACGCCTTCTACGGCACGGCGGTCGAGGTGGCCGCGCCGCCGCTGCGGGCGGCGCTCGCCGCCGGGCGTACCCCCGAGGTGCTGGACCTGGGCGCGGGCACCGGGCTGCTCTCCCTGCTGCTCGCCGCGGCGGTCCCGGGGGTGCGGCTGACCCTGCTCGACGCCGCGCCCGGGATGCTCGCGGTGGCCACCGGTCACCTGGCCGCCCGGGGTGCGCCGCACCGGACCGTGAACGCCGACCTGACCGACCCGCTGCCCGCCGGCCGCTACGACGCGGTGGTCTCCGCGCTGGCCATCCACCACCTCGACGACGACGGCAAGCGGGCGCTCTACCGGCGGGCGGCCGAGGCGCTGCGGCCCGGTGGGGTCTTCGTCAACGCCGAGCAGGTGGCCGGCCCGACCCCGGCGCTCGACCGCCGGTACGACGAGGTGTGGACCGCCCAGATCACCGCGCTCGGCTCGGACGCCGAGGAGATCGCCGGTGCCCGCGAGCGGATGCGGCACGACCGCCCGGCGTCGGTGCCGGACCAGCTCGACTGGCTCCGTGCGGCCGGCCTGGCCGACGTGGACTGTTTCTTCAAGTCCTGGCGCTTCGCGGTGCTCGGCGGCCGCCGCCCCTGACGGCGCCCGGGCGCGGGCCCGGTGTCCGGTTCGGCGGTGGGTGCGAGCGGGGATGACTGGCGGTCATACCAGTGGGTAATCTGTCCGGCATGACCGCCAAGGTGACGTTGTCGTTCTCCGACGAGACGATCGAGGAGGCGCGCCGGTTCGCCAAGCGGGAAGGGCTCTCCCTCTCCGCCTGGATGGACCAGGCCGCCCGGGAGAAGGCGCTGCGCGAGGTCTTCACCGCGCACGCCGCGGCGCTCGGCCGCGCCGGACTGGACCTCGAGTCCGCCGCGCTGGCCGACGCCCGGGAGGCCGCCATGGTCGACGACGCGCTCTTCGGCGGCGAGGGACCGCGTGCTGCGTAGGGGCGAGATCTGGCGCATCTCCGGCGCCCGGGAACGGCTCGGACTGGTGATCAGCTCCGACGTCTACAACTCCACCGAGGTGCCGATCGTGATCGTGGCCGAGGTGGTCGAGGAGGCGCTGCTGCGCGACTCGCCGCTCGCCGTCGCGATGGGCGGCTACGTGGTGATGCCCGACCGGCTCTCCTCGCCGATGAAGAAGTGGTTCACCGAGTGCGTGGACGTGGCCGACACTGAGACGATGCGGCGGGTCGGCCGGGCGCTGCGCATACTCCAGGAGCTCTGAGCCGGTTCACGACCGCCCCGCGGCGGACGTGCGATCTCCGTTGCCGAACCGACCCTCGACGGGCACGGCCGGGAAACCGCCCGTTCCTAGCGTCCCCCTCGTCGCCGACGAGGAGGAGCCGCCGTGAGCACGCTCGTGTCCCCCCGCACCCCGGCCGCCGCCGGCCACCGGGGCCCGATCACCGAATGGCGCCCCGAGGAGCCCGAGTTCTGGGCGACGACCGGCGCGCCGGTCGCCCGCCGCAACCTGTACGTCTCGATCTTCACCGAGCACGTCGGCTTCTCCGTGTGGAGCCTCTGGTCGGTGATGGTGCTCTTCCTCGGCCCGCAGTACGGCATCGACCCGGCCGGGAAGTTCCTGCTCACCGCCGTGCCGGCCGCGCTCGGGGCGGTGCTGCGGCTGCCGTACACGCTGGCCGTGGCCCGCTTCGGCGGGCGGAACTGGACCATCGTGAGCGCCCTGCTGCTGCTGGTGCCGGCGGTGCCCATGGCGGTGCTGATCGAGCCCGGGGTGTCGTACGCCACGCTCATGGTGCTGGCCTGCCTCACCGGGGTGGGCGGAGGCAACTTCGCCTCCTCGATGGCCAACATCAACCTGTTCTTCCCGGAGCGGCTCAAGGGCCGGGCGCTCGGGCTCAACGCCGGCGGCGGGAACCTCGGCGTGCCGGCCGTGCAGCTCGTCGGGCTGGCGGTGCTGGCCACCGCGGGCGCCGCGTACCCCCGGCTGGTGCCGGCGGTCTACCTGCCGCTGATCGTGCTCGCGGCGCTCGCCTCGGCGCGCTGGCTGGACAACATCCCCGGGGCGCGCAACGAGCCGGGCGCGCTGCGCGCGGCCGCCCGCGACCCGCACACCTGGGTGATGTCGCTGCTCTACATCGGCACCTTCGGCTCGTTCATCGGGTTCGGCTTCGCCTTCGGGCAGGTGCTTCAGCTCCAGTTCCACGACCGGTTCCCGACGCCGGTCGACGCCGCCTGGCTGACCTTCCTGGGGCCGCTGATCGGCTCGCTGATCCGGCCGCTCGGCGGCCAGCTCGCCGACCGGCTCGGCGGGGCCCGGGTCACCTTCTGGAACTTCGTGGCGATGGCCGCCGGCGCCGGGCTGGTGCTCTACGCCGCCCGGGACCGCTCCTTCCCGCTCTACCTGACCGGGTTCCTGGCGCTCTTCGTCTTCTCCGGGATCGGCAACGGGTCGACCTACAAGATGATCCCGGCGATCTTCCGGGCTCGGGCCATCATCGAGGCGGAGCTGACCGGGGACCGGGCGGCGGCCGACCGGCGGGCGCGGCGGCTCTCCGGGGCGCTGATCGGGATCGCCGGGGCGGTCGGCGCGTCCGGCGGGGTGCTGGTGAACGTGGCCTTCCGGCAGTCCTTCCTCGCCGCCGGCACCGCCGACGCCGCCTACCTGGCCTTCATCGGCTGGTACGCGCTCTGCTTCCTGGTGACCTGGGCGGTCTACCTGCGGCCGGGGCGGCGTAAGCTGGCCGGCGTGTGACCTCCGCCATGGGAGAGCCGCAGGCCACCCGGGGTGACACCCCGTTTTGACCTGCCGCCCGACGGCCGGGTATCGTTGCCTGCTGTTGTACGACATTCTTAGGCGTGCCGCATCAGGTACGCTTGGTCGTTCGTGCGCGCTGGTCCGGCTGGGAGCTCCTGGTCACCTCGGCGCGCGACCCCAGACCGACGACGAGACAAGGTAGACCTGTGCGTACGTACAGCCCGAAGCCGGGTGAGATCGAGCGTCAGTGGCACGTCATCGACGCCTCTGATGTCGTGCTGGGCCGCCTCGCGACCCACGCCGCCACGCTGCTGCGTGGCAAGCACAAGCCGACTTTCGCGCCGCACGTCGACACGGGCGACTTCGTCGTCATCGTGAACGCGGGCAAGGTCGCGCTGACCGGCAACAAGCGGCAGACCAAGATCGCTTACCGGCACTCCGGCTACCCGGGTGGTCTGAAGCAGGTCGGCTACGACGAGCTGCTGACCAAGCGGCCCGAGCGGGCCATCGAGCTGGCCGTGAAGGGCATGCTCCCGCACAACAAGCTGGGCCGTCAGCTGCTCAAGAAGCTGAAGGTCTACGCCGGTGCCGAGCACCCGCACGCCGCGCAGCAGCCGGTGCCGTTCGAGATCAAGCAGATCGCGCAGTGAGCGCGGGCGAAGGAAGCAGCATGACCGACATCACCGCCACCGAGGTCGCCCCCGAGGCCACCGAGGCGCCGGCGCCCGTCGCGCGCGCGCCCCGTGGCGACCGCCCGATCCAGACCGTGGGTCGGCGCAAGGAGGCCATCGTCCGGGTCCGCATCGTCCCCGGCACCGGCAAGATCACCTGCAACGGCCGTGACCTCGAGGCCTACTTCCCGAGCAAGGTGCACCAGCAGCTGATCAAGGACCCGCTGGTCACCGCCGAGAAGCCCGAGGCCTTCGACGTGATCGCCAACCTGCGGGGTGGCGGCACCACCGGCCAGGCCGGCGCGCTGCGCCTGGCCATCGCCCGGGCGCTGATCGTGAGCGAGCCGGACGACCGCCCGGCCCTCAAGAAGGCCGGCTTCCTGACCCGCGACGCCCGGGTCAAGGAGAGCAAGAAGTACGGCCTCAAGAAGGCCCGCAAGGCTCCTCAGTACTCGAAGCGCTGATCACCACCAGCGCCGTGTACTTCTGACGGACGGCCGGGTCCGCCTCCCCACCGCGGGAGGAGGACCCGGCCGTCCGTCTTTCTCCTCTCCTCAGCGGCAGTTCCATCGGAGGTTGGCGGGTATGGGCCGGTTGTTCGGCACGGACGGCGTACGCGGGCGGGCGAACGCGGATCTCACCCCGGAGTTGGCGCTCGCGGTCGCGGTGGCCGCCGCGCACACGCTGGCCGAGGCGGACCGGAGCCATCCGCCGCTGGCCGTGGTCGGCCGGGACACCCGGGCCAGCGGCGAGATGCTGGAGGCGGCCGTCGTCGCCGGCCTGACCAGCGCCGGCGCCAACGTGGTCCGGGTCGGCGTGCTGCCCACCCCGGCGGTGGCGTTCCTCACCGCCGAAATCAAGGCCGACCTGGGCGTGATGCTCTCCGCCTCGCACAACCCGATGCCGGACAACGGCATCAAGATCTTCGCCGCCGGTGGGCACAAGCTGCCCGACGAGATCGAGGCGCGGATCGAGGCGGCCGTCGAGGCGAACGCCACCACCGCCTGGGCGCGCCCCACCGGTGCCGGTGTCGGCCGGGTGAACGACCTGCTCGACGGCGCCGACCACTACGTCCAGCACCTGGTCGGCACCGTGCCGCACCGCCTCGACGGGATCAAGGTCGTGGTCGACTGCGCCAACGGCGCGGCGGCCGACGTCGCACCGGCCGCCTACCAGGAGGCCGGTGCCGAGGTGATCGCCATCCACGCCGAGCCGGACGGGCTCAACATCAACGACGAGTGCGGCTCCAACCACATCGAGGCGCTGCGCGCCGCCGTGGTCGAGCACGGCGCGCACCTGGGCATCGCCCACGACGGCGACGCCGACCGGTGCGTCGCGGTCACCGCCGACGGCGAGGAGGTCGACGGCGACCAGGTCATGGCGATCCTCGCCCTGGCCATGCGGGACGCCGGTGAACTGACCCAGGACACCCTGGTCGCCACCGTGATGAGCAACCTCGGCCTGCGGCTGGCCATGTCCGCCCAGGGCATCCGGCTGGTCGAGACCAAGGTCGGCGACCGGTACGTGCTGGAGGAGCTGCACGCCTCCGGCCTGGCGCTGGGCGGCGAGCAGAGCGGCCACATCGTGCTGCCCGCGTACGCCACCACCGGCGACGGGGTGCTGACCGGGCTGCACCTGATGGCGCGGATGGCCGCCACCTGCGCGTCCCTGGCCGAGCTGGCGTCCGTGGTCACCAAGCTGCCCCAGGTGCTGATCAACGTGCCGGTGGGGGACCGTACCGTGGGTGCCGCCGCGCCGGCCGTCCGCGCCGAGGTGGAGCGGGCCGAGGCCGAGCTGGGCGAGACCGGCCGGGTGCTGCTGCGCCCGTCCGGGACCGAGCCGCTGGTCCGGGTGATGGTCGAGGCCGCCACCGAGGCCACCGCCCGGTCGGTCGCCGAACGCATCGCCGAGCAGGTGCGTACCGCCAGCCCGGTCGGCTGAGCGGCACCGCGGCGGTCAGAGTCGCAGTCGGGAGGCCCGGTCGAACGTGTCGGCCGCGTCCTCGCCGTCGGTGAGGTCGACGTCCTCGACGATCCGGCCGTCGCCCAACCGGATCAGCCGGTCGCAGCGGGCGGCGATGGCCCGCTCGTGCGTGGCCAGCAGGATCGTCATGCCGTGCCGCTCGCGCAGCTCCAGCAGCAGGTCGAGGATCTGCGCGCCGGTGGTGGAGTCCAGGTTGCCGGTGGGCTCGTCGGCCAGCAGCAGGCGGGGCCGGCCCATCAGCGCCCGCGCGATGGCCACCCGCTGCTGCTGCCCGCCGGAGAGCTGGGCCGGCAGGGCCCGTTCCCGCCCGGCCAGGCCGACGGCGGCCAGCAGCTCGCGGGCCCGGGCCTGGTGGTCGGCCCGGCCGGGGCGGGGCAGCACCGGCGCGATCACGTTGTCCAGCACGGTCAGCGCCGGTAGCAGGTGGTAGCGCTGGAAGACGAAGCCGACCCGTTGCCGGTAGCGGGCCAGCGCGGCCCGGCGCAGCGCGGTGATCTCCACGTCGTCCACGGTGAGGCTGCCCCGGTCGGCCCGTTCGATCGCGCCGACCAGGTGCAGCAGCGTCGACTTGCCGGAGCCGCTCGGGCCGGTGAGCGCCGTCACGGAGCCGCTCGCGATCTCCAGCGACACCCCGTCGACGGCGGTGAGCCGTTCGGTGCCGGACCGGAACTCGCGGACCAGGTCGTCCGCGCGCACGGTGCTTCCGGTGGTCGGGTCCATGGTCACTCCTCGGCGAGCAGTTGGGCGGTGGGCAGCCGGCGGAGCAGGCCGGCCGGTACGAGCGCCGTGAGGCAGGTGACCAGCACCCCGGCCGCGGCGACCACCGCGGCCACGGCCACCAGCGCGGCCGGCAGGTCGCCGACGAGCCAGGCCGCGCCGCCGAGGCCGAGGCCGGCGCCGGTGAGCGCGCCGAGCCCACCGAGGAACAGGGCCTGGTAGCCGATCAGGCGGGCGAGATCGCCGTCGGTCCAACCGGTGGCCCGCAGGGTGGCCAGCTCGGTGGCCCGGTCGCGGACGTCCAGGTAGACGACGTCGGCGACGGCGGCGGCGCCGAGCAGCACGGTGGCCACGGCGGCCAGGGTGTCCGCGCCGCGCACGCTCAGCGACACGGTGTCGCCGAGCAGGCTGCCGACGACGGCCCCGCGGAAGGCGAAGGAGACGGCGCCGACCAGGGTGAGCGCGGCCACGCCGATGGCGAGCGCGGCGGCGCCGAGTGCGGTGCGTCCGGGCACACGGGCCAGGTTGACCACCGCCATCCCGGCGACGGTCCGCGTCCGGCGGGCGCGCAGGGCGCCGGCCACCGGCGGGCGCAGGGCGGCGGCCGGGTGGGCGCGCGCCGCCCGCAGCGCCGGCGCCAGGCCCGCGACCAGCGCCAGCACCAGGGCCACCGGTACGGCGAGCAGGGCTCGCCCCCAGTCGACGCCGATGCCGAGGGCGTGGCCGAGCGGCACGGCCAGGCCGACGGCGAGCAGCCCGGCGACCAGTCCGAGCGCGGCGACCTCGCCGAGGACGAGCGCGCCGATCCGGCGGGCCGGCCAGCCGAGACAGGCCAGCACGGCCAGCTCGGCCCGGCGGTCCCGGACGGCGGCGGTGACCGCGTTGCCGAGGAAGAGCGCACAGACCACGAGCACCAGCGCGAACAGCACGGCGCTCTTGCGGTCCACGGCCCGGGTGATGACCGAGGCGACGCCGAGGGCGGACCAGTTCTCGGTGAGCCGCAGGTCGGGGCGACCGAACGCGCCGGCGGGCAGGTCGACGGTCTGCGGGGCGGGGGAGGAGCCGAGGGTGATGTCGACGTCGAGGCCGGTGGTGGTGGCGATCCGCTCGGCGATCAGCCGGACCCGTTCGGCGGAGCGTTCGCTGTAGCCGTCCACGTCGGCCACCCGGACCCGGATCGCGCTGATCGGCGCGGTGCGTTGTGGACTGCTGCCGTTGGAGAGCAGGCCGGGCAGACTGGCGAGGCTGGTGAGCAGCAGCGGCGGTGCGGACAGGTAGCCGGCCGGGTTGCCGCTCGGCTCCAGCGGCCGTCCGCCCAACGCCGCGCGGCTGCGGTCGTCGGCCCCCGCCGCGCGCGGCGGCTCGTACGTCTCCAGCGGAACCCTGCCGAGGTCGCTGAACCCGGTCAGCTTCTCCGGGTCGAAGAGCCCGACGGCCTGCCACTGCCGGGCGTCCTGGGCGCCGCGTCCCAGCTGCAACTGGGTCAGCGGCCGGTAGCCGGTGTCCTCGCTGAGCCACGGCCGGGGCAGCGTGACCAGGTCCTGCGAGTCGCCGTACACGGCCGGGTCCGCGGGGGTCGGACGGACCCGCAGCGTGCGGTCGGGCGACTGGTCGTAGGCGGCCTGCCCCGGTTGCACCACGATCTGGAGTTGACCGTGACAGCAGGTGCGGGGGCCGAGTCCGGCGTCGAGCTGCGACCGGTACGCGCTCAACGCGTCCCGTTCCGTGCCGCCGGCCGGGGTCGCCGGCGCGCCGCGCAGCCGTGCGGCCAGCTCTCCGGGTGGCACGCCGGCGATGCTGCGGTTCAGCGGGAAGCGGGTGTAGGTGGCCCGGATCGCGCCGTCGAGGAACGGACGGCTGGTGGCGAGCACCGGCAGGGTCCGGCTGGACAGCCCGCCGCGCACCTTGGTCACCACGGTGGTGTCGGTGGTGGCGAGCGGCCGACCGGCGACCACCGCGTCGCCGAGGCCGACCAGTCGCTGCTCGGCCGCCGGGTCCACGGCGGCGAGCAGGAGCGGCACGGTGAGACGCACCGTGACCGTCAGGCGGGAGACCGGCGGGACGGGCTTGTCCGGCTCGGCGGTGGACCGCACCGTCGAGGGCAGGAAGCGGCCCCCGGGCAGCATCCGGAACGCCTCCACCTCCCACAGCTGTCGCTCGCTGAGGTCCTGCATCGCGTTGCCCTGCTCGACCTGGAGGTCGCAGATCGGCGCGGTACGCCCGCCGGGCAGCGTCTCGCGGGGCAGCAGCCCGCAGCCGTCGGTGTCGTAGGTCCGCCCGTCGGTGTAGCGCACCGCGTCCGGGTAGTACTCGTCGCCGATGATCGGATAGGCCAGCGGGTGCGTCGTCACGTACACGTAGGTGGGTTGGGCCGGGACGTGGCTGAGGCCGCGCTCGGCGAGGAACTCGCGGTCGATCCTGACGAGCTGCCGGTCCAGCGCCGGGTCGACCGCCTCGGTGACGTCGAGCGGCATCTCGATCGACGTGGTGGAGTAGCCGAGCATGGCGATCGGGGCGGCGACGTCCACCCCGTCGACGGCCTTGACCTGGTCGTACTGGGCGGTGGTGATGCCACCGTAGGTGCCGGAGAGGTAGTTGGGCCGGACCAGCCCGCGCTCCGCCTCCAGCGGGGTGCGGGTGCCCTTCGGCCGGACCAGGATGTCGTAGGCGGCGCGGGTGTTCCGCTCGACGGTGCCGGTGACGGCGAGCCGGGAGGTGGTGGTGGCGCCGGTGAGGACGACGAAACCGGTGGTGGCCACCAGTACGCCGACCAGCAGCGCCACCGACCGGCCGGCACGGCCGCGAAGCTGACCCCAGACGAACCCGACCATCGCGCCTCCCCGTGTGCTGAGCCCACTGTGCTCGATACATTGTCACAATGCAAGGCCCCTCCCGGGTGCCTGCCGCGAACCGGATCGGAGGAGACGGTGGCGATCCAGCACGCCGTCCTGACCCTGCTCGCCCGCGGGCCCAGCGGCCACCTCTTGCGGGAGCTGCGCAACCTCGACGGGTTGCGGCGCGGCGCCGACGATCCGGTGGTCCGGCTGCTGCTCTCGGCTGCCGGCCGGCACGTCGAGGCCGACCTGGCCTTCGTCGACGACGCCGAGGCGGCGCTGCTCGCCGACGGCGGCGCCACGCTCGCCGGCCTCGCCACCGAGGCCACCGCCCGGTCGGTCGCCGAACGCATCGCCGAGCAGGTGCGGACCGCCAGCTCGGTCGGCTGACCCCGGCCCGGCTCACTCCTGCGCCAGCAGCTGCGCGGTCGGTAGCCGACGCAGCAGCTGGGCGGGCACGAGCGCGGCCAGGCAGGTGATCAGCACGCCGGCCAGGGCGGCCAGCAGGGCGGCGGCGACCAGGGTGGCCGGCAGCTCGCCGACGAGCCAGGCCGCGCCGGCCAGCCCGAGGCCGGCGCCGGTGAGCGCGCCGAGACCACCGAGGAACAGGGCCTGGTAGCCGACGAGGCGGGTGAGGGCCCCGTCGGTCCAGCCGGTCGCCTGCAGGGCGGCCAGCTCGGTGGCGCGGTCCCGGACATCCAGGTAGAGCACGTCGCCTACGGCGGCCGCGCCGAGGAGCACGGTGGCCACGGCGGCGAGGGTGTCCGCGCCGCGTACGTCCAGCGACACCGTGTCGCCGAGCAGGCTGCCGACGATCGCGCCGCGGAAGGCGTAGCTGACCGCGATGACCAGCGTGAGCGAGGCGACGCCGATGGCCAGGGCGGCACCGCCGAGCAGGGTGCGGGCGGGCACGCGGGCCAGGTTGACCAGCGCCATTCCGGCGATGCTCCGGGTGCGGTGGGCGCGGAGAGTGCCGGTCACCAGCGGGCGCAGCGCGGCGGCGGGGTGGGCCCGGGCCGCGCGCAGCGCGGGGGCCAGCCCCGCGACCACGGCCAGCAGCAGCGCCACCGGTACGGCGACCAGCGCCCGCTGCCGCTGCACCTCGATGCCGAGGGCGTGGCCGAGCGGCACCGCGAGGCCGACGCCGAGCAGCCCGGCGGCCAGGCCGAGCGTGGCGACCTCACCGAGGATGAGCGCGCCGATCCGGCGGGCGGACCAGCCGAGGCAGGCCAGCACGGCGAGTTCGGCACGGCGGTCGCGGACGGCGGCCGTGACGGCGTTGCCGAGGAAGAGCGCGCAGACCACGAGGACCAGCGCGAACAGGACGGCGCTCTTGCGGTCGACGGCCTCCGTGATGACCGAGGCGACGCCGAGGGCGGACCAGTTCTCGGTCAGCCGCAGGTCGGGCCGGCCGAACGCGCCGGCGGGCAGGTCAACGGTCTGCGGGGCGGGCGAGGAACCGAGGGTGATGTCCACGTCCAGGCCGGTGGTGGTGGCGATCCGCTCGGCGATCAGGCGGACCCGCTCGGCCGCGCGCTCGCTGTAACCGTCCACGTCGGCCACCCGGACCCGGATCGCGCTGATCGGCGCCGCGCGTTGCCGGGCGGGCGCGGCGACCAGCAGCTCCGGGACGCTGGCCAGGTTGGTGAGCAGCAGCGGCGGCGCCGAGAGGTAGCCGCCGGGGCTGCCGTTGGGCAGCAACGGCCGGTCACCCAGAACACGCCGGCTGCGGTCGTCGCCGCCCTCGACGGTCGGCGGCTCGTACGTCTCCAGCGGGACCCGGGACAGGTCGTCGAACCCGGTCAACCGGAGCGGGTCGAACGTGCCGACCGGGCGCCAGCTGGGGGCGATGGCGCTGCCGCCGGGGCTCGTCGGCACCTGGCTGAGTGGCCGGAAGGACGTGTCGTCGGTGAGCCAGGACCGCTGCCGCTTGATCACGAACTCGGAGCCGTAGACCGACGGGTCGACCGCGACCGTGCGTGGCCGCAGGACGCCATCCGCTCCGGCGTCGTAGTCGACCGGGCCGGCCTGCAACAGCAGGTCGAGCACGCCGCCGCAACACTCGGCGGGGCGCTCGATCAGTTTCCGGATGTCCCCGAGGTAGCGGTCGGCGAAGTCCTCCCGCCCGCCGCCCGCCGGGGTGCCGGGAAGTGTGGCCAGGGTGGCGCCGACCCGGTCCGCCGGCAGGCCGGCTATCCGGGGCGGGACGAGGTGGCGGTACGTGGCCGAGACCGACCCGTCGACGAACGGACGGCTGGTGGCGAGGACGGGAAACTCGGTGGCGTGACCCCAGCCGTAGTCCACCCGGGCCGGCCGGCGATCCGCCGGCAGCGGCACGCCGTCCTGGATCGCCCCGTTCAACCCCACCAGCCGGTTCTCGGCCTCCGGGTCGACGGCGGCCAGCAGCATCGCGACGCTGATCCCGACCGGAAGCAGCAGCCGGTCGCTGGGCGCCGGCGCCTTGCCTCCGCGGGCCGCGCCGTACTGGAATCGCCCGTCCGGCCGCAGGTGGGCCGCGCTGAGCGAGGTCATGTCGAGTTCGGACATGGTCGACCCGGCCGCGCCGTCGGTCGCCACGGACAACGGGTCGCAGACCGGCAGCGAGCGCCCGTCCGGCTGGACCTCGCGTGGGACCGCGTACTCCCGTCCGCAGACGTCGATGGGGTACCGGTTGCCGTCGGTGTACCGGAGCGTCGGGCCGGGCGACGCGGAGAAGTCCGGAAAGATCAACGGACGCTTCGTCAGGTAGAGGTATTGGGGTTTGGCCCGCCCGACGGACTTGCCCCGGTCCGTGGCGAAGGTCAGGTCGACCCGGATGACCTGCCGGTCCAGGGCGGGGTTGACCGCGCCGGTGAGGTCGAGCGAGCCGCTGACGACCTGGTCGGCGTGGCCGAGCATCGCGATGGGCGCGGCCACCTCGATCCCCGGCACGGCCTTGACCTGGTCGTACTGCGCCGTGGTGATGCCGCCGAAGAGCCCGGAGAGGTAGTTGGGCCGGACCAGCCCGCGCTGCGCCTCCAGCGGGGTGCGGCTGCCCGTGGGACGGACGAGGATGTCGTAGGACGCACGGGTGTGCCGTTCGAGGCTGCCCTTCACGGCGAGCCGCGAGGTGGTGGTCGCCTCGGTGAGGACGACGAAACCGGTGGTGGCCACCAGCACGCCGGCCAGCAGCGCCACCGTACGACCGGGGCGTCCACGAAGTTGGCGCCAGATGAACCGGAACATCCGATCCCCTCGGCTAGAGACGCAGCCGGGAGGCGCGGTCGAGGGTGTCGGCCGGGTCCTCCCCGTCGGTGAGGTCGATGTCCTCCACGAGCTTGCCGTCGGCGAGGCGGATCAGGCGGTCGCACCGGGCGGCGATGGCCCGTTCGTGGGTCGCCAGCAGGACCGTCATGCCGTGCCGGTCGCGCAGGTCGAGCAGCAGGTCCAGGATCTGGGTGCCGGTCGTCGAGTCGAGGTTCCCGGTCGGCTCGTCGGCCAGCAGGAGCCGGGGCGCGCCCATCAGCGCGCGGGCGATCGCCACCCGCTGCTGCTGGCCGCCGGAGAGCTGGGCGGGCAGGGCGCGTTCCCGGCCGGCGAGCCCGACCGCCTCCAGCAGCTCCCGGGCGCGGACCGCGTGGTCGGCGCGGCCCCGGCGGGGCAGCACCGGCGCGATCACGTTGTCCAGCACGGTCAGCGCCGGCAGCAGGTGGTAGCGCTGGAAGACGAAACCGACCCGCTGCCGGTAGCGGGCCAGCGCGGCCCGGCGCAGGCCGGTGACCTCCACGTCGTCCACCGTCACCGTGCCGCGGTCCGCCTGCTCGATCGCACCGATCAGGTGCAGCAGGGTGGACTTGCCCGAGCCGCTCGGCCCGGTCAGCGCCACCACCGATCCCGGCGCGATCTCCAGCGACACGTCGTCGACGGCGGTGAGCCGCTCGGTGCCGCTGCGGAACTGCCGGACCAGCCCGGCGGTGCGCACCGTACTGCCCGTCGTCGCATCCATGGTCACTCCTCTGCCAGCAGTCGTGCGGTGGGAAGGCGGCGCAGCAGCGCGGCCGGGACGAGCGCCGCCAGGCAGGTGACCAGCACGCCCGCCGCCGCCACGGTGGCCGCCACCCGGAGCAGCGCCGCCGGCAGCTCGCCGACCAGCCCGGCCGCGCCGGCGAGTCCCAGGCCCGCGCCGGTGACCGCGCCGAGCGCGCCGAGCAGGAAGGCCTCGTAGCCGACCAGGCGGCCCAGCGCCGCGTCCGTCCAGCCGGTGGCGCGCAACGTGGCCAGCTCGGCGCCCCGGTCGCGGATGTTCAGGTAGAGCACGTCGGCGACCGCCGCGGCGCCGAGCAGCACCGTGGCCACGGCCGCCAGGGTGTCGGCGCCGCGCACACCCAGCGACACGGTGTCGCCGAGCAGGCTGCCCACGATGGCGCCGCGGAAGGCGTACGTGGCGGCGGCCACCACGGTCAGCGCGGCCACCCCGATGGCCAGCGCCCCCGCGCCGAGCAGGGTGCGGCCGGGCGTGCGGACCAGGTTCGCCAGGGCCAGGCCGGGCAGGGTGCGCGGCCGGCGTACCCAGCGCGCGGTGGCCACCGGCGGACGCAGCGCGGCGGCCGGGTGGGCGCGCGCCGCCCGCCGCGCGGGGGCCAGGCCGGCGGCCAGCGCCAGCAGAAGCGCCACCGGTACGGCGAGCGCCGCCCGCCGCCAGTCGACGCCGATGCCGAGGGCGGCGCCGAGCGGCACGGCCAGCCCGAGCGACAGCAGCCCGGCGGCGAGGCCGAGCAGGGCCACCTCGCCGAGAACGAGCGCGCCGATCCGGCGGGCCGGCCAGCCGAGGCAGGCCAGCACCGCCAGTTCGGCGCGGCGGTCCCGGACGGCGGCGGAGACGGCGTTGCCGAGGAAGAGCACACAGACCACCAGCACCAGCAGGAACAGCACGGCGCTCTTGCGGTCCACCGCCCGCACGATGGTGGAGGCGACGCCGAGCGCCGACCAGTTCTCGGTCAGCCGCAGGTCGGGGCGGCCGAACGCGCCGGCCGGCAGCGCCACGGTCTGCGGGGCGGCCGAGGAGCCCAGCGTGATGTCGACGTCCAGGCCGGTGGCCCGGTTGATCTGCTCGGCGATCAGGCGCACCCGTTCCGCGGCCCGCTCGCTGTAACCGTCCACGTCGGCGACCCGCACCCGGATCGCGCTGATCGGCGCGGCGCGTTGCGGGCTGTTGCCGTCCTCCAGCAGCTTCGGCACGCCGGCGAGGTTGACGAGCACCAGTGGCGGCACGGAGAGGTAGCCGGCCGGGTTGCCGCTCGGCTCCAAGGGCTGGCCGCCGAGCGCCGCGCGGCTGCCTTCGTCCGCGCCCTCGGCGCGCGGCGCCCCGTACGTCTCCAGCGGGACCGTGCCCAGGTCGCTGAAGCCGGCCAGCTTCTCCGGGTCGAACCCGCCGACGGCCTGCCACTGGTGGTACCGGGTGGTCGCGCCGCCCTCCTTCCCGGCGAGGGCCCGGACCGGCCGGAAGCCGGTGTCCTCGGCCAGCCAGGGGCGGGGCAGGAAGTTGAAGGTGAACTGGGTGCCGTACACCGCCGGGTCGGCGGGCGGGACCGGGTCGGCGCGCAGGGTGCCGTCCGGCAGCTCGCGGTAGGTCGTCGGCCCCGCCTGGATGATCCGCTGGAGCTGGCCCCGGCAGCAGCCGTCCGTGGCGAGCCCTTGCGCGAGCTGGGCGCGGTAGGCGGCGGCGGCGTCGACGGTGCCGGTGCCGGCCGGCGTCCCGGTGGCCCGGCCCAGGGTCTGTTCGAGGTCGATGGGCGGCACGGTGGTCGGCTGGACCGTGGTCAGCCGGGTGTACCGGGCGCGGACCGCGCTGTCGAAGAAGGGACGGCTGGTGATCAGCGCCGGCGCGGTACGGGTGAGCAGGGTGCCGCCGCGGCTCTCGGTGACCGGGTCGTCGGCCCGGAGCGGTCGCCCGCTGGTCACGGCGGCGTCCAGGCCCACGAGCTGGTTCTCGGCGACGGGATCGACGGCGGCGACCAGCAACGGCACGGTCAGCTGGTAGGTGAGCAGCAGGCGGTCGGTGGTGGTAGGCGCGTTGTCCGCCTCGAGCAGGCCGTCGGCCGTCTCGAACCGGCCGTCGGGCAGCAGCCGCGCCGCGGTCACGCCCCACACCTGCCGCTCGGAGAGGGTGGCCGGGCTGGCCTGGAGCCCGCCGAACATCGGATCGCAGATCGGGCGGCTCTGCCCGCCCGGCAGCACCTCCCGCGGGGCGGCCCCGCACAGGTCGTCCCACGGGTACGACCGGCCGTCGGTGTACGGCGTCGCCGGCTCGTTGAGGTTGCCGTCGAAGCGGGGGTAGATGAGGCGGTGCTTCGTCACGTACACGTAGCGCGGCTTGGCCGGCGCGGTGGAGAGGCCGCGTTCGGCCACGAAGGTGGGTTCGACGCGGATCACCTGGCGGTCCAGGCCCCGGTCCACGGCGTCGGTGAGGTCGAACGACAGGGGCACCGGCGCGGTGGAGTGGCCCAGCATCGCGATGGGCGCGGCCACCTCGACGCCGCCCACCGCCTTGACCTGCTCGTACTGTGCCGTGGTGATGCCGCCGAAGAGGCCGGAGAGGTAGTTGGGGCGGACCAGCCGCCGGTCGACCTCGAGCGGGGTGCGCGCCCCCTTGGGCCGGACCAGGATCTGGTAGGCCGCCGCGGTGTTCCGCTCGACGATGCCCGTGACGGCCAGCCGGGACGTGGTGGTGGCGCCGGTCAGCACGACGAAGCCGGTGGTCGCCACCAGTACGCCGACCAGCAGCGCCACCGACCGTCCGGCACGGCCGCGCAGTTGCCCCCAGACCAGATGGAACATGTCGCGCCTCCCCGTGTGCTGCCCACACTGTGCGCGATACATTGTCACAATGCAAGGCTCCACCCGGACGGCTGTCCGGAAGCGGATCGGAGGAGACGGTGGCGATCCAACACGCGGTCCTGGCTCTGCTCGCCCGCGGCCCCAGCTACGGCTACGAGCTGAAGAGCGCCTTCGAGGCGGCGGTCGGCCCGCAGTGGGGCCCACTCAACATCGGGCACCTCTACCAGATCCTCGACCGGCTCTCCCGGGACGAGCTGGTGGTGGCCGAGCGGCACGCCCAACCGGTGAAGCCGGACCGGGTGGTCTACGAGATCACCGAGGCCGGCCGGGCCGAGCTGGACCGCTGGCTCGCCGAACCGAGCCCGCGCAGCGGCGGCTTCCGGGACGACTTCTTCCTGAAGCTCACCGCCGCCGCCCGGTCCGGCGCGGCGGCGACCGTACGCACCGTCCTCACCAACCAGCGCGGCCACCTGATGCGCGAGCTGCGCAACCTCGACGGCCTGCGCCGCCGGACCGACGATCCGGTGGTCGGGCTGCTGCTCGCGGCGGCGAGCCGGCACGTCGAGGCGGACCTCGCCTTCGTCGACGACGCCGAGGCGGTGCTGCTGGCCGACGGCGGCGCGCTGCTCGCCACGCTCACCGGCAACCCGTCCGTGGCCAGCGCGCCGCGCCCGGCGAGCGGTCCCGCCCAGGCCGCCGGCTGACCGCGGACGCGGCCCGCCGGGTCCCCGGGGCCGTCGGGTCGGGTCCGCCGGGCCAGGTTCGCCGGGCTTGCCGGGCCGCTCCCGGGCCGCTGCCGGGCCTCCGCAGGGCCGGTCCGGCGGGTCTCCCTGAGCGGGTCCGGCGGGCGGGCCCGCCGGGGTCTCGACGGCCGGACCGGCGGACCGGCGTGGGTGTGCGTCAGGTGGGCGGAAGCCGGCGGAGGAACCGGTCGGCCAGGTCGAGGACCTGGTCGGGGCCCAAGTCCAGGGCCGGGCCGGCGACGGTCACCTCGGCCAGCGCCAGGCCGGGCACCTCGGTGTCCCGCCAGCCGGCGACGAACCAGGCCCGCTCCTCCTCGGCGAGGGCGAGGTTGGCCGCGTTGAGTGCCTCCGCCGGATGCGGCAGCCAGAGCCGGAACTGATGGGTGTGCGGGGGAGCCGGATGGACCCGCGCGCCGGGCAACGCGGCCAGCGCGCCGGCGACCACCCTCGCGTGGGCCACGTACCCGGGCAGCCGGGGCAGTTCGCGCGCCAGCCCGCCGAGCGCGGCCAGCGCGGCCGGCCACTGCTGGAACAGGTTCCCGCCGTACCGGTGCCGCCAGGCGCGGGCGTACCGGGCCAGCCCGGCGTCGCCGGCCAGGGCCGCGCCCGAGTGGCCGCCCAGGGACTTGTAGAACGAGACGTACGTGCTGTCGGCCAGGGCCGCGATCTCGGCCGTCGAACGTCCGAGGTGGACGGTGGACTCCCAGAGCCGGGCCCCGTCGAGGTGCACCCGGGCCCCGTGCTGCCGGGCCGCGCCGACCACCGCCACCAGCTCGTCCCAGGTCGGCAGCACGAACCCGGCGTCGCGCAGCGGAAGCTCCAGCAGCAGCGTGCCGATCGGCTCGTCGAGCGCGGCCACCTCCTCGGCCGTCGGGTTGCGGGGCGCCACGGTGGTCCGCACCGCCCGCAGGCCGCCGAGCACCGCGTACGCGTCCCGCTCGTGCAGCAGCGGGTGGCTGAGCGGGTGCAGGCCGACGGTGTCCCGGCCGGTCAGCTCGGCGCCGAAGCGCATCGCCACCTGCTGGGCCATCGTCCCGGTGGGAAAGAAGACTGCCGCCTCGGCGCCGAGCAGCTCGGCGACCCGGCCCTCCAGCTCCTCGACCGCCCCACCCTCGCCGTAGCTGTCCGGCAGCGCGTCGTCGCCGGCCACGGCGCCGAGCACCGCCAGCTGCTCCGGCACCGAGGCCGGCCGGGTGCCGGAGAGCATCGTGTCGCAGCCGCGCTGCGCGCTGATCCGGCGCAGCCGGTCGGCGTACCCGTCGGTCACCGGCCCTCCTTCAGCTCGCGCAGCCGGGCGACGGCCTCGGTGAGCACCTCGGGACGCTTGCAGAAGGCGAACCGGATCAGCCGCCGCCCCGCCTCCGCGTCGTCGTAGAAGACCTGGGTCGGCACGGCCACCACCCCGCACCGCTCCGGCAGCGACCGGCAGAACTCCACCCCGTCCCGCCCGCCGAGCCGGGTCACGTCGGCGGTGACGAAGTAGGTGCCCTCCGGGGCGAGCACGTCGAACCCGGCGTCCACCAGGCCGGCGACGAGCCGGTCGCGGCGGCGTTGCAGGCCGTCCCGGAAGTCGGTGAAGTAGGCGTCCGGCAGGGCGAGTGCCACCGCGACGGCGGGTTGCAGCGGCCCGGCGTTGACGAAGGTGAGGAACTGCTTCACTCGCAGCACCGCGCCGACCAGCGGCGCGGGGCCGCTCACCCAGCCGACCTTCCAGCCGGTGCAGGAGAACGTCTTGCCGGCCGAGGAGATCCGCAGCGTCCGCTCGCGCATGCCGGGCAGCGTGGCCAGCGGCACGTGCGGCGCGGCGGCGTCGGTGAAGACCAGGTGCTCGTACACCTCGTCGGTGACCGCGTACGTGTCGTGCTCCTGGCACAGCTCGGCGACCAGCGCCAATTCGTCCGGGGTGAACACCTTGCCGGTCGGGTTGTGCGGCGAGTTGAGCAGCACCAGCCGGGTCCGCGGCCCGAACGCGGCGCGCAGCTCGGCCGGGTCGAAGGCGTACCGGCCGTCGGCGCCGGGGCGCAGCGTGACCGGCCGCCGGACCGCGCCGGCCAGGGCGATCGAGGCCGCGTACGAGTCGTAGTAGGGCTCGAAGCAGACGACCTCGTCGCCGGGCTCGCAGAGGGCGAGGATGGTCGCGGCGATCGCCTCGGTGGCGCCCGCCGTCACCACGATCTCGCCGTCCGGGTCGTACGCCAGCCCCCAGAACCGCTGCTGGTGGGCCGCGACGGCCGCGCGCAGGGCCGAGATCCCCGGGCCCGGCGGGTACTGGTTGTGGCCGGAGCGCAGCGCCTCGGCGGCGGCCGCGAGCATCTCCGGCGGGCCGTCGGTGTCCGGGAAACCCTGCCCGAGGTTGACCGCGCCGGTGCGGACGGCCAGCGCGGACATCTCGGCGAAGATGGTGGTGCCGAACGGCCGCATCCGGGCCACCAGCGGATCGGTCGTGCTCACGCCGGCCAGCCTACGGGCCGGCGCGGATGCCGCACGACCGCCCGGTCGTCACGAGCCGAAGCAGCTCGCCATCCCGCCCGTCGCACTCGAATCCCGGGAGACGACCGTGCCGTTGATGGTGATCCGGCAGGTCACCCCGTCGTTGCGCTGGTCGGCGGCCAGGGCGACGATCTGCACCTGCTTCCGGTCGTTGGCGGTGAACGCCAGCCGCCAGGGCGGCGCCACCCGGTTGGCGGTGCGGAAGACGCCATCGGCGTCGTAGAACTGGACGTTCGCCGGGCCCGTGCCGGTGACCTCGTACCGCACCGTGAACCGGCCGGGCCCGCCGGAGGGGGTGGTGGCCGGGGCCGGTCCCGCCTCCTCGGCCGGGTCGTCGGTCGGGACGGCGTCGGGCTCGTCGAACTGCGGGTGGTACGGCTCGCCGGAGGCGCCCGGGTCGTCCAGGACGCTGCCGAGCACGCCCAGCCCGATGCAGCCGCAGAAGGCGAGCACCACGGCGACGACCACGGTCACCACGACGGCCACCACCCACCCGCCGGCGGAGCGGCCCGGCGCCGGCGTGGGGGGCGCGTACGGCGGCGGGTAGCCGGCCGGGGGCCAGCCCGAACCGGGCGCGCCGCCGGTCCAGACCGGCACGGGCGGGCCGCCACCGGAGGCCGGCGGCGGGCCGGCCGGAGCACCCGGACCGCCCGGCCCCGGTGTGGGCCAGCCGCCCGCTGCCGGTGTGGGCCAGCCGCCCGGCCCCGG